>CAZEWK010000044.1:0-48439 GCA_964515905.1 uncultured Rhodospirillaceae bacterium | reverse complement strand
TTGCACAGCGAGGTCTATTGCTTGCTGAATGTTTAGCTTTAGATGCTGTTCAGCCATGTTTCATCTCAGAGGACAACGACTATAGGATTTAGGGCCCAATGTTGGGATCATGCCGTGCTTTCCGGGTGGTAGACTTCGGTCCCTGAGTTGCCGTTCCTTCTCATTAAGCCAAAACCACAGGTTTTAGTATATAGATAGATGGTGATCTAACCTATACCATTTTGGGGCGTCAGGACTGAAGGTAGGAGGTTTCAATCTTGAAATGGCGGAGCCGTAACGCGCCAGTTTTCAATTGCAAGTGCAGCCATGAAAAAATAGGAATACCCGAAAATCGTGGACCGGGGAACAACCAGTTGAGCACTACTACAATTCTGGCACACTGGGGGTAAAAAATGTTGGCAGATGCCCCCTCACCCTCTATTGTCCGATGCTTGATGGGGTTCAAAACACCCTTCCAGTCATAGGTTTTTGGAGCAAGGGCGCGTAGCTCAGCGGGAGAGCACCACGTTGACATCGTGGGGGTCGCTGGTTCAATCCCAGCCGCGCCCACCATTTCTGAGTATTTTTGTTGCCGATAATTCAATCAATGTAGCCTGATCACCGACACATATGCAAAAAAACTGTGTATTATCCTAATCGGTCTTAATTTGTCAGTCACCCACTTCAGTAGTCTTGAAAAACATAACGCTCGAAGGTTCTACACTTTTTAAATTTGAAAATAAACCGCTGACCGGCCAAGTGTGTACATAGCTCCTAGCGACGATTTAGCATTTAAATGGGCTTTCGAAATTTTAGGGTCATGCGATCAGATTCTCCAATAGCTTTGTTGCTTTCCTTATACCTATCTTCGGTACTCAAGGCGGGCGGCAATCTCCAAACACGGTCATCTTCTGTGGGTTGGTCCATAGGATTTGCGTTTATCTCTATACTTCCTACCAAGTGAAAACCCGCCGATTCAAATGCTTCTGTTACTCTAGTCTGTTTTAAATATCCGTTGTCGCCATTGGCCCAAACATCAGAGCTATTTTCGGGAGCACGATGTTGAACAACACCTACTATTCCCCCTGGCTTTAATAAAGAGAATGCTTCGGTAGCAGCAGCATCAAGAATTTTCGTATCAAATCTATTGAGGTGATGTAATGAACGAATAAATAGCACTCGATCAACTTGCCCTATAAGGTTTTTAGGAGCTAGCGAAATGTGAAAAGCACCTATTTTTGGCGGTTTCATGGCATAAGACTCAGCCCAGGCAGGAAAGGTGTCCAACCATTTTTCGATAGCCTCTCGTCTACTTTCCCAACGTTTCCCCATTACTCGTTCCATGAGACTATTGGTATAATTAGCGCCAAAGAAGCGACCATTCTCTCCAATATAAGGAACAAGGATTTTAGTGTACCATCCTCTACCAGGTAACGTCTCTACAACCGTCATTCCTGGCTGGATTTCAAAGAATCGAATAGTTTCTTTTGGATTCCGATGTACATCGCGAGCTCGATCTAAAGAATCACGTGATTCAATTACTTCTTCCAGTTCAACAGACGCAACAGCAAACCCGGCGAGAAACATTAAGGCAAACAACCAAGCTGAAACAAACTTTGTGACTCTAGTTAACATTCGTTCACACCTTACATAATAAAATCATCAATAAATTGATTATAGTCCGTCACCAAATCTATAATAGGGCAAATAGGACCTTGCTTAGAGATGACTCCTCCGCATTGACATCTTGTCAGGTAGAAACTAGGAAACAAGTGCAATGGAGTGGGATGTCATGCTGCTCTAGGTATAAACCCCTCTCCGCTCAACCCTGCCTCCTTAATTGCTATTTTCAAATTTTCTATCTCATGATTAGGGAGTTTGCAAAGAGGTGGCCGCACTATTGCCTTTGGCAGCCTGCCAAGCAGCACCGCCGTCTCCTTCATACGATTATGCATATCCAGAAATGGCGGAGCATAAAATGCCTGAACCATAGGGTAAATTTGATCGTTAAGTTTCTTAGCCTTTACAAGATCCCCCTCCTGTACCGAGAGCCATAAGGCGACCTGTAAATCTGCTATTACGCTACCAGCACCGGACAACAGACCATTACAACCCATCACCAAAGATGACATAAGCCAAGCGCTGTGAGTTGTTAAAACGTTAATTGGTCGAGTGAGATTTTGTAGAACCCGTATATGTTTCTCGTGCAGCATTGCGTCATTGCACCAATCCTTTATTGCAACAACAGACGGTATGTCTTCACATAATTTCACCAATGTATCAAAAGTATGGCCGAGGCCTCCCCCCAAAGGATATTGAAAAATAATGAGGGGAAGATCTGTAGCATCTGCTATGACCTTGAAATGACTCAGGGCCATTTCCGGACGAAGTTGTCCCCCCATGGCAATTGAATTTGGTGGAAATACTAATAAAGCAGACGCCCCACCTTTTTCGGCCATCTTTGCTAGCTGCGCGGCCAGAGCACTACCATCAGCATATATACCATTCACTACTGGAGTAGTCCCATTTTCATCTAGAGTGATGTCCAAAACACGCTGTTGTTCTTGAAATGTGCATGCGTGTGCCTCGGATGCATGAGCATTGACTGTGATTGATGAGATACCTTCGACCGACGTCACATCACGTAGATGCTTACGATAACTATGTTCATCGATAGAATGGTCGTTATTGAACGGCAGCAGACATGCCGGAATTACTCCCGACGGGACAAATCCTTTAACAGCCACAATACGCACCCCCTGTTTTAGTATACTTTTCCTGAGTCGCTGCCAATTTTATCTTATCATGCCTTATATTAACATATTCATATTTCTGTGTTGTGGCTCGCTTACGTGGAAAGTTTAAAAGACCGTATAATCGCAGTTAGTCTCGTAAAAGTCTCTTGCTGTTAAGTTTCTATAAAATTGCAAGGCTCGATCCCTAATTCTTGGAAAATCTTCTGTTAAAAGAAAACCCCTCTCATATAAAGCACGTGTCGCTATTTTAATAGCGGCATCGTAGTCATAAATGTTCTCATAACGCCGCTCAATTGACAAACGCGAATCTTTCGTATGTTTCCGACGACTCTCATTCGTTTCAAAGGGTATAAATGACCCCGACCATCGTCCGATGTGATCAGAAGCTCCATACTCGGGTCGGCGCAAATTCCAGCCAACGAACGTTCCTAGTGGCTCTTCCACCATCGGCAACCGTAAACCACCAAGGTCAATTCCATCGTTATCAGAGATAGGAACTAAGGTCGTATACGGAAGCCCTAAAACAGGAGGGACTTTGTCTATAATACCTTGATCCCATCTAGAGCCATTATCCAATCTTGGTGGTGCAAGATTGACATTGGGCAATCGAATTGTTCGCATTTTTGGAAAACTATTTCGCCATTGAGATACCGATCCTAGCTGGTTATCTGCTACCCGTGGATAGGCGCTGAGAGGCGGAAGCTCGGTATTTTCCACCCATCGACCTAGTCGACTTAACAGAGCTCTCAAAATTGGTCGGTAGTCGACCGGATTCACACAGTTTTCAAATATTGCGCGATGCCTAAAAGACCACACTCCATGCTGAGCTCCTGAAACGACGTAAAGTCTTGCGTTATCATCCAAGTTAATATCAGCACTCCCTTGGACATCCGTATGCAAAAGTGAAGCAGATCGTCCCCAATATTCGGTGGATGTGTTGGTATAGATAAGCTTCGGTACAGCATTGGCTTTTTTTGCACGAGCTAAAACGTCACCATGCTCCCCTGTGACCGGGTCAAATTGTGGGACTGTAGCAAAAGGAAAAAAGTCAGCAATATATTGATGATCTTCGTGTGCACTTGGATGTCGGGTAGTTTGGGCAAAGCGATGATTAAAATTACCTTTCCCCGCTCCCGCCACATGAATCATGGCTCCGTCAAAAATCATACGCCCAAGTTCGTCACGATGGAAATCCTCGTAAAGCATATGCTGTATTACGCGACCCGATTGAGAAATTCCAATTAGCAGCACACTTTCAATGGCGCCAAACAACGGATTAATATTTCCTGACTCATCTGACTCTTCAAAACGGAAAAATGAGACCGCATCCCGGATTGATGACAAGCCCAGACCCACAACTCTTGGGTTCATAGCGGCATAAGTTAGTTCGTATAAAAATCCTGGCCTAAAACGGTCTTCAATAAATAAATGTGTCGGGTTAAATTGGGTGCTCCCTTTTGGGGTACATCCAATAGACCACATGGAACGATCTAGTGGATGGCGCACTTCCCATTGCTGAGATCTAATAGTGAGGATACCGGTCCTAAGGGATTCTAAAACTGGTGGATAGCCCCTGGAATTTCCCCAGACTATTGGCTCACATTGATTCGGAAAGTTTGTAGTAATCTCAGATGATATTTGTCCGATTATTGGAGATCCATCAGGGTTTATTGCAGTGGGAATTTCAATTTGCATTCGATTGTTTTGTTCAGTTACATCCCAATTCCATGCACTCCACAAAAGCGTATAACCTTCACGAAACAAAAATCCATTACCGGCGTCCTGCAACGATGAGGGTTTGTTATTTGACAAAGCATCGTTAAAGTAAGTTAGTATTCCAATATTGCCCCGATTTCCCACTTCGTACAGTAACCGTTGGTTTCCTAGTCCCTCTTCAATGGGGCGCAATAATATAAAGTCTCCCGAAAACACCACCACACCTCGTTCATCCTTTGGAGCTAATTCTATATCGACAATTTGAGTATTTGCTGGGTTGGATGGGTGTACCGAATAATGAAGTCGACCCCGAACAAGCTCATAAGCACCGACATCACTAAAGTGGAAACCCTTCGCGAAGGGAATACGTTCTAAAATTTCCAATCTTTCCACCTTAGCGCCTGCTGCAATATGGAAACTATTTACGAATGCAACCACAAAGAGCAATTTGAATGCTATTTTTGTTATTATGTTTATAAATTTCACTGTGTTTTCTTAGCAGGTATATTACTTATTGAACGAGTCAATAGGAGTAGACAATGAGACTTCTAGAATATCAAACTAAGGCCAGCTATAGATCTATTAAGTTTTCAGAGATGGTCTTCGATCCACTCTCTCTAATTGAGGACTATAAGCAAGCATGACACTGAATAGCTCTGTCAATAACATTATTTCCGATAATAAATCGCTAGGAAACCTGTGTCAGCATCTGGAGGAATGTCAATTTGTATGCATTGACACAGAGTTCATGCGAGAGGGAACATATTGGCCAAATTTATGCCTTATACAGCTTGCAGATCCAGGTGGTGACACTTTTATAATTGATCCTTTGACCCCCGAAATTGAATTAAAACCTTTTTTTGGACTACTCAAAAAAAAGGAGTTGCTGAAGATATTTCATGCGGCCAGACAGGATTTAGAAATATTTTTTAATTTAACTGGCTCTGTTCCAACACCTATTTTTGATACACAAATAGTTGCGATGGTTTGCGGGTTTGGTGACTCAGCCAGTTATGAAACCCTTGCCAAACAGCTTGCAGGAGCGCGATTGGATAAATCTTCACGATTCTCGAACTGGTCGAGCCGACCATTGGAAAAGCGACAACTGTCATATGCTCGTTCTGATGTTGCCCATTTGCCCAAAATATACGAAGAGTTGCAAAAGACACTTTTGGACACTGGTCGGACCAATTGGGTTAAAGAAGAAACAGAAAATTTGTGCAGCACAGATTTATATACTCTTAAACCCGAGAATGCATGGGAAAGAATAAAATCACGCAATGCAAAGCCTAAGACCCTAGCGGTACTCCGTGAAGTTGCCGCCGTTAGAGAAACATGGGCACGCCAACTCAATATTCCTCGACAGAGATTGATAAAGGACGAATCACTACTTGAAGTAGCATCATCCTGTCCCAACAATACAGCACAACTTGGTCGTATCCGTGGTTTTTCCGAAAAAGCAGCAAAAGGAAAATTAGGTTCTGATTTTTTAAAAGCAATAACACGCGGAGCCAATGTACCACGAGAACAATATCCTTCGCCGAATATCCGCCGTGATACCGTAAATGCCTCAGGAGCTGTAGTAGATTTGTTAAAAGTTTTGCTGAAGTTGAAGTGTGAACAACACGGCGTTGCACAGAAACTCGTAGCCAAGAACTCAGACTTGGTGCAAATAGCAGCAGGGAACACTTCAGTAAAGGCACTTACTGGCTGGCGATATTCAATTTTTGGATCAGATGCCCTTAAGCTTTGTAATGGAACGATCTCATTGCATGTAAGTTCTGGAGAGATCTCTATTTCAACCATAGAGTCTGGGATAAAAATTCATGGTTGAGCTACAATCAATAATTAAGAACATGGATAAATATTTAAATAAAAGATAGAGCCTCGGCTATTAGTCAAATTGTTGAACAAATGGTTTTAGGAGCATGTGTAACGCTAATGCCCGAAATCTGGCCCACACGACATGCCCAATCATAGGCGCGTCTTCCATGTTATGCTTAAGGATTAGTTTGTTTTCCGTTTTTGTTAAAGAAAAACGCTGCAAAACCCCAGGAACTCCACCGCACAAAGTCTCCCCGACCCGTGCCGCAAGACCCACCGCCTTAGCCCTGTCTAAAGTATCCTCCTCTAACAAATGCATAACTTGGGTAGCAAGTTCGGGTACTTTTTTTCCGCTATAGCGATACATTGTGGCGAGGCCTAAGAACGTTCTACTTGGATGGTCAATCGACGCCTGCAGCCATAGAGCTTTCATGAGAGCGTATTCAGCCCGATGATCGGGATGCACACGCCATGCAATATCGCTTAAAAGACACGCAGCATGACGAAGTCTAGCTTGATCCTGTTGCTCATTCTCAAAAATTAAACTGGTCCACGATGCCAGCTCATCCCCATGACTAGGAAAACGAGCCACCCGAGATGCTAACTCTCTGCATACGGAAATGACAGGATCTTTCATTTTCTCTTGAGGATGAAGGCGCGAGTATGCAAGCCCTTCTCGAATACCTGTTCCACAAAATACCACTTCTTTTGGGCAAATTCTCTGTAGGAGCACCAATAAAACAGAAGCTGCCAGTGGAAGTAGCTCGAGTCTTCGTTTGGAAATATCGCTAATACCACTGAGTGATTTAGGACTCTGCTTTGATACTAAGAGAGCAAAATCAAAAATTTCTCTATAAGTCATGGTATATTGATGAATAACACGCAAAGGATAATTTGACTGCGACATGTGTAGACGTGCCAAGGAACGCCAATTTCCTCCTACTAAGAAAAATGTCTCGCCACTCTGCAGTGGGGTCCTGACGATATCATCGTAGACTTCCTCAATATGGATTGTTTGGTCACTATCTGGCTTAATTTTCTGATCAGAAAGACGTAACGGGCCCAAAGAGAGAGTATAACAATCACGGATACAGCCATTTGATAACCTCACTAACTCCAAGCTTCCCCCTCCAAGATCGCCCACCAAACCCGACGGGTCGGAAACTGAAGAAAGCACTCCGTACGCACTGTATTGACATTCTTCCTTACCAGACAAAACACGAATTTTTAGTTTACACTCTTCGAGAACTCTTTCTATAAACTGTGTTCTATCCTTAGCATCCCGCACAGCTGCCGTTGCAACTACATCTATTTTATCAACTTGCATTTCATGAAGGATCGACGTGAACCGTGATAGGTTCTTTAATGCCTGTTCAACCCCCTTCACGTTCAAACATCCAGTAGCACTTAGACCGGATCCCAAACCACAAAGTACCTTTTCATTGAAAATAACGCTTAGACCACGGCTCAATTGATCGAAAATTACCAATCTAATTGAATTGGAACCAATATCAATTACAGCATAACGTCCCACTGAACCAAGAGCAGCCGAATCATCGTGATTTGGGGCTAAGTTTCCAGCAACCATCATAGAACGCATCATCAAACATTAAGTAAGTTCTTATTTTCACTTCGTAACATCTAAGCTGACTGATCCGCTGTTATCTGAAGTCGTGCAGGCCCCCCATACCTTTCCAATGCGGATCCACGACCAGATAAACTGGGATTATTGATAAAGTAGTCGTGGGCACAAAACGCGTCCTTTGCCTCCACAAGACGCTTGTAGGTTCCGTCTGGTTGCATGAACCAGCTTTGAGCTTCGTCTTTTAAATTAGCCACAAGGATTTGACCAAGCACTTGCTCATGAACAGTAGGATTTTCTATTGGCACCATTACTTCGCAACGACGGTCAAAATTACGCTGCATCCAATCAGCAGAAGAAATGAATATTTTTGCCGTTTTACTAGGAAGGTTTCCACCGCTTCCAAAGGCCCATATCCGAGCATGCTCCAGAAATCGTCCTACTATACTTTTTACTCGTATATTCTCAGATAAACCAGCAACTCCCGCATATATACAACATACACCTCGAACCACAAGATCAATTTGAACACCATGACTGCTAGCCCGGTACAGTGCGTCAATTACTTCTATGTCAACCAACGAATTCATTTTTGCCCAAATAGCGGCCGGTCGCCCTGCCTCCGCATGGCGAATTTCTTCATTTATAAGAGAGAGAATATCACTACGTAGGCTGGTAGGAGCAAATGCCAACTTAGCAAAATTGGGAGGCTCTCCATACCCGGTTAGAAAATTGAATACCAAAGCTGCATCGTTGGACAGTTCCGGGTCACAGGTAAAAAAAGATATGTCGGTATAAATTCTAGCCGTTACCGGATGATAGTTGCCGGTCCCAAAATGAGTATACTTAGTTAGTGCTCCATTCTCTTTTCGGACGACATATGAAATTTTAGCATGTGTCTTAAGATTCATAAACCCGTAAACGACTTGGATTCCAACTCGTTCCATCGCTCGCGATAACCGTAAATTCGCTTCTTCATCAAATCTAGCTTTTAACTCTATCAAAGCTGTTACAGATTTGCCTGCCTCTGCTGCCGATACTAGTGCTTTCACTATTGGTGAATCGGGCGTCGTTCGATAAAGAGTTTGTTTAATGGCAATTACCTGCGGATCAACAGCCGCTTGCTCAAGAAACTGGACTACTACGTCAAAACTTTCGTAGGGATGATGAATGACTATATCTTTTTCTCGTATTGCAGAAAAACAGTTGTCACCAAACTCTCGAATCCTCTCTGGAAAACGAGCGGCATGTGGTGGGAAAATCAGATCATCCCTATTACAACCTATAAGTTGGGAAAACTGATGGAGACCTAACGGGCCTTGAACCTCAACAACGTCTCTATTGCTAGCATCCAATTCGTTTATAATTAACGCTTTTAGTTCATTTGGCATCTCCGCACTAAGCTCTAGCCGTACCACATTGCCTCGACGTCGCTCACGCAAGGCCGCCTCCGTTGATAACACCAAATCTTCTGCGTCATCTTCAAATTCCACATCGCTATCACGTATAACCCTGAATAAACCCACACCGTTTATTTCGAAGTCCGGGAATAACTGATCTATGCAAATATGCACACATGCTTCTAGCATAACGTATCTATTGACTGACCCTGGCAATCGAATGAATCGTTCAACTTGAGATGGCAAAGGAACATGGGCTCTATGTGATTCACCGTCACGCCGCCTTTGCAATTGGAGCGCCATTGCGAACCCAAGATTCGGAACAAACGGGAAAGGGTGGGCCGGATCAATTGCGAGCGGTGTTAGTACTGGAAAAATATATTCCTTGAAATATTTTTCTAACCAAGAACGTTCCAAATTAGTAATACCATCCATCTCCACGACAGAGATTTTCTCCATCTCTAGCTGCTTAGCCAATTTCTTCCAGGTGTCACTTTGTTTATGTCGCAGCTCTTCTGAACTGTGTTCAACAGACTCTAGCTGTTGCGACGGCGTAAGCCCATCCTGACTAGATTCGCTTATTCCTGCAGCTATTTGCGCCTTTAACCCCGCGACCCGAACCATATAAAACTCATCTAGGTTGCTACCAGAAATAGATAAAAAGCGAAGGCGCTCGAGGAGCGGATGTCGTTCATTATAGCATTCGGATAAAACACGATCGTTAAAAGCCAGCCAGGAAAGTTCACGATTAATATAACGATATCCCAACCTCTTCTTTACTGTTGAGCTACCTAGTACGTTATCCTGAACCGAGATAATATTTGTTTCTTTTGACGTCATATATGTGCTCTACCTACATAAAAGGTCTAGGTATCTTTCCGTTGCTTCCGGAAAATAATAAACTGCAAAGCAAAAAAACTAGAACGTTCCAGGGTAAGAACCTCCATCCATCAAAAAATGCTGTCCTGTAACATAACCCATTTGCGCACTGCATAAAAATGCGCACGCATCCCCAAATTCCCTTGGATCGCCAAACCGCTTTGAGGGGTTTTCCTCGGCCCGAGCCCGACGCACATCCTCAAAAGTTGAACCTGATTTATCTGCTGCATACTGCAAGGCAGAAGTAAGTCGGTCTGTTTCGAATGGACCCGGCAACAAATTATTAATTGTCACATTGTGGCTAACTGTCTGACGTGCCAGGCCTCCGATAAACCCTGCGAGTCCTGTGCGTGCACCGTTGGACAATCCTAGCTGTTGTATTGGAAACTTGGTAGAACCCGAAGTGATGTTTATGATCCGGCCAAATTTCCGGTCCATCATTCCGTCCACTGTCGCTTTAATTAACTCAATCGGCGTCAACATATTCATGGTCACGGCCTTGATCCAGTCGGCTCTATCCCACTCGCGAAAATCACCGGGAGGAGGCCCACCCGCATTATTCACTAAAATGTCCGGATGGGGGCAAGAGGCCAGCAGTTTCTTTTGACCCTCTGGGCTCGTTACATCGCAGGCCACAAAACCTACCTCCACATTTGTCTCCTTCCTAATGTCGTCTGCTGTCGCAATTAAGTCACTCTCCGTCCGAGCATTAAGAGTAACCGAGACTCCTTCCCGTGCCAGCGAAATAGCACAGGCGCGACCCAAACCCTTACTCGAAGCACAAATGATGGCCTTTCGGCCAGCGATCCCTAAATCCATAAGTGTCCTCCCTAAATCAATCCTGTGAGTTGCTAACTACCATACCCGACTCCTCCTCGAGTCGCGCAAGAGCTATGCCAGCTAGAGATACCGTTACCGAGTTTTGTCTGTCGAGGGCCAATTCATCCAACAATAAAACGAGTTTTCGCGCCGAGTCAAAAGAACGCTCCATCCGTGCCAATAAATAATTAAGCACTTCAGGCTTAACTCTAAGTTGGCGATCCGAAAATTGCTTTACCATTATTGCCTCCAGTAGGGTATCGTCAGGCTCCCCAATCCCTACAGTCGACAGTGAAGATATCCTTGAATACAAATCTGGCAAAACTATTGACCACCTTTGGGGTGGATAGAGAGATGTTAGTAGAATAGTTTTACGTTCTTCAATTAACGCATTATATAAGTGTAATAGATATATCTCGTGGGCGTCATTTGCATCTTCCACAACAATTGCCGCCGATTTCATCGATAATTCCCGAACAGTATCTGGCAACTCCGAACCATTTACCACTGTTGCGCCAACAATATTACTCCATGCAATTGACAAATGACTCTTTCCACAACCCGCGGGCCCATAAAGGACAAGACCACCACCTGGCCAATCGGGCCAGCGCCGTATCCACGAGACAGCTTCCACGTTGCATGGGGAAGTAATAAAGTTTTCCACTCCGTAAGCAATATCATGTGTTAGCCCAAGGGGAAATTGCTGCACGCCTTTAGAATTCATCGAAGATTATCTTGTTGATCCGATCGAGTTTTACTGTAGACGGTGCTGCCCAAATAGACTTTCAACAAAAATCTGGATAACACTCCGACCACCGCAGCAACCGGCACAGCTATAAGGACTCCAACAAAACCAAATAATGAGCCACCAGCCAGCAGAGAAAATACTATCCATACTGCATGCAAGCCAACACGGTCCCCAACTAATTTTGGTGTCAGGAAATTACCTTCCACTAGTTGTCCCACCACAAAAATACTTACTATTAAAATTATCATGCTGGATTCACCAAACTGAAGGTAAGCAAGGACAGTGGCTATTACAAAACCCAAGGCGGCGCCCACGTATGGGATAAAGGAGGTTAGCCCCGCTAATAGTCCTACTAATAGTCCGTGCTTAAGTCCGACCAGTTCTAAAGATACAGCGTAAGCAATAGCCATGATAAGGCACACTGTGGCCTGACCTCGAACAAAACTCGCCAAAACTTCGTCGATAAGTTTTGCTTGCTCCCGAATTGTATTCTGGTGCTCTCGCGGAAGCCAATCGTCAATCTTGCTGATTAGGCGGTCCCAATCTCGCAATAAATACCATGCTAGGACCGGTGTTAAAACAAGTAAGCCGATGATATTTATAAAAGCAGCGCCGGAACGCCAGGCTCCCCCAAGCACATGAAGAATCCAACTAATTAAATTCGAACCTGCTCCCAACAAAGCTTGTTTGCCTTCGTTAAGTGCATTTTCTCCAACTATAACTTGTAGATCCTCAAGAGCATCTGGGAAACTCTCCTGGAGGCTCCCAAAGCCTTCCGCTACACCCTGTGCCATTCCTAGAAACTGTATTTTCAGCACCGGTATGATAAGAAGCAAGGTAGCAATAACAATCAGGCCAAATCCGCCCATAATAATAGATGCCCCAATGGACCGGGGCAAACCACGCTCCTCTAAATAATCCACTACCGGATCAAGAAAATAAGCAACAGCTAAACCCACGACAAAAGGCAGGAGAACATCCTCAAACAATATTAAAGTTGCTAAAAATGATCCCGCCGCTGCCATCCAAAAGACAGCCTGTTGACGCCCACTCAATGCGTTTCTCCCTACATTTTAGAGTGTTCCATAAATGATATAATAAACAAAGAATGAGTAAACTACACTTACGAAGTGTTGCCATAATTCTAAGTGCACTCAAAATATTCCTTTAATAATATCCGTTTACTCGTGATTACATGTGAAGGATTATTCAACAAGTAAATTATCAAGTGGAGCCAGTGAATCCAATGGGATCTTTATTTTTTCAGGATCTTGGTTCATATTCTCCAATAAATCGTCGACTGGAGTAGCATTGATAGGGACCCTTTCTGTCAATGGTTCTGCTCCATCCCTGTCATTATAGTCCAAAATACCATCCTCAGTATCCTCACGCTTTGTAAGCGTCCAGTTATGAGCGACTAACGCCAAGTCGTATCTACGTTGGGCAAGAAAGCTTACTAACCGATCGGTACTACCCAAATAATTGATTTCGGCAACAACTTCTCGTGGAGATAAAATTAAAATATTTATTGCCCGTATCACAGTAATCTTTGACAGTTCTGAACCAACACTCAACCAATCATCCAAACTTCCGACGGGAAAATAAACTGTTAAAACACGTTTCTCGTCAAACGTTAATAAATTTTGATGTTTCCAGTCTTCCTCTAACCATTTTGTTACCCCTGTTGCGGCCCGCTTCAAAAGAGCTTTTATATCCTCGTTCTCATCTGCAGCAAATTTCTCAACCCGCACTGAATTCGTTAAATTTCCATATTGTCGAATTGTCACGTTGAGGTATGCCCTCTCTTGGATATCAAAATCCAGGTTTGCAATTACAACCAGTGCATTTTTTGTCCCATAGGAACTGGTAAAATTCTCAAGTGCCTGTTGTTCACCTTTAAGCGCTTGCCTCACGTTGATCCCAGCGATGTCAACCAACTCGCCAATCGGCACCAATAAATCCAATAAGCCTGTATCCCATTCAAAATCACTCCAGGTATCTCGCCAAGGATTAGGATCATCCCATAAAAAGTTTTTTCCATTTTTTTGAAATACTGGAAGAACAACTATCGGATCACTCACTGATTCGGAAAACGGTATATTTGCTTCTTGCAAAAACGTCCTGACAGCATAGGGCTTAAACCTCACAGTCAAATCGGCAAGATAACGGTGCTCCGACCGCCTTTCATTGGCAATCTCAAATCCTTGCACAAAGTCACCTACTTTTGCCTTTTGGACTAATGGAATGCGTTTGTGATCTGAATCGAGAGTTATTTTTTCCAAAAGTGATCGTAGCGCCCGTTCCTGGCCATCCGCTAGGGCCAACTGACGAGCCTCATTTGCATCTTGCGCTGAAGTATCCACTGACAGAGAGCTAATTGTAAATAAATCATCAGCGACCGCGGGGTTAAAGCCGATAAAAATTATTTGTATTGTTGAACCAATGTGCCAAAGTACCAATATCAGCATCAATTGTCGTGCCATTGCAAAGCTTCTTATCTAGTATAGGTTTGCCACCAGTCTCACTTAAGGACGGATTTTCATGCAATCATACCATGAGTGATTCTCCAGAAAATAGAAATTACTATAGCAAGGCTGGCGTGAATGTTAAGACTGGCCAGGATTTTGTTGATCTAATCAAGCCACTTGCTAAAACCACCGCTATCGCTGGCGTCAAAGGGACACTCGGTGGGTTTGCCGCCCTATTTGATACCAAAGCGGCAGGATTTGAAGATCCAGTGCTAGTAGCTGCCACTGATGGGGTTGGAACAAAACTTTTGCTAGCCCTCTCCGCCAATAAACACCAAACGATTGGTATCGATCTTGTAGCAATGTGCGTGAACGATCTTTTGGCTCAAAGGGCACGACCTTTATTTTTCTTAGATTACTTCGCTACGGGCCAGCTTGACACAGAAGTAGCAAGCAAAGTTGTGGAAGGCATAGTTGCGGGGTGCCAAATGGCCGGGTGCGCGTTAATAGGCGGCGAAACGGCGGAGATGCCAGGCCTCTATTCAACAGGTCACTATGATCTGGCAGGATTTGCAGTGGGGGCGATAGAACGGCGAGAACTGCAAATTAAAAACGATATTCAGCCAGGAGATATGATACTTGGTATAACGTCGAGTGGACCACATTCAAATGGATTCTCATTAATAAGGAAGTTACTGTCCGATAACTCCATAAATCTACAGTCAAAAACCCCCTTTGATCCAACCAAAACGTTTGCTGAAGCATTACTGCCTCCAACAAAAATATACATTTCAAGCGTGTTAAGTCTACTCAACAACGCTAAATGTAAAATTAAGGGGATTGCGCACATAACAGGTGGTGGTCTCTATGAAAACATTCCTAGAATTCTTCCTCCGGGCCTGAGCGCATCACTCGACGCTACGGCTTGGTCACTTCCACCAATTTTTCAATGGATACGAGAAATTGGCGAGATTAACTGTGAGGAAATGGCAGGAATCTTCAACTGTGGGATCGGTCTTGTAATAGTTGTTGGGCACGATGAGATAGACACAGCGAATACAATTCTCTCGGAACATGGAGAACACGTTTATAATATTGGAAAAATTAATTCTAGCACCACAGACACACCGTTAGTTGTTATCGATAATATGCACTCAAGTTGGGAAACTTAATAAAATGAGAGTGGCGGTACTGATCTCCGGCCGTGGAAGCAATATGAAAGCTCTAGTGGAGTCGTGCAAGGCTCCGGCCAGTCCGGCAAATATAGTTTGTGTTGTTTCAAACCGACCCCATGCCCGTGGATTAGATTTAGCAAAACAAAGTGGGATTGAAATCCATACGGTGGAACAAAAAAATTATCCTGACCGTTTGGCATTCGAGGCAGAGCTAAATGCTATACTAACTTCCACCGATATTGAATTAGTATGCCTTGCCGGGTTCATGTCTTTACTTACTGAAGACTTCGTCAAACGTTGGCACAACCGCCTAATTAATATTCATCCGTCCCTTTTGCCTGCTTTTAAAGGGCTGAACACCCATAAAAGGGTTCTTGTTTCAGGTGTGCGAATTTCAGGATGTACTGTGCACTATGTCCGATCCAAAATGGATGAAGGTCCGATAATTATTCAAGCAGCCACTACTGTTCAATCAAATGACACAGAAGAGACTTTGTCGGCACGTGTATTGGAATTAGAACATCAGTGCTACCCGCTCGCCTTGAAATGGATTGCTGAAGGTCGGATACAAGTAATTGATGAAAAAGTAACGATTGAAAATCTCTCTGAAATATCCAATCAGTTTATCAGCCCTACTTCTTAAATAGACCAGCAAAACACTAAGAAAACGAGCTGCCTAACCGGTTATGTCAATTGCACTGAAAAAATACGAGATTTCAGCAATAGCTGTCTCCGCACTGTCAGAACCATGAACAGAATTAGCCTCTACTGACTCTCCAAAATCTCGGCGAATCGTTCCTGCTTCTGCATTTGTGGGATTAGTCGCACCCATTATTTCTCTGTTCCTAGCGATAGCATCTTCCCCTTCAAGCACCTGCGCAACGATTGCTCCAGAACACATAAACTCGCATAAATCACTAAAAAAAGAGCGTTCCTTATGTACTGAATAGAAACCTTCCGCCTGCTCGCGGTTTAAACGCAGCCGCCTTTGAGCAATTATCCGAAGACCAGAATCCTCAAATCTCGCATTTATCTTTCCTGATAGTCCTCGCCTAGTAGCATCAGGCTTAATGATAGATAACGTTCGTTCGATTGCCATGCCAATATATACCATTGTTGTCCAGAAACGCGGCCTTATATACATCCTAGATCAAGCCAGCAAGGTACTTTGGCACAAAAGCTGCTCATTTTTTGGATATGAGAAAGTCCATTGCTAAATTGGCTAATGTCCGAACCCCCAAAATAAGGGCAGACTCGTCAATGACAAAATAGGGGCTGTGGTTTGGCGCTACGTCGGTTTTAGTAAGGTTTTCTGGTCTCGCACCCAAAGAGATAAACATACCCGGAACTTGTTGTTCGAAATATGCAAAATCTTCGTAGCCTAGTCCTGCGGGTTGTATATAGACAGAATCTGACCCAGCCACCCGATCAAGGGTGGGTATCATGTAATTGACCAGTTTGGCATCGTTTATGGCTACGGGAACACCAAACCCATACGATACTCTAGCTGTGGCACCAGCGCTTGCGGCTATATTCGTGGCCGTGCGTTCAATTTTTTCTTTAATACTTAATCGCACTTCTGGATCATGAGTCCGTATGGTACCAATGAGGTTAACTTCTTCCGGAATAATATTATGACGTACACCGCCATGTATGCTCCCAATAGAAATCACCGCCGCCTCACGAGTATCAATCTGACGACTATGAATAGTCTGAATTCCTAAAACAATCTGCGAAGCAACTACGATAGGATCTACACCTCTCCACGGACTCGCACCGTGGGTTTGTTGCCCTTCAACCGTAATTTTTAGAACATCGGCGCTAGCGTGAGTTGGGCCAATACCGTAATGAATTGTATTTAAGGCTCTGGTACCGATATGCAGGCCAAAAATTGCCTCTGGTCGCGGATCATCAAAAACACCTTCGGCAACCATGAGGGCCGCGCCCCCCTCTTCACCTTCTGGTGGCCCCTCCTCAGCCGGTTGAAAAATGAACATGATCGTTCCTGGCATACGATCTCGCATTGACGCGAGGATCTCGGCAACACCCATTAGAATCGCAACGTGAGCATCATGCCCACAGGCGTGCATAACACCGACTTCTTGTCCATTGTATAATGCCCTTTTCGTAGATGCATATGGAAGTCCAGTCTTTTCGGTTACCGGCAAAGCGTCCATATCAGCACGTAATGCAACGACTGGTCCCGGCAAGGAGCCCCTCAGCAAACCGACAACCCCGGTATGGGCCACTTCGGTCTGAACTTGGTCAAAATTAAGCGCCACCAAATGTTTTGCGACCAAGTTTGCAGTTTCAAACTCTCGATTCCCTAATTCAGGATTTTGATGTATTTGTCGACGCCAAGCCACCACATTATCTTCTAGCTCAAGGGCCTTAATATCAATTTCATCAATGTGCCATGTTTCTCCCGCCAAGATGACATTTGAGGTTGATAACAAAAATAGTAATGCGATAAAAAAGATAAGCTGTAAGGGCATTTAAAACTCGCTCCGTCTTGCTGATGATACACTGATATATTGACTACTGGTCGGTTTAAAAAGGCCTTTTACGATAACGTGTGAGGACGTGAAAGTAAGTGAGCAAATTAAAAGCAATCTTCAATTATACCTGATTGGCTGTTTTATTAATGAATAACTCAATAAGTACGCGACTCTATACACTATTTTTTGGCGAATTGGTTGGTGAAGACAAGTTCAAGAATCAATATTATCGGCAAAAACAAAGGATAAAAGGATTACGGGAACGGCGCTGGGTGATTTATTCCCAAGGACCAGAAGGGTCTGCAACACCCCCAAACTGGCAGGGATGGCTCACTCATACCTCGGAAAATCCGCCACTAGATGAATCGTCAGAGAAGAGCGAATGGATGATCGACCATAGGCCAAACCCGACGGGAACAGTAAACGCGTATTCACCACCAGGATCACTGAGGAATAAAGGAGATTGTAAGGCCCCCTCTGTTGGAGACTATGAACCGTGGCGCCCAGAATGATTGGGTAGTGCACGGCTGTTAGCCGCCGCCAGAAAAATAGCCGATAGAATTAGAAATATACCCCCTAATTGCAATAATCGAGGCTGTTCGTGGAGTACAATCATCGCAAAAACTATCGCGACAATTGGTTCGAGATTTGCCATTAAAGCCGCTCTTACTGCACCAACCAAAGGCAAAGCTAAATAAAACATAACTAACGCAAAAGAAAATCCAAACATAGATACAAGGAATCCTATCCACCCTATACTTCCATTTGGCAGATGTATTCCAAACGATGTGATCATTACCAAGAAACTTACGATACCTGCTATCATAGTAGCCCAAAAGATAAGGCAAACACTATTAGCTTCTTGAGCTATTTTTGCAAATAAGAGAGAACTCAAAGCGACCCCAGTACCGCCGCCAATTGCCAAAATGATGCCCCGCCAATCAGCACCAGAAGCATCAAAACCAATGGTCAACAAAACACCGCAGAAAGCCACTACGAGTGAAAATAAGCGCCTACGATTTAATGAGTCTATACCAGAAAGAGCCGCAATGAGGCCCACTTGAACAGGAAAAGTGTAGAAAAGAGCTGCAGCCAAAGTGACAGGTGAAAACTTTACAGCAGATAAATATGCAGAAGCATTCCAGGCAAGTAAACAGCCCACTGAAATAGCGCCAATCATCATTTTTGGTGTCAGCATAAGAGGGATATTGCGCAAACGGGATACCGCTAGAAGAAACAGAAGACAAATAATGAAGCGAGCAGAAACTAAGGTCATAGGTTCAGCACCAGACACGTATGCCAACTTAGCGCACGCAGGAGATATACCGAATCCAAAAGCTGCGACCCCTAGCATAGCAAAACCCAAACGCTCTTCATTAGTGAACGCCAATTTCTTGAGCATTCGGCTCTCTCCAAGTGTGTTAAATCCGATTCAAGATAGTGAGATACTAGAAGCAATTCCCATGAACAGCACTTTATTATTTACCAGTTGCTTGAATTTGAAGCCGCTATAGCTGATATTTCTGAATGGTGGCCCAATAATATCGATCGGAGTAGGAACAATGGTCCTCAAAAAAGAAAGTTTTGATAATCATTTTAAACCTCCGACGTGGTTGGACAGTAAAGGGATGCCTTTGGGGTGCTTAGAAAAAATTAAAATACTAAACGAGAATATTGTTGAGATCCAAGATATGTGCCAAGACGCTCTCGAAGATGCGGTGCTCATGGGATGCGATGAACAACAGATCCGGAGCGTCCTATTAAGCATGGTAGAAAGCCTGCACAAACCATTTAAAGATGGCAAATGACGTGTGTTTTCATATTTTAACAACCAGAGCTATATTTGGAATTTTAGCTGTGTTGTTTTTAGCCATTCCAGTAAATGCTGACTATAAAGATATTGCTATAATAGAGGCCCTAGATAAAATAACTGGCCGGGTATTTACACTTGAGGTGCCAACAGGCTCCGAAACCCAGTTCGGCCAGCTAAAAATAAAGCAACGTAAATGCTTTAAGGCACCGCCTGAACAACCACCTGAGAGCATTGCTTTTTTGGAGATAAGTGAATTTCGTGACGGTGAGGATGATCGCGATTGGTTTACTGGATGGATGTTTGCTTCCTCCCCGGGTCTCTCAACCTTAGAGCATCCAGTGTACGATCTTATTGTTCTCGATTGCTATTCTCCTGATTCCTCTGAACCAACCCCGTCCGTAACTATCAAACCATTACCTCCTACGGACTCTAAAGAGTAAAAATTTGCTTGCTTGGATATGGCAACCTCTAGTTTTTCTTGATATTGCAACCGGCTTATCTCTACCGCTCCAAACTGGCGAAGGTGCTCTGTAACAAACTGAACATCCAATAAACAAAATCCACCTTTACCTAATCTTTCCACTAAATGCACCAACGCGATTTTACTGGCGTCATTCTCCCTACTAAACATACTTTCTCCAAAGAACGCCCCTCCGATGGCAACACCATAAAGTCCCCCGACCAAACTTTCTTTGGACCAGCATTCTATGGAGTGTGCATAACCTTTGTTAAACAACTCTGTATACAGCTTCGATATCTCTGTGTTAATCCATGTCTCCGGTCGATCCGATGTTTCCTGAGCGCAAGCCGCAACAACTTCACAGAACATTTTATCGACGCTAATTTTATAGTCCCGCCTTCGATATTTACGCAACAGCGACCGAGAAGCATGAAAATGTTTCAAAGGGATGATACCGCGCACATCGGGATCTACCCAAAACATTTTTGCGTTCTCTCGGCCCTCTCCCATTGGAAAAACACCTAGGCGATAAGCCCGCAAAAGAAGGTCTGATGTAACTCTGTTTTCCCGATAACCGTTCACTACAAACTCTATCGTAGTTTTATCTATCCTGGTCCATCAAATTCTCCAACCAGTGGATGTCATAGTTTGCATCCACGAAATCGGGCTCATTTATTAGCCTCTGATGAAGTGGAAGAGTGGTCTCTATGCCTCCAATTACAAATTCCTCGAGACTTCGACGTAGCCGCATCAAGCAATCGTTACGATCGGAACCATGTACTATTAATTTTCCAATCATACTATCGTAAAACGGTGGAACCTTGTAGCCAGCGTAAAGAGCTGAATCAACTCGAACACCTCCACCCCCAGGAGGATGGTATTCCGCTACACGGCCTGGGGCGGGGCGAAAATCAACTGGAGATTCAGCGTTAATACGACATTCTATAGCATGACCCGTAAAACAAATATCTTCCTGTTGGTAGGAAAGCGGAGCACCTGCCGCAACCTTTATCTGTTCACAAACCAGGTCTACACCAGTAATCATTTCTGTTATGGGGTGTTCAACTTGGATTCTTGTATTCATTTCAATAAAATAAAACTCGCCATCCTGAAAAAGAAATTCAAGTGTGCCAGCCCCCAAATACCCCATTTGTTTTATGGCATCGACAGCACGCGCGCATATATCCGCCCGTAACCCATCACTTAATTGAGGTGACGGAGCTTCCTCTAACACTTTTTGGTGACGGCGCTGAATCGAACAGTCGCGTTCACCAAAATGTATGACACGACCAAACCGATCCGCCATAATTTGCAACTCTATATGCCTTGGATTTGGCAGATATTTCTCAATATATACTTGGTCATCCCCAAACGCTTCCAAGGCCTCACGGCGGGCAACAGCTAACTGAGATTCTAGTTCGTCTTTACTATATGCTACTTTCATACCGCGACCACCACCACCCGATACTGCCTTGACCAAAACGGGGTACTCTATGCGGGCAGCCAATGCTTCAGCGACCTCGATAGATTCGATAACTCCGTCGCTTCCCGGCACCAATGGTATACCAAGCCGGTCGAGAGATTGCCGGGCCGCCACCTTGTCTCCCATCGTTTCGATATGCTCAGCCTTGGGACCGATGAAGGTGTAACCGTGGGCTTCAATAATTCGTGCAAATTCTGCATTTTCCGACAAGAACCCATAGCCGGGATGGATTGCGTCAGATCCAGTAACTTCTGCCGCTGCTATAATAGAGGGGATATTCAAGTAACTATCTCGAGCAGATGGAGGACCAATGCAGACGGACTCGTCGGCTAAACGAACATGCATGGCGTCTGAATCCGCTGTTGAATGGACCGCAACAGTTGCAATTCCCATCTCACGGCATGCACGATGGATACGAAGGGCAATTTCTCCGCGGTTTGCAATAAGTACTTTTTCAAACATGATTAGCTAACTAAGTAGAGCGAGCACTTCGCCGTACTCGACTGGTGTCGCATTACCCACCAGCACTTTCTCTACGCGGCCAGCCTTTGGAGCAGTCACTGGATTCATAGTCTTCATTGCTTCGATGATGAACATCGTATCCCCAGCACTTACTTCGTCTCCCGCTACTACAAAAGGCTTCGATCCAGGCTCAGGAGCGAGATAAACCGTTCCAACCATTGGTGAAGAAACCGCATCAGGATGGCTTGCATCCACCTGTTGATCCAATTCCTGGTTGCTTGAATCGCCAGCATTTTCTCCCGCCAAGACCTCTGCGGGGGTGCTAGATATCCTACCCACAATACTTTGCCGAACTACCCGAATACGTTCACTTCCACTTCCGAGTTCGATTTCAGTCAATCCGGTCTCTTCAAGTAGCTTAGCCAGATCCCGAATCTCTGTATCGTTAATACGAATCTTTCCCACGGCTTCCTTCCAACAGTATGGTTATAGTTCTTGTAAAATATTATACATAGCCTTCAAACCCAAAATATAACTATAACTCCCAAAACCACAAACCATTCCGGCAGCCATCAAAGAAATAAACGACTGATGTCGGAATTTTTCCCGTGCATGAATATTCGACATATGAACTTCAACCACGGGTAACTCTGCAGCACGCAAAGCATCAAGAAGTGCGATAGATGTGTGGGTGTATGCTCCCGCGTTTACAAGAATACCATTCATAGTATCACGCGCTTTCTGCACCCATTCGACCAACTCTCCCTCGTAGTTGCTTTGCCTGCAGGTGACGTCCACTGACATCGTCTGTGCTTCTACCCGACATCGCGACTCTATGTCGCTCAGACTTTCTGAACCATAAATATCGGGTTGCCTCACACCCAACATATTTAAATTCGGGCCATTGAGAATTAGAATTTTATACATACAACTCCGCCTAGATCCCGAAACTATTTGGCTCGAGCCATGCCGCCCGATAAATGACTGAGAATGTATGGGAGCCTAACTCGGGGCGCAATTTATTACAAAATATTTCAACTCATATTATCATGGCACTGAAACAAGATGATCCAAGAGAAGAACCTTGGTTAGTCTTTGCACATAGAAGAACACAGCATATTAACTGCCCTTAATGAATTACTTACTCATCTTAACCAGCGCTCATGATCACAACGGGATAAATAAATCCACAGTAAAAACAGTCCTTTATAAAAATACCGTTTTTACTTTTTCAAAGAAAGTCTCGGCAATCTTGTTGCATAACATAACGTTTGATAATAACAACCTACATTCATTACTAATTGGAACCGTGAGTTAAAGGAAAATACCTGGGACTGGCTTCTTAGCCATAAAATAGGCTTTTTGAAATGCGCATAACAATCAATGGCACAAATCATGATTTCGATCACTCGCTTACTCTGGAAGAGTTACTTCAGAAGCTAGGGTTAGATAAAAATAAAATTGCTGTGGAAAGGAATCTCAAAATTGTGCCCCGCGGAACATTCCAAGGAACAGATCTTCTAGAGGGGGATGCTATAGAGATTGTGCACTTCATCGGTGGTGGCAACGAACAAATTACCACAAACTCCCTACAAAAGGACGATTCTTGGACTGTTGGCGGCCAAAAGCTAAAATCGCGCCTGATAGTAGGCACGGGTAAATATAGTGACTTCCAAGAAACAGCGCAGGCAATTGAAGAATCGGGTGCAGAAATTGTAACTGTAGCAGTCCGTAGGGTTAATATAACAAATCCGAATACGCCAATGTTGATGGATTATGTTGACCCAAAAAAATATATTTACTTGCCAAATACGGCCGGATGTTATTCGGCAGCTGACGCCCTTCGGACACTGAGGTTGGCTCGGGAGGCAGGCGGCTGGAATCTGGTAAAATTGGAAGTTCTGGGAGATCAGAAAACACTTTATCCAGATATGGTAGAGACCTATCAAGCTGCGGAAACACTGGTAAAAGATGGCTTTGATGTGATGGTATACTGCAACGATGATCCGGTTGGAGCAAAACGCCTGGAAGACGTGGGTTGCTGCGCCGTAATGCCAGCGGCAGCGCCTATTGGATCCGGTCTAGGGATACAAAACCCTGTAAATATCCGCTTAATTGTGGAAGCGGCAAATGTACCCATAATAGTTGATGCGGGGGTCGGAACTTCATCAGACGCAACGGAAGCAATGGAACTAGGGTGTGATGGAGTCCTAATGAATACGGCAATTGCCGAAGCAAATGATCCTATATTAATGGCTAGGGCTATGCGCCTTTCCATCGAATCAGGACGGCTCGCATACTTAGCAGGCCGCATGAACAAGAAACTGTATGCAGATCCATCGTCGCCACTAGGGGGCTTGATTTAATAATTCTTAGAAAAAAACATTAATAGACGAAATTCAAACCGACATCATTTAGGAGTTGTATACGCGGAATCGGATCTGTTTTGGCAAACTCAACATTATCAGCAACAAACACAAACCTGTGTTACTGTTCGACATCATATTCCCCCACCTCTTTCCCAGTCCATAAGTCAGAGTTTTCCAGCGTTGTTACTGCGCAAGCAAATACCGGATCGACGTCGTCTGAAGCATCAGGACACTGTTGTAGTAACAAGGACGGGGTGTTCGAGGGAGCCGGACTAATAGGCGACAAATAATTATCAAGGCTACTCTCTCTCATCTTCGTGCCTATGTCCTTAAAAAGGATATCCGGCTCAATTCCGTGAACCTGTATTGACTCCCCAGATGGCGTGTAATAGAGGGCCGTAGTAAGACGCAGTGCCCCGTGGCCCTTTCCAAGAGGAATTACTGTTTGCACCGACCCTTTCCCAAATGAACGTTCGCCCAACACGACCGCTCTATCGTGATCTCTTAATGCGCCTGACACTATCTCTGAGGCCGAAGCACTTCCCGCATTGATCAAGACCGCAATTGGAACTCCCAGGGCGATATCCCTTGAGTCAGCGCTAAATTTTCTCACTTTGCTCACATCTCTGCCAATAGTAGACACAATTGACCCCTCCATAAGAAACGCGTCACTCACCTTTAACGCCTGATCTAGTAACCCCCCCGGATTGTTCCGTAAATCAAGTATCAGACCTTCCAAACGATTGTTACTCGCACTAGAAAGTGACTTCACAGACTCGCGCAACGATTCATAAGTGCTTTCTGTAAAGGCACTAATTTGTATGTAACCTATGTCACCTTCTAAGCTCGATTTAACGGATTCAATATTAATAATCTCCCTCATAATTCGGGTATCAAAACTTTTTGAGGTATTACCTCTCATGACCTTAATCAATATCGTTGAGCCCGGGGGTCCACGTAGCTTTTGAACAGCATTAACTAACGTCCAACCCGATACGGGAGACCCGTCAACATGGCTAATATAATCACCTGGCTCAATACCGGCGCGATGCGCCGGTGTGCCTTCTATAACGGCTATACACTTAATCAAACCCTTTTCTATTTTCATCTGAATTCCAAGCCCACCGAATCGACCCCGCGTTCGAGCCTGCATTTGATCATATACATCGGGAGGAAGGTAAGCAGAATGAGCGTCAAGGCTAGAAATCATGTCCTGTATAATTATAGACATGGCCTCTTTCTGAGATTGAAATTGCCCATTAGTCGCTTCTTTCTCGATCTTACCCGCTGCTGAAACGGCGCCCGAAATCAAAGATTCGGGAGAGACCTGATTAATATATTCTTGTTGTGTCAAACCAAAAACTTTTGCAAACAAATCCAACTGTTTTCGAAAAGGCCTAGGATCAGCAACTTCACCGTCTATTCTATAGATAATATCAGAGATCAAATTTAAGTCCGGATAAATGGCCAGAAGGTCCTCAAAACTTTGATGCTTGCCAATAATTATCTTTTGTTCGAAAACCTCATTAGCGCAACCTGGAAGAAGGAGTGACAGAAAAAGTGCTGTTAATAATCGAGTCGACAATGAACACGCCTGACCACTTCGCTCCCATATACGAAGACATTGGATTTCTACTTTAGCATTGGTCATGTGTACAACCAGAGTAGAGGAGGAAAACAAATATCGGATAGATGACATCGGTACAAATGGATTACACCAATATTAGTCGCCCATCGCCAACGCCGTACATCAGAGTAAATGAGATTAGTTGACAAAGAGCCTAATTGGAATCCCCTTCATCCCTCGCGAACCGATTGAATAATTTCCCGCAAGCTCTCAATGTCCACAGCCCCTGGTAATATCTGCTCGCCGATAACAAAAGTTGGTGTTCCTCTGATGTTTAAGGCGGCAGCGAGTTTACGGTTAGATTCCACTTGGGCAAATATCTCAGGCGATTCCATATCGATCGCCAGCCTTTCAACATCCAGGCCAAAGTCCTCAGCCATCACCAAAATGCTATCTTTCTGCAAAGATACTCGAGTTTCCATTAATGCGTTATGAAACATGAAATACTGACCCTGCATTCCTGCGGCGAGGGCTGCTCTTGCCGCGACGTTCGATTCATCACTCAAGATTGGAAATTCTTTTAGAACCAATCTAATTCCGGAATCCTCCGATAGTAACTGCAACAGTGTTGTTAAAGTAGATTTACAATAGCCGCACCGATAATCAAAGAATTCAACGACGGTGACATCTCCCTCTGGATTGCCTGTCGACGGTGTCGCCGGATCATTTTCTAACTGATCGCGCAAAGCACTCAAATTTCGTGCGCCGCTTTCTTGCTCCATTGCCTCCTGTTTTTCCCGAAACCTTTGAACGGAATCTAATATCACTTCGGGATTATTCATTAAATATTCTCGGATGAGTTGGTTAATCTCATCAACTTTTTCTTCTGGGAGCAGATCTTCTCCATTCACATGTAATGGCCATAACACCGCCACAAACAGAGATGCACATATCGAGCGCCAAACTAAAAGTTTAGCGGAGACTGCCATACGCTTAATTTTCATTTATACCCGTCCATTCTTTTGTACAAACAGCACCCTAATAAGCTCCAAAACAAAACAGGGCATTATTCTTTGATTATTGTGCATTACTGTTACTACACTCAAGCGAAAATCAGCGTCCAGGACGATTTCTTCGTCGAGTGGCGACTTCTTCCAGGTCTTTAGCACGGAGCCAAATCGGGGACCCAGTTGATGCACTTCTTGCTGCTCTCTCTGCCTGGAAAATTGCGTCTTTAACACGTCCTTCCAATATTGCTTGCTCTCCAGATGCCAAAGCGGAATCCGCCAAACGACCGGCTCTCCCATATCCGATTGATAATAGCCACCACGCGGCGTTGTTATCTGTTTCCACACGCACAATATGCTCCAAAGCAAGTATTGAATTCTCCAAAAGCGCCGGATCATCTAACTCAATTCCAAGTCGGGCCAGTTCGAACATTAAAACAGGCTGGTTTGGAAGATAACGATTAGCGGCCTCGTAATAAGGCAGAGCATCAATGAGTTGACCATTCTCAAATAGTATCTGACCCTTAGTCTCATGAAAGTACGGATCATCTGGATAATCGGCAATAAGTCGATCTATCTCATCAATCGCAACGTCAAACCTTAGGGCGCGGTGATGAGCAATTGCCCGAGCATATCGGGCCTGGATTGTTTGGTCTTCTTTTCTGTATATTTGAAGCACCCGTTCTGGCTGCTCCAAAAAGCCGAGCAGTTTGGCTTTCATACGAGCATGCAATTGAATATCTTCTTTACTTGCTGGCTTATCTGACCACTTAGAGGTCCTGACATGATTCCGCATTGTAGTTATACGTTCGTGGGTCAATGGGTGAGTTCGTAAATATGGGTCTTGCCGCCAATCGGAAAGGAGCTCTTGGTCTTCGAATTTACCAAGGAATAGAGAAAGACCTCGTGCTGACACCTCCCGCCGTTCAAGTAACTGCAATGCAAACTGGTCTGCAGACCGCTCCTGCGTTCTCGTATGAGATAAAAAATGCCTAAGTCCAGCTGTACCTCCTCCTACCATAAATGCACCAGATGCTTGTGCCGCACTTTGCGAACCCGCAGCACTGCCGACCGCAAGTAGGCCCAGCCCAAGCAACGTATGCATAAGGGTGACATTTTTTGCATTTCGTATCGCTTCATCGGTCCTCGCAATATGACCCCCCGCAAGGTGCCCCACTTCATGGGCAAGGACGCCGATTATCTGATTGGGTCCACTGCTCTCTGCGAGAAGGCCGCTATGCAAAAACAAATTTTGGCCTCCCGCCACGAAGGCATTAAGTTCTGTGCTATTAATTAACCTAACGGTGACAGCATTTTTATCCAAACCAGCTAAATCGAATAACGGATCCACCCATCGCCGAATGATATTCTCGATTTCGGTATCTCTGATTAGCGGCATTTGTTGCGCTTCAGAGCGATTGCTGATTAACATAGAACTTGCCAAGCATACGCCAATGAACAATCGGACTAGCATTATAGCCACATACCGTACTCCTGCTGAACAATATCAACACATGTATACACGCATCGTGACTTATTGCACGCACGCTATTAGGTTTTTGGCCAGTTTATATGCAATCACTGGCTCCTTCTATCTGTTATGGGACATTTCCCAAATTGGCAAAGCAATAGGGCAGGAAACGAAATCACAGTCTGAACAGTTATCACGAAGTCAAAATAGTGCACGCGGTTATTTATTCGACGCAGTTGCTTCAGACGAACCTCAGGCTGCTCTGATAGGTCATGACGTGCTCGCTGCGGGGGGCTCAGCAGCAGACGCAATCGTCGCGATGTATTTTACTTTGTCAGTAACCTTGCCATCCACCGCTGCCTTGGGCGGAGGCGGCACCTGTCTAACCCACGATTCAATTTCAGACCGTACTGACATTTTGGAATTTACTGCTAAACCGACCTCTGACAGATTTCAAAGTGGCCTGACGCCAATTGGAATACCGTCGGCCTTAAGAGGGATGTTTAAATTGCATCAGCGTTACGGGCAGGCAAACTGGAGCAGACTTATTAAACCTGCCGAGGATATAGCTCGTCATGGTATCCCAGTGAGTGAGTCCCTAGCAAAAGATTTAGCCATAGCGAGTCAAGAACTTTTTAAGGATCCAAAATCTCGTTTCATATTTTCAGCACCTGGAGGTGACCCCTTAAAAGAAGGGGAACTTCTCTATCAATTCGATCTCGCCCGTTCGCTAACAAGTATACGTCGTCACGGAATTGGTGACTTTTATGCTGGTCGAGTGGCAACAGCATTGGTTCAAGGAAGTGAGCAGGCAGGTGCAACCTTAGGTCATATTCATTTGCAACAAACAAGGGCACAGTGGACTAGACCAATTGCCGTTGATATTGGTGATGTCGTGGTATTGAGTAGTCTGCCCCCAACTGGTGGAGCTTTAACAGCAATACAGATATGGAGTATGATCAATAGTATCAACGATAATTTACAAGAACTGACACAAATAGAACAGCTGCATATTTTTGCTGAAAGCTCAATGAGGGCTTTTTTAGACCGAGGTTCCGTCCTCGTTTCAGATGGAACATCTAGAGGCCCTGCGGACCAGTTACTAGCGAAGCATCACCTCGAAAAAATCTTGTTAGACTACCAGCTAAACCGACATACTGATCCAAACAAATTGAGCGCGCGCGCTCCCTTAATTCCTGAGAACCCGAGTGCAACATCTTTGTTAGCTTCTGATAAAAACGGACTTTCTATAACCTGCCTTTTTACTCTGCACAACCTATTTGGTATTGGCCGCATAGCCGGGGAAACTGGGATTTTCCTAGCCGCAGCACCCGATAAAAAGGGGAAAGGCCCTCAGGCACTTGCCCCCCTATTGGTTCTAGACCGAAAATCCAGAAAGCTCCGCTTGATGGCGGCAGCTACAGGTGGCGTCGCCGCCTCATCTGCATTAGCTTGGTTGCTACAGCAGTTGTTTTTTGAAGAACTAAGCTTAGAGCGAGCAATTTATATGCCAAGATTACACCATGGCGGAGTACCTGATCTGATATTGTATGAACCAGGCATGCCAGAAGAATGGCTTGTAGGCCTGAAACGGAAAGGGCATAAGATAAGCCAGACCGGCTCCATAGGACGTATTAGTGCTTTCTACTGTAGTTCTAAGGCAGAGAACGGACACAAATGCTATCAAAGCTCCGACCCCCGAGGTACCGGGATAGCATTAAGTTTGACACGATGAAAAAACAGTCTTTGAAAGTTTCCGAAAGAAGCAATATCGCGCCTTTTTTTGCCATGGAGGTACTCCGATCTGCAAACCAATTGGCTGGAAAGGGCAAAGACATTCTCCACCTAGAAGTTGGAGAACCTGGATTCCGACCACCAGAAAAAGTTATTGCCGCTGCAAAAGCCGTTATACAGGATAAACATATCGGGTACACAGAAGCGCTGGGTCTCGCAGAGTTTAGACAAAACATCGCCCGACACTATCAAGAATATTACAAAACTACTGTTGATACAAACCGAGTAGTTGCAACCATAGGTGCTTCAGGAGCATTTTTGCTAGCCTTCCTAGCTGCATTTGATACTGGGGACAGGGTAGGTATAGTAGAGCCTGGTTATCCAGCGTATCGCAATATTTTAAGTGCCTTAGGGCTAAACGCTATTTCAATTTACGCAGGCCCGGAGCATCGTTTTCAGCCTACTATAAGTCTTATAAAAGACGCTGGCCGCCTCGACGGATTGATAATCGCCAGCCCCTCTAATCCAGCAGGCACAATGCTAACAGGTGAAGAACTACAGCAAATAGTAGTCTGGTGTGGAAAAAACAACGTTAGATTGGTGTCTGATGAGATATATCATGGAATTGGCTACCGGTGGTCACCCACTACGGCCATATCTTTTGATGACCAAGCCATTGTCATCAATAGTTTTTCAAAATATTTTTCAATGACTGGTTGGCGAATTGGTTGGATGGTCTGTCCGCCAGAACTAATGCCTCGAATAGAACGTTTGGCCCAAAACTTTTTTGTTTCTCCATCATCACTCTCTCAGCACGCCGGTATAGCCGCTCTAACTTGTCGACCTGAATTGGATCAATATGTCGCGAGCTACGCAAGCAATAGACAATTTCTGCTCGAACATCTTCCTAAAGCAGGACTGGACAAACTATCACCTGCAGACGGAGCCTTTTATCTATATGCAGATGTGTCCCATTTAACTGAAGATTCAAAAATGTTCTGTGAAGAAATACTTCGGGAAACGGGAGTCGCAACAACACCTGGGCTAGATTTTGACATCCAGAAAGGCCATCGGTATCTTCGTATTTCTTATGCAGGATCAAAAAAAACAATAACGACCGCTGCTCAGAAGCTAATTGATTGGCATGGCTTTTAGTGGGACCAATGGACCTGCTTTATTTGTTTATTGGTAAGACCAAATCTTGTCTTTTCTCATATTTCGCCTTTTTATCCAACGATCCTCTGCCACCATCCCTTGCGCGGATTTTTATTAGGCAACGAATCTGGTACCGCTCTTGTTTCAGTATTTTTCATGTTGGATATAGTTGAGTCTACGACAATAGGGGACGTTGCATCTGCAGAAGACATTGGCTTTTCAGCTTTGCCGCTATCACCGATTGCTTTCTTGCGCTTGCCGACCTGCGTAGAGCCTTTTCTTGTTTTCTGCTTCTCCACAGGGCTTGTGGAAGAATTCTCTTTTATGCTTCGGTCATCCTGAGCGCTATTGTTATCAGTGTCCAAAGACCTTTTCTCGTTCGAGGTACCTGGTCCTGATTTCTGGCTTTTAGAACTCCCACGACCTCGCGAAGTCCCAGAACGACGTCGCGGACGTCGCCCAGACGGTTTTTCTTCTGCCTTTGCACTCGAATTTCCTGTTGTTGAGGTATCTGCTTCTACCGACTGGGCCCCATTCACATTGTCTTCAACCAGGGCCTCTCGCTGATCAGAAACAGCAGAGGAGGGCTCAGAAACATTTGATTTTGTTCGCTTTCGTTTGCGAGTCTGCTGAGAACGGCGACGTGGCCGAGGAGTTTCTTTTTCACTGGCGATATTTACTTTGATGGCCTGTTCATCTGACTGGTCATTATCTGTATCTTTTGGGCTTTCTGCTAGTTCTTGTTCATCTAAGCCATTCCCGGACATACCTTTCACTTCGTTTGAAGACTGTTCTGATTCTATGAATGTTTTCGATACATTTTCTTTATCAGTCTTATTTTCCATTGCTACAGATTCTAACTCTCGTGTCTTCGAGGAACTCCGTCTACGGCCCCCTCTACGCCCCCTGCGCCTTGGGCGTCCCCGCACTACATTCTTACCGTCGGCGTCTACCGTCTGGTCCGCTGTTGCACTCTCCTGACCTTCTATTTGACCAACTCCATTCACAGCAGCTTTTTGCTGGGTTGCTAATTCCGGCGCTTCTACCGATGCCGGCCGCCGACCAGATCGATGAGGTCTAATAGGCGATACGTTATCCGATTCTGCTCTTCCATTATTAGTGGATTTATCGGCGGACAATGGCGTCTCCGATCCTACCGATAGTGTCACTTTCACATCAGTTAAACCCGCGACTTTTTCGTCCACTACAAGCACTTCCATACCATACTTTGACTCAAGACTGTGCAAATCATGTCGTTTATTATTAAGCAAATACATCGCTGCGTCAGTTGGCACACCGACCGTTAGTTTGCCTTTTGAACCATTCAGACCCTCCTGCTCAATAGCTCGTAATGCCTGCATTACAAGGGATTCTGACGAACGTACTCGCCCATTCCCAAGACAATGAGGACATGTACGGGAAGTCGCCTCCAATAAGCTTGGCCTAAGCCGTTGACGAGAAAGCTCTAGCAAACCAAATGAACTAATTCTTCCAATTTGCAACCGCGCACGATCTGACGAAAACGCATCTTTTAACTCACGTTCTACAGTTCGGTTATTTCTGGGTTCGTCCATGTCGATAAAATCAATGACAACCAATCCAGCTAAATCACGTAACCGCAATTGCCGCGCGATGGCAGTTGCCGCTTCAAGGTTTGTCTTTAGTGCTGTTTCTTCAATAGAACGCTCACGGGTGGCACTACCTGAATTAACGTCAATGGCTACTAGTGCCTCAGTAACATTTATTACAAGATAACCACCCGACGGTAGGGTAACAGCGGGATGGTGCATTCTATCCAGTTGGTCCTCAATTTGATATTGATGGAAAAGGCTGACCTCTTCCCGATATGGCTGAACCAACTTCGCGCGGCTCGGCATCATCATCCGCATAAAAGATTTTGCAGTCCGATAACCTTCCTCACCCTGGACCAAAATACCATCAAAATTTGGTCTATAAAGATCCCGAATGGAGCGTTTGATTAGGTTTGCCTCTTCGTATACCAGTTCCGGGGCGATGGACTTTAGGGTCGAATCACGAATGGTTTCCCATAATCGAATTAGGTATTCAAAGTCCCGTTTTATTTCCGATTTATTCCGTTCCTGTCCAGCAGTACGAACGATTACAGCCATTCCCTCAGGAACATTTAATTCGTTTACCATTTCTCGGAGGCGCTTTCGAGCCTCCAGAGATTCTATTTTACGACTTACGCCACCACCGCGTGACGTATTTGGCATCAAAACACAATACCTCCCTGGAAGGGAGATGTAGGTGGTCAAAGCCGCACCCTTTGTACCACGTTCCTCCTTATTCACCTGTACAAGTAATATCTGACGCCTTTTAATTACCTCTTGGATTCTATAGTGCCTTACAGGTGGTGCTTTCCGTTTTTCTCCAGATTCTTGCTCCCCGGATACCTCACTGTAAGGAAGAATTGGCGGTTTATCAGCCGCTTCATCATCGTTCTCAACGGACTGGGGGGTGTCCGAACCTGGATCTGAAGGCCTTATCCCATCCTTCACCGGTTCCTTCCGATCATCGATTGGAATTTGATAGTAATCAGGATGAATTTCATTAAAAGCGAGAAATCCCTGTCTATTACCACCATAGTCCACAAAGGCCGCCTGGAGGGATGGCTCTACTCGCGTAACTTTAGCTAGGTAAATATTGCCTTTATTCTGTTGTTTGGTGGATGTCTCGAAATCAAATTCTTCAAGTAATTGGTTGTCGACAACTGCCACGCGTGTTTCCTCAGCATGGGTAGCGTCAATGAGCATCTTAGTCGCCATCGGCGTTTAGTCCTTTCAGTCTGCGCGCGCCCGGAATGTAAACAACCGGCGCTCAGCAGATCGGAAAACTTTAGGTTGTGAAAATAAAAAGTAGGGTTGTTTAAACGGGAGTATTCAGTTGGCGAATACCTAGATATCCTTCGGCCCACAGACATTAATTTCTGCCACTGAGAAGTCACATTAATCATAATTCCCCTCAGGCGAGGTCTGATAAGACAACACATTAATCTCCTCGTTTGTCCTCGGTGCAAACCGAGGTTCCGCGCAGGGCGAAAATAACTAGCGCTCAAATTCTAGCAGGGTCCATGATCTGTTCTGCCTAGCGCACCAACCCTCGCATTCCCAGTATACAGTGTCTAACCCCACGACACAATTGATGTTGGTCGCTACATCTACCCACATCCGTACATTATTAGGTGCAATAATAACATAGGACCACTATATATGGTAGCGTTTATAAACATTGGTGCCGTATTTTGGGTATAAACAAAGAAACAGGTTGATGTTGACTTTAGTTAATTCAAAAGCAGGAAAAAATATTATCTTTAATTTGATTCCGTATGCGGATATCAGAAAAATAGTGTTTCTATGGGTTCTTTTATGGGACCTAGGCGGCGGCGCAATCCAATCGTCTTTTGCTGAAGACAACCAAAACATTTCGATATCCAATGCTCGATTATGGGCTCATCCAACATACACCCGATTCGTTCTAGAAATATCCGCTGAATTAAAACCAAAACTTTTTTTGCTGACTGGACCTAAAAGACTAGTCATAGATTTTCCTGAAATAGAATTCCACATCCCCAGAGACCGGCAGCCCCATCAACTATCCGCTGGCATTATTAGTAAATTTCGGTATGGCCTTTTACAACCGGGAACCTCCCGTCTTGTCCTCGATCTTGCAAAACCTGCTACTGTAAAACGCTTTTTCAACCTGCCACCTCTAGAAGGAAAACCATACCGGTTTGTTCTGGACTTGGAACCAAGTACCGAAGATGAATTCCTTTTGGCTGTAGCAACTAATATTTCTAAATCTCCACAGAAATCTTCCGACTACATAAATGGAGATAAACCAGTTTCTAGTTCCAACAATAACGTGCCAACCATCGTGATTGATGCGGGCCATGGAGGAGTTGATCCTGGTGCCATCGGTCGTAACGGTATTTACGAAAAAGATATTGCTCTATCTGCAGCGAAGGAATTAGGTAGATTCTTAGAAAGTGATGGTAAATATCGGGTCGTACTTACAAGAAGCAGAGACATTTTTATTCCATTACGTGAAAGAGTGCGAATAGGAAGAGACTACAAAGCAAATTTATTTGTTTCTCTACACGCGGACTCCATTGGAAACAAAAATATTCGTGGAGCACATGTGTACTCTCTATCGGAAAATGCGTCAGATAGGGAAGCTGCTGCCCTTGCGGCAAAAGAAAATAAAGCGGACATCATTGCCGGGGTAAATTTGGCTGCCCATCCGCCTGATGTCGGCTCCATTTTGCTCGACTTATCGCAAAGGGAAACTAACAATTTTTCTGCAAAAGCCGGCAATATTTTAGTTCAAGAGTGGAGAAAACAAGGATTAAAGCTGCTCCGCAAACCCCACCGCCAGGCGGGCTTTGCTGTGCTTAAAGCTCCAGATGTTCCATCTATACTAGTTGAGCTCGGATTTCTATCAAACACGATCGATGTTAGACAACTCAGCACACAAAAAGGTCGCGCACCACTCCTTCAAGCCCTAGCAAACTCTATAGACAACTATTTCAGAATGAGCCCAATTAATTAATCCGAAGCATCCCATTTGTCTTCAATTTGAAAACTAAAGTGGGATTTGTTTCCCACTATGCGCCCAGAAGTTGGAAACGCAAAATGCGCTCCCAAAACCAACATGTTACTATCAACGGCAGCAGCGAGAAATTGCTTTCTTGTTAGACGAGACTGCACATCATCAACACAAAACCGGCTATTCCATTCCGGATACACACACTGTATAGGATGGTGCATTAAGTCACCAAAAAATATTGCCTTCTGGTGCCCCGCCTCGAGATGCAAGCAAACATGGCCTGGAGTATGGCCAGGTGTTGCCTCCAACCATAAGTGGTCATCTATTTGATGACTGCCGTTTACAAACAGAGCCTGACCACCGTCAACAATTGGCAAAATACTGTCGACAAAACATTCATCATTTGATCCTTTGTCTTGACTATTAGATTGACTCACCGTCACTGACCAGTAGTCGTACTCTACCTTATGGAACAGATATTTGGCATTTGGAAAGGTCGGAACCCAACGCCCATTCAACAACCGCGTATTCCACCCAACGTGATCTACATGAAGGTGTGTACAAAGTACAAAATCTACCTGCTCTGGGCTTATACCTGCTGTTGCCTTCAGATTTTGCAACCATTTGTTGTCTTGCAGATTCCATTGCGGGGTCGAAGGTCGTACCTTATCATTCCCTACACACGTATCTACTAGGATAACGTGCCGAGGCGTTTTAATGACATAAGTATGAATACTCATGACTAAACGGCCACTATTGCGATCTAGAAAAAACGGGATTAGCCAACTCTTGTGACTCATGAGAGTGCTGTGGTTTGAATCGGGAAATAGGTATTCCGCAAAGAATGCGGGACCCTCTGACTCAACTACACGATCGATCGTGATATCACCAAATTTGAGACGCCGCACAAAAGCCTCTTGAAATTAATAATGGAACCACTGTTTAGTACCGATACTCAAACTCAACTAGCCACTTTAAACTGTGGCTAGGAGTTGGTCCTGTGAGCCCGAGCAACCAACTTATCTCATATTTTAGAGCCACATCATTTTTAACTTCAAAAAAACCGAACAAACCAGGGCCAAACTTTTGTTGTTGAGATCCGATTGCGAGATCATCAAGCTCTCCAAAGCGACCAAAAGCTTCAAACCCCGGCTGAACGTTGCGATTAAGTCGATAACGTAGTTGCCCTGCGTAAGCCAACTCCAACCCCCCCGATTCAGAATTGCCAAATTCGTGTTCTACAATCAAATTGCCTGTTGTCCTCCAAGGGCCCGCGCGTTTGTACAATAATAATCGAGACTCCAATTCATAAGGGTCGAGTCCACTATCGGGGACTGAAAACCCTAACAAGACACCCACATCCACTGGGTTTGGCTTTTCATTAAAGGCCTTAGTTTTTGTGAACTCAATCCGTGACTCCAATTCGTACCCATTAAACTGCAAGGAACCTTCCGAGTTATTTTCGTATTCTCCCTCGATCTCGAGAAATAACCAGTCGGTTATGCCGGAACCAAAGCCATATCTCTGCTTGCTCTGGCCATCTTGATGCTCATCAGCGTCAAAAGTATAAAACCCACGTCCGCCGGCCTCTATCTCTAGGTTCACTATTGGCCACCAAGAGCGAAAGGGCGGCGCTTCAGCACCATTTGCTTGTCCGAAACTTAGTAACAATGTCAACCACGCACATAATAGGATCGTTTTCATTTAAATGGGCCTCATATAATTTTCCGGCAGGTGTCTTTTTATTCTAATTAATAAGCTTATTTAAACTAGGCCAAAATTGAAGATAAATAGCCAAGGGCAACTCTCATGAAAGCAATGGTTTGTAGGAACTTAGGGGCACCAACCAGTTTGCGTCATGTAGAATGGCCAACTCAAAGTCTCTTACGGGGCTGTGTCCGTATAAAAACAAGGGCAGCTGGAATAAATTTTCCGGACATTCTTATGGTAGCGGGCAAATACCAACACAAACCACCATTACCTTTCATTCCGGGCTTCGAGGTATCGGGGAAAATTATCGAAGTTAGCGAGGGATGTGAAGAATTCAAAGTGGGAGATAGCGTTATGGCAAGCATGCGGTCAGGAGGATATGCCGAAGAATGCATTGCCCCGACTTCTGCTGTCCATAAGCTCCCCACGGGTTTTGACTTTTCCGAAGGTGCAGCATTCCTAGTGGCCTATTCAACTGCCTATGTATCATTAGTACGTAGAGGCAATATCGCAAAAAACGAAACACTTCTGGTTCATGGCGCTACCGGAGGAGTCGGCCTTGCTGCCGTCGAACTAGGGAAGGTATTAGGAGCACGGGTCATCGCAACGGTGAGTAACAAAAACAAAATGGACCCAGCCAAACAGGCCGGTGCCGATCACGTAATTGTTCTGAATGGGAATGGATTTCGAGACAATGTTAAAGATTTGACCAATGGAGATGGAGCGGATGTAATTTACGACCCAGTTGGAGGGGATATATTTGATGAATCCCTGAGATGTATTGCGTGGGGAGGTCGCCTATTAGTTGTTGGGTTTGCGAGCGGACGTATTCCATTGGCAGCTACCAACAAAGTTTTGATTAAAGGATGCGCTGTTATAGGAGTGCGCGCAGGTGAGTATGCACGCCGCGATCCTGTAGGAGGAATTGAAAACCATGAGATCATACTCGACATGGCTAATAGCGGTCTCTTAAAGCCCCGGATACACGCAACTTTTCCACTTACACAGGCAGCAGAAGGAATGGATTTGCTAACCCAGCGAAAAGTAATTGGGAAGGTTGTATTAGTTCCATGATGAACTTACCTATGCGCGAGCGGCCTTTATATCAGCGGCCGCTGCCAAAGCAATCATCCTAAAATCGGCAGTAATCGTTCCTAAATCGAATCCCTTTTGAAATTTGTCACGAACCCCTTCTCCAGAGACGCACTGGATACCGGTTTTTATGCCATTCTTAGCTGCAGTCGCCAAAATCTCATCTATAGCCGCAATCACATTTTCGGCAACCGGCTCAAGCGAGGCCTCCTTGGTTCCCGGAGCGTGCCCCAAGCTAATAGAAAGATCTGTGGGACCTACATAGACCGCATCTAGACCTTCCACGGACATGATGTCTTCTAGATTTTCCATTGCTTCGGCCGTCTCTATCATCGCCATAGTAATCACACTATCGTTAGCTTCCGATGCGTAGCCGGCACCGCCATAAATAGCTGCACGGGCAGGACCAAAACTCCGATAACCCGACGGAGCGTAACGGCACGCCCCCACAAATTTCTCGCACTCAGCTCGATTATTAACCATAGGACAGATAATGCCGTAAGCACCGGCGTCCAACATTTTCATGATCGGAATCGGATCGTTCCATGGGACCCGGACTAATGGGGTCACGTTGGTCGTAGATATTGCCTGCAGCATACCTACTGCGGTTTGATACTCTACAATGCCATGTTGCATATCAATTGTAAGGCTATCCAGATCAGTATTAGCCATGACCTCAGCACTGAAGGAATTCGGGATAGAAAGCCACCCATTGACAACCTTTTCGCCCTTGGCCCATTTGACGCGAACACCATTCTCCCGCAATTTTTCCTCCTGTTTCACTCACAACAATAGTTCAAGCATAAGTATCGATGACCACGATCAAAATCGCAAGAGAAGCACCACGAAAACGACCCGGCGATTAAACGGTATACGCCAACCAAACTTACTAAAGGAATTAGTAGTTGAATAAATCAGAAATGCCAATGCTACAAATGGAAACCATGGGGAGACGATAACCTAGGCTTTATATTAATATTGCTGAACTTGATCATTACTAGATGAGGTTGCTAAATTTGACTTAAAGCCTATTAGATAGCATGGCTAGAGAGAATATTCGGGGAGGGAGACGGCCTGATGTCCAAATTAATCCAGTATGGCGGCCTAAAGGTCGCCGAAGAATTATATGATTTTATAAATAACGAAGCGCTGGTGGGGCTAGACATACCAATTGAAAATTTTTGGTCGAACCTAGAATCTATCTTTCAAAACCTAGCTCCAACTAATAGAGACCTCCTACTAAAGAGAGAAAAATTACAGTCACAGATAGATGACTGGCATACAGCGCACCGAACGGAACCATTCAATATCTCCGCTTACAAAGCCTTTCTCACGGAAATTGGCTATTTAGTGCCAGAAGGAGAGGCCTTTTCAATTAGTACAGACAACGTCGATGAGGAAATCTCAACACTTGCAGGTCCACAGCTTGTAGTGCCCGTTACAAATGCTCGGTACGCGCTGAATGCGGCAAATGCACGATGGGGGAGTTTATACGACGCATTATATGGCACTGACGCTATTGACGAGAAAAATGGAGCGGAACAAGGAAGTAGTTATAACCCTGTACGCGGCAAGCAAGTCATAGAATATGGTAGAGAGTTTCTAGACCACGCTGTCCCGTTGGACGCAGGATCGCATAGAGAAGTAAACAATTACACTATTTCCGATGGCAATCTCCTCGCATCTCTCCAGAATGGAAGGACTACTATCCTAGCTGATAAATCCGAGAAATTAGTAGGCTATCAAGGAACTACCGAATCTCCTACAGCAATTCTATTTGTTAATAATGGGCTACATATCGAAATTCTTATCGACCGAGAACACCCCATAGGGAAGGACGACCTTGCAGGTGTCGCAGATATAAAACTAGAAGCAGCAGTTACTGCCATAATAGACTGCGAAGATTCCGTTGCCACAGTGGATGCGGAAGACAAAGTCCTTGCATATCGCAATTGGCTTGGGCTGATGAAAGGAGACCTGACGGCAAATATCACTAAAAATGGAGAATCTTTCGAACGCAAACTAAACGCAGATATCACATACAGAACACCTGAGGACGGTTTCACCAAACTTTCTGGCAGAAGCTTGATGTTAGTACGAAACGTGGGCCATCTAATGACCATTAATGCCATTTTGGACTTAAAAGAACAGCCAATTCCTGAGGGAATTTTAGATGCAATGGTTACCGCCTTAATCGCCATGCACGACCTGAAAAAAAACGATGGGTTAAGGAATAGCCGAAAAGGTTCAGTTTACATCGTCAAACCAAAAATGCACGGCCCTGAAGAAGTGGCCTTCTGTAGTCAACTATTTGCCTCAGTTGAAGAAGCACTTGGACTACCCAAATTTACTCTAAAGATGGGCATTATGGACGAGGAGCGGCGAACCACTGTCAATCTTAAAGAATGCATAAGGCAAGCAAAAGAACGTGTGGCGTTTATTAATACGGGATTCTTAGATCGAACTGGTGATGAGATGCATACCTCCATGCAAGCCGGCCCAATGATTCGGAAAGGCGACATGAAAACCTCTGATTGGATTTCAGCTTATGAAGACTGGAACGTAGACATTGGTTTGGAATGTGGGCTCAAGGGTCGAGCACAAATAGGAAAAGGAATGTGGGCGATGCCTGACAAAATGGCAGACATGATCCAAAACAAAATCGCACATCCTAAAGCCGGAGCGAACACGGCATGGGTTCCTTCCCCAACCGCTGCAACGCTCCACGCAATGCACTACCACAAAGTATCAGTGGAAGAGCGTCAAGAGACACTTCTGACGCGTCATCGCGCAGAACTTGATCGGATCTTAACCATACCGCTTACCGAACGGCCTAACTGGCCAACGGACATGATCCAGCAAGAACTTGACAACAACGCCCAAGGAATACTGGGCTACGTAGTTCGCTGGGTAGATCAGGGAGTAGGGTGTTCAAAAGTACCCGATATAAATGATGTCGGCCTCATGGAAGACCGGGCCACTCTGAGAATATCAAGTCAGCATATTGCCAACTGGATTCACCACGGTGTTTGTGAGAAGGAACACGTATTGGAAACGTTAAAACGAATGGCCTCAGTAGTTGATAAGCAGAATACTGGCGATCCATTGTACCGACCAATGGCGGCAGACTTCGACGCAAGCGTAGCCTTTCAAGCAGCGTGCGATCTAGTGTTCAAAGGTCTAGAACAACCAAGTGGTTACACAGAACCCATTCTGCACATGCGCCGGCTTGAGGTAAAACAAACGTTGGCAACATAGCCGGCAGTAGATGTTTCAACCCGACAAAAATACCACGGATGTAGTATAAATTAATACGACCTATTCGGCAGCCAACTGACCTTTGGCCGAGGGAAGGACACCTTTGATTACATACGAAAGAGTTTGTGCGACTTCCAATGTTGTACGACAAACCGCCAGTGCTGCCGCATCAACTTCTTTAAGTGCGTGATTCAAGTTTTCATCATGCAGGGTAATTACTGCCTTCCCTGTTGCGGCCGCTAATCCCGCATCAAAGGCAGCATTCCATTGACGGTACTGTTCACCGAATCGGACCACCACAATATCCGACTCTGAAATAAGGAGCCGGGTTCGTATGGCATTCATGGATGCGCCCTTTCGATCATGCCAGAACTGTTTTTCCTCGGAACCCAGAATAATAGCCCCGCAATCATCACTATCGCTATGTTCACACACGGGTGCATATATTTGTACAGGCAAGACGGCTTTTTCCACCTCTGCCGCAATTTCCTCTCTCCAGCTAGTATGAATTTCTCCAGAAAGGTAGACGTTCCAGGTTTTCGAGTTCATTTGTAATACATCTCCTTGGCACTTGTATAATGTGCTCGCTGCAATTTTCTTCTGTTTAAAACTGGTTGAATAATCTTATAATCACCGAAAATCGCGTCGGTTAGGTTATTTTGATAGTCCATTGATGATTATGGATAGGTCATAAAAAATCGTATTTTGCTTTAACTATTTATTGAGTGGCTGGGGGACCTGGATTCGAACCAGGACTAAGCGGGTCAGAGCCGCTCGTTCTACCGTTAAACTATCCCCCAATTTTTTTACATGGCAAAGTGTCCGTTTTTATTCCACACCACTCCGACTAAATATATAATATGGCTATCGTAAAAAAATCAAAAACTAAAATAGATCAGGTGAATGAGAGTAAGCATAACAGGCAAAAACAAGTGAAACGCAAGCCGTCATCAACCAGATGGTTAAACCGTCAATTGAAAGATCCCTACGTTATATCAGCTCAATCAGAAGGCTATCGAAGCCGGGCAGCTTACAAACTAATTGAGCTCGATCACAAATTTAGGTTTCTGAAGCCTGGTCAAAAAGTGGTCGATTTGGGTGCCGCCCCAGGTGGTTGGTCCCAAGTCGCAGCGGAAAGAGTAAAAGCAACCACCCCAGAAGGTGGGCATATCCTGGCCATTGATATAAAACCTATCGATCCGATTCCTGGAACGACCTCATTGGAGGGAAATTTGTCCGGAGAAGGAACTATTGAATTAGTTCAAAATATACTTGGTGGAAAAGCAGACATAGTATTGAGCGATATGGCCGCCCCAGCAACTGGCCACCGAAAAACAGACGCGCTAAGGGTGATGACACTCTGTGAAACGGCCTTGGACTTTTCGATTGCTACTTTAAAACCAGGAGGCTGTTTCGTAACTAAAATCCTAAAAGTTGGCGCTGAATCAGGCCTTTCAGAACGTTTAAAAAACGAATTCGTGAGCGTAAAATACGGAAAACCTCCGGCTAGCAGAAAAGAATCTTCAGAAAGCTATATTATAGCAACTGGTTACCGAAACTTTATAAAGTAAATTGATCGAGGTCCTTTCGCAAATTAGAAAAATATGTATATTGGCGCATCGCTCGCCCAAGGACACGACATGGTAATCAGCGAAGCCCTAACATTCGACGACGTCCTCATTAAACCTGCGGCATCAAAAGTCTTGCCTACTGACGCAGACACCAGCACCCAATTAACTCGCAACGTTAAGCTTAATATCCCACTCATCTCAGCTGCTATGGACACCGTAACGGAGGCCCGCCTAGCAATCGCCATGTCCCAGGCTGGAGGCCTGGGTGTCATTCACCGAAATTTAGATATTCCATTCCAAGCTGACGAAGTTCGAAAAGTAAAAAGATTTGAATCAGGAATGGTGATTAATCCCATCACCGTAACACCTGAAATGACATTATCGGATCTTATGGACCTTAAGGAAAAGCATAAGATATCCGGATTTCCGGTTGTCGAAAAACAAGGCGGCCGTTTAGTGGGAATTGTTACCAATAGGGATGTTAGGTTTGCCACAGACCCAAAAATTCCTGTCAAAGAATTGATGACCAAAGCAAATCTGGTGACGGTCGATGAACGTGTAAGAGGAGAAGATGCTCAAAGAACTCTCCATGAGCATCGAATAGAAAAGCTTTTGGTTGTCGATGATAAATATCACTGTGTCGGCATGATTACTGTTACAGATATTGAAAAATCTCAAGCCTACCCTGATGCCAGCAAAGACCAACAGGGGCGATTACAGGTCGCAGCAGCAACCGGAGTCGGAAATTCTGGAATCGAGAGAGCTGAAGCACTAATTGATGCAGAAGCAGATGTAATCGTGGTGGACACCGCACATGGACACTCACAGGCCGTATTAGAAACTGCCAACAGAGTCAAAAAACTGTCTAATCATACACAGATTATAGGTGGCAATGTTGCAACTGCGGAGGGCGCAGAGGCTTTAATCGATGCGGGAGTCGATGGTGTTAAAATAGGCATTGGGCCTGGGTCTATTTGCACTACCCGAATTGTCGCAGGGGTAGGAGTTCCTCAACTAACTGCTTTGCTGGAAATAGCTGAAACGTGCAATAAAAAAGGCGTCCCAATGATTGCAGATGGGGGCATTCGGTATTCTGGAGATTTGGCAAAGGCCATTGCTGCGGGTGCTAATTGTGCAATGATTGGTTCATTACTAGCTGGCACCGATGAAAGTCCAGGAGAAGTATATCTTTATCAAGGACGAAGTTATAAATCATACCGTGGCATGGGCTCCTTGGGTGCTATGGCAAGGGGCTCAGCAGACCGATACTTCCAGCAGGAAATTTCAGATTCCCTAAAACTTGTGCCCGAGGGAGTTGAAGGTCGCGTGCCATTTAAGGGACCCGTGGAGAACGTGTTGCACCAATTGGTCGGAGGACTTAAAGCCGCAATGGGATACACAGGGAGTCCAACAATAGAATCTATGCGATCCAATTGCACTTTTATTCGTGTCAGCGATGCCGGCATGAGAGAAAGCCACGTGCACGACGTAGCTGTTACTCGAGAAGCTCCAAACTACCAACCAAAATTATAAAATTGACAGCTGAAGCAAAGCATTGACACCCGGAGGTCAACTACAAGCTGCTTTTGAAGCGCTAGGTGAAGTAGATCAATCCAAAGTTCCAGCACGCCATACGGTTAATATATATTTTCGAAAACGAAGGTATATTGGATCAAAAGACAGACGCATAATCAGCAACCTTATTTTCGAAGTTATCCGCAATCAGTTGCGAATTGACTGGCATATTAGAATGGTTGGCGAAGAGCCTTCCGCTAGATTGAGAACACTACTAAGCTGCCTAATAAACGGCAAAACACAAGCCGAAATGGAATTACTTTGCGATAATTCTCTGTATTCGCCAGCTTCTTTAACAAAGACTGAACAAAATATTTTATTCAACTATTTATGCACTTATAAAAACGGTAACGCGCAAGAACCGGATTGGGTAAAAGGGAACTATCCCTCATGGCTAGAACCCGAATTACACCGAAGTTGTGGGAACTCTCTTCTATCTGAAATGGTTGCTCTGGATGCGCCGGCACCGACAGATATACGAGTTAATAAAGCAAAAACCGACCGACCTGCAGTGCTTCAATCGCTGGTTAAACAGGGCTTCAACGCGATTCCTACTCCCCATGCTTTAAGTGGAATTCGCCTAATTGGGCGCCCAGCCATAACGCAGACTAAAGAATATCGTAATGGTTGTATTGAACTACAGGACGAAGGAGCTCAATTGGTTGCTATTCTAGTGGATGCTGAACCAAGCCATTACGTTATAGATTTTTGTGCTGGCGCCGGCGGTAAAGCCCTAGCAATAGCTGCCACACTTAACAGGCATGGAAGAATTGTAGCGTGCGATATTGATGCAGCTCGACTCAAAAACCTAGAACCACGGATCAAAAGAGCTGGCACCCAAAATATAGAAACCCACATACTAACCCAAAACGACAATTGGTTCGAATCCCAAAAAGAAACCGCTGACAGAGTTTTAGTAGACGTACCATGTAGCGGCACTGGAACTTGGCGCAGGGAACCAGACGCACGAACGCGTCTTACCCCAACACATCTCCAAAACTATATTGCCAGGCAACAACTTATCCTTGAGCAAGCGCAAAAACTCGTTAAGCCAGGTGGTCAGTTAATTTATTCAACTTGCTCTATGCTTACAGCGGAGAACAAGGACCAAATCGACTGTTTTCTGACAACTCACACTAATTTCGTAGTTAATCCAATAGGATCAATTTGGCTTAACAAAATAGGCAAGGTGAATGTTCCCGCAACCAATATGCTCCAACTTTCCCCCCATCGCCACGCAACAGATGGCTTCTTTGTCGCCGTTTTGACCAAACGATCTTAGCTTTTTCCAAAAATTATTTATTGTGGCCTCATATTCTGGAATGATTACTCAGAAGAGAGTATTTTAGTTTACTTAATATCCTAGCCCACTCTAACATTTGAAAATTTGGGGACACAATTGACCGAGCATTTATCCTCTAGCAGTCCGAGTTCTGACAATCACATATTGATCATCGACTTCGGGTCCCAAGTAACTCAGTTAATTGCCAGACGATTGCGTGAATGCGGTGTTTATTGTGAGATCACTCCGCATGGCACCGCCGCTGATAAGCTCGATGAATTTATACCACAAGGCGTCATTCTATCTGGTGGACCTTCTTCCGTCACAGAAATGGAAGCACCGCGCGCGCCCGAAAAATTGTTTGAAATGGAAATCCCAGTCCTTGGAATTTGCTATGGACAACAAACCATGTGTAAACAATTAGGCGGCCGAATCGAGGCTGCGAGAGAACGTGAATTCGGGCGAGCGCAAATCGATATTGTTGAAAATTGCAGTATTTTCTCAGGAATTTGGAAGGCCGGACAGACTTCAAATGTTTGGATGAGTCATGGAGACCATGTGACTGAGTTACCACCGGGTTTCAAAGTAGTTGCTAGCAGTTCAGCGGCTCCATTCGCAGCCATCGCAAATGAAAAACGCAATTATTATGGATTACAATTTCACCCAGAGGTAATTCATACACCTGATGGAGCTAATCTTCTGAAAGCGTTCTCGCTAAAAGTGGCTAAATGTGCGGGCAACTGGACCATGGGTAATTTTCGAAACCAGGCTATAGAAGCAATTCGTTCTAAAGTGGGAGACGGTCGAGTGATTTGCGGGCTATCAGGAGGGGTGGATTCTTCAGTAGCCGCTGTGCTAATTCATCAGGCAATTGGGAATCAACTGCACTGCGTGCTTGTTGATCACGGCTTAATGAGAACCAATGAAGCCGCCGATGTGGTGGAACTTTTCCGAGAACGTTTTAATATATCTTTGGTACTCCGCGACGCTGCTCCAACTTTTCTGAACGAACTCCACGGAGTATCAAACCCCGAAGAAAAAAGAAAGATAATTGGCAAGACATTTATTGACGTCTTTGAAGAGGAGGCCGCAAAATTAGGTGGTGCTGAATTTCTTGCCCAAGGCACCCTGTACCCTGATGTAATAGAATCGGTTTCGGCTACGGGTGGACCGAGCGCGACAATTAAATCGCATCATAACGTGGGCGGTCTCCCTGATCGGATGCGCTTAAAGCTAGTAGAACCCCTCCGTGAATTATTTAAGGATGAAGTGAGAAGACTAGGCCTTGAACTGGGACTACCCAGAGACATGGTTGGCCGCCATCCATTTCCTGGGCCTGGATTAGCTATCCGGATTCCTGGGGCAATTACACAAGCACAAATTGATATTTTGCGACAAGCCGATGATATCTTTTTACACGAAATACGAAATGCGAATCTTTATGACGAAATATGGCAAGCTTTCTGTGTCTTATTACCCGTAAAATCTGTAGGTGTAATGGGAGATAATCGCACATATGAACATGTGTGCTCACTTCGTGCCGTGACTTCTACTGATGGAATGACAGCGGATTACTTTCCTTTCGATCACAACTTTCTAGGCAACGTGGCCCGCCGAATTGTAAATGAAGTTCAAGGAATAAACCGGGTTACGTATGACATCACAAGCAAACCACCTGGAACTATAGAGTTGGAGTAGTTTTTCTATCGTAAGTCATTGTTTTTATTACATTTGTTTTTAGTATGAAACTTCGTGTCACTATTGCGATTCATTGATGCACGTGTGAATATTGCCCTAGAATTAGTTAAACTTTTAGATCCAATTTGAGCAAGTCTGTTTTAAGGAATAATTTGATGACAGAACTATCAGGTGTTTGTGTTCCAGTCTGTACGCTCTTTAACGATGATGAGAGCATTGATGAACGTGGTTATTTACGACACATGGACCAAATGATAGAATCGAAAGTTGACATAATCTTGGCATGCGGAGGCACAGGCGAATTTGCTTACCTTTCAACTGA
>CAZEWK010000043.1:0-10169 GCA_964515905.1 uncultured Rhodospirillaceae bacterium | reverse complement strand
TTCATAGTGCTCTCTTAGTCTTTTATCGGAGAGTTTATCTAAATTACACTTGATATGATTTTGAACAATTCCCAACGATAATTTTTAAAACCATCCCATCAATAGACCTCCTCTTGTTTCAAAGGAACCAGATCTGAGGGCACAGACGCTAAGAACCCGAACCTCATTAATCACTGTGGGGTATCGATGTAGAATAATCCTTGAGCGACGCTTGACCTGATCCAAGGAACCCATCGGGGTGTATAAGGAAGATGCTAGAGGAGGCGTATCCATGTTGACGCCACTGCAAAAGTTTGTCGTCTACAGTTGGAATTTTGTCTTTAACCTTGAAGTGAGCCCGCTTCGTAACATCCCTGCCGTTGCCGTTGGTCATTGCGGCTTGCAGATAGTTTCCGCCGTTTTCGCGAGGATCTTGTTTTGAGGGACGCCCGCGCATTTGAGATTGCGGCCCAGGTGAGTACCTTGCCTCCAGGTTATTAATAGAAGGGTTAAGGAACCAAACAAACCTTAATTCAAGTGATATATTACAGGAAAGGTTGAACAACTTAACTAGGAGTGTATTTCACACGACCAGTAAACGATTTTTGGGGTTTCTGGATGCCATCCTTGGTCTCTAGAAGTTGTAGGATTACCGCCCGGATGGGTAAAATATATTTCTTGTATTATCGTAACAAATTCAAAATCTAATATTATACGGTTATGACCTATGTAATTTTGACCCTCAATCACATTTGCGGGAGGTATATCCCAAGTATTACCTTGTCTTTTTCCAGTTAGAATACCACCTCGCTCTGAGATTTTTACATCAACTGAAAGATACTTGTTGTTGTCGTTGTTTCCCCACTCGTCCCACCGTCCTTCAATACGATAAAGAATTTGTGTTGGCCCAGTAATTGGATCAACATATTTGACGGTTCTTTTGTGATCCTCATATGACCAAATTTCGGGACAAAGTCGTTTACAGCTCATTGTGATCTCCTCTGCGTTGGCAGGGACTGAAAACAACAAGATCATTATCATCAGAGAACTAAAGAGATATCCCATGATCTAAGGATATATCAAAAGAGGGATTTATGTCGATTGTCCGCTGTGAGACTAGAGCTGATGTGTTAGACACGGCAGGCTTCCTGAGACTATCGGCAAGAAAGAGGATTTAGAAGTGATTAGTGCTACACTAGGGAAGTCTCGTCAGCTTGATTGGGTTTAGTCACACACCGTGCTCGCAAAGGAATAGAATAGAGGCACTCTTTTGATACAATTCGGAAGTTAACCTGTGGAGATGGTGACGACGATAGGCCTCCATCACTAAACAAAAGGTATGCTAAAGCTATGCGGCTCAAAGATTGTTTGTTGCCTACTTATTAATTGTGGCAAAGGGAGTATGAGACGATGTTGAAGGTCAACCAATTAGACGCTGCCTTTGGAGCAGAGGTGCTGGAAATTGATTTAAAATCGAACATGAGTAAGACCCTAATGTTAGAACTCACATCGCTTCTATATAAACATCGTTTGCTGGTGATTAGGGGACAGGAGATGAAGCCTGCGGAATACGTTGAGTTTGGACGTCATTGGGGAATACCGCATCCGCACGAACTGGATCATGCAAGAATGCCAGGGTTTCCCGAATTGCTGGAACTCGGAAATGTAACAAAACTTGCAAAGGAAGACGCTTTTCGAAACGGGGCAGTTCTATGGCATACGGATCAATCTTACGAGGAAGAGCCAGCCACTGCCACGATGTTGTACAGTATTTTAGCCCCAGAGGCTGGTGGGGAGACACAACTCTCGGACCAAGTTGCTGCTTATGCAGCGCTGGATAAGGATCTCAAAACCAAAATCGATAATATGACGGTTTTGCACCAGTATGGAGCTGGCCCCATTAAAGAAGGTGAACAGGCAGCCTCTCCGATTCAGACGGTAGAACAGAGGGAAAGGTTGCCAGTAGTTCGTCATCCCTTAGTTCGAAGGCATCCAATAACCGGGCATCGTGCGCTTTACGGTGTGTCCGGGACTTCTTTTGGAATTGAAGGACTCTGTCCTAAAGAAGGCGCCGACTTGTTACAGTGTCTAAAAGAACATGCATTAAAAGAGAAGTTTGTCTATCGCCACAAGTACCGTGTAGGGGATGTGGCAATTTGGGATACTCTTTCAACCATGCATTCGGCAACACCGATTGATTATGCAACAGGAATTTCTGATCGACGGTTGCTGCATAGGATTAGTGTAAAGGGTCTCCCTGGGGTATATGCTCAGTCAGAGTGATCGCCTCGCTCGTTAACGAGCAGGGTCTTTCTATTCTAACGGCCCCCCGCTACCGCCATAGTATGGCCCGTGATATACGAAGCTTCTTCAGAAGCAAGAAATAAGACTGCATTAGCAACTTCAAATGGTTGCCCGAGCCTTCCTAGGGGTGTCATGCGGTCTGGGCTAAGATCTACGGTGTCGTTTAGTTTGCGAAGGTTTCCCCCCTCCCGGTCTGTGTCGATAGGCCCGGGTGCAACGCAGTTAACGCGAATATTGAACTTAGCTAATTCCAGTGCGACGTCACGCATAAAACCATGTACACCGGCCTTGCATGTGGAATAAGCGGATCCGCCTTGATAATAGGCGGTCCAAGGGGTCCCTTCACGGGCCCCAGATGACAAACAAATGATAGCTCCCTTTTTCTGTTTTATCATGTGACGAGTTGCAGCCTTAGTGCAAAGAAATGTCCCGCGTAAATTTAATTTTACCGTATAGTCCCAATCTGCAAGTTCCATCTCCCAGATTTTTGAATTCCTGCTGCCTCCAACGTTGTTTACTAGTATATCTATGTTTCCGAAATGGTTGAGAGCAGCATCGATTAACTCCTGAGCCGGTCCTTCTTCAGTGATATCGCCGACAACAGTTACCACTTGTGAACCGGTTTTTCGAATTTCGGATGCCGTAGTGGATAAGCCGCCTTCGTCAATGTCGCCTAGGACTACATTAGCACCGTCTTGCGCTAATCTGAAAGCAATCGCTTGGCCTAAACCATTTGCCGCGCCTGTTATTATAGCGACTTCATCTTGGACCCGTTTCATAAAATCATCCTTCTTCATATTGTAGGTTTTGCTACAGGGATTGCAGGCAGGTAGATATACACTTGTGGATTCAGCATGGCCAAGCAAAGTTATTGGCACAACTGGGATTGAACCAGCGACCCACGCTGAGTGCTCTATTAACCTATTTTAAGTGGCATAGGTTCTAGGTTGAATCCCCTGCATCAGTTTCCTGCCTCACTGGAGTAAAACTGGAGGAAATTCTGGTTCGAAATGTGCCCTGAAATTGGGTTAGCAATTCAGGCTCTTACGTGTGCATAAAGACCTCCCCTGCACACGCACCCGCACGGTTGTACTTTCTTTTCACACACTATGGTCTAGCAACGGTTTAGCTGCAGTTTGTGTTGTTTGTCAGAGGTGATAACATCACTTGTGATTTGGAATAGATGCTTAGCCAGCCACCGCTGATTGACGCCCTAAATGAGCCAACTGAATTCCCATCAACGCGGTCTGCTAATGACCATTTTCGGTGTTTTGGTCCTGACGCCGGACGCCTTGATGCTGCGCCTTATTGAGGCTGATCTTTGGACAACCCTGTTCTGGCGCAGTTTGTTCATGACCGCCAGCTTATTCGGCATCAATGCCTGGATCGAAAGGCGCAATCCACTTTATGCCCTACGTGATCTTTTCAAAGATGGTTGGTTCTGCGCCCTACTGTTCACGGGCAGCAACATATGTTTTGTCATTTCTATCACCCACACAATGGTTGCCAATACCCTTGTTATTCTGGCCGCAATGCCTTTCATGGCGGCATTTATGGCGATCGTTCTGATGCGACAAATTTTGCCGCTGCGAACTTGGTTGACCATTCTGCTGGCCATTGCAGGTATCGTTATGGTGTTTTGGGGCCGTATCGGCAGTGGTGGCTTTTTTGGCGACGTAATGGCGGTGCTGGTGGCATTATTCATGGCGTCGGCCCTTGTCGCGATCAATCACAACCCCCGGATAAACTCCCTTGCAGCCATCGGATTAGGATCTTTTTTGGCGGGCGCCTTCGCCTTTTTTATGGGGGCTGAGCTAACCACGCCGTCCGGTACTGATTTTGCTATTCTTGCCCTGAATGGTGGTTTGATTTTACCCGTCGCGATGGGCCTAATCACCTATGGCCCGAAACTTATTTCGGCAGCCGAGGTCAGTCTGATCATGCTGCTGGAAACGGTATTGGGGCCCTTATGGGTGTGGTATGTGCTGAGCGAACAACCACCAATGCAAACATTAGTCGGTGGCAGTCTAGTCCTTGGTGCGATCATGGTGAATGCCTGGCTTGGGTTTCGATCGGATCGGTAACGGCCTTATTCACCAGGATTTTTGGTATCACTTACTTCTTTAATTTTCTTCCCCAACGGATAATTAAATGACGCAACTAATTTTCCAGTTAGAGATATATCTCTAATACTTTTTTCAAGTACAGACGAATGAACTGGATCGTCATCGTATCCACCTTCGACGCCAGTTTCGAACCTGTTAAATGAATGTGTATTGACCGTCTCAATTTCACCAATGATCCAGAAAACGGGCGGTAGGGAGTTAAACATGCCATAATGTGCAGAACGAACATTTTCTAGCAGGTCGGTGATGGAATTTTCCTCCGTAGCCTCAAGGGTCACATAAAACCGGTCCCTATACCTCTTGCCGGTGGAGACAAATACGTAGGGGAATACAGGGATAACAAGCAACACGGCCAAGGTACCCTTAACCTATGCACAGATTGAAACACTCAGAACTGAGAAAGCGATGTTCCCAGCTTTGGATTGGAGGTGCGGACTTTCCTAACACGGACTTCCCAACTCTGACCTTGTTTGCCAATTCGTTTTCGTAGTGTTGCCATTTCCTACCTCACCGGAGCAAAATTGGAGGATATGGAGACCCAAGGTCGGAAACATATACGTTAACTAATTGAGAACCATGGTGGGCGCAGCTGGGATTGAACCAGCGACCCCCGCCGTGTGAAGACGGTGCTCTCCCGCTGAGCTATGCGCCCACTGGTTTCTTTTTCCCCTATCTGAACAAAAAAATGGTGTCAAGCGTCAGCGGTCCCAGCACCAATGGACAATACCCTCTGTATGGCTGGAATTAATTCGTCAAAGTGGTCGATTACTTCATCCGCACCCAGATTATTTGGACTAATTTCGGTATATCCGAAAGATACCGCAATAACCGGAATATTCGCGGCCCTAGCTGCTTGCACATCGGTAATACTGTCGCCTACCATAACCGCTCTTTCTCTAGTTCCGCCGGTAAGTTCTATAGCCGCGTGTATGGGTCTAGGATCGGGTTTCGGTTTTAGCAAAGTGTCTCCTCCGATAATTCCTGAAAAAAACCCCTCAAGTTCTAACTTCCTAATAATCTCTATACTCATAGATTCTTGTTTGTTGGTGCATATGGATAAAGGGTGACCCATCTCGGTAAGCGAGGATAATGTGCGCAGGACGCCCGGGAATGGGACAGTTTGTTTCGTACAACAGGCGCGGTAGTGGTCAATAAATCTAGAACGCATATCATCAGGCAAATCGCCCTCTATTTGGATGCCTGCCCGCGCCAGTCCTTGTTGAATCATGTGTACGGCACCTCTTCCAACCATATTACGCACTTCAAGTAGAGGAATACTTTTGTAGCCTTCCTCTACTAGCAATGTGTTCAGGGCAGCCGATAAATCTGGTGCGGTATCAAGTAGGGTGCCATCTAAATCAAATATTATTGGTCCAGGATTGTTTTTCATAATGTAATAACAAAAATTTTAAGACTTCCATGTGACAATTAGCCACCACTCTTATACCCTATTTATATGAGAAGCCAGAGAACTCAACCGCAAGGTCCAAATCCTTTGGCGGTGGTGCTACTTGCCGCCGGCAGAGGAATGCGCATGAAGTCAGATCGTCCAAAGGCGATGCATTGCCTTGCAGGACAGCCTATGGTCAAACTGATCCTCAGCACTATTGAGACACTTTCTCCAGACCAAATTGTTGTGGTAGTTGGCCCAGACATGGAAGACGTTTCTACCGAGGTGGCACCACATCCGTCGGTGATACAAACTGAGCGATTGGGTACAGGGCATGCAGTTTCTCAAGCTCAGAAACATTTGCAAGACTTCAAGGGTAATGTATTAGTCCTATTTTCAGATACACCGCTTATCACAGCGGATACATTGAATGGACTGCTCAATATTTGTTTAAAGGATGAGGAATACGGTCTAGCTGTCCTGGGGTTCTGTCCCAAGGACCCTTCTGGTTATGGTCGTTTGGTTACTGATCACAATGGTGAATTAATCGGAATTATTGAGGACCATGAGGCTTCGGAGGAGCAACGTGCAATAGAGTTATGCAATTCGGGCGCTATGTTGGTGAAATCTGACATTCTTTTTAATTTATTGAATCGGCTTGGACCAAATAACTCAAAGGGCGAATATTATCTTACTGATATTGTGTCGCTTGCGCGGCACGATGGTTTGAAGTGTGGGGTTTTTGAATCCGGCGCTGACGAACTCCACGGTGTTAACAGCCGAGCCGATCTGGCTAGAGCTGAATCTATCATACAGGATAGACTTAGGAATAAAGCGCTTTCAAATGGTGTAACTTTACATGATCCATCCACTACTTGGATGAGTGTTGACACTCGAATTGGTAAAGATGTGTCCATCGGCCCCAATGTATTTATAGGGACCGGTGTTCAAATTGGTGATAGGGTAGAAATAAAAGCGTTTTCGCATCTTGAAGGAGTGACGATTGGCTCTGACGCATCAATCGGACCATTCGCCCGTTTGCGGCCAGACGCTCTGGTGGGTCCAGGTGTTCATATAGGAAATTTTGTGGAGGTAAAAGCCGCCACTATTGGACCGGGAGCCAAAATAAATCACTTGAGTTATATTGGCGATGCGGAGATCGGCGCAGGAACCAATATCGGTGCAGGGACTATTACCTGCAACTATGATGGTATTTCGAAGCATAAAACTAGCATAGGAGCTGACGCCTTTATCGGATCAAATTCGTCGTTAGTTGCACCGGTTTCTGTCGGTGACCATGCAATGGTGGGGGCAGGGAGTACGATCACGGGCGATGTGGAAGATGATGCCTTGGCTGTTACAAGAGCAGACCAGAAAAATTTAAAAGGCGGCGCACTTCGTTGGCGTAAACGTCGCTCTCCTTAATAGAAAATAAGTAAAAATCGATCAGGCGCATGTGCGGTATTATTGGTGCAATAACAGAAGAGCAAGTTAGTCCATTGTTGTTGGCAGCCCTTCGTCGTTTGGAGTACCGCGGTTACGATTCTGCCGGTGTTGCAACATTGCTCAATGGTGAGATTCATCGACGTCGTGCCGAGGGAAAGTTGGATAATCTGGGGGCGCTGCTCAAGAGACACCCGCTTGAAGGACGTATCGGCGTGGGTCACACTCGGTGGGCAACACATGGTGTCCCCAACACAATTAATGCACATCCTCACGCGACAAGAGATGTTGCAATCGTCCATAATGGGATCATAGAAAATTTCCAGCCATTACGCAGTGAACTAGTGTCTTTAGGTCATTCCTTTGAAACCGAAACAGATACCGAGGTGGTTCTGGGATTATTGCAACAGTATCTGAATCAAGGGATGTCTCCACAAAATTCAACAGTGGAAATGCTAAAACGGGTAGAAGGGGCATTTGCACTTGGCATTATTTTTAATGGGCATGATGATCTTCTCATCGGTGCACGTCGCGGCTGTCCCTTGGCAGTTGGTTATGGCGAAAACGCAATGTTTCTAGGCTCGGACGGCCTCTCTTTGGCACCATTGACGGATAGGATATCCTACTTGGAAGAGGGGGATTGGGTAGAAATTTATCGTGATAAAGTTTCCATTCACAATTGTGATGGAGAACTGATAGAAAGGCCAGTTCGTGTATCAAATTTAACCGCGGCGGATTTTGGTAAAGGAAACTATAAACATTTTATGTTGAAGGAGATTTATGAACAGCCGGCGGTAATCGGGGATTGTCTCCACAGTCTCTTTAATCCGGTTGATCGTGCTGTGGCGCTTCCAGACATTCGAGTAGACTTTGCTTCTGTTAGTCGGCTAAGTATCGTTGCATGTGGTACTTCGTACTACGCAGGATTAATCGCAAAATATTGGTTTGAAAAGTTTGCTAAAATACCCGTAGATATTGATATTGCCTCCGAATATCGATATCGCTCGGCACCGTTTCAAGATGGGGTCGTTGGATTATTTATTTCCCAGTCCGGAGAAACAGCGGACACACTTGCAGCTCTCCGTTATGCGCGGAGTAAGGGGCAATTTGCGTTGTCCATTATTAATACAGCTGAAAGCTCAATGGCTCGAGAATCAGACGGTATTTTAAACACATTAGCGGGTCCTGAAATCGGCGTAGCCTCTACGAAAGCTTTCACGACACAACTAGTTACCTTGGCAATCTTAGCGATCACGGTTGCTCGTCAACGTGGTGTGCTTGATAAGACAATGGAGGAGGAGTTGGCATTGGCCTTAACAGAGGTCCCATCGCGTGCTGCTGAAGTATTAAACCACGACAAAGCATTGCGCCATCTTGCTAGTCAGATACATGATGTACGGGATGTTTTGTATATTGGGCGCGGCACAAGTTACGCGGTGGCTCTTGAAGGGGCCTTAAAGTTGAAGGAAATTAGTTATATTCATGCTGAGGCTTATGCTGCAGGAGAATTAAAACACGGACCGATTGCCCTGATTAATGATGGGGTCCCGGTTATAGTGATTGCACCGTCGGACGAGTTATTTGAGAAAACGGCTTCAAATATGCAAGAAGTAATTGCTCGTGGAGGGAAAGTAATTCTGATGTCTGACATAGATGGTATTGAGGCGTTAGGTGAACATGCTTTTGCGACAGTGACTTTACCAAAGGTATCACCATTTGTTGCCCCGATACTATATGCGATACCAGTGCAACTACTTGCCTATCACGTCGCAGTTCTCAAGGGAACAGACATCGATCAGCCAAGAAATTTAGCAAAATCAGTCACCGTGGAGTAGGTCGGAATAGTCCATATCACTCCGATAATGGGTCTTCTTATTACCTACGATTTAATGTTTCCATACGGTTTAACCACCTAAATCCCCAATACAATAAAGACATCTATACAGAGAAAAATTATGACACCTATACACTCATCAAGTCCTTGAGAGATGAGGGTTGGAGTTATAGGAGAATCTCAAAACACTTTAATGAGAAGGGTATTCTCACTCACAAGGGTAAGAAGTGGGGTGAAACTGGTAATAGTGTTTATTCCGTCCTCAAACGATACAGAGAACGAGTGGAACGGTTAGACAGGATGAATACCCGATATGAACCTGTAAGGTCTAAAATGTGGTTAGAGTGGGGTTTCTATCGGGAAATTGGTTGAGACTTCAAATTCTACTCAATCTATGACAGACTTTTCGTATGAAACACATTCTCGCACCCATACTCCTACTGGTCTTTCTGTTTCCCTCACTCGCACTGAGTGAAGAGGTCACGATAGATGACCTCATTACAAATCCCTCGGACGGTCTCTACTACCAGAAATTTACTGATGTTCCATTCAGTGGAAAAGTAACGGGTATTCAACAAGGGAAAATCAAGAAGGGAAAGATGGAGGGTCCTTGGGTCTCTTACTACTACAATGGTCAGTTGTCTTACACAGGAACTTGGAAGAACGGAAAGAGAGAGGGTCCTTGGGTCCGTTACTACCTCGATGGTCAGTTATACCAAAAAGGTAACTACAAGAACGGAAAAAAAGAGGGTCCTTGGGTCGGTTACTCCACAGACGGAAGTGTGTGGAAGGGACTCACAGGAAATTACAAGAACGGTGTGAAGGTCGATTAGACAATGAAACACATCCTCGCACCCATACTCCTACTAGTCTTTCTGTTCCCTTCTCTCGCATTGAGTGAAGAAGTCACGTTTGATGACTTGGTTACTCGAGAAGGTATTTTTTACAAGAAGTTCAGTGATGTTCCGTCCACTGGAGATATAAACGGTCAAATACTACAAGTGCAATTCAAGAACGGAAATGAAGAAGGTTCTCGGGTCTGGTACCACGACAATGGGCAGTTATTCGGCAAAGGTGACTACAAGAATGGAAA
>CAZEWK010000042.1:0-2650 GCA_964515905.1 uncultured Rhodospirillaceae bacterium | reverse complement strand
ATAAAGAGACACAAGCAAATTCATGTCTCCATCCACCACGTCAAGAATTGGCAAAGATAACTGTTCCTGGAGTGTCTCAACGACGTTTCGAAGCGAGCCTACCTCATTATCTACTGCACCAGATTCAACCAGTGCCTGGTTACCTTCAAGGGCCTGTGTCAGACTCGGGATAAGCCCAATCAACTCAGTTTGTTTCAATAAATTAAAACGCTGTGTTTCAATCAGCGTATCGACAACCGACTCCGTCCGATCGAAGGAAGCGAGCAGATTTTCTTGCTGGTTAACGTCAATAAACCAACTTGTCACCACCAAAAACACCACGACGGTAATCAAGAGGATCAAAGAAATCAGAAGAAACAATTTCAACTTTAAGGATCTAAGCATCACTTCATGACTTCTTATCTATCTGCAGCATCGCTTCATAATCTGGTTCACATCCACTAAGGCAGATGATGGTTAGTTTCCTCATAGGGAATTATTACAGAAAATATATGAGAGGGGAAGTCGGGGTAGGGGTCTACTCAGCGCTATTTTTGGTGCTTATATGCACACGGATGGTCACTATACTTGTGTGTGAGATATGTGCATGCGTTTGGGCACCCCTGCCCAAAACCGCCCATTTTCATAACCTAATGATAATTAAAGAAAATAATGGCGCACCCGACAGGATTCGAACCTGTGACCTCTGCCTTGGGAGGGCAGCGCTCTATCCAGCTGAGCTACGGTTTCCCCACGGAACCCCGCCTACAACCTTCTGTTTCTTTAGTTAGGTTACGACCACCTCTATGCCAGTACAAGCGTCTTGTAGATTTCATTGTGACGCCAGTGTGACAGGATTTTGCAATCGGTTAGGGGGAAGGGGGGAGAATTCCATACACACTAAAGCAAATATGGGGGAAGAAGTAGCTTCTGGTGTGGGTGTCGAGCAAGTTGAAGCGTGCACGGCTGCCCCATTGTCGATCAGTAATGCACTTAAGAGTATTCCCGTGTGATTGCAAGTTTTCAGATTCGCTATTGAGGGACGGTCGTGGGTTGTTTGTAGAGTGAGTTATTACTTCGGAACAGTTTACAGAGATTTCAAGAAAGCCAAAAGTGCTGACCGGTCTTCAGCGATCATCGACAAAAACATGTCACGCGAATGTTCTGCTTCTCCACCATGCCAGAGAATTGCCTCCTTTATCCCGCGAGCGCGGCCATCGTGAAGGAAAAAACGGTGAAGATTAACATGATGGACTAAGCCTATTCCCCATAAGGGTGCGGTTCTCCATTCCCGGCCTGTTGCCTCGAAATCTGGTCTTCCATCGGCTAGGCCTTCGCCCATGTCATGCAATAAAAGGTCCGTATAAGGACTGATGTCTTGATTGGCCAGAGCGGGCATTGTGGCTGTAGATGCAGTTTTAGAGCGGGGAGTGTGGCAATTAGCACACCCTGCCTGCAAAAATAATTTCTCGCCCGTTTGGACAATAGGTTTGTCTATATCGCGTTTTGCTGGAACCGCAAGTGAGCGTGAGTACATAATTAGTCTGGACAGGCGAATGTCATCCAGTTCCGGGCCCTTGTCCGGAACCGCAGATAAACACGCCGATTGTGGCGGAAGGCAGTTTTGCGTTGGGAATACGGAAGTTGTGATCCCCATGTCTCCAATGGCGGCACTTGCAACCTGATGATGTAAATTAGCTGTGTTAGCCTTCCAGCCAAACCGGCCTATTGCTCTCTTCTGATTAACGGGATCCCATACCCAATTAGGACGGCCTGAAATACCGTTGCCATCGAGATCATCTGGATCCGATTGCGCCGTGATGCTGGATTCCGGAATTGCCTCAAGTAATCCTAATCCATATATAGCCGGTGCAACTCTTGGTGAGTACAAGACGTTTTCGTCTATAGGGCCATAACTCATGTCAAAGAATTCGTAGATGGGGGCCCGTAGGGAGTAGGTCTCTCCGTCTGCAAAAGAGCCTTGGATCTCCTTATACCGAATTATTGCACGGCCTTCTCCTGGGATTTCTGCAATGGCATTGTTTTGGAGTTGAGCGCCATAGTCTGGGTGGGGAAGTGGTCCACCGTTGATATCAACGCCTGGAATGCTAAGCCGAATTACCATTGCCTTCATTGCCTCATCCGGTGTTCTAGGCGGATGTCCACGACCGTCCTTTAAGTGGCATCCCGAGCAAGATGAACGGTTGAAGGTCGGTCCAAGTCCTTCCGTAATTCCAACAGTGCTTACTATTTGATCGTCCATGGAGTGACCTGCAGTCCACCTTTTTCGAAAGAGATGGCGTGCAAAAGCAAACGGGCGCACAAGGTTGGCATCAAGATTTGCTAACGGTATGGAGAAGGCCTCGCGATTCTGTATGTAAGTGGTGGTCATGCCGCCGGACCGAACTGCTGCCGGGAGCATTTCTACCGGAATAGGGTCTTTAAAGTTGTTCCATACCCAGCTGTTAAAACTCATTGCATAGGATCTGCCGTCGCCGACTATAAATCTATCTTCGGGAGTTTTATTAAGGAGGGGAAAAATGGACCTAGTTTCTCCAATTTCCTCGCTAATAGCTGAAGCGGAAAATACTGACATGATAACAAAAAGACCTGCATAACAAAATCGAGACAAGTAACGATCTCCCACAAATAGTGATTTACTAAATGAGCT
>CAZEWK010000041.1:0-3453 GCA_964515905.1 uncultured Rhodospirillaceae bacterium | reverse complement strand
CTCACGAGAAATCATAGTGAGTTGATCCCCGGGTTTTATCTGTTGGTGGTACTCAAAGTGTTGTTCAGCATGTAGTCCACCTGATGAAGGTGCTTGATCTTTTAGCCCACTCGAATTTTTACCGGAGCCAAACCAAGTTTGTCCCGGTTTTGGACGCAATTCATATGATGGATCGAATTGGGAAACAGAGCGGGCAAATGTTGGAGGGGCTATTATGTTTTTTGTATCTCTAGTCTCCGCGTACTGAGGATCATGGTAGATAGGGTTGTCGTCACCTATAGCTCGGGCAAACATCATAATATGCGATGCTTCGACAGGCATTTTAATTTTGTCAGGCATTGAGGATCCTTTATCAACAGTCGTTTAATTAGACCTTAAAATTGAATAAACACTAGTTGCTATTTAGGAGTGTTATCGTAAATATTGAATTACCTTCTGTCTTCTTTTAATTCTAATTTTCACATGTATTTGAAAAAATAAAAAAGGTTTTTTATGTCAGACTTTTCCCAGATTCCAACACCACTGGAGCTTCACAGTGAGGTTGTAAAACCTGAATGGATTGACCATAACGGGCACATGAATTCGGCTTACTATGTTCTTGCGTTTGATGAATCGGGCGGTTCATTATTTGATTATTTTGGTGTGTCGGATGAATATCGCACCAGTACGAATCGCGGAATATTTGTTGCCGATTATCATGTTCATTATCTTAAGGAGGTTGTGGAGGGCGATCCCCTGCGGTTTACACATTTGATTATCGATTGTGATGAGAAAAAAGTACATTATTGGCAAGAAATGTACCATGCAAAGGAGGGATATCTAGCGGCGCAAGCCGAAGCCATCATGCTGCACGTGGATTTAACACTGCGTAAAGTTACACCGTTTCCAAACGAGATATTTTCTAAAATAAAGGAAGTTTATTCTGTCCATAAGCTTGCTCCGAGCCCTGATAACCTTGGAAAGATCATTTCCATGAAGAAACATAAACCCAGAACGGGATCCGAACTATCCGGACCGTAATAACTAAAAACATAGTAATTTTAAAATTTGGAATATTGATCAAGGAATTTCCGTATAATTTCATGACTTCGGTTTGGTAGCGCAATAATTGCGCGGTTAAATCCGAGATCTTGATATTGTTTTATTGCTTCCGGGGTCCGATTTGTTTGACAAAAAATGGAGATGCTAATTTCATCCGGGTGACGACCCTCATCTTCGAGAAAATTATGTAGATTATGTATCATAGTTTTGGGTTCCTTGAGCAACGCATCGATTGGCATCCAGCCGTCGCAATATGTGGCTACCCTTTTAAGGGATGTTTGGGTTGCCCCTCCCATTAAGATTGGTGGATAGGGCTTTTGTACTGGTTTCGGAAACGAAATAATTTTTTGGAAATTGACGAATTTCCCCGAGTAACTAGCCTCCTCTTCGGTCCAAATTTCCTTTATAGCTTCAATGCGTTCACGCACAATGGTCCAACGATTTTTGAAATTTAGGCCATGATTTTCCATTTCTTCTTGGTTCCAGCCACTACCAATTCCAAACTCAAATCGACCCTCTGACAAATGATCCAATGTCGCGATAGTCTTCGCAAGGACAATTGGGTCATGTTGTGGGACCAAGCATACTCCCGTTCCTAACCTCAGCCTCTGAGTGACAGAGGCTGCACTGGCTAAGGAAACAAATGGGTCCCTAAAATGGTAGTAGGGGCGTGGAAGTTTAGTGCCACCAGGGAAAGGCGTCTTTCGGCTTGCCGGAATGTGGGTGTGTTCGCCCACCCACAAAGAATTAAAATTTCGGTCTTCAAGTTCTTTTGCTAATTCGGCTGGTTTCATTCCGTAGTCTGAATTGTAACTAAAAAAACCTATATCCATTGGTGAGCTCTTAGTTAAATTTTGTGGTTTTGTTGGGAGTATAATAGATTTTGAACAATGATGTGAGTGCAAGTGAAATGAGTCTCTTTCTGTCTTTACATTCCGTATATCTTGGACCGAAACAGACGCCATAGAAGGAAGTACAAGATGACCTTGGAAATGCCTGCTATTTCGTTAACTGCATTGCCGGGCAGACGAAATAAAATTATTGAAATTGCGAAGGAATCCGAAGAAAGGGGGTTCGCAGGAATTTATCTACCTTCGCTAGGCGATAATATAGGCCTGGCAGCCGCAATCGCTGTATCTACTAAACAAATCGTCTTTGGGACGTCTATCTGTCCTATATATTTTCGATCGACGTTGGACCTGGTCCAAGCCGCTGCGTTTATTCATGAAGTTTCAAACGGTAGGTTCAGGTTTGGTATTGGAGTGGCACATTCACCAAGTCATACGAGATACGGTGTACAGGTGGGTAAACCGCTCTCAGATATTCGGACGTTTGTAAAAACAGCGAGAGAAATTCAACGTATCGGAAATCTACCCCCTATCATCCTTGCTTCACTCCGTAAAAAAATGATCGCTTTGTCAGGTGAGATAGCAGACGGCATGGTGTTTGCAAATGGGTCGCGTTCACACATGGCGACTTCTCTGAGTGTTCTTCCTCCAGAAAAAAGGAATGATCCCGATTTTTTCATTGGTGACATGATCCCCACATGTGTTTTTGAAGATAAACAGATAGCTGCTGATGTTAACCGAAAAACCCTTGTTCCCTATGCCATGTTGGAAAATTACAGAAATTATTGGAAGGAAGCTGGATATGAAGAGGAAATGGCAGAGGTAGAAAAAGCCATTAAGAACCAGGAGGGTCCAGAGGCAATCGGTAAATGCCTTACTGATAAGTGGCTGTCCGACAATACTTTGTTTGGAAGTACTTCAGAGGTGCTTGAGGGTCTAGAGGCTTGGTACGATTCAGGCATCAAAACACCTATTTTAGTACCTTCGTCCGCCGTGGGGAATCAATTAAAAGCGATTGAAGAGATTTTTCAACTCTGTGCCTTACTTAAATAGTGCCTCATTGGTTTACATCCTGCGGGCACGAATCCTAATAAAGTATGGAATATTAATAGGTTAAGTTCGTTCTTTCATGTTCTGAGATGATATTTCAGTAATTAGGCGATACGATGTTCGCGTTAGGCTGAGACATATAGCGGAGGTCGGCCTATCTGTGGTATGTGAGGTTTCCTGTAATTGTGAGCATAATCACATCCAAGCTTCGGAAAAATATAGTAAAAATAATTTCTGAATACTTTTGTTAGTTAATTTGTAGCGATGCCTTGGAACCGGTTAGAGGCATTCTAAAACTCGAAGGTCGCAAACAAATTACTTGTTACTTGCGTCTTTCAAAACATCGTAACTGGCAGCGTCGAATTATATGGCCTTAACGGAACATATTTTTGGACCATCGTTGGATGGTTCCTCGACTTATCTGGACACGTCGGACGCGGATTGGGTGGACGCGACGTCGGTGGATGCGTCGCTCCGGATTCCGGGCGGTAATTTTCTATTAGAAGCAAGGTAT
>CAZEWK010000040.1:0-23899 GCA_964515905.1 uncultured Rhodospirillaceae bacterium | reverse complement strand
CCGGATCAAACACCACCTCATCGATAATCATCCGACCCGATTCACCCAACGCAAACGTCGAGTCATCGATAAACGTGATACCCACACTGGCACCACCCTCCGTCTCCACAATGTCACCTAGAAATACCGGCGTACCCGGTTCCGCCAACACATTGCTGCCATCCAAACGGGAGAGAAAAGCGCGACCATCCGCGTTGTCCACCACTCCAATCGGTTGAATGCCTGGAACCGCTTCCGCTTGCGCAAACTGACCCGGGGTCATCGGACCCGCCAGTCGCGTCGCTACCGCACCACGGATCACCGCACTACCATCCGTCGTATACAAATCCGGTGCTTGTTCGTGTGTGAAGTAACCCTTTACAAAAACTGACTGTTCTTCCCCGGACAAAAATAGATCCGGGCCCAAACGCTCATACCTTGCTTCTAATAGAAAATTACCGCCCGGAATACGGAGAGACCCATCCACCGACGTCGCGTCCACCCAATCCGCGTCCGACGTGTCCAGATAAGTCGAGGAACCATCCAACGATGGTCCAAAAATATGTTCCGTTAAGGCCATACTAGCTAACGCCCATAGCCACAAAAATGGTACTTATTTAATATATCATTCTGTGTCTTCTCGCAATCAAAGCGAATCGGTCAAGAAAAACGGAAATCCAGTGTATTTCTGTGTTGTACCTAGCCTGGAGTCTCTATTAGCTCTGTCATCTTTCCTGGAATGCATAGTCCAAAGACGACAAGAAGGGATCCAGGATATACTCAAATACTCTCCTCTTTCCTGTCAAGATGCCACAATTTACCTGTATGCCGGGGATTAGACGATACTCCTTCTGCTCATGCACGAAAAAATCTTGGCTTAACTCGACCATAACCTTGTAGAAAGGAATCCCATCTTCGTTTTTTATACTGTCTGGACTAATGTTCGCAACTTTCCCTTCAATCTGACCAAAACTAAATGAATCCGGATTATTGAGCCGGATTTTTGCCATCTGCCCCACCTGAATGTAAACAATCTCATGAATTGGGAACTGTGCTTCAACCAATAAGTGATCACCCTCTGGAACCAGTTCTATCACCACGTCACCCGGCTTCACTACACCACCGATGGTTGATTGATGTATCGATTTCACGATACCTTTTACGGGAGCCCGGAGCACTGTCCGACTCAGATTGTCTTTTAATTTTTCTTCCCGACGCCGAAGTTCTTCAAGGAACGAGATTTTCTCGCTAAACTCTTGCCTAGTTTCCGATACATAATTGTCTTTTATACTGGAAATACGGATTTCTGATTCCATCGCTGCAGCCTGAACTTTCTTCAAAGCTGCTTGATCCTCATTCAGTTGTCCATTTAGCTCAGACTCTTCTTTTAAAAAATTCAGATGAAGCATCTTGTTTGTCAGATTATTTTCCAACAAATCTTCGCTAATCACAATTTGTTCACGCAATAAAACTAAATTGTCCTTATTTTTCGTAATCCGAGCCTGGATTTGCTTAATTTCCTCTTTTCTCTGTTCAAAGTTCTTCTGCTGAGCTGAAGTTAGACTATTAATATGGCTCCTATTGGCCCGAAACATTTCAATTGCTGAATCAATAATATCAGAGTGGTTCTCCTGTAAATCAGTGTCAAAGCTTAGTTCCAAGTCTTCGTTTAATTCTCCTTGTAAACGAGCTAGATCAGCTCGTAACGCAGCAACACGGACTTGCAGTTGTTCTAGATCCGAAATGGAAGCAGTTCCCTCAAGAGTCATTAGCTCTTGTCCGTACGATACCAAGTCCCCCTCAACCACATTTAAATTCTCAATGATGCCACCTTCTAAGTGCTGTACCTTCTGAATATTCTTCGATGGTACAACAACCCCAAATGCTTCTGTCGTGATGTCGAGTGGACTTAGATAAGCCCATGCACCAAACACAAGAAAGAAAGCCGATAAAAGTATTATGAGGATATGGCGGGAAAAATACCGAGGCTCCCGATCATATACGTCAAGGTTGTTCATAAGATGCGCTCAGTTTACTCGCGGCAAAAAATACTAAATAATGTCATCACGCAAAGTTGTACAGCACAATAAGCCAGTTTGGCCCACTCGAATGCAAGTGACGGTACCAAAGGTACCCAAAACACGCAATTTCAGAATCTATTTTACGAAGCAGGTCGATTAATGAACTCCACCCACTAGAGGACCCTTATGAGACCATTAGAGCGTGAAAGTTGACATGACGACTACTCCTGCTATGTTTCGCGGCCTCACCAAGCCTATGAAAATATGGTTTTTAGGCTTAAAAGAGACGGGAAGAGGTACTCATGAAGGTACTCAAATCACTACGTTCAGCAAAGAATCGCCATCGGGACTGTAAAATAGTCCGCCGGAAAGGCCGGTTGCTGGTAATTAACAAGACGAATCGTCGGTTTAAAGCCCGACAGGGCTAACTAGCTGCTAGTAAGTCGTTGCTCCCAGGTGCCTACCTTAGCGCTCAGCAACAAGATAAAACACAAATAAATCCAGCAGAATGCGTGATTCTAGCGCTACCTTGTGCTGTAATACACCTTAAATTTATAGATGCAATGGACTACTAGGCAACAAAGGACCACCCAAATAATGGAAATGCCCCCGATTGACGAGGCGGTAATAGCCAAACGATCCAAAATCATAGAGCTCTTTCAGAAAATTCTGCCCGAGGAAAGTGTAATCGACGATTCCGAGGCGCTAAAAGCCTATGAGACGGACGGACTGACAGCTTATAACCAGTCTCCCATGATTGTGGTACTCCCAGAAACGACTGCGGAGGTCTCCAAAATCCTAGAAATTTGTGCCGCTGAAGACATAAAAGTGGTCCCCAGGGGCGCAGGCACAGGTCTCTCGGGTGGTGCTCTGCCTCTCGCAGATGGCGTTACCATCGGACTAGCCAAACTTAACCGAATTCTTGACGTTGACTATCTTAACCGCACCGCTACGGTGCAACCCGGCGTGACAAACCTATCCATTAGCCAAGCCGTCGAAAGCGAAGGCTTTTACTATGCGCCGGACCCCTCCAGCCAAATTGCGTGCACAATTGGCGGCAATGTCGCAGAAAATTCAGGTGGCGTTCACTGCCTTAAATACGGTGTCACTACCAATAATATCCTTGGTTTAGAAATGGTCTTAATGGGGGGAGAAATTCTTCGTATTGGTGGGAAATACTCTGATTCCACTGGCTATGATCTTCTCGGATTAATTACAGGATCCGAGGGCCTACTCGGGCTAATCACAGAAGTAACCGTTCGAATTTTACCTAAGCCCGAAACAGCCCGAGCAATACTGGTGGGATTTCCTACTGTCGAAGCCAGCGGCCAGTGTGTCATTGATATCATTTCAGCCGGAATAATCCCGGCTGGCATGGAAATGATGGACAAAGCTGCGATACACGCGGCAGAAAATTTTTGTAAAGCGGGCTATCCTCTCGATGTCGAAGCTTTATTGATTGTGGAATTGGACGGTCCAACAATCGAAGTCAATCACCTGCTGGAAAAAGTCAAGGAAATTGCTCAATTGCGCGGTGCTACAGGTATCAGAGAAAGTAAAAATGAAGCTGAAAGACTGAATTTTTGGGCTGGACGCAAAGCAGCATTCCCTGCCGTTGGCCAAATTTCTCCTGATTACTACTGTATGGATGGAACGATTCCCCGTGCCCGCCTCCCCGAAGTACTGTCATCCATGACGGAGCTAGCAAAGAAATACAACCTCAGAGTCGCCAATGTATTCCACGCCGGTGATGGCAACTTGCACCCACTCATTTTATACGACGCCAATAAACCGGGAGAACTGGAACGTGCTGAAGAGTTTGGGGCTGAAATTTTGACACTGTGCGTAGAAGTTGGTGGCGTACTTACAGGAGAGCACGGAGTCGGCGTGGAAAAGCGCGATCTAATGGGAACCATGTTCAATGAACAAGACTTGAACCAGCAACAAAGGGTCAAGTGCGCGTTTGATGCTGAAGGACTGCTAAACCCTGGGAAAGTATTCCCAACACTTCACCGATGCGCAGAATTAGGGAAAATGCATATTCATCGGGGGAAAGTTCCATTTCCGAACTTACCTCGTTTTTGATTCCATAATAATGGATTCGTTAATAAAACCTTCCGATGATTCGCAAGTCCGGGAAGCAGTCGCTTGGGCGCTGTCTGAAAACAAGCCCTTAGCTGTTAGGGGGGGCGGATCTAAAATGTCTCTTGGACGTCCGAGCAATATCGAGGCAACTTTGGACCTGAGCAGCCTTTCCGGAGTGATTGGTTACGAGCCATCCGAATTAGTGCTCACAGCAAAGTCGGGGACTCTCCTTTCTGAAATAAGTTCGCTCCTTCGTTCTGAAAATCAGGAAATGGCATTTGAACCACCAGATCTTGGCCCATTGTTTGGATCCTCTCCTGGACAAGCAACTTTAGGTGGTGTTATTGCCTGTAATTTATCTGGCCCAAGACGTGTGAGAGCAGGTGCCGCAAGAGATCACTTTCTTGGTATGCATGCAATTAGTGGTCGCGCTGAAATTTTTAAGGCGGGTGGAAAAGTAGTAAAAAATGTAACCGGTTACGACCTTTGCAAACTTGTAGCTGGTTCCTATGGTACACTCGCAGTTCTTACGGAAATTACGATTAAAGTGCTGCCCCGATCGCAAAAAACACGAACTGTCTTAATCTTTGGGCTTTCTGACAAAGCTGGAATTAATGCTTTATGTGAGGTTGTATCTTCTATACACGAACCCACGGGATTAGCTCACCTTCCGACACGAATCACCAAACATTCGAAAATTGACTTTGTTAACGATAGCGGCAAATCGGTTACCGCAATACGACTAGAAGGACCTGAACCGTCTGTTCTTTCGCGATGCGAAACACTGCGGCAAACTTTGGGTCGACTTGGAACAACTGAGGAATTGCATGGAAAACGATCAAATGTTTTTTGGAATGAAGTTGGAAATGTTTTCCCATTTGTGTCTCGACCACAAATTGTGGTCTGGCGGATATTAGTGGCACCGACAGACGCTGTTTTATTAACGCAGAATATTTGCAGTCAATGCGACGCAGAATGTTACTACGACTGGGCCGGAGGAATCATTTGGTTGGGCACCAAAGAAACGGATCTTACAACACACGAAATTGTTCGTCGCTCTGTAAAAGCAGTGGGAGCGCAAGCCACTATGTTTCGCGCAGACGCAAATATACGTGCAGCACTACCTGTATTTGAGCCCCTCCCTGACCCACTCCACAAAGTAACCGCCCGTATAAAACAGAGTTTTGACCCCAAAGGAATTCTGAATCCGGGGCGATTGTACGCGGATATATAAAAAGAGAAACAAAGGCAGATGAGGACCAACTTTTCTATTCACCAACTAATGGATCCAGACATCCAACATGCGGAAGATATCTTGCGGAAGTGCGTTCACTGCGGTTTCTGCACAGCAACTTGCCCCACCTACCTATTGCTCGGTGATGAACTCGATAGCCCTAGAGGTCGCATTTATCTCATTAAGAATATGCTCGAAAAGATAACTCCTCCATCAGCAAAAGTCGTAAAGCATATAGATCGATGCCTTTCTTGCCTTGGCTGTATCACCACCTGCCCTTCCGGAGTGAATTACATGCATCTTGTTGATAGAGCCCGCAGCCATATCAACGATACCTTTCAACGACAATTATCTGACAGGACGCTACGTACCTTGCTCGCTTGGATTCTACCAAATCCTCGCATTTTCCGGCTAAGTCTTATCGCAGGCCGGCTGGGCCGAATTTTCATGCCTGTCCTGCCGCGCAAAATTTCTAATATTATCTCTTTGATACCAAAGCAAACGATAGGTGGTTTAAAACTTGACAAAATAACAACTCACAAAGCATTAGGAACCCAGAAATATCGAGTTGCTCTATTAGGCGGTTGCGCTCAAAGAGTACTGAATTCAGAAATTAACGATGCAACTATCCGCCTTCTTACACGGCACGGGTGTGAAACCGTAATTTCTCCGAGAACCGGTTGCTGTGGAGCCATTCCTCATCATCTGGGCAAAACCTCTTCTGCGCTGCCGATGGTGGAAGCGAATGTTACTGCATGGCACAAAGAACTCCTCGGAAAAGGTTTAGACGCCATACTAACTAATACATCTGGTTGCGGTACAATGCTAAAAGACTATGGCCACTTACTTAGAGATCATAAATCGTTGGCCTTAAAGGGCAAACAAATTTCGAACAAAGTTTTAGACATTAGTGAATTCCTGGAACGAATTGGAGTGACCGGGAATGCACCTTTGAATCTGACCCTGGCATACCATTCTGCATGCTCTCTCCAACACGGCCAAGGGATTCACCAAGGCCCCATAGAGCTTCTTTCAAAATCCGGATTTAACGTTGCGGAAATCCCTGAAGGACATCTTTGCTGTGGTTCAGCTGGAACCTATAATATCCTTCAACCTGAATTAGCTCTTAGATTACGAGACAGAAAGTTACAAAATATTGCCACTGTAAATCCAGATATTGTCGTCACTGGCAATATTGGGTGCATGAACCAACTGGCCTCTGAGTCTGAAATACCAATTATTCATACAGTCCAGATGCTTGATTGGGCGACAGGAGGCCCGGTACCCTCAGCTCTATCGAGGCACAAACATTTGTTCACCAAGGATTAAGATGTAACTTGGCCACCAAGGTAAATTAAGCCATAATTGATGTATGTTTATTGTCCGCACATGTTTTCTGGCAATCCTGATCATCTGTTCACCCGCATGGATAAAAAGTGGTTTGACAAATCAAAAAGACAGCCGCTTAGATGCCTTGTTTCTCCAACTTCAAACAACACAGTCAAGCAGAGAAGCAAGATCTGTAGAACAACTGATATGGAAGATTTGGTTAGAATCTGGCGATAAGGCTCTAGATCACCTAATGGCCACGGGAGTAAAGGCGATGGGTGAAGGTAATTATAAAAGTGCTTTGGTCGCGTTTAACTCCATAGTAGAAGGAGCGCCCGATTTTGCTGAAGGATGGAATAAACGAGCAACACTTTATTGGCTAATGGGCGATTTCGACAGGTCTGTAAAAGATATTGACCAAACACTAACGTTAGAACCACGGCATTTTGGCGCTTTATCGGGATTAGCAATGATACGCGAATCCCAATTACGCCCCTTAGATGCCATAAACGCTTATAAGCGAATGTTGGAAATATATCCGACAATACCAAATGCCGATGAAAGATTGAGGGCACTAAATCGTCAATTGGGTGAACCCATATAAACTAAACCATTGAATAAAGTTCAGGCACCCCCAAAATTTGGATATTTGGTTGCTTCTGCACTACAAATACCAAGCTATTTTTTTAAAAAACTCTAACGCATATTTCAACTGTGTAGTAATACAGTTCCGTGGATTTAGTCTCACCGTAAGAAGAGGAATACGAATGGCAAGGACCATTGATTTTTATTTCGCAGTACCTTCCCCATGGACTTATCTGGGTGGACCCCGATTTAAGGAGCTCGTGAAAAAGAATGATCTCGTTGTAAATTGGAAACCATTTGATGTTGCCGCGGCGTTTGCACTCACTGGACAAAAACCAGTGAAACAACGGCCACCTCAAATACAAGCAAACCGTCTTACAGATCTCAGGAGATGGCGGTCGTACCTCAATATGGAGTTGAACTTAGAACCAAAATACTTTCCTGTTGATCCGACACCAGGAGCAAAAATGATAATTGCTGCCCTACATACTGGCGCTGACGTGACAAATTTGGCAAATGCCTATATGTCCGCTGTTTGGGCCCAAGAACGAGATATTTCGGATAGTGACACAATTATATCGATTGCCGACGAACAAGGATTTGAGGGCAAAGGTTTATTCGACATCATAAATACTGCCAAAGTTACGCAAACTTTGGACCAGAACACAAAAGAAGCTATAGCAAAGAATGTCTTTGGAACCCCTACTTGGATATTTGAAGGTGAATTATTTTGGGGCCAAGATAGATTAGATTTTTTAAGTCGGGCAATTGAACGAACCAAATAAATAGGGAAGACTGCATCTAAAATACCGACCATGATAAAGAAAATCTTACATTTTTTAATAATTCCTATCGGCTGTGTACTTGTAAGTTTAAGTTCAAGTCATACCGTTGCGCGTGAGCAGTTAGTGATCGGAATCACACAATTCCCGGCTACACTCAACCCCAATATAAATTCGATGCTAGCAAAGTCATATGTATTGAATATGACAATGCGCGCGTTCACAACCTATGATCAAGACTGGAAACTTATTTGTCTACTTTGCACAAAATTGCCCACCATTGAAAACGGTCTTGCCCGCCCCGAATTACTCAATAATGGCGACACAGGAGTGCGCTTAATCTATTCGATTCAGCCGGAAGCTTACTGGGGCGATGGAACACCGTTAACCACTTCTGATGTTGTTTTCACATGGAACGTTGGTAGGCATGAGCAAGCTGGCTTCTCTGGACTAGAGGGGTACCGAAGAATTCTCGATATAGAAATAATTGATGATAAGACATTCGCCATGCTCGTAGACCGTTTATCGTACAACTACAACGCGTTAAACAACTTTTACGTCTTGCCTTCACATATTGAAGAAACTGCCTTTTCCGATCCACTAGAGTATCGCCATCGCACAAAGTACGACACGTCTCCAACAAATCCGGGACTATATTTTGGTCCCTATAGGATCATAGAAGTACAATCAGGCAGCCAAATCATTCTTGAACCCAATCCAACGTGGTATGGACAAAATCCGTACTTCAAACGAATAGTGGTACGCGTAATAGAAAATACCGCTGCACTAGAAGCCAATTTAGTCTCTGGCGCAGTAGATTATATTGCCGGAGAACTAGGTTTCACAATAGAGCAGGCACTTTCCTTTGAGCGACGTAAGGGCGAGAATTATGATGTTCTTTATAAATCTGGCCTTATCTACGAACATGTAGATATCAATCTTGACAACCCTATGTTTGCAGATCGACGAGTTCGAGAAGCGCTCATATATGCACTCGACCGTTCACAAATAGTTTCGCAACTGTTCGATGGTAAACAAACAGTAGCCCACTCTAATATCAGCCCTCTGGATCAAATCTACAGTTCCGACGTTCCCGTCTACACACGCGACCTAGACAAAGCTTCTAAGTTGTTGGACGATGCCGGGTGGACAACGCTCCAAGATGGAATTCGATATAATAAATCTGGAACGCGATTATCCTTTCCTCTGATGACAACAGCAGGAAACAAATCTCGAGAAATAGTTCAGCAAGTCTTACAAAGCCAATGGCGTGAAGCAGGAATTGAGGCTGTAATCCGCAACGAACCAGCAAGAGTTTTTTTTGGAGACACCATGGCCAAACGCACTAATTCCGGTCTTTCAATGTACGCTTGGCTTAGCACTCCTGAATCACTTCCTCTCACAACATTAAGATCTGATAATATACCCAAACTCGAAAATGGTTGGTCGGGCCAGAATTACCCAGGCTACTCGAGTCCTCAAATGGATAAATTGATTGACGAAATCGAAGTAGAGCTTGATCCCACCAAACGCGTTCCATTGTGGGCTGAGTTACAGAAATTGTATGCAACAGATTTGCCTGCTATCCCACTTTTTTTTCGCTCCGAAGTATATTTCTTCCCAAAATGGCTGAGAGGAGTGAGGCCCACAGGACATATGTCAACGACTACTAACTGGATTGAAGAATGGAACGAAGGACATCCATAAAGTGTGGACAAACGGAGATTCCGTTTAAAGTTTTTTGATAGTCAATCCCGACTACCGCGGTTTTTTTGGTAAGCGAAACAGAAATAAAATCGGAATGTTTAAAAGTGCTATGAACATTAACAATTTAAAATCGTTAGTAAATGCGATTGTAGAGGCTTGGCGAGTAATTTCATCGTTCAACGCAAATAAACCTGCTGAATTTGAAAGACCCCATGTCTCTGGAAGTATAGGCCCACGCAGTATTTCGTTAAACGGTGTAATGTGTCTAGAAATTTCTTCATGATTAATCTGCGTGTTTCGAATTAGCTGACTAATAACTATTGATACACCAATACTGCTACCAGCGTTGCGAATTAAATTAAACATTCCAGCGGCTTCAGTTCGGTGTTCAGGGGCCAAGGTCGCGAACGTAAGGGTATTTGTAGGAACATATACCAGTCCCAGACCAAAACCCTGGATAGCCCCAACCCAACCAATAGTGAAGAAAGAGACATCGGCTGTAAAATGAGACTGCAACCACATAGCATATGCCATCAAAAGTAACCCTGCTAAAATTAACCATCTACCATCAATACGATCTAAAAGGCGCGCCGTAACCATCATTGCTAACATTGCTCCAGCACCACGTGGCACCAGGACATTCCCACTTGCTATCACTGGATAGTCGAGCAAATTCTGGAGAAAAGGCGGCATTAGGGCTATACCGGTCAGTAATAAAAGACCAAACATAAATACAAACCAAACCCCTACCGCAAAGTTACGGTCTAGAAATAATCGCAAATTCACAAACGGATGCCGTGAAGTAAGCGCATGCACTATGAAAATATAAAAACACGACACTGATATACCGGCCTCGATTAGAATTTCTTGGGATGAAAACCAATCAAGAGTTTCTCCGCGATCAAGCATGACCTGGAAACAGGCTACGCCAATGCTAAGTGATACAAAACCTAAATAGTCGAAAGGCCTAGGAATCCTCCTTGTCTCAGGAACAAAAGCGCGAATACCAAGAATTGCCAGAATTCCAAGTGGTAAATTGATGTAAAATATCCACGGCCATCCATGCACTTCAGTAATATAGCCTCCCAAAGTTGGCCCAATAATAGGCCCAATCATCAAACCCACAGACCAGATTCCCATTGCAAATCCGTGCCGGCGAGTGGGGAAAACATCCAACAATGTTGCCTGAGACAATGGGACTAGTGGCGCCCCCAAGGCACCTTGGAAACAGCGCCATAGCACAAGTTCCTCAAGCGAAGATGATTGACCGCAAGCCATCGAAGCTAGTGTGAATCCGGATACTGAGAGAATAAACAAACGTCTCCGCCCTAAACGCAATGAAAGCCACCCCACTGCAGGTGTTAGAATCGCGGTAGATACGATATATGATGTTAATACCCATGAAATTTGGTCTGGTGTTGCGGATAAATTTCCCTGCATTTCTGGGATAGCCACAGCCGCTATAGTCACGTCTATCACCTGCATTAAGGTAGCAAGTAATACAGCTGCAAGTATCCAACCTGGGCGTATTTTAGAATCTAATTGAGATGCAGTATGCATGTGGATTTCTAATCCTTTAGCACCAGGCGCTTGTTGCTTGCTGCTACTGTTTGGATCAAAGCTAATGTTGAGTTCTTAGTGTTTGTTCTACATTGCGTTATCTGGTGCAAACCTTGCCAATGCTCGCCTTACAAACTCCGGAACCTCTCGTTGCTGCTCTGTGTCTATGGACACCACCGCACTCATTCCTGCCCTTAAAGGTGGATCACCCATATAGTCTAGAATCATTAACCGAACCGGAACCCTTTGCACGACTTTGACCCAGTTTCCAGTCGCATTTTGTGGAGGCAATACCGAAAATTCTGCGCCTGTTGCAGCACCAATACTTGCAACCAAGGCTCTCCAAGAAATCTTTGGATATGCATCTATACGAATAGTCGCAGTCTGTCCTACTTTCACATTAGTGAGTTTGGTTTCTTTTAGATTAGCGTCAACCCATACCTCATCACTCGCAACAATTCCGAACAATGGTTCTCCAGCAGAGACATATTCACCCGGTTGCAAACCGATGTTGGTGACTACCCCGTTGGTCGACGCCTTAATAATGGTACGACTTATTTCAAATAACGCCTGCTCTCGTTCTGCATAGGCGGACATATAGTCCGGATGTTTTGTGAGGTCCACATCAATATCTCCTCCCAGATACGCCATTATTTGACCTATCTTCTCAACACTTTGCTTGACACTTTGGCGAGCGAACTCATATTCATGTCGTGCACTATCTAACGCTGAATCCGAAGTGACTCCTCGCTTTTGCAATTCCTCTCGACGTTCAAGTTCACGGCCAAGATATTCGACCTTTTTCTCTGCTGCTTTCTGGACTGCCATCTCTTCTCTCAAGTGCGCTCGTGCGGCCTCTATTTCTCTATGAACCGCATCAAGTCTCGCTTCAGCCCGTACAACTGCAATTCGAAACGGGGTCTGATCAATGCGAATTAATATTTGCCCTTGAACCACTGGCAGGTTCTCACTAACTGAAACTTCAGTTAAAGGGCCTGAGATTTCCGAACTAACCAATATTTTATCAGATTTTACGTAGGCATTATCTGTCGTAATTATACGACCTCCTATGGCGTAGAAGTACGCACCAATACACCCAACCACAAGTGGTCCAAATACTATCAAAAAAAGTCGAGTTACAAAAACCGTGACCCTTCCAAGCACACTACGACGTTTACTGGTACGGGCAATATCACTCATATTTTTTCCTGGAATTATTTATTTTCTCTGTTTGGCCAGGGGTTTGCGGCTTAACAGTATTAGCTAATAACAAATTATTTTTTACTTTGCGCAATTGCTCTATCAACCCGTCTTGTTCCTTCTCACCCAAACCAAACAAGGCTTCCTTCCTTACTTCAAGCGCGACTAATCTTAATTCTGCCAACATTGGGCGAGCCTTTGCCGTTAGGAAAAGTCGCTTCGCCCGCTTATCTTTTGGGTCTGCCCGACGTTCAACCCACCCATCACTACTGAGTCGATCAACAATTCGGGCAAGAGTGATGGGTTTGATTTCCAAAATATCGGCTAACCCCGCCTGCTTAATCCCCTCATTTCTAGATAAATGCGCCAAAACCCTCCATTGGGCGCGTGTTAGGCCTATAGTACGGGCATGGCGGTCGAAACTGGCCCGCAATAACCTCGAAACGTCATGCATCAAGAATCCGAAACTTCGGTTGAGTTCTTCGGGGGTCAGCATATTGGCTATCCATTCATATATTAGTAAGCAAGCTTATAAATTAGTCGTATTTGATAAGCAAGCTTATATTATGAAAAGATATCAATTTAAGAAGTGCCATATTACATTGGGCTGGAACTATGTTAACCGACTAGCACGCTAAATTTGTTACCTAAATTACTCGAAAGAAGAAAGGTCCATGTCTGTGTGTCCTCACTAAAGCAAGTTTCGACCGACCTCATAACAAGATAAAACAAAACTAATCAATGACACCGACGTACTCTCAAAATAAAAATCATAATCTAAGCTCAAATTATCTGGGCCAGAACCCACTTTTAAGTGTCCAAGATCTTGAAATAAAATTCTCAGGTAGATCCATCAATACGACTGTCCTAAGCAAACTTTCATACGAATTAAACCACGGCCGCACCTTGGGCGTTGTTGGAGAAAGCGGATGTGGGAAAACTATTTCCGCCCTAGCAATCCTGGACCTAATAGATCCCCCAGGAACTATTAGTAACGGTGAAATTAAATTAGAAGGGCAGGACCTAAGGCTACTTAGCCATACCGAGAGAGCCAAGATTCGGGGATCCAAGATAGGAATGGTGTTTCAAGAACCTCTTACAGCACTCAATCCCGTCTTTTCTATTGGTGAACAAATTTCTGAAGTGGTTGTGCAACACCTACACTTATCTAGACGGGCTGCTAAATTAAGAGCAATTGAGTTACTTGATCTTGTACGTGTACCCTCACCAGATAAACGAGTTAGGGACTACCCTCATCAATTATCGGGCGGTCTTCGCCAGAGGGCGATGATTGCTATGGCAATTGCAGGAGAACCAATACTTTTGATAGCAGATGAACCCACAACTGCTCTAGATGTGACAGTTCAAGCTCAAATCCTGGATTTATTTCTCGATCTACAAACTCACAATGATATGGCAATACAGTTTATTAGTCATGATTTAGGAGTTATTTCTGAAATTGCTGATGAAGTACTAGTTCTATACGCAGGCCGAGCAGTTGAACGCGCATCTTCAAATTCATTTTTCTCGAACCCATTACATCCATATAGTCGTGGACTATTGAGCACCTTAGTAACCTTAGATACAAAACTTGATAAACTTTCTACTATACCAGGACAAATTCCCTTAATGAACAGCTTACCAAGTGGTTGTCCATTTCGTGATCGCTGCAATATGGTAATGCCAGAATGCTCTGTTAAGGAGCCAACCCTTCAAGAAGTCGAAAAGGGTCATTGGGTAGCCTGCCTAAAAGTAGCGGCGTTGTGAACGTAAATCCAGCACCCATTCTGGAACTTCGCAAGCTAGAAAAACAATTCCAGCTGCCACAAGAACGACTTTTCGCGCCAAAACGAATAGTACAAGCAGTAAAAAAAGTCGACTTGGATATAAAAATAGGCGAGACTCTTGCTTTGATTGGTGAAAGTGGCTCCGGTAAAACTACTTTAGGACGGTGTGCTGCCCGTATCTACCCCGTATCGAATGGCAAAATTCTCTTCCAAGGAAGAGACATTACAAACAGCCGGGGCTTGCACTTAAAAAAGTTTAGAAGATCAGTCCAGTTGGTATTTCAAGATCCATACGGATCATTAAACCCCCGAATACCAGTTGGGAAAAGCATCACGGAACCAATGCGGATTCAATTTCCAAGTGATCCGGAACTTCAACATCAAAAGGCCCAAGAAGCCTTACAGTTAGTAAGCCTTTCCCCAAAAACCATGGATCGATATCCGCACGAGTTTTCAGGAGGACAGCGACAACGGATCGCAATCGCACGAGCATTAGTCCTTGAACCCGACTTGATTATTGCCGATGAACCAGTGTCCTCTCTGGATGTCTCTATTCAAAGTCAAATCCTTAATTTGTTTATGCAATTGAAGGAGCGTTCTAATTTAGCTCTACTTTTTATCACCCACGACATGGCTGTCGTAAATTTCATAGCGGATCGCGTCGCTGTAATGTATCTCGGACAGATTGTTGAAATCGCCGACTGCGATATGTTGATGCAAAATCCACTTCATCCATATAGCCGAAAATTAAAGAGTTCGGTTCCAAGGATAGGGCTTGGAAAGCGACGTTCATCGACCTCAGAAAGCCGATTCTCGACGAATGAAAGTGTTCAACCCACGGGCTGTCCTTTTCACACCAGATGCCCAGAAGCGAGATCTATTTGCCGCAATGTTAATCCAGTACTAAAACCGGTCGATACCAATTATAATCATAAAGTTGCATGTCATTTTCGATGATCAATCTATTTATTTTTAGCAACTTGTTTCTGAATCCATAGTTGAGAAAATTTGTGGTCAAATATTCCTTACGACGTTTCGCTGAATCCATCGTAGTCCTTCTGGTTATGTCATTCCTGATTTATACCATCATGAATCTTATGCCCGGTGATCCAATTGATGTGATGGTCCAATCTGATCCAGATCTAACAACGAATGACGCGGAACGCTTAAAGGCACTCTACGGTTTAGACAAACCTTTAATGGAAAGATACTCAAATTGGCTCGCTTCTGCGGTGCAAGGTGACTTTGGATATTCGCGAATCCACAACAGGCCCTCTCTTGAAATCCTGTTACCTAGACTAACAAACACACTATGGTTAATGGGTGCAAGCCTTATCCTTTCGCTAGTCATTGCAATTCCCATAGGGGTGTTTTCGGCTCTTCGGCCGTACTCCCGATTAGATTATATGATCAACTTTCTTGCCTTAGGTGGAATTTCAATTCCCGTATTCTGGTTGGCGTTGATGCTAATTGTCGTATTTTCTGTTTCCTTGGGTTGGCTGCCTGCAAGTGGAATGGGATCTGTAAGTGAGGGAGAACTTCTCGACAGAATCAAACACATGGTTTTGCCGGTCATTACACTAAGTATTGCTTCCGTAGGTAGCCTCACTCGCTATGTCCGGTCTTCCATGATGGAAGTATTGCGGAACGACTATATTAAAACAGCACACGCCAAGGGATTAAGTCGCAATAAGATTATCTACAAACACGCCTTGCGTAACGCCATGATCCCTGTAGTAACAATACTCGCACTAAGTTTTGGGACTATGTTTTCGGGCGCATTAGTGACTGAGACAATGTTTTCATATTTAGGAATGGGAAAATTAATATACGACTCGATAATTGGAAGTGACTATAACCTAGCACTTATTAGCTTACTATTTGCCACTGGGTTTATTTTATTTAGTAATTTGATGGCCGACCTAGCATACGCATGGCTAGACCCAAGAATTAGTAATGGGTAACTGAGATGCAGCATGTTATCCATCAATCAGCACAAAATCAGCATTCTCTGTCTCTGTGGCAACTCTTTTGGTTACGGTTCTGCCAGCATCGAATGGCGATACTAAGCGCTATCATTCTTTTACTATTTACTGGTCTAGCAATTGTAGCACCGTTGATGGAGTATTTGACCGGTCACGACTCATCTTCGGTGAATTTGCTTAACCGATTTGCTGCACCTTCAAACACACATGTCTTGGGCACAGATGAGCTAGGCCGCGATGTATTTATTCGGCTCCTTTATGGAGGCCGCATTTCTCTTTTGGTAGGTCTATTAACAGCTATCCTGACAGCTATTCTTGGAACGCTGATTGGAATTTGCGCGGGTTATTTTGGAGGTTGGATAGACAGATATTTGATGCGTGTCACAGATAGTGTGATTTCTTTGCCATTGCTCCCTCTATTAATTGTCTTAGCAGCTATTGATCTTGAGAAATTAGGCTTGGACGCCGAAATTGCCAATGGGTCAGAGATCAGTTTATATCGAATGATTCTCATTATTTCCCTAGTGGGATGGACTACCGTGGCACGACTTGTAAGAAGTTCAACTCTTTCAATACGGGAAAGAGATTATGTACTCGCCTCTATTTCACACGGAGCAAGCCCCATTTGGATCATGATGCGTCACATTCTACCAAATTCGGTCTCACCTATTTTAGTAGCAACTACATTATCGGTGGGAAATATAATATTACTAGAGTCGGTACTTAGTTTTTTAGGGTTAGGGATACAACCCCCTATACCGAGTTGGGGCAATATGCTTACCAATGCGCAGGATTTGATATATGAATCACCCATGCTGGCAGTTTGGCCCGGAATAGCCATTTTTGCTACTGTAATAGCATTCAATTTTCTAGGAGATGGAATACAGGACGCGTTTGATCCCAAATCACTACCAAAACCAACAGTATGAGGCCATTCTGGCCAAATGGGCATGATTGGAACCACCTACGAGATAGTATTTCTTTGAACGATGAGTAAATATTTTTTGAAAGCGAAAAATGAGTTATAAAATAATGTGCTCTATTTAGAATGATTATGCTTGAATAAATATTTTTTTTAGCCCACCACAAAATCGGCTTTGCCACGGGGATATCCTTTAAATGCGATCTAAAAGGATTCATTAAAGAAATTCGATGAGCATTTGGATAAGTGGTTAAAAAGAAACTATCTTTTCTTGGGCACATTAATGGGGGGGATTTAGATATGACAGACACTTTGGTTGATTTAAACCATAACAGGAGCTCCAACAGTAATTCATTAAATAGAATACCGTCACCAACCCATGCACAAAGGCGTTGGCTAATGCGGGGGCTTCATCAACCGGGTGGGAAATTGCCTCTATTTGACGAAGATGGGGCAAAGGTTAATGAACGAACCATTACCAGTTGTTTGGAACATGGCTGGGCGGAACCTTGGTTTAAAAATCCACTAAAACCCGATTGGTTGGTATGCCGATTAACAGAAACGGGACGTGGAATTGCGCAAAAAGCACAAACTACCCTGAAGTAGGAAAGATTTTTTAGTTTGCTAGTATGTCAAGTTTTTGGAAATAGGAACAACGTGAAGACCAGTCTACTTTGATATCCTTGTGATAAACTTTGTGAGCTCAAATATTCTAATCCACGAGACTACTACCAGGATTGTTCATGTAAATGGAGGTAAATTATCCAACCCGAAAATAATACTTCCCTATTAGATTCTGTAAAAGTCCCATCCGACTTACGGAACTTATCGGAAGATCAATTGCAGCAGTTGGCGAACGAACTACGTCAGGAGTTGATCGATGCGGTGTCACACACAGGCGGCCATCTTGGGGCTGGACTGGGAGTTGTGGAACTCACCGTTGCTTTACACTACATCTTCAACACTCCCGAGGATTTGTTGATATGGGATGTAGGTCATCAATCATATCCGCATAAAATAATCACAGGACGCAGGGACCGAATTCGCACCTTGCGCCAACCGAATGGGCTCTATGGGTTCACTAAAAGGACCGAAAGTGCATATGATCCTTTCGGTGCTGCCCATTCATCGACATCTATATCGGCAGCACTTGGTATGGCGGCGGCCCGCGATCTTAGCCAGAAACACCACAATGTAGTAGCTGTCATTGGTGATGGTGCCATGAGCGCCGGCATGGCGTACGAAGCAATGAACAATGCTGGGCATCTCGAAAATCGGCTTATAGTAATTTTAAACGACAACGATATGTCCATCGCTCCTCCCGTGGGAGCCATGAGTGCCTATTTATCACGCCTTATATCTTCCAAGTCATATCGCAGCATTCGCCATATTGCCACTCAAGTAGCCATGAAATTTCCTCGGCCTTTGGCACAGGCATTCAAACGTGCCGAAGAATACGCTCGTGGGATGATTACTGGGGGAACTTTGTTTGAGGAATTAGGCTTCTATTACGTAGGTCCAGTAGACGGCCACAACATAGACCACCTCTTGCCGGTACTAAGAAACGTAAAAGATGCAAAAAGTGGCGGACCTGTATTAGTACATGTAGTAACACAGAAAGGATTTGGCTATGCCCCTGCCGAAAAAGCTCCAGATAAATATCATGGGGTTGGGAATTTTGATGTAGTTACCGGTGCAGAAAATAAGAAAAAGAGCAACGCACCAAGTTATACCTCGGTTTTCTCGAAATCTCTGATTGAAGAAGCAGGACGTGATGAAAAAATAGTCGCAATTACCGCTGCAATGCCCACTGGAACTGGGTTAGATAGATTTTCTTCTATTTATCCTGATCGGTCGTTTGACGTAGGAATCGCAGAACAACATGCAGTAACTTTTGCAGCAGGCTTGGCTACACAAGGTTATAAACCTTTCGTTGCCATATATTCGACTTTTCTACAGCGTGCATATGATCAAATAGTACATGACGTAGCACTTCAGTCTCTTCCAGTTCGTTTCGCTATTGATCGAGCGGGCCTGGTCGGATCAGACGGTCCCACTCACGCAGGCTCGTTCGACATCACCTATCTTTCGACCTTACCTAATTTTATAGTTATGGCGGCGGCCGATGAAGCCGAACTGGTGCACATGGTTGCTACCGCTGCTCAAATTGATACGTGCCCTAGCGCTTTTCGTTACCCTCGTGGTGAAGGATCGGGTGTTGAATTGCCGGAACGCGGGATACCATTAATCCTTGGCAAGGGGAATGTCATCCGCGAAGGCACTAAGATTGCTATACTTTCCTTTGGAGCTAGATTAAAAGAGAGTTTGGAAGCTGCTGAAGAATTAGCCAATCATGGGTGGCCGACCACTGTTGCTAACGCGCGGTTTGCAAAACCCTTGGACACCGATTTGATTAGTCAGCTAGCCCTTAATCACGAAGTTTTAATAACAATTGAAGAGGGTTCAATCGGCGGTTTTTCCTCACATGTCCTCCATTTTTTGGCAGCCAACAATATCTTCGAGAAAAAGTTGATATTGAGAACAATGATTTTGCCAGATCGCTTTATTGCACATGGTACCCCGGTTGGTATGTACCAAGACGCAGGGCTAACCGCACAACATATCGTGCAAACCGCACTATCCGCGGTTCGACAGGAACCGATGCGTGCACGCCTAAAACCCGTGTGATCCCTGTCTTTAACCCACTATAGGGTGGCCACAATATGTTCTGGACACCTTTTATTCCGAGGGAGAAGGCTCTAGGACCTATTCCCCGTCGCCTTTGCCTGTTGCTAGATCTGTGGGAAGCCTAAACTCCACGTTCTCAACTATTCCAGAAAGTTCCTTTAACGTTATTTCCATTCTATCGCTTAAATAGGCGATGACTTCTTGAACTAATTTCTCTGGAGCAGAGGCCCCGGCGGTGATGCCGACACTTTTTATGCCTTGAAACCATTTTAGATTTATTGAGCCTGCGTCCTCTATTAAATAACTGGGAATGCGTGTTTCAACACCAATGTCGTATAACCGATTTGAGTTGGAGCTTGTTTCTGCCCCAATAACTAGCAGAAGATCAATTTGTTTTGTCAATTTTCGGACTGCACTTTGGCGGTTTTGAGTGGCATAGCATATATCGCGAAGATCGGGGCCTATTATTCCGGGGAATCGTCTGCGCAACGCTACAATTACATCCCTCGTGTCATCCACACTCAGCGTTGTTTGGGTCACGTATGACAACTTCACAGAGCTATCAAAATTTAGTCTCTCAACTTCATCCACAGTGGAGACCAACGTGACCCCGCCCTCTACACGCCCACTGGTTCCTTCAACTTCCGGATGGCCTCGATGGCCAATAAGTATCACTTGCCGATCTTGCGAGGCGAATCTTTGTGCTTCCTTATGAACTTTTTCAACCAAGGGGCACGTAGCGTCTACTATAATTAGATCCCGTGCCCGAGCCTCCACCTCCACTGCATCCGAAACACCGTGAGCACTAAAAATAGTTATCCCTCCAGCCGGAATCTGGTCCACTTCATCAACAAAAATTGCGCCTTTAGCACGGAGTTCCTCCACAACGTGCTTATTGTGGACTATTTCGTGACGCACATATACTGGCGTCCCATACCGTTCTATCGCAGCTTCTACAATGCGAATAGCTCGTTCAACGCCGGCGCAAAATCCCCTGGGTCTAGCTAAAATTACTTCCATATGGTCATATGTACTCACTCATCCACGAACCAACATATCATTTTAAATTCACCACACGTGTATAATTTAATGGACTTTAGCTTTCCATACCACCGTACCTTTTTCCAATATGAAAGCTGACATAAAGGGTACGCTGTGGCATCTTAATTGAATGGAGAAATACTCCAAGAGACAGGTATCTTCCAAAAGGAGAGAATCATGCGTTTAAAACAAACTATTTGTGCGATCGCTATATTCACTGTTTGCGCGACACTATCACCAATGAATTCGGACGCTGCAGATGAATCCGAGAATATAATTAAATTTCGAAAAAACGTCATGAAAGGTATTGGTGCCCATATTTCAAATATTGCTGCTGTTGTTAAAGGAGAGGTCAGTATAATGGAGAACCTTCTCGCCGACGCCCAGGCTATTTCTATGGGTCTACGACATGTCGGAATACTTTTCCCAGAAGGCACCGACATAGGTAAGACCAATGCTTTACCGAGCGTTTGGGATAATCCTTCCGATTTTCAACAAGCACTAAGCAATACCCAATCTGCAGCTCAAAATATGGTGCTTGCTGCTGAGTCAAATGACGTCAACAAAATTGGGGCTGCACTCGGTTCCTTGGGGAAAGCATGCAAGGATTGTCACAAAGATTACAAAAAGAAAAAATAACCTTTCAAAAATATAAACGAAATATTGCCTACAAATAAACCTTGGGGAACTAAACTTTTAGGGACACTTTATTTCGTTGTTTGGTCCCTAATAGCACATTCGGCGCTGGCTAATAACACCAACGTTAATCCTGACCAAATTACCCGTGGTGAGTATTTAGCACGGGCTGGCGGCTGTATAAGCTGCCATACCGAATACAAGACCCTTGACTCAGAGTTGGCGGGAGGAGTGGCACTTACGACATCCTTTGGAACATTTTATACTCCAAATATTACACCCGATCTTACTTTTGGTATTGGAAACTGGGTGAAAAAGGACTTTGTGACAGCAATGACACAAGGAATTTCTCCCCAAGGTTCACATTATTACCCTACGTTTCCGTATACAGCGTACTCGGGTATCACTGGCAATGATTTGGCTGATTTATGGGCATATCTCCGAACCGTTAAACCATCCCAAAAGCCAAACAAGGAACACAATGTGCGGTTTCCTATTTCAATACGCCTTAGTGCCAAGGTATGGAAATTGCTATTTTTTTCTCCTATGCCCTACCCCGAAAATCGTGGGAAAGATGCCATTTGGAATCGGGGCGCGTATCTGGTTAACGCACTGGGACACTGCTCAGAGTGTCATACCCCAAGAAATATTTTTGGAGCCTTAAAACCCAAATTCATGTTCTCGGGAACGAAAGAGAATGCGGGTCTAGACGCTAGTCCAAATATAACCCCTGACCAGGCATCTGGCATCGGGAGCTGGAGCGTGACCGATCTAGACTGGTTCCTCAAAACGGGATTCTTACCGGATGGAGATGTTACCGGAAGCTCAATGGCTGACATAATCGAACACAGCACAAGCCATCTCACGGATGAGGATAGACGGGCCATGGTACTTTTTCTCCGCGCGCTACGACCGATCTTCAACCCAGAAAAGGTATCCCAAGAATCCTCAAGAGATGATTATAGTGACTGGTAAATCAGAAATTTTCAAAAGCTATACGAATCTTAGGTAAAATTCCACCAATTTGGTATGAAGTAAAAATAAGTAGTCCTGCACAATAATTCCTTTCTTTAAATTGGTGCGGAACGACTAAACTTTGGCGACCGTTTCTCCTGTAATGAGGACAAACCCTCAAGGACGTCTGGGCCGGAAAACCCAAGCATTTCAAGTGCTGCGGAAGAATCAAAAATTGGGCCAGCCATTCGCAACCAGCTATTTAAAGTATACTTAGTCCATTGAACTGCTGTGGGAGCACCTTTGGCTAATTTCGACGCAATATCAAGAGATGCGTTTCCAACTTTATCATCATCGACGCATAAGGATACTAAACCAATCCGCTCTGCTTCCTCGCCACTAACTGCTTCGCATAACATTAAATAATATTTCGCCTTGGCCATTCCGCACAACAAAGGCCAAATAATTGCGGCGTGGTCACCCGCTGCCACTCCGAGTCTTGTGTGACCATCAATTATCCTTGCTGTTCTTGATGCGATAGAGATATCACATAACAGTGCAACGGCTAAACCAGCCCCAACCGCTGGACCTCTAATTGCTGAAATTGTAGGTTTTTTGCAGTTGATGATATTATAAACTAAGTCTCGTGCTTCGTGAAATACTCGAGCACGATTTTCAAACGTTGCAGCATTCTCTTCTACCAAGCTAAAATCTCCGCCGGCCGAAAATGCGCTACCTGCCCCAGTCACAATTACTGCATTAGTGTCAGGATCATCACTAACGGATGACCACACACGCACTAAATCGCGGTGCATTTCAGCAGATACAGAGTTTAAACTTTCAGGACGGTCCAATGTGATTCGAAGAACGCGATCCGTCGGCCTATCAAACTTTAAGGTACTGTACTCTGAATATCTTTGTTTTATATCTTCTGACATCGTTTTCCCTATTTCCCCGTCTGTTGAACCACTTCTACAAGACTTCTCTTTAGATCCAGTAGAATTCCCATTTATCAGGTAAGAACAGAACAAAACAGAAAAGACCATGGGGAAGATTTCCTCATGGTCTAATCCTTACACTTTAGGTTTGGCGGTTCTTACCGTTAGACCGCCGCAAACACCTGTTCAACAAACTATTCCACCACCAAAACTTAGTGGAGAAGCCTCTCGCTCACTCGACCCCTTGCCTGGCGCCGAGCCATATACTCTGAGCCCTAAACCGAGCTCCAGCTTATCTTTTACGTCCACCGACTCGGCGTGACGTTGAACGACGTGCAGTCTTCCGTGCGGTCGATTTGCGTGCAGTCTTCATAGCTGTAGTTTTACGAGCAGAAATCTTAGCACTGCTATACATATATGCATTAGATGCTGACATAATAGCGAAACCTCTACAGACGCTGTTGTT
>CAZEWK010000039.1:0-30926 GCA_964515905.1 uncultured Rhodospirillaceae bacterium | reverse complement strand
GGGCTAAACAACACGCACTTCGGGCTGATCCTGGGTTATTCAGCCTTTGCTCTACCGTTCAGTTTGTGGCTGCTGCGCTCGTTCTTTCAGTCCATACCTTTGGAATTGGAGGAGGCGGCTTTGATTGATGGGGCGACGCGGCCTCAAGCGGTTCGTTATGTTATCGTCCCGATGGCGCTTCCAGGCGTCATTGCCACCTCGATCTTCACCTTCATTGTTGCGTGGAACGATTACCTCTTCGCTCGCATAATGATTTCCTCAGACAAGCTGAAGACACTCCCCGTTGGTGTACAGGACCTAATGGATTCGGCGTTTCTCGACTGGGGAATGATCATGGCAGCGGGCGTGGTGGTTACAATTCCTGCTCTTATCTTTTTCGTGATAGTGCAACGTTTCTTGGTTACCGGTTTGGGAGCGGGCGGTGTAAAAGGCTGATTGTGGTTGGATCGTTGCTGTGACCGTTTTTAGTTTACTAACTTGCGGTAACCTGTAGTTGAGAAGTGGGATCCCAAAAAAAAGGCCCGGGTTACCCCGGGCGCTTTGTAAATACATACTAAGGGCATTTGTGTCCCTACTGTCCTGCATCAATAACATCTCCAAACAAGACCCACTTTTCTCCGTCAAATTTCGAAAGTTGTCCACCTTGGATCGGATAAAAATCGGTATCGCTCGTGTTCACCATAATTCCAGGAATAAGCATTGGAAGTTGAATATCGGTTAAATTAGCTGCACACGCCATGATTCCAGGACGGGAAAGGTCTTCGCACCCATTGAGCATGATGTGAAGTAATTTCGAGACATTATAACCGTACACGTAATTGACATCACCGCGGTCACTGTTTGGCATGTTTTTTCCCATCCATGCAGACCATTCTTTAAACCCAGGCGAATCTGCCCATTGAGGGTCAGTCGGGTCTTTCATAAATTGTGACGTGATCAGGTCTTTAGAGCACCCGAGACCTGCGGGTACTAACGTGGCTCCGACAGACGAGGAGACATTATTCAAAAGGTGCAATGGTTTCCAACCAATCTCGCATGATTTTTTTATCGCTTGAGCTGCGAACTTGGGAATCGAGATATTAAAGAATACGTTAGCGCCACTGGCCGCCAGTTCTAGAATTTGGGCATCAACAGTTGGATCCGTTACTTCATATGACAACATTTTCACAATTAGGTCGTCAGCTTTGTCGCCCAGGCCTCTCAAGAATCCATCTCGATAATCTTTACCGTAGTCATCATTTTGGAAGAGAATTGCAATTTTAGGATTGTCTATATTTTCCAAAGCATAACTGGCGTAAATTTCACCTTCGACGTCATACGTGGGTTGATAGCCCATGGTCCAAGGATACTTTTTGGGTTGTCCCCATTTAGATGCGCCAGTGGCGACAAAAAGATGGGGGACCTTCTTTGCATTCACATAGCGGTGAATCGCCGAATTTGTTGGTGTCCCAAGTGTTTGGAATAGGAAAGCAACTTTTTCTTGTTCCACCAGCTTCCGGACTTGCTCCACTGTACGTGGAGGACTGTAACCATCATCCAAAGAGATAAGATCAATCGTGCGGCCATTGATGCCGCCGTCAGTATTGACCGCCTTGAAATAAGCAACGATTGTTTTCCCAATCACTGAATAAACCGATGCAGGGCCAGAATAAGGATTGGTATTTCCTATTTTAATTGAAGTGTCCGTAACGCCCACTGTCTGAGCGTTTGCGGAAACTGTAAGCAGCAGAACTGTGGCTACACAGGTTGCAAACGTGCTAATTCGCATCTAGCTCTCTCCCATTTTCTCTTAATAGTCTTGTTGGCCCCATTTTGGTTGGGGCTAGATAGTCTTTAAACTATATTTAGCCTGATACTTTTTGTTTCGTCCATATTATCAATCGTTCGATAGATCCCCAAATACCGAAAGGTACAAAATAAATGATTAAGATCAAGAACACACCGAATATCGCCCAAGGAGGGGGTAACCACTCATAAGCCAACCTGATATCTTGAGCGAAATTTGGCATGAAGACTATGAATAATCCACCAAATATAGCTCCAGGTATGGAGACTATACCGCCAACGACGGAGCCAACGAGTATGTACACGGCAACAAAAAAGTTGAACGCGTCTGGGCTGACGAATTCGCTTGCATAGGTAAATAGAGCTCCCCCGACTCCTGCATACATGGCACTAATACCGAAGGTCGTCGTTTTTACCAGTGCAGTATTTATCCCCATTGTTTTGGCGGCAATAGGATTATCGCGAATCGCCATCATTGCTCGTCCTGATCTGCTATGTAGCAGACACCAAGTGACCGCCATCAGGAAAAGAATAATAAATAGGGTAACATAATAGAGGGACTGATCTGGACTTATTGAAGAGATGATCGGCTCTGGTTTGGGGACGAAAATGCCCTGGACTCCGCCGGTCCAATGCTCGAATGCATCGAATTTGAGTAATTGTGGAGTAGCTACGGCTAGTCCAAAAGTCGCCAGTGCTAGGTAAAGCCCTTCCAGTCTCAAGGCAGGCAAGCCAAATAAAAACCCAAATATGAAGGATACGAATGCAGCGGCGAGTATAGCCTCATACGGTCCCCATCCGTATTGTTCAATACATATAGCCGCAGAATACGCTCCTGCCGCAAAGAATGCGCTATGCCCGATGGAGAACTGACCGTTATAGCCCGTCAACACATTGAGACCCAACATAGCAATAGCCCAAGCCATTGCGAGGGTAAATTGGTATGTAACAAAGTCAGAAACGAAATGGGGTAGCGCGATACCAAAAGCAATAGCGATCGTAAAACCGATCAACAGATTACGGGTAATGGGGTTTGGGTATTTCATAAGTAATTACACCCTTTTGATCACAACGCGACCAAAAAGCCCAGCCGGTTTGAAAAGCACTACTGCAATAATGAGAATCAGTGCAAACGTGAGTTTAAGCTCTGAACCGCCGGGCACATATTGACCGACCCAATTCTCTAACACACCAATCATTAAGCCTCCCAGGACGGCGCCACCTGGGCTTGAAACTCCACCCAATAGTGCGCCAGCGAACCCATACAAGAGTACCCCGCTCATCATGTTTGGTTCTAGATATACGATAGGAGCAACTAAAATACCGCCTACTGCTCCTATCGCCGCGGCCAGCCCCCAACCAAGTGCTAACATCCAACCAACCGAAACACCGACTAGACGCGCTGAATCAGGGTTTGCCGCCGCCGCCTGCATTGCGAGCCCGACTCGAGTGAATCGGAAAAAACAGAAAGTGATCAGAAGTACCAATAAGGTCAATCCGATCACGCCCATGTGATGCGGTCCAATAAGATCTGATTGAAACCCAAAATCTTCCGGAAATAAGCTCGGGAACGGTTTGATTGTAAATTCCCAAATCCAGCCCGCCATATTATTAAATATTACCAATAAACCAATGAAGACCATGATTTGATTTAAGACTGATGCATTTTCAACAGGTTTTACAACTAACCTTTCAATGATGATTCCTGCCAGGAATGAAAGAGCGACTGCTAAAACAAAAGCGAGCCAAATAGGAGTTCCCATCCCGAGAAATGTCCAGGCGATGTATGTTGAAAACATCGCCATTTCCCCTTGTGCGAAGTTAAAATGATCGCTTGCTTGGTAGACCATTACCACGGATAAGGCGACGCAAGAGTATATTGAGCCGATTGCCAAACCTGCCAGAGTTAGTTGTAAAAAAAGATCCATGGCTATTGTCCCTAATATCCTAGATAACTTCGACGAACGTTTTCGTCCTCACGAATAACATGAGATTCGCCGGACATCACAACTGAACCCGTCTCGAGTAAGTAGGCGTGCTCAGCAAGATCCAAGGCAATGTTTGCATTTTGCTCAACGAGTAACATTGAAGTTCCTTCTTGCTCTCGGATTTGACGCATGATGCTATAGATTTCCTGCACGACTAGAGGCCCTAGTCCAAAACTCGGTTCATCGAGCAGCATTAATCGGGGACGTAACATCAAAGCTCGCCCAATCGCCAACATTTGCTGTTCACCACCGGAAAGGGTTCCAGCTTGCTGTTTGAATCGTTCTCTTAACCGGGGAAAATATGAGTAAACTCTCTCAATATCTTGACTAATTTCTGTTTTATTCTTTCTGGTATAGGCGCCAAGTTGAAGATTGTCTTCAACCGACTGGCGCACGAATGTACCGCGACCTTCAGGAACATGCGCTATCCCTTTTCTGACAACAGCCTCCGTTGACAGAGATGTCAAATCAGTTCCATCAAACTTTATGTCGCCTTCCGTGCGAACCATTCGACAAATTGAGCGTAGTGTGGTGGTTTTTCCAGCACCGTTTGCTCCCAAAATCGTCGTGATCGACCCTTCTTCCAGATCAAAGTCCAGACCATAAAGTGCTTGAGTCTGACTGTAGTAGGCCTTGAGGCCTTTCACTTCTAAAAATGGCATCACTCAGAGGTTCCCTAATAAGCTTCTATGACTTTTGGATCACGTTGTACTTCGCTCGGAGTGCCGTCGGCTATCTTTCGACCGAAATCGATCGCGACGACCTTATCTGAAACTTGCATGACTAAACTCATGTGATGCTCAACCAGTAATACCGTGATTTTGCGATTGGTTCGGATTTCGCGAATTTGTTCCATCAAGTGGTCAAGTTCCTCGTGATTCAGACCCCCAGCAGGTTCATCTAGAAGTAGTAATTCTGGGTCACTGGCGAGAGCCCGCGCTAATTCTACTCGTTTCTGATATGGGAATGGTAAGGCCCCAACTAGAGTCTCTACCACTGGGTCTAGGCCCATAAATTTTATCAATTCCATAGATTTGGCCATAAGCTCGCCTTCCTCGCGACGAACCCAAGGTAGGCGGAAAGCATTTGAAATTGTGTCACTCTTGGTTCGGCTGTGACCACCAATCAAAACATTATCCAAGACACTTAATGTAGGGAAAAGTGCCAAATTTTGAAATGTACGTCCTATGCCGAGAGATGCAATTTTGTCCGCCTTCAATCCTAGGATCGAGCGGCCTTTAAATAAAACATCGCCGTCATTGGGTGTGTATAGACGAGACAAACAATTAAATAGTGTTGTTTTGCCTGCCCCATTTGGACCTATTAGCCCAACGATTTGGCCTTCGTTGATATCAAAGGTTACACCATCTAGTGCTACGATCCCGCCAAACTGAACCATTACGTTTTCTACGTTAAGCAGCGCCATCGCGTTAAGCCCAAAAAAACATTGGTAGTTCAGAAAAGTTAGTTTGCAAATAACACACTGTCATCATTAGTCACCTGGATTATCCCCTAAATTTAATTTACAGGGATACAGACGTTCATATTGGTAATTCCCCAAAAGAGGTTGTCTTGGTAAAGCAAAGGGTACCCCGTTGCAATGGTCCAATAATCCCCCAGTGAAGGGATAATGGAGTGTGACTAAACTTAGTTATAAAATAAATAATTTACTAGATTTATGAGGGCATTACAGATCGATATGACCAAAATCTGTAGTTTTAATTTAATTATAGAACAACGTTTGATTCTGATGTTGAGTTTTGTGGTTAGTCTCTAAAATTCACATATTGCAGCGGCTGGGTAATTTTAAGTTCTTTGATCTTAGCAATTGCCTTCTGGAGATCATCTCTTTTTTTCCCGGAGATGCGTAACTCATCGCCTTGGATCGCTGTTTGCACTTTCAGCTTCGAGTTCTTAATTTCTTTGACGATTTGCTGAGCTAAATCTCGATCAATTCCTTGCTTGATATCGATATTTTGACGTAGTGAGTTTCCTGAAGCTTTCTCCGGTGGGTTAAATGTAAAAGCGGCGACATTCACTTTGCGTTTACCCATATGACCTTTGAGTAGGTCACATACTTGCTTAAGTTTAAAGTCGTCATCGGCGTTCACCGTTAAGATATTCTCGCTATGCACGATGGAGCAGTTGCTACCTTTAAAATCATAGCGTGTTCCGATTTCTCGGGTTGCTCCTTGTACCGCATTACCAACTTCGACCAGGTCTGTGCGGGATACAATGTCAAAACTGGCCATTTGAAGTACTCCTCTGTTTCACCACTATTTTCCGGATTTATCAAAACGATATTAATTGTTATTCAGGACAGCTACCATATAGATAAATGGATTACCTATGAATAATAAATAAAAGGATCGTGTTTGACACATTTGGTTATCCTGCTACATAGCAAAATTTAAAATAGCGAGGTTACGGTTAGTTGCGTGCGAACAATTTGCAGTCGTTATTTTGGGCTGAGGCCCGCGTTTTGTCGTTAGCTTGGAAATAGGCCGACAAGTTTATCGATTTTTAAGTGGCCGACATGGGGAAATTATATGGCTATCACAAATGAAAATGCTGGATCAAAGGGAACTGCTCTTATCGTTGGTGGGGGGCCGGGTATAAGCGCAAGTTGTGCAAGATTGTTTGCGAAGGAAGGGATGATAGTGGCCGTCGCGGCCCGCAAACCCGACAAAACAGTTCTGAAGACGCTCGAGGAAGATTTTGGGATAGCACGTTATCAGTGCGATGCATCCAGTGACCAATCGGTAGAACAATTGTTTGGAGAAGTAGTGAGTGATCATGGGACGCCAAACTTGGTGGTGCATAATATTGATGGCCGAGTCCCAGATATTTTTCGTAAAGAGATTACCGAAGCGGATCCTGATCTTGCATTACAGACCATAAGAAACGGTGCTTATAGTGCCTTCCTCGTTGCGCGACAGGCCACGAAGCATATGCTCAGTGGAGAGTTGGATGATAAAGGTTCGCGGGGTACAATTATCTTTACGAATGCAAGTGCAGGAATAAAAGGTTACCCCAAAAGTGGTGCTTTCGCTATGGCATGCCATGCCAAAACGGGATTGGCTCAAAGTCTGGCCCGTGAATTGATGCCAAAAGGGATTCACGTGGCTCAAGTGCCTATCGATGCCGCTGTTGGTTGGCGACAGGAGGATGGGACGCGTGCGCACCGGCGCATGGGGACCGATGAAAATGACAACCTTGCAGATTCGGATCAAATCGCAGAGATGTACCTGCACTTACATCGGCAACATCGGTCTACTTGGGCATTCGAAGTGGCACTTCGCCCATGGGTAGAGAACTGGTAGTTTTCCCAGTTTAGTTAGCTAAATATTTTGGTCCCATTGAATGATTTTGAACCTATGACTTGTGTGAGAGGGAAACGTCGTATTTATCGGCCTTTTGATGGTAACTACGAGGTACTCGAACTCCGACAATACCCCTATACATCAGAGTATATGGAGGCGGTCTCGAAGCGAATTCGTGCCAATTTAACAGGGGAGTTAGTAGCAAGAGAAATTCGAGAAAAGTATCCATCTAATCATCCCAGATGGGGATATCCTTTTTTTGGTTATTGTGTTCCGGCAACGTTCACACTGTTATATCTCATGGACACAGATGTTTTAGAGCCTATGAGAGGAGAAGATAAAGAAGGCGAGGGACATTGGTGGTTAAAGGATAAATTGACGGAACGGATATATGATTTAACCGCGGAACAATTTTCAAATAAAACTGAATTGCAGTCAATTTATGAGGGAGGATGTATGGGGGAAAATCACAATCTGTATAAAAACATGCCCGATTCGACAATTTTCAATTTAATTCAGAAGGTGGAACCCAATTCTATGAGGTTTATTGTCTCCTAGAACAGGGAAGGCCGTAGGTTTCAAGTTAGTGTATGAAAACGCTATGACTGTTAAAGATAGTTGGTCTTTACGTTGAAAGTTTCGGAGAATTCTAAATTACAGGGGCGGCAGGATCAGTCATTCTTGCACAAAATCATACTTTCCAACTCCTTGAACTAACATAAACCGACATGGGTTTCCGTTGATACCTCTAACCCGATGAGGTTGACCCGCGATTACACTCCAAGTTTCCCCCGGTTGCAACAGTTGGATACGGTCAGGGTCTCGCAATTCTATTTGCATTGGACCTTCCATGCAGAAAAAATCGTCGTTTACATTGGAATGGCTATGCCAGGGTACCTCTTGTCCCTTGGTCAAAGTTAGTATGGATACTCTTAGAGTGTTAGTTTCTGCAATTCTTTCATATTGATGAATCTTAAAACTTAATTCTTCCGTCTGGTACATGTTAAGTTTCCGGTTTTATTTCGGTGTTATCAAATCTCGCCAGTTGGATCGTCTGTTTTTTCGGCTTCTGGATGACAAAATACTGCCGTTCAGTTGCCTTGTTGTTGGCAGTCGCAAGGTAAACAAACCGTTTGTCATTATTTCTGATCAATATATATGTACAATCCCAGCTTAAAACTCTCGTTAAATTTATAAGGGTAGAATGATAGCCATAGCATTTGGTTGCATTACCAACGTCATTCTTGGATGTATAATTATAGCGTCTTATCAAAGTATTAATTGGGTTCATGACTGGTAGCTTCAATATTCGAATTTTTATGATACTGTTCTAATTGGTGATAGTGATAGGATTATTGGTGGTTTCTTTAACTTTAGGTTCGACGTTATGAATCGTTTGTATAGCCCTAAAATGAATACAGAGCGGGACAAACGGAACTGAAAAAGGAACAAAAAATGTGTGCAGCCGAAGTATTGATTGACGGTGATAAATTAGAAAGTGTTTTAGGTCATGAGGATTTACGACTTTATGACTGTACAACCTGGCTGGTCCCCGACCCACCAAATATCTATCGAGTGGAAAGTGGTAGAGAAAGTTATGAGACCGGGCATATTGTGGGCGCCAATTTTCTAGATTTTACTAACGAATTGTCTGATCCCAATTCTGATTTAAATTTTATGATGCCCCCAGCGGAGAAACTAGGTGATGTACTTGGGAGGCAGGGCATTGGCGATAAAAGCAATGTGGTATTGTATAGCCGAGAGAACGTTCAGTGGGCGACGCGGGTATGGTGGATGCTGAGAGGGATTGGTTTTGATAATGCCTCGGTACTCGATGGAGGATTTGACAAATGGGAGAAGGAAGGGCGGCCAATTACCACCGCGATCAAGCCCTATCAGGCTGAAGTGTTGACCCCGAGGCCTAGGCTGGGCCTATTTTGCAATAGTGGAACGGTTTTGGATGCCAAGGAAGAGGTGAACACTTGTGTCATTAACGCGCTTCGTGAGTCTCTTCACAACGGAACAGAGTCGGTTAACTATGGCCGTCCCGGCAGAATCCCTGGGAGTGTAAACATTCCGGGTATTTCCTTGATTGATCCGGATACAAAAGCCTATCTGCCTTTGGAGAAACTCAAGGAAATATTCTCAAAGGTGGGGGCTATCGACGCCGAAAAGGTGGTGATTTATTGTGGTGGCGGCATAGCAGCGACCAGTGATGCGTTCACGTTACTGCGCCTTGGACAGGATAATGTTACTGTTTACGATGCCTCAATGTCTGAATGGGCTAACGATCCCTCATTACCTATGGAGACAGGCTAACTTTACTATGATAGTGGATCAAGCAAAAGACGATTTGCTGCGGGAGTATTTGATGACTGATGGAATTTTAAACCTCGAAGCGGAGTGAGTGGACATTATGGCTGATCCGGAGACACACGAAGTTTACGCCATTCGCTATTGCAATCGGGCGGGTAGGGACGCCAAGGAGACGTTCTTAACAAGTGCCTGGAGTGATCCATCTCATGATTTTACTGCTGATTGTTCCTACTATGTTTGGCTGATTCGAAATGAAAATCGGACGGTCTTAGTTGATACTGGCTTTGGTCGTGGCGAACTAGCGAGACGGCAACAACATTCGGGCGGTTGGTGGCAGCCCAACTATGCCCTCAGCCCTGCAGAGGGTTTAGATAGGGTTGGTATCAATGCGGCCAAGATTACCGACGTGATTATCAGCCACCTGCATTATGACCACGCTGGGACTACGGAGGACTTTCCATCAGCTACTTTTCATCTACAGGAGGCCGAGATGCGTTATGCCACCGGTCGGCATATGTGCCGCCAGGGCCTTCGCAGCGCTTATGCTATTGAGGATGTTGTGCGGATAATTCGCCAGGTTTATTTGGGCCGGGTGCAATTTGTTGAAGGCGATGTAGAATTTGCGCCGGGAATCACTTTACATCTGGTTGGTGGCCATACTGCTGGAATTCAGGCGGTGCGTGTGCTAACCCAGCGCGGCTGGGTAGTATTGGCGAGTGACGCCACCCATTTTTATGCCAACATCGAGGGCCAGGCGCCTTATCCAATTGTTTTTAATGTGGGCGATATGCTGGATAGCTTTGATCGATTGAACCAGTTGGCGAGCAGTCCCAGCCACATCATTCCCGGTCATGACCCGCTGGTTATGGACTGGTATCCTTCAGCGTCTGAGAGACTTCAGGGAGTAGCCGTTCGATTGGATCAGGAAGAACAACGAACATGAGGGGTAAGACCCGTGGGTGGTTTTCGCTACTGGCGTGATGATTTCTTTAATCGAATCAAATGGCCTCATAATTAAACGAGAACTATAGCGTCAGGGATGTTAGGACGGCCGAAAGATGGGACAGGGACTATTGAAGTTTGAGTCATTTGATATCTGGTTACTCGAGAGCAGGTTGGGCCAGCGAGGCTGGTTGTGAAGCAGCTCTTCTTTGGTTTCGTTATAGTCGCATCATTGGTCCTTATCTTCACTTACCCTTTAGCTTCACTGTACGCTCATACTGGCACTAATTTCAGTTTTAGGAGTGGCCTATTTCATCCTGTCTTTGGACCAGATCATTTTTTGGCGATGTTATCGGTGGGAATTATTAGCGCATTAATTGGAAGAAGTGCCGTTTGGAGAGTCCCACTAGTATTTGTATTGTCTATGGCTGTCGGAGGGGGGCTCGGAATATTAAATTTAGATTTATTGGCTATGGATGCAGGTCTCATCAACTTCTACGTAAGTGATTTTTTAATTGAGTTGATGATCGGTCTATCTGTGGTCTTTTTTGGTTTGTCGATTTTCCGAGTCGATAAAATAGGTGAACGGGTAGCATGGGTAACAGTTTTTATTTTTGGTTTGTTCCATGGATATGCTCATGGCATGGAAATACCGTCAGGTGCCGTCCCAATCGAATACGTAAGTGGGTTTCTAACGGGAACAATAGGTATTCACGTTGCAGGGCTTAGTATTGGATGGATAGCAGGAAAATCTAAATACTTGATCTGGATGTTGCGGGCCAGTGCTATCAGTATAGTTTTTTGTGGGATATATTTTGTTATAATGGCGCTTGATTAGACGACCTCCTGTTGCTGGAAAAATCGACGTTTTAGTAAGTTATCCCGGATCATATTTGACGATTAGGGATGTCCAGTGAGTGTCGACAGAATTTGAAACTGAAGTCCACAACAGCCTAAATGAGCTTTATTGGGGGCCATGGTGTCATCAGTACTCAATCTTGTTACGACGTTGGTAATTGTGTGAAGTTAAAATTAAACGAAATAAGAAGTACAGAATAGTGTCTGCGACGAGAAAACTGGGTGGAGGGCGTGATGACAACAAAGGTTCTTATAACTGGTATGAGCGGCTTAATTGGGAGCCTTCTGAAAGATTACCTTTTAGACAAAAGAGGATACGATTTAACGGGGTTGAACCGAAGTTCTGTAGAGGGTGTAAAAAACCATCGAGCTGACATAGCAAAGTTAGAAGATATAAAACCTGCTTTTGTAGGTCAGGACGTAGTAGTGCATTTAGCAGCTTACCTGGGATCAGAGGGTTGGAAATGGCAACAAGATAATAACGTAGTGGGGACTTACAACGTTTTTGAAGCAGCCCGTTTGGCAGGGGTGAAGAGAATCATTTTTGCTTCGAGTGGCGCTACCATAATGGGTTTTGAACAGGTCCAACCATACAAAGATCTGGCGAATGGGGTATTTGATGAGATCCCAAATGATTTGTCCATGATTACGTGTGACCAGGTACGACCAGCGGGTGTCTATGGAGCTACAAAAGTTTGGGGTGAGGCTTTAGGACGGCACTATTCAGATGAGTACGATATGTCCGTCATTTGTGTAAGAATAGGATCCGTTCGAAAAGAAAATCGTCCCATGAGTGTGCGAGAGAATGCCATTTATCTGGGTCATAGTGATATATGCCAAATGTTATCTCTTTGCATCGAGGCGGATCAGAGTATCAAGTATGATGTCTTTTTTGCTGTTTCGGATAATAAGTTAAGTTATCGTGATATATCTCGTGCTAAGGAAGTACTTGGTTATTCCCCGCAGGAGTCGGCAGATACAAGGCTTTTCACTCCTCAGTAAACTGATTTTATGAAGACTGAATAAATGTGTTGTTTCTTTTTTTGACTCAAATCAAAAGTAAGGTAGTCGTATGTCGAGATTATGTGAAGGAAGGGTTGCAATTGTCACCGGGGCTGCCCGAGGAATAGGGAAACAGCATGCCTTGCAATTGGCTAAGGCAGGGGCAAAAATTCTAGTTAACGACCTTGGAGGAGATGTAAATGGGAGGGGAGCGGATGCCTCCCCTGCACAATTGGTTGTAGAGGAGATAAATGCAGCTGGGGGTCATGCTATAGTCAATGGAGATGACGTAAGTAATTTTGATGGCGCTAAGAATATGGTTGATGCCGCAATAAATACCTTTGGAAAATTGGATATTCTTGTGAATAACGCAGGTATTTTACGCGATCGTATGCTGGTTAATATGACAGAAGAGGAATGGGACTCCGTCATCACCGTTCATCTTAAAGGAACTTTTGGCCCATCTCGTCATGCTGCCTCATATTGGCGAGCTATGTCTAAGGAACGTGATGATGGAAATCCAGTTATGGGCCGAATTATTAACACCAGTTCGACTTCTGGTATTTATGGAAATATTGGACAAACTAACTATGGAGCTGCCAAAGCAGGGATTGCGGCTTTTACTATCATAGCATCACGAGAGTTGTCACGGATAGGTGTCACTGTTAATGCGGTTGCTCCGAACGCCTACACAAGAATGACCGATAATCTTCGCGAGTATACCGAGGAGGAGATCAAAGTCCGTGACCCAAGTTGGGTTTCACCGACGGTGGTCTATTTAGCAAGTACCGATGCACAAGATATCACAGGTCGTGTCATTGAAGCTGGCGGCGGGCAAGTGGCTGTATGCGAAGGTTGGCGGAGGGGTGCCGAAGTGGGTCAGTTGGAGGATCCGGAAAAACTTGGTGTCGAGATTCGGAAAATGATTGGGAATGTACGTAAAAACTCTGGGATGGATGGGGTCGGACTAGATTAAAGAGGAGTTTACGTACGGTAAAATTTTTCGCCCAAGGATGGGACAATGAACAGAAAACTTCCTAAAATTAAACCTGTTCACATTATCTAAATATGGATTAGTGGCTGTGAACTGAAGGAAGACATGAAATCAGTTGGAGTGGAGTTTTAAATGTCTTTTTATGATTGTGCTAACCTTGGATCGTTGGTGGAACCTGATCGAGTGCATAAGGCTTGCTATGCTGACGAACAAGTCTTCCAAAAGGAACTAGAAAAGATATTTTCTAAGTCTTGGATATACGTAGGTCACGAAAGCCAAGTCCCGAATGTTGGAGATTACTGGACCACTTGGATCGGAAGAGAACGCATAATTTTGTGTCGTGGTGACAAGCAAAGAGTACATGTCTTATATAACCGTTGTCCTCACAGAGGGACACTCATCTGTAATAATTTACACGGTAATGTGCCAAAGACGTTTCGATGCCCATATCACGCCTGGCAATTTAATATGGATGGCAGTCTACGCAATCTTCCAATGAAGCAGGGCTATGAAGGCGTTATCGATCTAAAAGATCCTCAGTTCCAAATGAAACCTGTGGAACGGCAGGAAATATATCGAGGTTTTGTTTTTGCTAGTTTAACAACAGAAGGGGAAAGTTTAGAAGAATGGCTTGGGCAAGGAGCAAGGTCGGCATTTGATGATATTTGCAATCGGTCCCCAGAAGGGGAATGCGAAATAGTTATGAATTGTTTTCGAATTATCCAACATTCCAATTGGAAAATTTTTCTTGAAAATCAACTCGATGCGGTCCACCCCTCGATCACACACCATTCTACCGGTGATGCGGCAAAAGAAGAACAGAGAATTTTTAAACAAAAGACGGGCAATGAACCCCCCATTGGGTATCAGTTTTTGGCGGACTTTTCATTGCCATACGAAAAGTGGGACTCTTTGGACACTATAGGGTATCCCAATGGGCACACAGTTTTAGCTGGGTATATGGGGTTAAGACCCAGAGATCCGGTCACTCTAGCCCATGAAGATGTTTTGACTAAGGCTTATGGGACAACTCGAATGGAAGAAATTCTCTCAACGAATATTCACCACGTCCTAGTCTATCCATGTTTGTCGGTGCAACCACCTTTACAGCAACTGCGGGCAGTTCGACCTCTCGCGGCTAACAAGACTCTTACAGAAATTTGGCATTTTAAACTCAAAGGTGCGCCCGAAGGAATATACGAAAGATCTCTTGCCTACTATTATCACGTGAATTCTCCGTCAACGATGGTGAACGCAGACGACTTAAATAACTTTCGTGCCTGCCAAGATGGTCTATCGTTGGAAGGTGGAGGCGATTGGGTAAGCCTCCATCGTAACCACGGGCAGGATGCTTTAGAAGAGGGCGTTACTACATCAGTAACGGGAATGAGCGAACAACCAATGAGAAATATGTTTGCCGCTTGGAAGGACTATATGTCGTCGTAACTAAAGCAGGAATTTTCTTGAACAATGGTAACAAATAATCCTCTAGAGTCATCGGATAGGACGCAACGAGCGGTTGAAGCATTTCTTTATTTGCAAGCCGATATTCTTGACGAACGCCGGTGGGCAGATTGGCTTGATCTTTTTACCGATGATGGGATCTATTGGATGCCGGCGTCAGAGGGCCAGAAAGACGGGGAAGGTCAGCCAAATATTTTTTATGAAGACTACCATTTGATGAATATGCGCATTCGTAGGGTAGAACACCCCTATGCTCACTCCCAGGCGGCTGGGCATCGAACGAGTCATGTTGTCTCCAACGTGGTCATACGAAGTGAGGACAAGGATAATGGTGAAATCGTCGTGTCGTCCCGCTTTCATATGGTGGAATATAGATTAGATGAGCAACGTTATTTTGCAGGGAAGTATACTCATACTTTAAGAGTTTCGGATTCTGGCTATAAAATAGCACTTCAACGCGTAGATCTAGCAAACGTGGAGGGGCCTTTTGATTACGTTATACAAGTATGGATATAATTTGATTTCGTTCTAGGGACTAATAATAAAATCAATCGCGGTTTCAATAATTCCTCTAAAGGGGAAATTCAGCGACTTATGTGGAATCATTATTTAGCGGTATTCAAGGGATCATGTCCGGGTGTTCAATAAGACTTTGCCAATGCAACGATGAATCTTCAATAAAGAGGCCTCTAGTAATACCCGCCACTAACATTGGAACACTGAGTCGTAGCGTACTGATAGAGCAACCAGAGGGTCCAAAGCTCATAGTAGGTCCAAAGGTAAAGTCGTGAATCCGATTTATAAATTTCGTAGCACCTGGTTTTTTCTCAAGAAATTCGAAATTTTTCCCGAGATAAGGATATCGTCCGAGACGGTCGTCCTTTAACTCTTGTGGAGGTGAATAATGGTCACTCCAAAGCCGGATGTGCTGTGCAAACTCTGATAATTCTGGTCGTTGTTGAATATCCTGATTGTGTCCAGCGCAAGAGATTATAAAATCCGCTTCGAATGGCCCTTGCTGGGTATCTATCAAAATACTTTCTTTTAATAATTTAACAGAATTCCAGTTTGCTTTTGTGTGAAGATAAAAGTTTGCGTAGCTACTTGCACGTGCCCATGTTTCTGGTGGCATACCCATACGTGTATTCAGTATATAATGCATGAAACGCCATTTGGTTGCATCATCAAGATCTCCGAAATGTCGAAGGAATCCAGCTGTAATACACCATCGATAAACTTGTTGTCTGCGATGAGTAGACCGACGGCAAAACATATGAACTTCTGCCCCCTCTTGTAAGGCGCAGATCGCATTGTCTCCGGCAGTTGCACCGACACCAAGGACAGCAACTTTTTTACCATTCAACGCTTTAAAATCAATTGGGTCAGAGGCTTTAGCACAGTATTTATTAGGTAAAGATTTCAAATAATCAGGAAGCCACCATTCGCCGGTTCCATCATGTCCAGTTGCAAGTACCACACGTCGAACATAGAGGGTTTCAAGTTTGTATAGTGTTTTTAAGGTGACTTGGAGAGTTTCTCCAAATGGTTTTATAGATAATAATGTTGTATCATTTTGAACCGGTAATTTTAGAACTTCCCGTACCCACGCCAAGTATTCAATCCAATGGGTTATTGGTACGAAGGACAGTCCGTTCCAGGAAACGTCTCCATAGACAGCTCTGTGCCATGCTTCGTACGTTAAATTTGGTATTCCCATGTCTGGGCCGGGATAATGCTTGGGAGATCGTATGACCGGCATTCGCCCGTGGCTATTCCAAATTCCTTCTTTGCCGCGGGGGGCTTTGTCTATTAATAAAAGATTGGTGACACGCTCACGTATTAAGAGTCCACCAATCGCTAGTCCAGACTGCCCTGCTCCAACAATGAGGACATCAAGAAGTTCTTTTCCGTTGGGAGCCACTAAACTAGGCATCCAGTCGGTCTCGGGGTGTCGTAACGTATGAAGATCCTTGGCTACTTCTTTTGCGAGAGATTTAAGCCGCAATTTGGAATCTCGCAGTGGTGGAGTAGAACTTTCTGTCGGGTTTATTGGATTGTTAAAGTCATCCCGCCATCGCACTGTGTTTTGGTTAGGTATGGGGTGGCTCCTTTTATATCGGTAGCTAGTTACAGTTGGGTCCCAATACAGTTACATTAACATCATAAGTAGGGTTATATATGCATTGTTCCATGGGGCCTATTCGTGTCTATTTTTATATTTGTCCGAGGAATTGGTCTTGACCACGATGGTATTCTAGAGCCGTTTGGTCAGGATTGCGGTTAACCAAAGGGCGAGCATATAGTGGATGGGTAGCACTTCTAACTTCGTGCTCTAACTTAAATATTATTTCTCCAGTATCTAGATCCACAATGTCAACAAAACGCCACTCGTACTGGTTGGATTCTAGAGAAATAAGTTCTAAAGATTTCAATTTCTCGTAAGGCGCCACAAAATCAGAGATATAAATCGCTACGTGATGGCCGTCATACTCAGGTTGTAATTTTTCTGTTTCTATAAAATGCATATATTGTGAGTTCCCTGTGCTTACAGAGGCACAAGTGGCGCCATTTCGTGATCCAATACTGGTGACTGCTCCCATAATTTCTTGATAGAAGGAAGCTATTTTTTTTGCCGATCCGACAGGAGCATTGAGCTCCACATAAGGCATTCCTAAATGTATCGCACCAAACTCTGGATCAGGAGAATGTATTCTTAAGTGATTCCCCCATGGACAGGTTGTCTCAATCCAATCTGTTGTTCGAAAGAAAGAAAAGTCTGTATTAGTTAAGTTCTCTTTTATGGAAATGAAGGATTGCTCAACTTTATCAATATTTGGAACTACAATCCCAAGAGTCCCACGCAATAGTTGTGGAGCAGGCTCTCGGCTTGGCAGATGAAGTTGGTTTCGTCCGATGTTTACCCACATGTTGTCTATACCAGTCAACAAAAATGGATCACGTGTGAGTTGTAGCCCACTAATATAATAGAGTGTGGCAAGTTCTTGGTTCGGAATTTGCAGGTTTATATGCTCCATGTGCAAAATGTTACCAAGAGACTCCGCTGCGCGGTCATAGTTCGTTGCCATGACAAATTCCTTCTAAAGTTTCGGACTATCTTTCAATAGTTAAAGGGGTAAAAAGTTGTGTTCTAAAATAAAACGCAGATTATATTGTCCGACGGAGACCACTGAACTGGGCATATAATACGCATCCGCTGATGGTAGAAATAGCGTTAGCAACATTTGGGGGATAACGTAGCCAATTCCCTGTCTTGTGTGTGCCGAAGCCATCTTCGAAGCTTCCGCGTAATACGTATAACTCCATACCGCGGCTATAACATGGGGTGGTTACTTTTGTATGGTTGTCAATACGAATCAATTGGGTCGAAATTTCTTTTTTTGCATCAAAATTTAGGCATTTAAACCATATACCTTTTGTTTCACATGTTTTCCATTCAAGACGGGCAGTGTCTTGTTGTAATACTCTTTCTCCAAGGTACTGCTGCAGCTTGACAAGAATATGGCATCCATTCTCAGAATAAGATTTATGGTGAGAACCGTTTGGATTTAGCAAATGCCAGCCCGGGCCAAAATTTCCGTCTTGATCGGAAAACACCCCTTCTAGCACAAGGATTTCCTCGCCATTAGGGTGGCTATGTTCAGGGAAATGTGCACCAGCGTCATATCTAACCACTGAGGTTACTTTGCAGTTCTCAGCTGAACCATCCATGTAAACACGCTTACGCCAGACCCCTGGAACGGGGCTTAGAACCCATTCCATGTCATATATTTGCTCCGAGACAAATAAAGTAAAATCAGAATTGATTTGCGGCATAAGTCTTGAGCAATCCCCCATTTCCGTCGGGTTTGTAGGTTTCCTAAAGTCAGATGTACACGAATCTCAGGCTACGGTAGGTGGCATGTCGTTACTCTTTAAGCATCTAAATTACATTGTAGACTAATGGATTGCAAAAAATGTTATTGTCGGTGAGATACTCAGTTTAGAAAGAGACAAGAATGCAATGTAGACAGTGTCAATCGGCTAATGAACCCGGTAGGAAATTTTGCAGAAACTGTGGTGCAGAACTCCTTCTGGTTTGTTCTGCGTGCAGTTTCTTTAACAAAATAGATGACAACTTTTGCGGAGGTTGTGGCGAGAAACTCAGTTTGGCTCTTTCAGCCACGGACCACCAACCAAATCTCGATAATGCATTAGAACAGGATTTAAGGCGAGTTACTATCTGGTTCTGCGACATAGCAGGTTTTACGAATCTAGCAAATTTTGCCGATGCAGAGGCAATACATTCTATGCTAAATCAGTTTTTTGAAGGTGTGGATGGAATAGTACATTCATTCGGCGGTACCATTGATAAACATATCGGCGATAATGTCATGGCTCTTTTTGGGGCCCCCGTTGCACATGAAAACGATCCGGAACGCGCCGTTTATGCGGCGTTGTCTGTGCATGATTGGGTTGCAGATTTAAGTAAGAGGCTATCTACCGATATCCGTGTCCACATTGGAATAGCAACAGGTCGGGTGGTCGCAGGCGGTAGCGGTAGCGCCTATCACAGGAGTTATACCGTAGTTGGTGAATCGGTAAACTTGGCCTCCAGACTAGAAGATCTTGCGACAGCCGGTGAAACACTTATCTCAGATGAAATCAGAAGGGAGATAGGCTCCCGGATAAATGCTGAGGACCTTGGTTTCCAAAGTATGAAGAATTATAACGAGCCAGTTAAGGTTTGGAAGGTGTTGCCGGAAACTAAATACAACCCACTAAGCGACACGATTGAGGGAATCTTCGTTGGAAGAGAGGAGGAAATAAAAAGTTTTAAAGAAGTTTTGGACAGGCAAGGACCGGTTGCAAATGGGAGTGTATTTTATATACGCGGAGACGCGGGCATGGGAAAATCACGACTCTTGCAAACATTTTTGATGATGGGAAAGGATCGTGGTTATCGATGCCATGAAGTTAGAAATCTAAGCTTTGGTATGGGGAATGATCGTTCTGTCTTGCGAGTTTTTATTTCCGGGCTTCTCGGATTTGGGTTGAATGAGTCAGATGATGTTCAGCGGGAGGTGATTAATAATTTTATCGATAGAGAGGCTCTGGATAAGAAAGATACTACTATCCTTTTTGATGTATTTGATATTCCTCAGCCTTTGGACAATAAAATTATCCTAGATGCTATGACATCAAATATGCGATTTCATGCCAAAGTGGACTTTGTTTCGAAATTCATTGTTTCTCTATCTACTGACGTTCCTCAAATCGTCAGCATTGAAGATCTCCATTTTGCTGACGAAATGTCGTTAGCAATTGTTAAGCAATTGTTCAAAGAAACCAAAACATCAAAAATTATTTTGATTTGTTCTTCTAGGATCGAGAATGAGACCTTAGGTAAAAAATTCTGGCACCAAAATATAGACCAATATCCAGTACAAATTATCGATCTTCAACCACTCAGTTTTGAGGAATCATATCAAGTCGCACGGTATGAACTGGATATGAGCGATGACATCTTAAGAAAATGTGTAGAAAGATCGGAGGGAAACCCACTTTTTTTAGATCAATTGCTCCGTAACGCCGATACCGTTTTGGAAGAAGGTACGGTTCCAGGTACGATCGAAACGATGATGATTGCTCGTACTGATCGATTGCCAGACATGGAAAGACAAGCTCTCAAGACAGCATCGGTCTATGGCCAATGGTTTACACTGGATATGGTTCATCATTTAATTGGAAGTTCTGAAACACTCTTCAATGCGGCCCTGGCTTCTTATTTAATAAAGCCTGAAAACTCAGGATTTATTTTTACACACTCGATGTTACAGGAGGCTATCTATAATTCCCACCTGTCTATACACAAAAAGAAATTACATGACAAAGCAGCAACATGGTATTCCGGTAGGGATACGATGTTGGAAGCGCAGCATTTAGATAGAGCAGAAAATCCGAAAGCGGACAGTGCATATTTATTAGCAGCCCAAGATTGCCAACAACGTTTTCAATTTACGCGTGGTTTACCGCTGGTGGAGCGCGGAATCGAGTTATCTGACACTCCTGCGATAGAATTCCAACTTACCTGTCTACAAGCATATATGACACGGGAAATTGGAAAAACAGGTAGTGCAATAGATATGTATCAAAACGCGGTCGAATTGATTGATAAAGAGGAATTGCAATGCGAGGCATGGATAGGTATTGCAGCCTGCAATCGATGGATGGGAAAAGGGGAGGAAAGCGCACTAATTTTGGCTAAAACGGAAGAGGTTGCGAAACGTTGTGCTCTCCCGAAACGTCTCACCCAAGTTGGTTACTACCGAGGGAGTTACCTATTTACACAAAATAATCTTTCTAGTGCAGAGGTATCGTACCGAATTGGTCTCGAAAATGCCGAGCGCTGTGAAGACAATCTATGGGTAGCACGTAACCTGAGTGGTTTGGCAGATTGCTACTACGCTGGGATGAGAATGTCGAAAGCTCTTTCGGCATTTCGGGAATGTTTGGAGATTGCCCATCAGGAAGGGTTGGGGCGTATCGAAGTAGCAAACCGATATATGACCGGTTTGACTAGGCGTTATCTAAATGAGATGCAGCAGGCACTTGAGGATGCGATAGCAGCAAAGCAACTTGCTATAGAGGTAGGCCATCACAGAAGTGAAATGTATTCAACAAATTTCATTGCTGAATTTCTTTTAGACATGGGCAAGGTGGATGAAGCTATAGAAGCTTCCTCTCGAGCAGTCGAAATTACGTTTCTTACTGGGAACGAGCGCTTTAGAGCTTATGCAATGAACCAACTTGCAAGAGGATATTTAATGTCGGGTAAGCCGAATAGGGCATTAGAAGTTTTAGACGAAGCGATAAATATTAGCAGGAAGGTGGGAATGTCTTTTGTTGGGCCAAGATTGTTGGGGACTCTATCGATCTGTCCAACAGATGATGAACAACGAAAAGCAGCTGTTAAAGAAGGTGTTGGAATACTTAGATCGGGTTGTCATGCTCACAATCAACTCTGGTTTTTGCGTGACGCAATCGAATCAGCTTTAATTTCAGATGAAAGAGAATCGGTAATTCAATATACAGACTGGCTTGAAAGAATTACACTTCGGGAGCCTCTACCATGGTCTAACTATTTTATTGAAAGAGGTCGAGTGCTTGTGCGCCATCGGCACAATCCTAAAAATTCTAAATACACAAAAGAAATTGACCGCTTAACCAAAATGGCGGAAGGGGTAGGTTTTTCTTCCCACAGTATGTCATGATAAAAAAATTGGAGTCATCTATTCAATGAAAATTAAACGTGTAGAGCATGTGGCCATCGCCGTTAAAGATATGAAGAAGATGCAGGATATTTTTGAAAATAAGTTAGGTATTCCAATGGAATACGAGGAAGAAATTGTAGAATACGATACTAAGCTTGCGATGTATCCCATTGGAGAGACTTATCTAGAAGTTTTGGAATCTAGTAACCCAAAGACTGAGATATCCCAATGGATTGATGAACATGGAGAAGGTCTTTTTCATATTTGTCTTGAGGTAGAGGACATAGAAAGCGCCCTCACCGAACTTAAGCAAAAAGGTGTTAAGCTTATAGATGAAGCTCCAAGGATAGGCCATGGAGGCGCCCGTATCGCTTTTTTGAACCCTGAGTCAACGGGAAATTTATTAATAGAACTAGCAGAACTGATTCCTCCAACACATTAACGGATTATTGGAGTTACCTAAGAAAAGTCACTTCTACGACTATTTTCAAAAGCGGTAATGAAAAAATTCTCTATTTCCCTCAAGGTATTCAAATTTTCATAAAGTTTCTGAGTGTTGGCGACGATCTTAGATCTCATTTGTTTATGGAAGTCTGTATTTTGAGCCAACTTTAACGCTAGTGCTAGGTATGATTCACGATCTGTTGCGATTAAATCGTTGAGGCCCATTTGTTTGTAAAAAGCGGCAGTTACTCGGCTGCGCATAAATGTTTGGGGCCATGTTACTATTGGAGCGCCCACCGAAAAGGCTTCAAGAGAAGAGTTCCCCCCAGAAAATGATGGAATATCGAGGACAGAATCGGCTATGTCCAATAGCCCAATAAATTTTGATTGGGACATTCGCGGTAAAAAAATAAAATGAGAAATAATGTCAGGAAACTTCAAATACCAGCGTCTTTGAAGTAATTTCCTTAAACTCCCGTCGGGTGTATCATTGATTAGCACTATACGGCCTTGGGGGTCTCGTTGAAGTAGTTCCCGCAGAATATCATCAAATTCAGGATGAAATTTAAATAGCGCTTGTGGGCAAACATAAAGTCTTACCCCTTTTGGCAGAGAAAAATCGTCTCGTTTAAAAACAGATGTAGGTTGTTGAGGTTTGAAATAAAAAGTGGGCACCGTTTCCAACTTGACCAATTTTTCTGTGTAATGCGATGAACTGCATTGCGTTTCTAATAATTCTGATGATAGGAAATAATCTATATTAGGAATACCCGTTGTATCGGGATGACCCCAGCTTACTACTTGTACTGGAGCAAGGCGGGCGAAAGCAAGAAAATAGCTAAGTGCTGACATACCAATGTCTGGATAAAATAATATATCCAACTGCTCATCAGATATTTTAAGTTGGTCTTTCTGAAGGTGACCGGAAAGGGTAACAATTTTCTCAGCAGCTTGGTCAATTGCTTTTGATACCGCATCATTGTTTACCGGAGGTCGGAATAACAAAATTTTAAATGTTTCGTGCGAAAGATTTTGAATTATCCCACGTATTAATTTCCCAATTGTATGGTCCCAAAAATAGGATGAGATGAAACCAATTTTTATACGCTCTTCTTTTCTTTTATGTAAAGAAGAGCAATGTTTTGATTTAAATTCTAGATATGGACAGGCGCGGATATAAAAACTAGCGATTTCTTCCATAATTCTTGTGTTATTCAAGTCATGATATGCGAGGTGAAAATTTGTCATTCCGACTTCAAGGATAGGATCCGATATCGAAGGGTTAGTCTTTTTCAATGCCGCGATATTATGCATTAGGTTGTTTCTACAGTCTTGGATCTGCTCAGTTGAGGCCGGAATAACTGGGAAAAATAACGATCTTTTAATTTGCCACCCTATTTCTTGGGGTTTGTGGGAGATTGCTACTTCAAGTTGTCTTACTGCCTCGTAGAAATGCCCCTGATCTAAAAGCGTGTTCGCAAGGTTGTTATGGGCTTCAGCGTATTGGGGCCGTTGAGAAAGAGCTTTCTGCAGATTAATGTGTGCTTCTTCAAATCTACGATGGGTCTGGTATATAGCTCCTAAGTTGTTATAAACTTCGGGGAAAAAGGGTTTTATAGCCACTGCTTGTTTGTACTGTGCCACGGCAGATTCGGCATCTCCAAGTGCCCAAAAAGCGTTCCCAAGGTTATTATATATTTCCGCAAATTTGGGCTGGTAGGCCAGAGCTTTTTGGTAATGAATTATGGCTTCATTAAGTTGGCCAAGACTATGTAGCGTGAGGCCTAGATTGTAATGTGCATGGGGATAATGTGGTTTGAGATGTATAACTGTTTGATAGCTGGAAAGTGCTTGATCTAGGCGCGAGGTTCGTCGCATTAGATTAGCAAAATTAAAATGAGCTTCGACTAGCTCAGGCTTGATTGTAAATGCTCTATGAAAACTCTCTTCCGCGGCTTTTTCTCTACCAAGTCGGTCAAGCGTCAGACCCAGGTTATTATGTATTTCGGCTAAACTGGAATTAATAGTTAGAGCTCTTTGGAAACTTTGTTCTGCTTCCTTTATCCTTCCTAGATCATAGAGCGAAAGTCCAAAGTTATTGTTTATTTCGGCGGAATCAGGATTAATAAATAGGGCCTTTTGAAAACATTCAGATGCTTGTTTCGGGTCATCAAGAATACGTAATACGTTTCCCAAGTTATTGTGTAGTAATGAAGAGTTAGGATTTAATGAAAGGGCTTTGCGGTAACTATGCATGGCTTGGCGAGGTTTCTTTAGAGTATCAAATGTAGTTGCTAAGTTGTAATGTGCTTCTTCGTAGTTTGGATTAATGGCAGTGGCTTTCTCGAAAGATGAAATGGCTTCTTCGAGCCTACCGATGCCACGGAGAGCAAATCCTAGATTATTGTGAGCTTCCGCCATGCTAGGGTCTACCTTGAGAGCTAAGGAATAGCTCTCTATGGCATCGTCTACCTTGCCTAGTGCTTGATAAACAATTCCTAGATTGCTGTGTGCTTCTACATAATTCGGACTAACCGCCAAAGCAGCACCAATATGTTGGGCCGCTAATTGATGCTTCCCTTCGTGATGGGCTATTAGGCCCAAAAAATGTAAAGCGACAGGATGGTTGGGATCGATGTTAAGAACAGTTCGAAAAAGTATTTCCGCATCTTCTATGGATCCATCCCTAAAAAGTTGGATGGCTATCTCGGTGGATTCCGCGATGTTTACGGTATTTCTATGTTCCGACATTAACGTCGCTCTGATTTAGATTCGAGAATTTATTTGATGTAAAGCCTACGTAATTTAATCGGCTATCTTGTATTTATTAACTGTGACCTATTAAAACGATGGTGATCGAAGGGTTTTTTGTTTGAGGATAAACTTAGGGATACTCTGACCCATCGAATGTTCGTACATAAGAGCGGGACGATTGGGATTGAATGGGATGCCAAGTAAAGAACGTACTTCACGTTCTAAATCATCGCGTAGATGTACGATGTCATCTGCGCCTAAATAATCAGTAAACACGAAGGACCGATATCCTTTGTCAGTGATTCCTTTGTAGTAGTCTGCCGTTACTGTATAATCGACGGCACAAGAATGCAGACGATCTCCTGTATCTGGTTGGGTATAAGTCCATACTTCTGGCATTTGGGGGTTTCTTATAGCTAAGTCGTGGTAATGCGTGCCGGGGTAAGGTGTAATAACGGTACAATCAAAATCGTCCACTTCCATTTCAATTAGCCAGTCTCGTGCCGTTTTTATTGTCTCACGGGTTTCCCCAGGGTGACCGCATGACATTAAAGCCTTTATTTTTAACCCATACTTCCTAGCAATTTTTACTGCTTGGGTATTATCGTATTGAGTAGCTCGTTTTTGGATATTTAATAGAATGCGAGGATCGGCAGCTTCAAAACCGCAGAGCAACCATCGGAATCCTGCTTTGTACATTAGTTCCGCTTGTTCCTCATTAAATAACTCTGCTTTGATGAAACCACGAAATCGAAATTCGGTAGCGCGTTCCTTTTGTAGATCAATCAGACCTTGCAAAAGAGTTTCTAAATTTTTATTTACGTTTAATTCATCATCGTAAAACATAAACCCTGTGTAACCATATTGGTCATGTAATTGCGAAATTTCGTGGAGAATTGACTCGTGGGATCGGGTCCGTATGACACGTAGGCTAGGACTAAAACGGCCGCCGCAGAAACCACAGGCGAAAGGGCACCCCAATTGGGCAATAAGACTGGTGGCTCTATATCCTTCTATTTGGTATTTGTATGTGGATAGGTCTATCAGATGCCGTGCAGGCAAGGGAGTCGTTTCATACAAATCATTCGTAAGAAAAAAATTACTTTTACGGTCATCACCATTAATAAACTTTGGTGCATTTGTTTTTATAGCTTCAAAAATGGCTACTTCTCCGTCGCCGGCACAAAGCACGTCAAAGTTTTCTTCAAGAATTTTAACAGCAAGGCTTGCACGTCCGTTGGATTCACCTAATTTTTTTTCTTGTAAGCGACCGGCATAGCTTAATGCGACATGGGCGCCGCCTAGTATCAGGCGTAAACCTGGTTTTAAAACGCGAATGGAGTTTCGTATTTTGATTACTGAGGGCAGTTGAGGCGTTGTCACCGTTATCCCAACTGCGGAGTAATTTCTTGATGAAACAGCGTGCTCTAGAACCTCAATATAGTTTTCGACTCCCGAAAGATCGATTACATCGACGAAATGTCCAGCGGCCTCAAGGACAGCAGCTACCTTTAAAACGCCTAAGCTTGGGAAAACTCGGTCATCTAATAAAAACTCAGAGGGCGGAATTACTAAAAGAACCCTTTGTTTCACAGGTGCAGGTACGGTCCACGGCGCAGGAATTGTGGGTTTTTCAGGTTGGTGAGTAATTTGGTCGGCCATCTCAGTTTTTGATATTTACTTGTTTGGTGCTACTGTCAAATGCTCTTATCACAGGGGTAACGCACATTATAACGATTAAGCGAATTTGACATAAATTATTTGTAAGTGGTTCCAAAACGATTACTTTCTCTTGCTCACTTAATTTTATAGATTATCTAACAAAGTCAAATGTATTTCACTGGAACAGTAACAGTTTTCTATAGGACATTATTATGAAAACCAGGGATATATCCACCCTACCAGATTTTGGTGGACAAGAAAAAGCGATGCAAACGTATCTAAGAGAGGGCGAACAAAGAGCTTTTGATCTGGAAAATAGAGGACCTATAAGATTTAATTCAGATGGAACGCTAGCCAAAGAGATTTTAGATTCTTACTCAAGGTACGGTTTCTATATTTTTGAAGGTGTTTTGAAGACAGAAGAGCTTCTCGATATTGAAAAAGATGTACAGGCGATTCTAGAACGTCTCCCACAAACAAAAGGATCTAAAGTAGATTCAACTGGGCGTCCTGCTTTGGCAGTAGATTGCAAGGGGCGAAATCTAGGTTGGGCGAAACCACTTGGTGACCCTTTTGGTGGAACTTCTCAAAACCATGGACGTCATCAAGTTAAAATGACGGAGCCAGAAACAGATTCTTTTGCACCGGAAGAAATAGTATATGTCATTGGAGGGTCTCTGCAGTTTTCAGATGCATGCCTTCGTGTATATGGGCATCCGGAACTTCTCGCAGTTGCTGGTGAAATAAATGGAAAAGATTTTGTTCCATTTAACGAGGCATTATTTCTTAAAGAACCAGGCCGCGGCGCATCGGTGTCGTGGCATCAGGACGGTTTTACACATTGGGAGAAGCCAGATTGGGATGAGGGAACCCATGGGTTCAACTTTATGGCGCAATTATATGGATGCACGGCTGCCAACGGTCTTTGGGTGGTGCCTGGAAGCCACAAAAAGGGCAAACTAGATATAACTAAAATGTTAGTTGTGGGGGAGGCTGAAAGAATCCCAGAGGCAGTACCTTTCATTTGTGCCCCCGGTGACGTAGCCATCTGCAATAGGCAGTGCATTCATGGGTCCTTTGCAAATACAAGCCCGGACTGGAGAGTAACAGTAAACTTTGGATTCCACCGTCGTGCATCTGTTTTGAATGTGGAGAGTGGAGGCATACATAACGACGTTGCGTTTTACGATGATGAAAGAATCAGGACTCGGTCACGCTTAATTGCTTATGGAATCAATGCACGAAAACAACGTTTTCCTAACGAGGTATCATTTGTTTATGAACCGTTCAAAAACAGTTTAGATGATTTCGTTTGGAACGAAGATTCAAGAAAAGACATAAAAGATTATAATCTACTTGATCTAGGTATCTGAGATTCCGTCTTAATTTAGTTTATGCAAATTCTTTTATCGGTGGTCTGTCTTTCTATCCTGATGGGAGATTCCCATCAAATGTAGCAACCTCTCCAGTTAAAGTTGCGCAAGGGAGTTGTTTGGTTGCCCAGGCCTGCATTTCGGGTTTCACCCACGTAGCATCGTCTAGGGTCCCAGCATGAATAAAATATAGATCTGGTGCCAACTCGATTGCCGCGTAAAGTGATGAACCACAGTTGCTGCAAAAAATACGATGGAAATAGCTTCCGCTTCCGCCGGACCCTTCAAAAGTTTTAAAGCCTTGACCGCTTGTCTTTAGGCCATTTTTAGGTATTCCAACGTATAAACCAAAAACGGAACCAGAGTGTTTTTGACAATCCTTACAATGGCACACGGCAGATACTATGGGGTCACTATCGCTTTCATACCGGGACGAGCCACATAAACAGCCACCTTTGACTTTCACCATTTTTCCCTCCAAAAAAGATGTTGGCATTCATGCACTCTGCTTTGTTGAGTACATCCGGAATGTATTTTACTGTCTAAATGGGAATTATGGGAACTTTTTTGTGGCAGTTTGACGCTACTTTTTCCTTGCCTGGACAATTAGACCTATGATGGTTGTTTCTCCCAATATACGGCAAGCTTCTAATCTTTGGAGTCCTTCTACTAAAACGAGTCGCTCACCATCTTGCCGGACCAGGATTGGTGTTTGTTGCCCGTCTTCTAAGATGCTCTCCGCAATAGTATTTACCTTAATGGGGTCCAGTGTTTTTCGCCGTTTTGTGGGGACATAAATATCGGCAATATTGAAAGTTTGGTCTTCTAGCTTTGAGATGTTTTGCTCCTATGGATTCTATTGAAGGTGTTTCAATAAACGGTTGGCTTCCTGGATATGATGGGTTTTAAATCCTTCTGTGAACCAATCAACAATTGGAAATAGTAAATCATAAGCTTTTTGGCGTTCAGAGTTTTTTTCTAAGAAATGAGCCAAGGAAATCGCGGTCCGAAGTTCAGATAGCTTATCTTTGTGCGTACGAGCCAAATCCAAGGACTGATTCAATAAAATTTCGGTCTCTTTGATATTTCGTTTAGGTTCAGAATCGCAAATCAAAGCTTTGCGCCGTAGCATGTCAGGTACATTCCATTTGGATCCCTGTGCTTCAGCCAGTGCCAAAGTACTCTCAATACCCTGTCTAGCCTTTGCTAATTGTTCGCTCCGCATCATTGTGTCGATATAATCCACGGCGTGTTTAAGTTCCCAATATGCCACCGAACCAAGATTCGTTAATTGTTGCCAACTGCTCTCTACTTGTTCTGAATCGTTTGATTTTTGTTGACAGTAGTCAATCCATCCAGAGATCACTGCTGCCGATTGTTTCATGGGAGAGAAATTTTTCTCAGTAGAAATTTGGAGGAGAGATGATGCGTGTTTTTTAGTTTGCTTAAGATCATAAAGGTCACGGCATACCCAACCGGCAATCCAATGAACGTAAGCTTGAACAAAAGGAAAATTTAACTCGATTGCATATGCTTCTGCTTGTTTGATTAACGTTATCGCTTGATCGGGATATCCGCTATAGGCATAGACCGCACCGAGTACCACTAATGAAACAGCCTTGGGATCACTTCCTGTTTCCTCAATAAAATTATGAGATTTTAACTTATCATACGCACCTAGTGAATTTTCAAGATGGTGCTTAGATTTTTCATAGTCCGGTACCCAGCACAAAGCACCGCCATAGGTCCGATGGGCAACAACATAACCCGCAGGATCTCCAGCGGTGTCGGAATAGGTAGCCAGTTCCTTCGCGATAGTCAGTCCTTCGAGGAATTCATCTCTTAGCCACCGCGTGGTGCTCAGGCCATACATGATTTGGAATAATTCGGGCGGTGACTGCATGCTCTGGGTCAATTGGAAGGCGCGTTCATAAGCTGCAGCCGTTTGACTTGCCCCCCAACCACTTAAGGCGGTCCAAACAACAGCTAATGGTGCTTGCAGTTCGAGTTCACGTTTATCTCTTTCGGGGGAAGGGTCTTCCTTCTCCAGATGTTCAAGCGCCAATTCCAAGTAATGAGTAGCCTCCTGGTTGGAGGAAGCATTCTTGGCCCTCAACCCGGCTTCCTTCCAATGATCGATGGCTTCCGAGAACCGTTCTGCTTTGGCCAGATGGGAGGCAAGCAACTCCGGTGTGTTCACCACCACCTCCGGGAACTCCGCCTTCAACCCTTCCGCAATCAAATCATGGAACTGACGCTTTGGCCCCCGCAGTAGACTGGCATAAGCCGCATCTTGCAGTAACGCGTGTTTGAATATGTACGATCCGTGTGAAGCCCCCCCTTGGGGTAAAATAATCTGTGCCTCAATCAATTGCTGGAAGGACGCCTGCAACTCCGCATCCGATAACGGAGATACCGTCGACACCAATTCGTGGGTAAACTCCCGACCAATACAAGCACCAATCTGAGCGACCTGCTTCACCGTGTTCAATCGATCCAGACGGGCAATTAAACTTTCCTGTAACGTCGTCGGGATCGCAAGCGAGGGCAGGGGCCCATCCAATTCATAACGATCCCCCGCATCCTTCAAGAAACCCGCTTCCAATACATTCTTCGTCAGTTCTTCCACATACAAGGGAATGCCATCGGTCTTCGCTACAATCAGATCCAAGACTTCCTTCGGTAATGACTTGCCACCCGTTACCTTCTCAACCACCTCCGTACCTTCGCGTCGGCTCAACCGGTTTAGG
>CAZEWK010000038.1:0-36638 GCA_964515905.1 uncultured Rhodospirillaceae bacterium | reverse complement strand
GAATTAATCGTTCCAATTGCCATGGATCAGGGTTTACGGTTTGCAATTCGTGAAGGTGGACGCACTGTTGGTGCGGGCGTCGTCGCTGAAATCATTGAATAATCTCTAGAGAGAGTTAGTGAGAATCAAAAAGTCCCATGGTGAGTGAGTGAAGGTAGTGGCATAAAATGGAAAGCCAAAATATACGAATTCGGCTTAAGGCGTTTGATCATAGAATTTTGGATCAATCTACTTTAGAAATAGTGAACACGGCTAAACGGACCGGTGCTCAGGTGCGTGGACCAATTCCGTTACCGACAGATATAGAGCGCTATACAGTGCTTCGCTCGCCGCATGTGAATAAAAAATCTCGCGAGCAATTTGAGATTAGGACACACAAACGACTATTGGATATCGTTGAACCTACCCCACAAACAGTGGATGCGTTAATGAAACTCGATTTGGCCTCTGGGGTCGATGTAGAGATTAAGCTCTAAAGGTCGGTACTATGCGAACAGGTCTATTGGCTCGGAAGTTGGGAATGTCTCGAATTTTTATGGATGATGGGAGCCATCTTCCAGTTACTGTGCTTGAAGTGGATTCGTGCCACGTTGTCGCCCAACGCATTGAGACGAGAGATGGTTATATGGCCGTGCAAGTAGGAATGGGCAACGCTAAGACTAAGAATGTAAATAAACCAAATAGAGGCCATTATGCTAGGGCCAAGGTAAACCCTAAGAGGTGGCTTGCTGAATTTAGGGTAAGTGATGATGCTCTCGTGGATGTTGGCACAGAGATTCTTGCCACCCATTTTGTTGAGGGTCAATTTGTGGACGTCACAGGTACATCAATTGGAAAAGGGTTTGCAGGTGCGATGAAACGTCACAATTTTGGTGGTCTGCGAGCGAGCCACGGGGTATCGGTCTCTCATCGAAGTCATGGCTCGACTGGAAACTCTCAAGACCCTGGGAAGGTGTTTAAAGGAAAAAAAATGGCGGGACAGTTGGGTGCTCGCCAGGTTACTGAGCAGAATCTCTATGTAGTACGGACCGATGAAGACCGAGGTTTGATAATGGTTATGGGCGCGGTCCCTGGTCCAAAAGGCGGATGTGTCAAAGTCAGAGATTCGCAAAAACACGCTTTGCCTCCTGCAGCACCTTATCCCGCAGGAATTCGAATATTATCGGACTCTTCGCAGGATGGAGATCGTGAAAAAATTGCGAAGACGGCTGACGAAACGCCTGATGAACAGGGAAAGGCGGAATAATGGTGGAATGTGTAGTTCTTTCCCTGGAGAATAAGCAAGTTGGAAAGGTTAACCTTTCTGATGATGTGTTCGGTATTGATGTACGGCGTGATCTCTTACAAAGAACGGTGAAATGGCAACTGGCTAGGCGGCAATCGGGATCACACAAAGTTAAGGAGCGTGGTGAGGTAAAAGGTACGACAGCGAAGATGTATCGCCAAAAAGGAACAGGCAAGGCCCGGCACGGTTCCCGGCGGGTCTCTCAGTTTGTTGGAGGGGGAGTAACATTTGGTCCGAGGGTGCGGAGTCACGCTCATGGTTTACCTAAAAAAGTTAGGCGCTTGGCACTAAAATGTGCTTTGTCTTCAAAGCAGATTGAGGGAAAACTCATAATTTTGGACAAAGCTGTTCTGAAAAATCCAAAAACAAAAGTGCTGGCAACCTGTGTTGGGGATTTTGGTTGGCAATCTGCTCTCGTAGTGGATGGCTCAGATATTGATGATAATTTTCAACGGGCTGCAGAAAATTTGGGTTATATTGATGTCCTGCCAAGCCAGGGGATTAATGTTTACGATATTTTGCGAAGGGATGTGCTGGTGTTAACTAGGTCCGCACTTGATGCTCTAGAGGAACGGTTAAAATGACAACGGAGCGAGATTACGATGTGCTTGTTGCGCCGCTGGTGACTGAAAAAGCAACTATGATGAGTGAGCATGGTCAGATTGCTTTTAAAGTGCGCCTCGACGCAACTAAGGCAGAGATTCGGAGTGCTGTTGAGAGTTTATTTAACGTCAAAGTTACTGCTGTAAATACGCTAAGAGTAAAAGGTAAGACCAAATTATTTCGTGGCTATCGCGGTAAAAGGTCAGATTATAAGAAAGCAATAGTTACACTGGCTGATGGTCAAAGTGTTGACTATCTGTCTGGAGTGTAGGGGAAACAAATGGCTCTGAAACAATTCCGACCGATGACGCCATCGCAGAGACAGCTAGTTTTAGTTGATCACAGTTCCTTACATAAGGGAAAGCCAGTGAAGTCGTTAACTGCTGGTTTGAGCAAGTCGGGTGGTCGAAATAGTCAAGGCCGTATGACTGCTCGACGACGGGGTGGAGGTCATAAGCGTCGATACCGTATGGTAGACTTTAAACGTCGTAAATTTGATATGTCAGCAACTGTAGAACGATTCGAGTATGACCCGAATAGGACAGCGTTTATTGCATTGATTAAATATGCAGATGGTGAACTTTCGTATATTTTGGCTCCCCAACGGGTCCAGCTGGGAGATCAAGTCGTATCTGGGGAGCGAGCGGATATTAAGCCTGGGAATGCCATGCCGCTCAAAAATATTCCTGTTGGGACTGTGATTCATAATATCGAAATGAAACCGGGTAAAGGTGGTCAGTTGGCGCGGGCGGGCGGAGCTTATGCGCAGTTGGTAGGAAAGGATTCGGGTTATGCATTAGTACGTTTGTCTTCTGGAGAACAAAGGATGGTTCGTTCAGAATGTATGGCGGCTATTGGGGCAGTGTCCAATCCAGACAGGCAAAATCAGAAACTTGGGAAGGCAGGTCGGAGCAGGTGGCTGGGTCGCAGACCCAAGGTTCGGGGTGTTGCAATGAATCCGGTGGATCACCCACATGGTGGAGGTGAGGGCCGAAGTTCAGGGGGGCGGCATCCAGTCACTCCGTGGGGTGTCTCGACTAAAGGTAAGCGGACTCGAAATAATAAGCGTACCGATAGGTTGATTTTACGCCGTCGGCGCCATAAGAAATAGTTGGAGGATTAGCCTATGGCGCGTTCAGTTTGGAAAGGTCCATTTGTCGACGGATACTTGTTAAAGAAGGTTGATGAAGCCAATGCTTCAGGTCGTAAAATGGTAATAAAAACATGGTCCAGGAGATCAACGATATTGCCACAATTTGTAGGCCTCACTTTTGGGGTCCACAATGGGAAGAAATTTATTCCGGTTTTGGTGACCGAAGATATGGTGGGGCATAAATTGGGTGAATTTTCGCCAACTCGGACATTTCATGGGCATTCCGCCGATAAAAAGGTCAGGAGGGTCGTAAGCAATGTCTAAACCAGCGACAGAACGTCGGTTGTCGGAAAAAGAAGCTATGGCTGTTGCACGGCGTTTGCGAACGAGTCCACGGAAGTTGAATCTGGTGGCCAAGTTAATACGTGGAATGCCAGCTGATAAGGCACTAGCACAGTTAGGTTTTTCAGCTCGGCGAATTTCTGGTTCTGTCAAACGTGTACTTGAGTCTGCGATTGCCAACGCCGAGAACAACCATAATTTGGATGTGGATAGATTGTTTGTAGCTGAGGCTTATGTTGGAAAAAGTTTAACTATGAAACGGTTTAGGCCTCGGGCGCGGGGTCGTATGGGTCGAATTAGTAAGCCGTTCAGCAGGATAACTGTGGTCGTCCGAGAACGAGAGGAAAATTAGACATGGGTCAAAAGGTTAGCCCAATAGGTATGCGACTCGGGATTAATCGCACATGGGATTCCCGTTGGTACGCAGACAGTGATTATGGTGCATTGCTTCAGGAAGATTTAGGAATTCGTTCCTTCCTTCTTAAACAGCTTGACCAAGCTGGAGTGAGCCGAGTGGTTATAGAGCGACCTGCAAAAAAGGCGAGAATAACAATTCATACCGCTCGGCCGGGGGTGGTTATCGGAAAAAAAGGTGCAGATATCGAGAAACTTCGCTCGAAAATTAGTGGTATGACAGACAGCGAAGTCCAACTTAACATTGTTGAGATACGGAAACCCGAAATTGAAGCGCAATTGGTTGCTGAAAATGTTGCACAGCAACTAGAGCGTCGCGTTGCTTTCCGGAGGGCAATGAAGCGGGCGGTTCAGTCCGCCATGAGACTTGGTGCGCAAGGAATTAGGATCAATGCAGGAGGAAGGCTTGGAGGAGCTGAGATTGCACGAACCGAATGGTACAGGGAAGGGCGTGTTCCGTTACATACGTTGAGAGCTGACGTAGATTACGGTGTAGCACGTGCGGACACTGCTTATGGAACATGCGGTGTTAAAGTATGGATTTTTAAGGGCGAAATTATGGAGCACGATCCGATGGCTCAGGAACGGCGACGTTCCGAGCTGCAGGGTGCGAGAGTATAATGAAACGGATGAAACCTAATGCTTAGTCCTAAGAGAACCAAATATAGAAAACAGCAAAAAGGTCGTATCCATGGATCGGCAAAGGGGGGAACTGTTCTTAATTTTGGTTCGTTTGGTCTAAAGTCGGAACAGGCAGGGCGTATTACCGCACGCCAAATAGAAGCAGCTCGGCGAGCGATAACCCGTCATTTAAAACGAAGCGGACGAATGTGGATACGTATATTTCCGGATGTTCCGGTTAGTAAAAAGCCGACAGAGGTTCGTATGGGAAAAGGAAAAGGTGTTCCTGAATTCTGGATTTGTAAAGTAAAACCCGGCCGTGTGATGTTTGAGGTGGATGGAGTGCAGGCAACCCTGGCTAGAGAAGCTTTCCGAAGAGGTGCGGATAAGCTTCCCATTCGTACTCGTTTTGTTGCGCGCGTTGGTGGAGGCGCGTGATTATGAAAATAGAAGACGTTCGTGCAAAGAACAATGACGAGCTTCAAACGGAGTTAATGGTTCTAAAAAAGGAACAGTTTAATTTGAGGTTTCAACGAGCTACTGGTCAGTTGGAGAATACGGCTCGTGTTAGATCCATTCGACGAGATATAGCTCGTATAAAAACGACGTTGAGAAGTCGAAATCAACAATCAACCTGATCACTAGGTAACCGGATAGCCAAATGTCAAGACGAGTTCTTCAAGGTGTAGTAGTAAGTGATAGAGCCGATAAAACGGTAATAGTACGAGTTGACCGACGTATACAGCACCCACTGTATAAGAAGTTTATTCGTCACTCAAAGAAATATATGGCGCATGATGAGACTAATTCACGCAAGATTGGTGACCAGGTTCAAATCAGGGAATGTAGACCGTTATCAAAAAACAAGCACTGGGAAATAGTGCTTGGTGATAGTTAAGTGCGTCATGGTGGGGTCAAATTTAGGTGTTGATGGGAGTTAGTCATGATTCAGATGCAAACGAATCTCGAAGTTGCTGATAACTCCGGTGCACGACGGGTCCAATGTATAAAGGTGCTTGGTGGTTCAGGTAGGAAAACAGCGTCTGTTGGCGACGTGATTGTGGTTTCCGTCAAAGAAGCAATACCACGTGGGAGGGTTAAGAAAGGGGATATTCACCGGGCAGTAATTGTTCGAACTGCTAAGGAAATAAGACGATCTGATGGTGGCGCAATACGATTTGATAAAAACGCAGCAGTCCTTCTAACGCAACAGAACGAGCCAGTTGGAACCCGCATCTTTGGGCCAGTAACTCGCGAACTGCGTGCCAAACAGTTCATGAAAATTATTTCTTTAGCACCCGAGGTGTTGTGATGTCTGAGAGGATTCGTATTAAAAAAGGTGATGAGGTGATGGTTGTCACTGGCAGAGACAAGGGTAAAAGTGGGGAAGTCACTAAGGTGATTGCAAAAAGTAATCGAGTGATTGTGCAAGGAGTTGCAACTGTAAAACGACATACCGCCCCCTCTGCGGCTAACCCTGGCGGTATTATAGAGAAAGAGATGGCGATTGAAATTTCCAACGTTGCGTTAATGGATCCAAAAGACCGCAAACCCACGAAGGTTGGGTATCGAGTTCTTGAGGACGGAAGAAAAGTTCGCTTTGCTAAGCGTTCGGGTGAAATAGTAGACCGGTAGGTGATGGCTAATGTCTCGTTTACAAGAACATTATAATCAAGTCCTTAAAAAGGCATTGACTGAAGAATTTAGTTATAAAAATTCGATGGAAATACCAAAATTGGAGAAAATAATCGTCAATATGGGAGTTGGTGAGGCTGGAAGGGAACCAAAGAAAATCGATGGCGCTATTGCAGACTTAACAGCTATTACAGGTCAAAAGCCAGTAATAACTAAGGCAAAAAAGTCGATCGCAAATTTTAAGCTAAGGGAAGGGATGACGGTTGGGTGCAAGGTTACATTGCGTGGAGACAGGATGTACGAGTTTTTGGACCGACTTGTTAATATTGCCTTGCCCCGTGTTCGTGACTTTCATGGGGTTCCCCAAAGAAGTTTTGATGGAAACGGAAATTACTCTCTGGGTTTGAAGGAACAGATTGTGTTTCCTGAAATAGACTATGACGCAGTGGATCAAGTTCGTGGTCTTGATGTGGTGATTGTTACAACAGCAAATACAGACGATGAAGGTCGAGCACTATTGCAGGGCTTCAATTTGCCGTTGGTATCATAATTATTGAAACTAAGTGAGGAGGCATTGGCATGGCAAAACGCAGTGCCATCGAAAGAAATAACAAACGGAAAAGTTTGGTGCAAAAAAACTCGGCGAGACGTTTGGCTTTAAAGAAGGTGGCTCGAAATAAGACACTGGCGCCGGAAGAGAGGTTCAATGCCTTTCTAAAGCTTGCGAAACTGCCTCGAAATAGCTCTCCAGTCCGAATTCGGAATAGGTGTGAGCTCACTGGGCGGCCACGTGGTTATTATCGTAAACTTAAAGTTTCCCGTATCGGTCTGCGTGAGCTCGCCTCAGCGGGCCATATTCCAGGGATGGTGAAATCAAGTTGGTAGGGGTGATTGTATGACGATGACTGATCCGCTGGGGGATATGCTAACCCGGATTCGAAATGGACAGATGGTGGGTAAGCCACAGATTAACTGTCCAGCTTCCAAATTTAGAGCAAACGTACTGGAGGTTCTAGAACGAGAAGGGTATATTCGTGGTTATAGAGAAGTCGAAGAGATCAAAGCCCAACCGCGTCTAGAGATAGAACTTAAATACCATGAGGGTTCTCCAGTCATACGGACAATCAAGCGGGTATCTCGTCCAGGAAGAAGAATTTACGCTTCAATTAAAGATTTGAGACCCATAAATAATGGGTTAGGGATCTCTATTTTATCGACACCCCGTGGCGTCATGTCGGATGCAGAGGCTCGTGCAGCAAATGTTGGTGGTGAATTATTGTGCACTGTACTTTGAAAAACGCCAGTAGATGGATTTAGGAGGCTGAGATGTCGCGAATTGGGAAGAACCCGGTTGCAATCCCTGATGGTGTGGAAGTTGAGATTGTAGGACAATCGGTCACAGTTAAAGGTAAATTGGGAGAACTGAATAGCAAGCTTGCCTCCGAACTTACGGTCACCCAAGAAGATAAACAGGTATGGGTTAGGCCGAGAGAGCAAGATATTAGAAGTCGTTCTATGTGGGGTCTTGGAAGAACACTGGTGGGTAATATGGTGGCTGGTGTTTCGGAGGGTTTTAGCCGGAAGTTAGAAATCACGGGCGTTGGGTACCGAGCGGCAATTGATGGTTCGGTCCTGACGTTACAACTGGGATATAGCCATGAGATTAAGGTGATGGTTCCGGAGGGGATACAGGTTAAATGTGAAAAGCCGACGGAGATCCAAATTACGGGTGCGGATAAACAAAAAGTGGGTCAATTAGCAGCTGATATACGGAGTTTAAGAAAACCAGAGCCTTATAAGGGAAAAGGAATTCGGTATGAAGGTGAATATATCTTCCGCAAAGAAGGCAAAAAGAAATAGGTAAATAAATGCTCGATCCTAAAAAGTTATATCAGAGGCGTTGTGGACGTAACAGAAGGCGGATTCGTGCAGCTAGTAACGGAAGAGCGCGGCTTTGTGTATTCCGATCGAATAAAAACATCTATGCCCAAATAATAGATGACTTGGTGGGGAGGACTCTGGCAGCGGCATCGACCCTGGATCAAGAGTTACGATTGAACCTTCAATCAGGTAGTGACGTAAATGCGGCGAAAGAAGTGGGTGCGCTGATTGCAAAACGTGGTAAGGCTGTTGGCGTAACCGAACTGGTATTTGATCGTGGTGGGTATCTATATCATGGGCGTGTGAGAGCGTTGGCGGAAGCAGCGCGCGAAAACGGTCTAAAATTTTAATCAATACAAGGGCCGAGAGTATGGCAAAAAATGATCCAAAAAAGAATGATCAAAAAAGTCGGCGAGGAGGTCGGCGAAATAGAGACCGTGAAGAGAGTGAATCTGATTTGCTTGATAAGTTGGTGAGCATAAATCGTGTTGCGAAAGTTGTTAAAGGAGGCCGGCGATTTGGGTTTGCGGCACTTGTAGTCGTCGGTGATGGCAGAGGACGCGTAGGATTTGGAAATGGTAAGGCCCGTGAAGTTCCGGAAGCAATTCGTAAAGCTACGGAAAAGGCACAACGGACTTTGGTAAGAATACCATTAAGAGAAGGGCGTACGCTTCATCACGATGTCAAAGGTCGGTTTGGAGCAGGAAAAGTGGTCCTTCGCGCGGCGCCACCTGGGACTGGAATTATCGCTGGTGGTCCTATGAGGGCGGTCTTTGAGACTTTAGGCCTTCAGGACGTTGTAACTAAATCCATAGGTAGTTCTAGCCCGTATAACATGGTTAGGGCTACATTTGATGCGTTGTCCAAGGTGGAATCGCCACGTTTTGTTGCGGCAAAGCGTAATAAGAAAGTTGGTGAGATCTTGAGCAGAAGGGGATTTTTGAAGACAACGTCCGAAGAATCCCAGGATAAAGAAAATGGTTAGAGCAGCAAAAGTGATAGTAACTCAAGTGGGGAGTCCGATAGGGCGACCAAAAGACCAACGTGCTACGCTGGTTGGATTAGGGCTTAATAAAATGAATCGTAGTCGTGAGCTTGAGGACACGCCAGCAATTCGCGGGATGATCAAGAAAGTGAATCATCTAGTTCGTGTGGACAACACAGACTAAGTCGCGCGAAGTTAGTCGTTGAAAGGGGTCGAAAATGAAATTAAATGAGCTCCGAGATAATGCGAGCGCTCGTCGGGCCCGTATCCGGGTTGGACGGGGTATAGGCTCCGGATTAGGTAAAACAGCTGGCCGAGGGCATAAAGGGCAGAAATCGAGGTCTGGATCTGGTATGAAAGGATTTGAGGGCGGTCAAATGCCTTTGTATCGTCGCCTACCAAAACGTGGTTTTAAAAATCCTTTTTCAAAAAAGTATGCGGTCATAAACATTGGTGACCTCCAAGATGCGATTGACCGTAAGAAACTAAATCCTAAAAATCTAATTTCGGGTGAAGTTCTATTGGCCGCTGGTTTGATTAAAAGAATTGGTGATGGAGTACGTCTGCTTGGAAAGGGGGATTTAAAAACAAAGATTTCTATTCAGGTTGTTGGCGCGAGCAAAGGAGCCCGTCTGGGGCTGGAAAAAGTTGGAGGTTCATTGGAACTGGTTGAAATCAAGCAGGCTCAAAATGCGGCGACCCCTAACGAAGGGGCGAATTTGAGTGACTGAGTCCGTAATAGTAGAAAGTAGTTGAGTCATGGCATCTGCTGCTGAACAACTTGCTGCGAGCATCAATTTTGGGGCGATTAGCAAAGCAACTGAGTTAAAGAAACGGTTATGGTTCACTTTTGGCGCTTTGATAATATATAGGCTTGGAACCTACATACCGCTCCCAGGAATCGATCCAGTAATTTTGGATGATATTTTTCGCCAGCAGGCCGGCGGAATTATTGGGATGTTTAATATGTTTTCGGGCGGTGCGTTGGGGCGTATGACTATTTTTGCCCTCAACATTATGCCTTACATATCTTCTTCGATCATTATTCAGTTGATGACTACCGTATCTCCCCATTTGGCTCAGTTAAAGAAAGAAGGAGAGTCGGGTCGTAAACGGATGACTCAATACACCCGTTACGGGACTGTTATTTTGGCTACCTTCCAAGGGTTAGGAATTGCTGTGGGCCTGGAGGGGATGACGGGAAGCCAGGGTTCAGCTGTACTAGATCCGGGCCTAACATTTAGAGCAACAGCGGTGATAACACTAGTAGGTGGCACTATATTTTTAATGTGGCTTGGCGAACAAATTACTGCTCGCGGAGTGGGGAATGGCATTTCTTTAATTATTATGGCGGGCATAGTGGCGGAACTTCCGGCTGCTATGGCAAGTACGCTCGAACTTGGACGAACTGGAGCATTGTCCGCTTTATTTATTATTTTGTTAATGGTAATGGCCGTTGGTGTTATCGCTTTTATTGTGTACATAGAGAGAGCCCAAAGACGCCTTTTGGTACAATATCCTAAGAGGCAAGTTGGTAACCGAATGTTTGGTGGTGAAAGTAGCCACCTACCCTTGAAATTGAATACGGCCGGTGTAATTCCCCCAATTTTTGCAAGTTCCCTTCTATTATTGCCGATAACGGCAGTGAGTTTCTCGGCGAGTGCGGGTCCAGACTGGTTGGGCGGAATGGTGTCAATGCTTTCTCGGGGGTCTCCAGGGTATTTGATATTATATATTTCTTTGATTGTTTTCTTTGCTTTTTTCTATACGTCGGTTGTGTTTAGCCCAGAGGATACAGCGGATAATTTGAAAAAAAATAATGGCTTTATACCGGGTATCCGGCCAGGGAAGAACACTGCGGAATATATTGCGTATGTTTTGAAACGTTTGACAACTGTTGGTGCGATATATTTATCAGCTGTTTGTGTACTCCCTGAAATTCTAATTTCTCAATATGCTGTCCCATTTTATTTCGGTGGTACTAGTCTACTAATTGTAGTTAATGTGACCATGGATTTTGTAGCCCAAATTCATTCCCATCTTTTGGCACATCAGTATGAAGGTCTAATAAAAAAATCTAGGCTTAGGGGACGAAGAGGGTGAGACTTGTGCTGTTTGGTCCGCCAGGTTGTGGAAAAGGGACGCAAGCCCAAATTTTGTCAAATGAGTTTAGCATAGCTCACCTTTCAACGGGTGATATGTTGCGTGATGCAGTTGCAAGGGGCACAGAGGTTGGGTTAAAGGCTAAAAAGGTTATGGATGGGGGGAAACTGGTTTCCGATGAGGTTGTGGTAAGTATTATTTCCGAACAACTGGAACAAGATATTTGCAAATTGGGGTTTGTCCTAGATGGATTCCCACGAACTCTGGCCCAGGCCAAGGCACTTGATGCCCTGTTAAGAGCTAAAGGCTTGAATATTGAGAGAGTTGTAGAAATACGCGTCCTGGATGAGCTGCTAATAGAAAGAATTTCAGGTCGTTTCGCGTGTATCCATTGTGGGGAAGGTTATCACGATACGTTTAAACAACCGAAGGAAGATGGGGCTTGCGATAAATGTAACGGTACGGAGTTCACACGCCGAGAAGACGATAATGAAAAAACAGTTCGGGAGCGATTGGAAAATTACTACGCCCAGACGAGCCCGTTGTTGCCTTTCTACAAGAATAAAGATTTGTTGTCTTCCGTGGATGGGATGTTGGAAATTGGGGAAGTTTCAATGTCTATTAAGAGGGTCCTAAATGCTTCCGGAAATGATTGACCAGTCGTCAGATGGGTCGTTATACTAGAACACAAGCTTGGGTAAGTCGGCTGCTTTAATAGGGGAGGCCGAGTGCCCTTGTTTGTGCTGCAAATTTCGATGAGGAGACCGTACATTGGCGCGGATAGCCGGGGTCAATATCCCAACTAACAAACGCATTGTAATCGCATTGACATATATTTTTGGGATAGGCAATACAAAAGCACAGGAAATTTGCCAAAAGGCCAACGTTAGTGAGATGAGTCGTGTGAATCAGCTAGCTGAGGGCGAGGTGACACGATTAAGAGAAATTATTGACGGCGAGTATAGAGTTGAGGGCGATTTGCGTCGGGACGTTGCAATGAATATCAAGCGCCTGATGGATTTAGGTTGCTATCGAGGTCTTCGGCACCGTCGCGGTCTACCAGTGCGTGGGCAGAGAACCCATACAAATGCGCGCATGCGGAAAGGGCGTGCAAGGCCGGTGGCAGGTAAGAAGAAGGCCGTTTAGGGCCACGGGCGAAATCAAGAACTGCATATTTTTTTAAGGATGAGGAATGGCAAAAGAATCGGGCAGTCGTGTGCGGCGTCGCGAACGCAAAAATATCATTTCTGGAGTGGCGCATGTTAATGCCACATTCAATAATACTCTTATAACTATTACTGACGTTCAAGGAAATGCCATAGCATGGTCTTCTGCGGGTTCATTGGGATTTAAGGGTTCCCGGAAATCGACACCTTATGCTGCTCAAATGGCTGCAGAAGATGCGGGACGAAAGGCAGCGGAGCACGGAATGAAAACCCTTGAAGTTGAAGTTAAGGGCCCTGGATCTGGAAGAGAGTCAGCGCTTAGAGCGTTTCAGGTAGTTGGTTTCACGATTACCTCTATTCGGGATGTGACACCGATACCTCACAATGGTTGCCGGCCTCCAAAAAGGCGACGTGTGTAGTGTGACGATAGGGCTTAAGATTGGGGGACGGAAGTCCAATTTGATACTCTATTTAAAGTAAAGAATTTTTAGGTAAGGCACGTTATGCCTTGAACATTTTGGGGTTGTCTAAGTGATTCAGAAAAATTGGCAAGAATTAATTAAACCGACCAAACTAGAGGTCCAAACCGATCAGTTGGCTTCTAGGACTGGAACCGTTGTGGCCGAACCACTCGAGCGCGGCTTTGGCCTCACACTAGGAAATGCTCTGAGACGAGTATTGTTGTCGAGTCTTCGTGGTTCCGCAATTACTAGCTTGAGAATAGATGGTGTGCTTCACGAATTTTCATCCATACCGGGAGTACGAGAAGACGTAACAGAGGTTGTATTAAATCTCAAGGGAATAGCCCTTCGTATGCATGGGGAAGGGCCAAAAAGAATATTTTTAAAGGCCGAAGGGCCTGGACAGGTAACAGCGTCTCAAATTGAGACAGGTCACGATATTGAAATTATGGACTCAGAACTGGTTATCTGCACGCTCGACAAAGATGCGTCTATAAATTTTGAACTGACTGTGGAAAGTGGGAAGGGTTACGCCGCAGCCACTCAAAATATGCCAGATGATGCTCCTATAGGTCTGGTTCCGATTGATGCAATATATAGCCCCGTTCGACAAGTAAACTATAAGGTAGATCATACACGTGTCGGTCAGGTCACCGATTATGATAAACTGACGTTAAATGTGGAAACCGATGGAACTGTGACTCCAGAAGACGCCGTTGCATTGGCTGCACGCATTTTAACTGACCAGTTGCAACTTTTCATAAACTTCGAGGAGCCGGCGAAGGAAACAAGTGAGGAGGTTTCTGAGGAACCGACCTTGAACGCTAATCTTCTTCGAAAAGTCGATGAGTTGGAGCTGTCTGTTCGTTCGGCAAATTGCTTAAAAAATGATAACATCGTTTATATTGGAGATCTTGTTCAGAAGACGGAAGGTGACATGCTCAGAACACCTAATTTTGGACGAAAATCATTAAACGAGATAAGAGAAGTGCTTGGACACATGAATTTGCATCTAGGAATGCAAATTGATGAATGGCCGCCAGAAAATATCGAAGAGATGGCCAAGCGGCTCGAAGAACCCTTCTAAAAATAAAAGTGATAAAGGAGCGCACGAAATGCGCCATCGTTTAAGTGGTCGAAAACTAAATCGTACCAGTAGTCATCGGAAGGCAATGATTAGTAATCTGGCCATGGCATTGATAAAACATGAACAGATTGAGACCACTCTACCTAAGGCAAAGGAGTTGAGAAGTGTAGTTGAGAAACTCATTACCCTAGGGAAAAAAGGTGGGCTCCATGGTCGAAGGAAGGCGCTTTCCACTTTGGGTGGTGATACCCAGTTAGTAGAAAAACTTTTTACAATACTCAGTGCAAGGTATCAGGAAAGACCGGGTGGATACGTCCGGATTTTGAAGGCAGGATTCCGTTTTGGAGATAATGCTCCGGTAGCGATTATTGAGTTAGTTGAGCGGGACGTAGAGGCAAAAGGACTTGATTCAGGTCCCTCCCTAACAGCGATTGAGGATGATGTAAACAACGCTGAACAAGCGGCCTAACACCGACGGAGAAGGCCTTCTTACGAAATTGTATGTTAGGTGGTTCTTGTTGTTAATTAATAACTAGGGTGTTTTACGAAGTCCAGTTTCCATAGTGAATCAAATTTCTAGTTGTAGGCAATTGTGTATTGGGCTGATATTGTTAGCTGGCTGTAGTCTTTTTAGACTGATCATAGACTAATATAATTCGGTTGGAGCAAGAAATGTTTTGGTGCCCACTGAATTTCTGGAATTCAAGTAATTGGTTTAGATATTTATGCCTTTTTGGGCTTTTATTTTGTGTTGAAGGTGCAATACGGGTTCAAGCGGATCAACGGCTGGTGCCTGAATCATCTCAGGAAGTCCGTTTATCGTATGCTCCAGTCGTGCGAGATGTTGCTCCCGCTGTAGTAAATATATACACCCGACGGCTCATCAGACAACGTGGAAATTCGTTATTTAGCGATCCGTTTTTTCAGCGGTTTTTTGATGGGACTCCGTTTGGCTTACCCCGTGAACGTATGGAAAACTCCCTAGGCTCTGGAGTAATTATTGAAGCAGGTGGGATAGTGGTAACTAACCAACATGTAATAAAGGGTAGCGACGAAATTACGGTTGTATTGGCCGACCGACGTGAATTAGAAGCAGAGGTGATAGGAACCGATGAAGTTACTGACCTTGCAGTCCTACGAGTTGATGCGGGTAATTCTCCTCTCCCATATGTAGAACTCGGCGATTCCGACTGGTTGGAGGTTGGGGACCTTGTTCTGGCAATTGGCAACCCTTTTGGTGTGGGTCAGACAGTTACAAGCGGAATAATTTCAGCCTTGGCGAGAACAAGTGCTGGTTTATCGGAACTAGGATCCTTCATTCAGACCGATGCAGCAATAAATCCTGGCAATTCAGGGGGAGCACTTGTGACACTGGATGCCAAACTAATAGGGGTTAACACAGCTATCTATTCTCGTAGTGGAGGATCAATTGGTATTGGTTTTGCTATTCCTTCCAACCTAGTACGAGTCGTGGTTGACGGTATTTTATCAGGTGGTCGGGCTATCCGTCCTTGGCTTGGTGCTAAGGGGCAAGCTGTTGACCAAGATATTGCAAATTCATTAGGTTTAGCTCGGCCAATTGGGGTTATGCTTAATGACTTGCACGTGGATAGTCCATTATTATCGTCCAAGCTAAGAGTTGGGGATGTCATTACTTCGGTAGATGGCTACGAAGTTTTCGATTGGCAGATGTTTCGGTTCCGTTTTGTCACCCGTCCTATTGGCACTACGGTGCATTTGGTTGTCCAACGTAAAGGAAAAAGCTTTAACGTTGATGTGGAATTAATAGCTCCACCCGAGAAACCGCTCAGAGATATACGTAACATAGTAGGAAGGAACCCCCTCGCTGGGAGTTTGGTCGGAAACTTGTCTCCAGCCTTTGCCGAAGAACTTAGTGTCGAATCCAATAAAAAAGGAGTGATAGTATTAGAAGTGGGTCCTGGTTTTGCCGCACAATTGGGCCTACGGCCAGGTGACATCATAACGGAGATTGGGAGGGAAGAAATTAATACGACGGCACAATTGGTTTCTGTATTGGCTGAAGAACGAGAAGAATGGCGGGTGGTAATTGATAGGGCAGGCAATTCGATGAGTGTCGTTGTTACTTTGTAATGGCAACTTTATTTGAGAGTACTCACAGTGAAGAAGGGACTCAGCGGCCTCTAGCAGATCGTATGCGTCCGATTTCTCTGGATCAGGTTATGGGCCAGGACCACATTATTGGTCCAGATGGTCCCATCGGTCGTATGCGTGATACTGGTAGGTTGGGATCGTTAATATTATGGGGCCCGCCTGGGTGCGGAAAAACTACTATTGCTCGATTGTTAGCTGACGAAACCAAGAGCGAGTTCCGCCCATTATCGGCGGTATTCTCGGGTGTTGGTGATCTACGAAAAATTTTTTCTGAGGCGGAAATCCATCGTTCGAGTGGTAAACAAACTTTGTTATTTGTGGACGAAATCCACCGATTTAACAAAGCTCAACAGGATGCGTTTTTACCATATGTAGAAGATGGCACAGTTACTCTCTTAGGTGCTACCACTGAGAACCCTTCCTTCGAACTAATTCCCGCTTTGTTATCTCGTTGTCAATTAGTGGTACTCCACCGACTTGATGAATTAGCTTTGGAGAAAATTTTAACTTCGTGTGAAAGATTAACTAGTCGGGCAGTACCTGTGAATCATGCCGCAAGGTTAAAACTGATTAGGATGGCGGATGGAGATGGGCGGTTCTTATTGAATCTGGTGGAGGAAATTTACAAGATTCCAGACTCTAAAATCATAGACGAAGAGGATCTTGCAAGGATACTCCAAAAACGAGCACCGTTATACGATAAGACACAGGATAATCACTACAACTTGATAAGTGCTCTCCATAAAAGTTTACGTGGTTCAGACGTTGATGCTTCGCTTTATTGGTTAGCTAGAATGCTCGTTGCAGGTGAGCAGCCACTTTTTATAGTAAGAAGGTTAGTGAGATTTGCCACAGAAGATATTGGTTTGGCGGAGCCCCAAGCGTTAGTCCAGGCACTGGCAGCAAAACAGGCTTTTGAGTTTATTGGATCCCCAGAGGGTGAGTTAGTTTTGGCCCAATGTGTGATATTTCTAGCTAATTCACCCAAATCTAACTCTGTATATAAGGCGTTCAACGCTGCAAGTACTGCGGCAATAAGGACTGGTAGTTTAATGCCCCCTAAGCATATATTAAATGCCCCAACCCCAATGATGAGGGAGATCGGTTATGGGGATGGGTACATATATGATCACGATCGAGACGAAGGATTTTCGGGTCAGAGTTATTTTCCTGATCAGATATCGAGAGAGGAATATTATCAACCAGGCGATCGCGGTTTTGAAAAGGAAATCAAAGCGAGGATGGAGTATTGGCGGCGTTTAAGAGATGCCTGAAGGGGGCGAATTAAGTGTTGTTGGATTTACAAGATGGAATTCGCAGTCCAGGGGTAACCTTAAACCTCCGGATCCTTAATTATTACGTGCCACATCCCTTAATAAAAAGTATGACATGTAATTTATAGGGCCTATAGGAACATACTAGTGAAACTGATTTTTGCAATTGCGATTGGGGGTGCCTTGGGTGCGGTGGGCCGACACGTCGTTTCAGTTCTGATGTTACAATGGATTAGCTCAAATATTCCCTTGGGTACCTTACTCGTGAATGTTGTAGGTTCTTTTGTCTTAGGGCTTGTGTATGAATGTGGAACATTGGTCTGGCAGTCAAGTAATGAATTTAAAGCGTTTCTAATAGTAGGGATTTTAGGTGGTTTCACAACGTTTTCCACTTTTTCGTTAGAGATAGTAGTACTTTTTCAAAAGGGAGAAATAGGTGCTGGTGTGTTGTACGCCGTTGGATCATTGGTGCTCGCTGTTCTGGGTTTGACAATGGGAATTATTTTTGGACGAAGCATCTTCGCATGAAGAAAGTACAAATATTGATGGTTGCTCCGGATGAAGAGAATATTAGACTTGACCGCTGGATCAGCAATCATTTCCCTAGTCTAGGATATGCGTCTGTACAGAAACTTTTACGTACGGGGCAGGTTCGAGTTGAAGGCGCTCGGGCGTTGGGTAGTTTTCGTCTTTCGGTAGGACAAAAGGTTCGAGTGCCTCCAATATCCGGAATTGTGTTCGATGTAACGAAACACGAACTGGATATCGATGACCGTGAATTATCTGATCTTAGGAAACGGATTTTGTATGAAGATCAAGATCTATTAGTTTTTGATAAGCCTGCCGGTCTCGCGGTTCAAGGTGGTACTGGGCAAGTTCGACACGTTGACGGGATTTCTAAATTCTTGGCGGACAATGATGGCGAACCGCTTAAGTTGTTACACAGGTTGGACAAAGATACTAGCGGTGCCTTGATTATGGCAAAGTCGATCAATACCGCTCGTAAGTTTGGTGATTTGTTCAAAAGGGGTAAGGTAAAAAAAACATACTGGGCTATAGTGGTAGGGGTTCCAAAACCTTTGTCAGGCATTGTAGAGGGGCGGCTACAGAAAAGAATCGTCCTAGGCAAAGAAAAAATGATTGCGGCATCTGATGTTGGAAAACTATCTCGCAGTCGATACAGGACACTAGACTACACGAGCGGGACAGCGGCGTTGTTAGAATTGTGCCCCGAAACTGGGCGGACACATCAGTTAAGGGTGCACTGTAATGAGTTGGGTACCCCAATACTTGGGGATGGTAAATATGGCGGTAAGAAATCTTTTATTACAACTCTTTCCTCCACGCGGCATTTGCATTTGCATGCTCGTATAATAGAGTTTCCTACTAGTGATAGCAGTAATTTTCGTGTAGTAGCACCATTGCCTGTCCATATTCGAGAGAGTCTAGAGAAACTGCAATTAGATCATAGAGATTGAGTTTGGAGTGGAAGCAGACAAAGTGTGTTAGTAAAAAGGTCATTAGTTAGTGATGCAACGAGGACCTCAAGAAGCAGTTTCTATCCTTGAAGCTGAGGGCAGGTACCAGGTGCAGGTCGATGGATGCCCTGTTAGCGATTCTGCTCGTAATCCATTAACATTGCCAACAAGTGAACTGGCAGAGGCTATTGCTAAAGAATGGCAATTGTCGCGCAAAGAGGTTCAGCCGGGCGAAATGAGGTTCACCAAACTCGCCGTAAAGGCAGCCAGCATTACCGACTCTGTGCGGAGTACAATGCTAGCAACTATAGTTAAATACGGTGAAACAGATTTACTTTGTTACCGCTCACGTGGTCCCAAAGAACTGGTCGTGCGGCAAGAACGGTTGTGGCAAGCGCCACTTGATTGGTTAGAATGTTGCCTCTGTATCAAATTAATTTGTACTGACGGGATACTGCCGATACAACAGGATCCAAAAGAAATAGCGAAGCTTAATTCAGTTATAGCTTCTGCGAATGTTTATGGGCTTGCTGCTTTGCATACGGTAACTATGATTACCGGGTCGGCGATAATAGCGATAGCATTGAGTAAGGATCGTATGACTGCTCTAGAAGCATGGTCAGCGGGATTTCTAGAAGAGCTTTATCGATCAGAACATTGGGGAGAGGACGAGGAAGACCGCAGTCGAAGACAAGTACTCCTTGCGGAGATCGAGAGTTCAAAACGATTCATGGATATGACCCAAATAGTAACTGATAGAATCTAGAGCTTTGGACGCATCAATTGAGAGATAACCCAATATGAAGCAAATCATAGAGGAACTTAAGCTAAAACGTGCTGCGGCGCGAGATGGTGGAGGCCGTCGACGGACCGAGGCCCAGCATAATAAAGGAAAATTGACGGCTCGTGAAAGAATAGAATTACTGCTCGATCCGGGTTCGTTTGAGGAATACGATATGTTCGTTGAACACCGTTCGACCGATTTCGGAATGGATGAACAAAAAATCCCTGGTGATGGGGTGGTAACCGGTCATGGCACAATAAATGGGCGTGCACTTTTTGTTTTTAGTCAAGATTTTACGGTCTTTGGGGGTAGTCTAAGCGAGGCTCATGCCGAAAAAATTTGTAAAATAATGGATCAGGCCATCAAGGTTGGTGTTCCGGTAATTGGCTTAAATGATTCTGGTGGCGCACGTATACAGGAAGGTGTTGCTTCGTTGGGAGGATATGCGGAAGTATTTCAGAGAAATGTATTAGCTTCTGGTGTGGTGCCACAGTTGTCTTTGGTAATGGGCCCTTGTGCAGGGGGCGCTGTTTATTCTCCAGCCATCACCGACTTTATTTTTATGGTTAAAGATTCTTCTTATATGTTCGTGACGGGTCCCGATGTAGTCAAAACAGTCACCCATGAGTCAGTGACCCAGGAAGAGTTAGGTGGGGCGAAGACTCATACTACGAAGTCAGGTGTTGCAGACGGTAGCTTTAACAGTGACGTGGAGGCGCTCTCGGTAACTAGGAAATTCTTTGATTTTCTGCCCTTATCCAATGTGAGTGGGGTCCCCGAATGGCCTTGTAATGACCCTGCTGAGAGGACAGAAAGTTCTTTAGACAACTTAGTTCCGTCAAATTCAACAAAGCCCTATGATATCAAAGAATTAATTCATAAGATTGTCGATGAGTCGGACTTTTTCGAGCTGCAGCCCGACTATGCTGCGAATATTGTTATCGGACTGGCCCGCATGGAGGGTCGTACCATTGGGGTTATAGCAAATCAGCCCATGGTTTTGGCCGGATGTCTGGACATCGAGTCGTCACGCAAAGCTAGTCGGTTTGTCCGTTTTTGTGACTGCTTTGGTATTCCCATTGTCACGTTTGTAGATGTCCCTGGGTTTTTGCCTGGCACTTCTCAAGAGTATGGGGGAATTATAAAGCATGGGGCTAAGTTGTTATTTGCTTACGCTGAAGCAACAGTCCCCAAGGTAACAGTAATCACGAGGAAAGCCTACGGAGGTGCCTACGATGTAATGAGTTCGAAGCATTTGAGGGGAGATGTTAATTATGCATGGCCTTCAGCGGAAATTGCGGTCATGGGCTCTGAAGGTGCAGTTGAGATAATCTTCCGGGGCTCACTTAAAAATCCTGACGAGCGTATAAAAAAGATAAAGGAGTACCAAGATAAATTTGCGAATCCATTTGTAGCTGCAGGCCGTGGATATATTGATGATATCATAATGCCTAGAGATACGCGCCATCGAGTTTGCCGGTCACTACGATTACTTCGCAACAAAAAATTACTGAACCCCTGGAAAAAGCACGATAACATTCCCTTATAGGAACAGATAGAAACTACTAAATAACTGACGGTATCACTATCCAGCATTAAAGCGCCGCTAAAAGCATTAGGAACTTTCGAAGAAAGACAGTTTAGTTTTAGTGTTTTTGTCGTAAGTGTCTCGGCAACTGAAGTGCTAAAGTGGCTAGCCTGGTTACAATGATCATGGATAAGATTATGCTGCCCGTAAAGCAATATATTCCCCAATGCAGATAGACATTACCAATAATATTTATCTTGATGGAGGCAAAGACCAATGCGACAAGAAAAACGTCGACCATTGACCATTTGCCAATGGTCTGGAGGTATTTTATGTGTAGTTGAAAATACTCCATTGTTGAATCATAACGATACCAAAGAAGATAGGAAAAAACGATTTTTAATGCTGGGAACAAAACGGGGAATATCAGAACTATAACTAACAAGAAGTATTCATTGTGCTTTGCAAATATTACTAGCGCATTAAATATAGAAATATTTTTCTCCAACAATAAAAATTGACTTACTGTCATCATCGGTGCAAACCAGCCAATCATCAGTAAGCCAGTGGCTACGATTAGTAGGGGACCTATAGCGCGGTCTTTACCAGTAGCACGAGATGCAAGTGAATTGTGTTGGGCCAAGCGGGAACCTAGCAAAGTCCGACTCCTTCTATCAGTCGCTTTTATAGACTGTGAGTTTGATAGCAAGCTTTACAAAAGTGTGTCCCCTGAAAGGAGATATTGCAAGAAATAGGCTAATCATGACATTTTTGTCGTTCGTCTTGCCTGAACTTGGCTTTACTTGGTTGGTTAAATACGTTGCTACGGTCTGACAGTTTGTATGGAGATACTTGTTGTTTAATAAAATTTTGATTGCTAATCGTGGGGAAATAGCCTGTCGAATCATTTCTACTGCGGCCCGGATGGGAATTAAAACTGTAACAGTGTTTTCGGAAGTGGACACTAATGCCCGACACGTAAGACTTGCGGATGAAGCGATACCAATAGGGCCAGCGTCTTCTAAAGATAGTTACTTGTCTCATAGCAAATTACTCGAAGCCCTGGCGAAAAGTGAAGCCGATTCTGTTCATCCCGGCTATGGCTTTTTGTCAGAAAACAGGGATTTTGCTCAAGCAGTAATAGAGGCAGGGGCCACTTTTATCGGACCATCTCCAGATGCAATGGCTGCCATGGGTGACAAAATTCAATCAAAAAAAATTGCCCGCGAGGCCAATGTGAATGTAATACCGGGATTCTTAGGAGAAGTTAGGGATGAGCAACATGCAATCAAAATTGCGAATGATATTAATTACCCCGTAATGATTAAAGCTAGTAGCGGTGGTGGTGGTAAGGGGATGCGTATTGCGAGGAATGACGATGAACTACGTCAAGGATTCGGATCGGCACAAAATGAAGCTTTAGCTAGTTTTGGAGACGATCGTCTATTAATCGAGAGATATATACAGCAACCCAGGCATATAGAAGTCCAAGTACTCGGTGATACGCAAGGTAATATTATTCACTTAAACGAAAGGGAATGCTCGATTCAGCGCAGACACCAAAAAGTTATTGAGGAGGCCCCTAGTACTTTTGTTGACCCAGATCTTCGTTCCCGAATGGGTCGGCAAGCTATTAATCTCGCTAAAAAGGTAGGCTATTTCTCCGCTGGGACTGTCGAATTCATAGTTGGGTCGGACAAGGAATTCTTTTTTCTCGAAATGAATACTCGCCTCCAAGTAGAGCATCCGATTACCGAAATGATAACTGGATTGGATTTAGTGGAGGAAATGATTCGTGTTGCCGCAGGGAAGCCTTTGAGAATATCGCAGAAAGATATCTCCATTGATGGATGGGCCATTGAAGCGCGAATTTATGCGGAGGATCCAGAGCGTGGTTTCCTTCCATCTACTGGAAGGTTGGTACAGTATCGGCCACCAGGTAATACCAAACACGTTCGACTCGATAGCGGAGTGGAGGAGGGGGACGAGATATCTATTTTTTATGACCCTATGGTTGGGAAACTAATTACACACAGTAGTGATCGAAAAACAGCGATACTAAAAATGCAAGAAGCTTTGGACTCTTTCGTAATACGTGGATTTTCACATAATGTTACTTTTTTAAATTCTGTTTTAAATCACGCTAAATTTATAGAGGGAGATCTGACTACGGATTTCATAAAAGAAAACTACCCCAATGGCTTTGATTCAACAATTTGTTGCAAGGACACTAGGGAAATATTAATAGCTGTGGGTTCGTTGGCCCATATTACTGAAATAAAAAGAAGGTGTTTGATTTCAGATCGTTCTGACGGTGGTCGATATCAACCTAGTGAAGACTGGGTAGCGACGGTGGGCGATGAGGAAACTTATGTAAATATTCAGGGGGTCGAAGGTGGTTATGATATTAAAGTAGACTCACAGAACGTTTTTGTAGAAGGTGAGTGGGCACTGGGATCTCCTTTGTTTGTTGGCCAAGTGAACCAATCAAAAGTACACGTGCAAATAACCCCGTTGCTTGAAGGTTATTGTATTAGCTACTCTGGAGTACAGGCTCCGGTAATACTGCGTAGGTCAAGAGCTGCAGAACTCCTCAGAAAAATTCCGAGAAAAACACCAGAAGACACTTCTCGTTTTTTGTTGTCACCCATGCCGGGTCGAGTTATGGCCGTTTCCGTGCAGGTGGGAGACTCGGTTAAGGCCGGGGATGAGTTAGTGGTTGTCGATGCAATGAAGATGGAAAATGTACTTTGCGCAGAACGAGATGGTATGGTTGCAGATGTTCGGGTATCGGCGGGTGACAGTATTGTTGTGGATCAAATCATCTTAGAAGTGGAGCCAAGTATTGAGGTGTGAATTGCTTACAGAGGATTGGCCTCTTATAGATTGATCGTGGAAAACTTCCCAAACACTTGTTGGAAAGTTTGCCTCAGTACGGTGTCAAATTCAGCCATTTTAATCGTTATGCCAAGATCTGACATCGAAGTCACTCCATGTTCGGAAATCCCGCACGGAATGATCGCATTATAATGCTCAAGGTTGGGATTGATATTTAATGATACGCCATGAAAACTTACGGAACGGCGAATGCGTACACCAATTGCTCCTATTTTTGCTTCACTTCTGTCATTCAGTTTAACCCATATTCCGATCCGTCCTGATCGTCTTTCTGCATATATATTGAAAAAGGATAAACTGTCTATCATCCATTGTTCCAAGCAATTTATAAAACAACGTACATCGATGTTTCGTTCACGTAGATTTAGCATGACATATGCAACTCTTTGTCCCGGTCCGTGATAGGTGTAACGGCCACCGCGATTAGTCTGGTAGACTGGAAAGGTAGGATTCGTGAGTAATTCACTCTCGTCAGCGGTACTGCCCCCTGTGTAAATTGCTGGATGTTCAAGAAGCCACACAAGTTCTCTTGCGTCACCACTAAGGATTTTTGCGACCCGTGTTTCCATAAATTTCACTGCAAATTCGTAGGAGATTGGCGAATCGGCGGTTGTCCATTCAATAAAAGTCATTCCTGACTCTATCACGTGTTGCATGGAGAGGGGAGATTTGCTATCCCGCTACTATCTACGCCGATTCTGGAGTTTTGTGCGGTCGTGGCGGATCTGGTAGACGCGCAGCGTTGAGGTCGCTGTGGGAGAAATCCCGTGGAAGTTCGAGTCTTCTCGACCGCACCAAAAACAGGAGTTGTTTGAAGGGACAGGACTCGGCTGTGTTATATACAGAGGTTTCTGGCGCCACTTTTAGTGTAGGAACAAATAGCGACACCTGAAGCTACAGGCAATTGCAATGCCGAGGAATTTGTCATGGCCGATAGTACCTTTCGGGAACCATACGTTGTTTCACCAGATTTAGTCCGTCGTGTTTCCGATGCATTGCGCAATGGTCGTACGGCAGATGCGTTGAGTTTCGCCAGAGGACTTCATGCTGCCGATATTGCAGATCTTACTGAAGCATTAAGTACGGAGTTGCGGGACGTTTTTGTGCAAGCCTTGGGTGGGGAATTGGATCCCGAGATGCTGGCAGAACTTGATGAGCAGGTTTTAGATGAAGTGCTGGATCAAATCGAACCAGATATTCTCGCTACTCATCTTGCTGAGTTGGATACAGATGATGCGGCTGAAGTCCTTGAAGATTTAGACGCAGACGAGCAGGAACGTATTTTAGAGGCGTTGCCCGAAGTTGACCGTGAATTGGTGGCTGAGGCTCTCTCGTATCCAGAAAGTAGTGCAGGCCGTCTAATGCAACGTAACTACGTTGCCGTTCCAGAATACTGGACAGTCGGGCAGGTTATTGACTGGTTACGTGAGAATGAAGATTTACCAGAGGACTTTTACGAATTGTTTATAGTAGACCCAGGACATAAGCCAGTTGGCGCCGTACCATTGAGTCGTGCTATTCGCGCCAAACGCCCCATTCCGGTTGCAAATATTATGACGGCTGAGCCAAAACTTTTTCCGGTTGAGATGGATCAGGAGGAAGTAGCGTTTCAGTTCGAGCAATATGATCTTACATCGGCTGCTGTAGTAGATAAAAACGGTCGATTGATTGGACAAATTACCATTGATGATGTGGTTGATGTAATTGAGGAGGAACACGAAGAAGATTTGCATCGATTAGGAGGGGTCGATGCTGAGGGAGACCTTTTCCACAGTGCAAGCCAGACCGCTAGGAAACGGTCTAGTTGGCAGTTGGTAATATTATTCACTGCGGTAATTGCATCGGTCACGATAGCACTATTCGCTGATACCATAGAGCAGATTGTGGCGTTAGCTATTTTAATGCCAATTGTAGCGTCCATGGGAGGGAATGCCGGGACCCAAACACTTACGGTTGCGGTCCGGGCCCTTGCTACGAAGGAATTAACTAGGGCGAATGCCTGGCGTATTTTTTGGAAGGAAACAGTAGTAGGTGGCTATAATGGTGCGTTCTTTGCTTTATTAGCTGGAGCCTTGTCTTATTTTTGGTTTGGTGACCTCATGCTAGGAGTTGTTATTGCTCTGGCTATGATAGTAAATATGGTGATAGCAGGAGTGTCTGGTTTGGTGATCCCTCTTGCGATGTGGCGAACGGGCATGGATCCAGCGATTAGCGCCGCGATATTGCTCACGACTATCACCGATGTTGTCGGATTTTTTGCTTTCTTGGGGCTCGCTAAAATTATTTTGTTTTGAATTTATAATGGGTATATTCAGAATTTAACGGGTAGACCACGTGGTATTGCGCATTCACGACCGAGAGAAAATCATTCGGTTCTGCGACGAAGTACTGGGTTGCTCTAGTGATCCGACAACAGTAAATGGTATTCTACACTAGGTGTGAGCGGGGGGTGCGGTTTAATCGATTTAGTCAATGTTAACCCATCGGACAGCCACAACTCTAAAGGGCGAAGAAGCCCAAAATGTTAAAATATATAGCATTTCTATCTACAAATAGATCCTTTTGACGGATAATCTACTAATTGCCTGCGTCCAGTATAATGGAATAAAACCTGGGTTAACTGAGGCTCGTTCCGAGCAACAGGATTTTAACCCCCATTATACTTTGATGAGGCTGCGGCAGATATGGTGCAACTAAAGGGCCCAATGAACGAAAACTGATTGCACAGATCTCTAAGGCAGAATACAAATGTAGGCTATTCTGATAACGGCAATACTGAGCCACTTTTCCCTTATTCAACAAAAAGTTAGTTTAAAAGATATGCTTGACGATGCCCGACCCGTAGACGATGTAGTCGAACAGAAAAGTGCCTTTATAGGTAAATTAAAGGATACGATTGGCGAAGTTATTGTTGGCCAGGAATATATGATAGACCGCTTACTTCTGGGACTTTTTGCGAATGGGCATGTTTTATTAGAAGGAGCTCCGGGACTGGCTAAGACGCTTGCGGTTACTACCTTAGCGCAGGCTCTGACGGCTGAATTTCAGAGAATTCAATTTACACCAGATCTGTTGCCGGCCGATTTAGTTGGTACGCTAATCTACGAACCGAAGTCAGGAGATTTTCGAGTCCGAAAAGGACCGATATTCGCTAATCTTGTATTGGCAGATGAAATTAATCGTGCTCCAGCAAAGGTGCAAAGTGCGTTGCTGGAGGCAATGCAAGAGAACCAAACGACCATCGGTGAGGAGAGCTTCCGCTTGCCACAGCCGTTTCTAGTGTTAGCGACACAGAATCCCTTGGAACAGGATGGAACGTACCCTCTTCCAGAGGCGCAAATGGATCGTTTCATGCTGAAACTGCGTATAACGTATCCGAGCAAGGAGGAAGAGCTCGAGATAATGAATCGGGTGGCCAGAACTAAAAACATTTCCTCAGTGGAGGCAGTCGTTTCAACAGAAGATGTTGTTGCGGCAAGGGCTGCTGTTGATACAGTGTATATCGACGAAAAATTGCAAAAATATATTATTGAGTTGGTTCAGTGTTCACGTGATCCAGACAAGTACGATTTAGATATAGGGAAATATATTGAATATGGAGCCTCGCCTCGGGCAAGTATTTACTTGGCAATCGCAGGAAAAGCATGTGCATTTATGAAAGGCCGAAGTCATGTTACTCCAGAGGACATCAAGTCGATCGGGCACGATATTTTGAGGCACAGGATTATCACTACTTATGAGGCCGAGGCGTCGGGGATTATTTCTGAAGATTTGATAGATAAAATCTTCGATACCATACCGGTTCCATAAATTTATCAAAAATGTTACCCACAGAGATATTGGAACAAGTTCGTCGGATGCATATTCGCACACGGCGTCTAGTGGATGGATCCTTTTCTGGCGAGTACCACAGTATTTTTAAAGGCCGCGGTATGGAATTCTCCGAAGTAAGAGAATATTCTCCCGGTGACGATGTTCGTACAATTGACTGGAATGTAACGGCTCGTGTAGGTCGTCCTTTTGTAAAACAGTATGTTGAGGAGCGTGAGTTAACGGTTATGTTAGCCGTTGATTGTAGTGCCTCTACCCGTTTTACAAGTGTAGAACATAGCAAGACTGTTATTGCGAATAACGTTGCAGCTATACTGGCCATGAGTGCAATAAGTAACAACGACAAAGTCGGTTTGATCCTTTTTACGGATAAGGTGGAAAAATTTATTCCACCCAAGAAGGGCCGCAGTCGGGCAATGTATTTGTTGCATGAATTGCTTTCTTTTAGGCCTGAGAATCGGGGTACAGATGTGGGAAAGGCGATAGAATTTTTGCATCAAACCACCCATCGTCGTTCGGTTAGTTTTATAATATCGGATTTTCGGACGGGTGATTTTGAAAGGCCTTTAAGGTTAGCCAGTAAACGTCACGATATAATTCCTGTTTCAATAGATGATCCGCGTGAAAAAGATATTCCCAATGTGGGGCTGTTAGAGGTACAAGATTTAGAAACTGGCCGAACCCGGCTCATTGACACCGCTAACACAGATGTCCGCAGGGTTTATGGGCAGCAATGGGAGGATTCTTTAGCCAGCCGGAGGGGACTGTTTTATTCGCTTGGCATGGATAGCGTGGAGTTAAATACGGATCAGCCGTATTTTCCGGAATTACTTGGTTTTTTTCGGAGACGGCAGCGTCGATTGACCCAAGGCCGTTAAGACATGAGTGCGATATTGCTTTATAAGAATAATCTCTTTGTTTTTCTTCTAGCTATTAGTGTGATTCTTTTTGATGCCAGTGTTGTGCAAAGTGACGACACAATCCCTGATGAGATAAAGATTCAAAAAACAATTAAAGAGGTTGAACTCATTGTTGAAGCCGACCGAAAAGAGATTGGTATTGCGGATCAATTAAAACTGACTTTTACTATTTTTACCCCAGTCGGGAGGCTTGTGGCATTCCCGAATGTAGGACAAACGTTAGGCCCATTCCGAGTTGTGGGTCATGATTTTGTGAGGCCGCAGGCGGAATCTGATGTTGAACGAGAGGAGTGGAAACAGGAGTATCTACTAGAAGCCGACTCTGTTGGTAAAAAGACTATTCGTTCGATGATGATTACAGTTGCCGCTTGGTCAAAATATGATTCTGTCGCCTGCCGGCTTCTTGATCGTGGGAACCCATCTCTTGAGGAGAACTGTGAACGAAATCCCTCGGAGAGAAATGTGACCGTTCCCGAAACGGTAACAGTGAAGACTCCAACTTTGGATTTTTTTGTAACAACTGTCCTTGCGGATGATGCAGATATCACAACTCCGCTGGACATAGCTCCAACAGTTTCCATTATCAAACAACCAATGCCGGTAGGAACTTGGGCTGCGATCCTCGGGATTGCCGTAGCTATGGGGCTCTGTCTATGGTGGTTGGTGCGGCGACGGCAACGTGCTGAAGTTAATGAAACCGTTGCCATAGGGACTCCAGTTCACCTCATCTTTCTGGAATTGTTAGAGAAATTGAATCGGGAGGATCTTGACGGAGCAGAGGCAGTTGATCGTTTCTATGTGCGTCTGAGTAGATTGTTGCGTCGATATGCTTTGTGGCGTTTTGGGGTAAGTGCCATTCATCTTACTACCGAGGAAATTGTATACAAATTTGGTGAATTAAATAAATTACCAGAAGAACACAGTGCTTTCGTCGAAGAATTCTTTCGACACTGTGATGCGGTTAAGTTTGCGAAATACCAACCGACAGAGGCTATCAGAAATAGGTTCGTTAGTGCTGCAGTGAAATTTGTTGCTGGTACTGGAGACAACGACATTGTGATTTCGCCTGAAGAGGTAAAGTTCGGATGAGATTCGCCGATCCGATGATGTTAGCTCTTTTAGCTTTAGTGCCAATGCTCATTCTTTTGCAATTCTTTAGAGGTAACCGGCCGTCTGTCAAAGTTCCTGGTTTGGGTGATTTTCGCCACGTGCCCAAGACTTGGGCTGTTTACCTCCAACCGATCCTTCCTTTACTTCGGCTTCTTGCCCTGACGGCATGTATTATTGCGTTGGCTCGCCCACAATGGGGGCTTGAAACTACCAGAATTGTTGGTGAGGGCATTGCCATTGCGATGGTGGTTGATATTTCTACTAGTATGAGTGCAATTGATTTGGAAATAGACGAGAAGAAGGTCAACAGGTTAGAAGTTGTTAAGAAAGCATTTCGGGCTTTTGTTGAGGGTGATGGAGAGGAGGGTCGGGGCCGGGAAGGTGACCTGATTGGTATGTTTTCATTCGCTCGTTTTGCTGATTCTTTAAGTCCAATGACTCTAGATCACGAGGCGCTTGTGAAGGTTTTAGATGAAGTAAAAATTGTTGAGCTTCCAGAGGAAGATGGAACGGCGATTGGAGACGCGCTGGTGTTGTCAGCGGAAGAACTACGGGGAGTAGCAACCACCAGCAAGGTCCTTATTTTGTTAACCGATGGTTCGAATAATGCCGGAGATACAGATCCCGCGGATGCTGCGAGAGTGGCCGAAGCTTTTGGTATAAAGGTTTACGCCATTGGTGCTGGCAGTCAGGGTCAGGCAATGATGCCTCAGGTAAGTCAGGATGGAAGCATCTCCTATCACCCGACACAGGTGTATATTGATGAATATATGCTAACCCAAGTGGCAGAAATTACTGGTGGACGTTATTTTCGAGCGACGGATAGCAAGGGCTTAGAAGCAATTTATTCAGAGATTGGTCGTTTAGAAAAATCGAAAAATATTGGTGAGCAATACCAGCGTTATACCGAAGGGTTTCCCTGGGTATTAGGTTTAGCCCTTATTTTCTTGTTAACGGAAATAACGCTCTCAACAACACGGCTTAGTAGGATCCCTTAAATAGATGATACTGGAATTTAACAGCCTGATTTTTGGCCTTACTGTGCTAGCTGTACCAATTGCGTTGGGACTTTATACTCGTTCCTTTAAACGCCAAGTCCGTGCCCTCAGGGAGTTCTTTGGGCCAAAGCTTCTTGCACAATATGTAATGAATTCCCGGCGTCGATGGACAAAGGTGGGTTGTTTGCTGTTGGCTTTGTTATTGCTTGCTATTGGTATTGGAGAGCCAAGATGGGGAAGCCAAATCGAGGATGTCCCTCGTCGTGGAAGAGACATAGTATTTTTACTTGATGTGTCGACTAGTATGTTGGCTGAGGATTCATCACCTAACAGACTGATGGCAGCAAAAAGTGCAGTTTCAGAACTCGTCGATGTTTTACGTGTGGAAGGAGGTCATCGCCTAAGTCTTATAGCATTTGCAGGTCGTGCCAGTTTGCAGAGTCCTCTAACGCACGACTATACTTTCTTTTTGCGTAAACTTGCTGAATCCGATATCGATAGTGCGGCCAGAAAAGGGACACAGATAGGGGATGCGCTTTTACAGGCTGTCGAGGGATTTGGCGGATTCGAACCGGCGTATACAGACATAATTCTTCTTACAGATGGCGAAGATCATGATAGTTTTCCGCGTGAAGCGGCGCAAATAGCGGCCGGGGTTGGGGTAACATTGCATGCAATAGGCCTGGGAGACCCGGAGGATGGTGCTTCGGTGCCTGATCCTGATGCGCCAGGCCAGTACCTCTCGTATCGCGGCGAACCTGTTGTATCCAGAATGGACCCGAATTTACTTCGTGAAATTGCCTTGATTGGTGGGGGAATAGCTATTCCGGCAGGAATCTCTAGTGTCGATCTTATCTCTTTTTACCGTTCCGAAATTGCGACAAAGGACCGACGTGTTATTGATGCAACAGGAACAGAGCGGCCGATCGAATATTTTCAATGGTTTGTCTTTCTTGCTTTGGTGTTTCTAAGTTTGGAAATGGTACTTCGTGACAGGCGGTTTGTCGGAGATCCTTCATGATACTAATCAAAAGATCTTGTGTAATTCTGTTTGCCGGAGTTTTTTGCTTCGGATTTATAAGCAATGATTCTGCGTATCAGTTGGTCGAAGAAGGCAACACCTTTTACGCTAACGGGAATTATCAAGATGCGCGGTCCATGTATGAACGGGCGGAAGGAATACAGTCTAATTCGGCTGGAATCCAGTATAATTTAGGGAACGTGTATTTTAAACAGTTTGATCTGGCACGTGCGACAGAATCTTACAAAAGGGTGCTTTTGATGGGGGATACTCGACTCCAATCATTGGCTGCGTATAACCTGGGCAATATTCGTTATCAGCAAACGCTCAATGCCTTGAGTGTGTTTAGAGATTCAATGCGTCACATAAAAATTGCGATCCGGTATTACAGAGAAAGCTTGAGTATAAATCCAGAGTTTTCTGATGCTCGGTACAACCTCGAGTTAGCCCACCGATTGTATGGAAAAATACAAGAACAGGGAATTGTCGTGCAAAGAAGTCCGCAAATTAGCGATCAGCAAAGTTCTGTAGGTGCAGGTCGCCAGATGGAGATGGAAACTCCTAACCCCTCGTCCAGCGATGGAGCAGACACAGAGGAGCAGTCGGATGACGTCAGCGGGCAGGCTGGAGAAAAAGCTCCTGATGGAAGTCCTGCTAGCCGAACTAAATCAGAAAGCCAAACAAATGCCTCTCCTCGAGATATTAGCGAAGAGGAAGCAGCACAGATGGCTGAACTAGTGCGTGACAAAGCATTAGCGGTAGAGAGCCAACGTCAGCAATGGAAGCGAGCTCGGATGCGTGACACTGGTGAGGCTAAAACTTGGTAGGCAAAAACTACTGGGTTGTGAGGAGTGCGATATTGCTGGCCATATCGTTCCTGGTATGTAAATCGGCGAGCTCCGAGGAGTTGTTTCGAACAGAGGACGTATTACAGCAGGCCTTACGGTTAGCTTGTAATTCGCCGACAATTGATCATTTCCAACGAGTTCTTTATCAGTTGCCAGGACCTCGTAGTCGCATCCACTCCCTAAAAAATTTAGACAAGGCTGGTTGGCGGGCTGAAATTTCTGTGGGTGCTGATATGCTATTTTTGGAACGAGCGATGCCACACCGTTCAGGAAGTAATACAGTTGTTCGATATGAGGAGGGTATCGAACGCCGGCCGCGTTGGATGGCAATTGCTAGTGACACTTGTTTGGTTAAGACGGTGCGTCGACTTGATTATGATAAGAATGGAGTTTTATCCAAACTACATTACTTGGATGCGGATTTTGCGAGAATAGGGGTGACGATGGATTTGAACCCGCCGATACCCACAGCGGAACCGAAGTATGGTATCCAGGTGGCGGTGGTAGATACGGGGGTGAACTACCTATTACCTGAGATCAATGAGCGGTTAGCTCGAGACGCTTCGGGAAAGGTAAGGGGCTATGATTTTTGGGATTTAGATAGCAGGCCTTTCGACTTCAATCCGATCCCATCCCCATTTTTCCCCACACACCACGGAACGAAGATTGCTAGTCTCGTCATAAAATCATCACCAAATATAACGATCATGCCCTACCGATTTCCTCGATTGGATATGGCGAGGATGTCGGATTTGATTACTCATGCTTCTAAGAATGGCGCCAGAATAGTCAATGTTTCGCTTGCGAGCGCAGAATACGAGAAATGGGGCGCGTTCCATGATGCGGTTGCTCTGTATCCTACCTTGTTGTTTGTAGTGGCTGCTGGCAACGATGCCAAGGATATAGACGTAGAACCAATGTATCCAGCTGCATTTGATCTACCAAACTTGATAGTTGTAACGGCCTCGACAAATCAGGGACATCTGGCAGCTTATGCAAACTGGGGCGTTCAGAGTGTTGATTTAGTAGCGCCTGCGAACCAAATTGAAGTGATGGATTTTAGTGGTCAGCCCAAGTGGGTCGGAGGATCCAGCTACGCTGCGGCCCGAGTTAGTGGATTGGCAGCATGCATACTGGCAAGAAAACCGAGCATGCAACTTGAAGAATTGCGGCAAAGTTTATTTAAGAAAGCACAAAAAGTACGAGGAGGTCGAATGGTTCGTTACGGGCTCATCCCAGAATCAGTTTTGAGTGAAGGAGGAACCTGTTGATAGTGCTCAGACGCAGTGTAGCCCCTGTTATCCAACTTATGTCGCACATTATTTGCGAATTTGGTTCAGTAGGAGACTTACATCTCGGCTCCCCAGTTGGAGGGTATCAGAAGTGGTACCAAATAGTTCTCCGCTCTTAATACGTAGTACGTCTTGATCTTTATCGGTAAACACTTCCACTGTGTATTTATCGTGACGCGTGCTGCCGTCCATTAAAATGTAGGGTGAGATTCGGAAATTTAACGGTAACTTAAAGGTGCGGACAATACTGTATTTAGCGTCCATTTCAATCCCATCTTTTGGGTGGAAAAGCTTGATAATCAAGCGATCAGATCGGGATAAATATTTCTGAAATTCTGGTGCTACATCGATGCTTCCCTCTATGGAAAGAGCGGACACGTCCTCCATATCCATATCGGCTAGGGCCGTGGGCGCTAATTGTCCTGCACCCACAAGTAAAGACAAAATAAGTATATGTTTTAGGTGGGCCACCACTGGTCTATAGATTGCAGGAAACAACCAAGATATGCGTTAGCGAGAAACGTGACATTACCCGTTGTTAAACCAGTCATAATATTCACGTAGTTGGGCTTCCTCCGTCCATCCCGTGAACGTAACACGCGTAATTCGGCGGTGTAAAAATTTAAATTTCTTATAAAACTCGATCGTAAACTTTACTTTCACTTTTGTTGCTTGTTGATCAACAATTATAACATATGGAGCCATCATGTCTTCGATGTCATCGCCTTCGATATATATGCAAAGTTTTTGGTCGAGGAGGTCCTTTTTAAGCTCGCGAAAGGATTTATCGGTATTGTTTTCCATTTCAATTGCTGTTTCATATGCATCTGGGGTGCTGCACACCCAAGATCCATCATATAATACGATTGGATTATCCTCGTCGCCCCAAGCCCAGGCCGTTATTGTGTAGCCCAGCACAAAAATCAATCCTAAAAGAGTTATCCGCATCACGAAGCCTCGATTCAAAATTGGGTTAGGTGGTTTTATAGTAGTGTGCATCTGCCCTTCCAATTGGCTGTTTCTTTACCCAGAGTTTCCAAGTAGGCACCAACTGATGATAGTTCTTCTTCATCCAGTATTCCGCCCCAGGGTGGCATGTTTTTGTCCGTACGTCCGTTGAGCGCAATAACCATATAATCACAGTAACTTCGCCAGAATATCGTTAAATCGGCACCTTTCGTAAACCTAACGCCTTCTCCATCGGCATATCGGCCATGGCATGCGACACACCATTTGAAGTATAGCTTCCCGCCCTTTTCAATAGCGGTTTGATCGCCAGCTAGGGGATTGGACCGGGGGAAGACATCTTCTGCTTGGGCAATAGGCCAATTCGTAGTAGCAAAAGCAGCAAGTATCGTCAGAAAAGCAACAAGAAATGACAGCCGATGCAGGTCCAAGTACTTCATAGGGGTTCTTCTCTCCAGTGGGTAATGAGTGACGGGTAAAGATCTTAGTAAGAAATGGGGACAAAAAAAAGCAGGACAAGGGGGTTTACCCCTTGTCCTACCAAAACGTTAACGAGATTTACGGCAGTGTAAACGCAACAACGGCCGCACTATCTTTCATGTTGATTAACTTATCTGAATTCAACGCATTAACGGCATAGCCGACATAAGAGCCTTGGCCACTTACAACGGTTATGTATTGTACGCCGCCTACTTCGTAGGAGACAATACCGCCATTATGAGCGGAGCCATTGTTGAATTTCCACAACAAGGATCCGGTTTCTGCGTCGATCGCTTCAAGCCAACCGTCCATGGTTCCGTTGAACAACAGTCCACCACCGGTTGCTAAAAGAGCCGAATGGGGAATGATGTCGTAACGACGTTCCCATGCCATGTCACCACTTATTGGATCGCGTGCAGTGATACGGCCATGGCTAGAATCACCCGGCGGGTCCGTGCCAATCCACTCGGCAGCCATAAAGGCTTGAGCGAAAGGCTCTGTCGTGCGTTCTTCGGAGCCGGCAGTGATATAGTCCGCTCCACCCTTGGGTGCGACCGTAAGCCACATGCACCACTCTTGAACCGTGCGATAGAATAGGCCCGTATTTGGGTTGTATGCACCATGGTTCCAGCTATGTCCGCCATCGATAGCAGGACAAACGAGAGTTTTCTCGCCAGCCTTTGGCCACAGCATATTTTCCCACTGGCCAGTCTCTAAATTAAAACCAGTGGTCCAGTTTTGGGTGTTTTGACTTGCGTACACATTGATTGGCTGTCCGGTTTTCGCGTCCCAGGCATGGTTAAAACCGTTTTTGCCAGGATGAAAAATCACACCACGACCATTGTCGTCCTCCAGTACGAGGAACTCGCCAGGAGACGAGTCATAGTCGTATGGATCACTTGGTGCTTCCTGAAAATGCCAATTCAGTTTACCGGTATCCAAATCAAGAGCTACCGTAGACGACGTATAAAGATTGTCGCCAGGACGATGAGCGTCTGAGTTGGGGTCACGGCAATCGGAACCACAATAATCATAATCAGGGTTTGGATTTCCCGTGCCCATAATGATCTGATTGTTCGCATAATCAACGGTACCTGGTTGCCATGCGCCGCCACCACCGTATTTCCAGGAGTCTCCACCCCAAGTCGCTAGCGCAGCGTCATCTCCGCGGCCTGTGGTATAGAAAGTCCACTTAATATCGCCATTGGAAGGGTCAATACCGAAGATCTTCCCTTCTATAGGATACTCACCACCGTTCTGTGGCAGTACAAAAAGGTCTGCGCTAACCAAGATGCCGGCGCCAGAGAAGCCTGCCGTCTCTTTGGCAGAATCCACTATCTGTACATCCCACAGTACGTCACCAGTACGCTCGTCTAATGCCACAATATGTCCATCAGCGCG
>CAZEWK010000037.1:0-4853 GCA_964515905.1 uncultured Rhodospirillaceae bacterium | reverse complement strand
TGGGTGCGATACGCCTTTTTCACTACTTTTGGGTTAATCATGGTTATGGCTACTCATAACGGATCGGTGCTGCAAACTGCGGTACCAAAATTTCAGATTATACGAGGGCTATGTATGTTGGGAGATATTGGCCTCTTCACTTTGTCCTTCCGTTTTTTGCAATTGGCGGAGGCGCACGCAATAGCGGCAATTGCTCCACTGATGGTTATGGCTTTAGCCGTTCCTTTGCTTGGTGAAAAAGTTCGCCGGTCCCAGTGGATTGCGGTAAATGCAGGATTTCTAGGTGTGTTGATTATAATAAGGCCGGGAATGGCAATATTTCAAGAAGCGTCAATCCTTCCTTTCTTAGCCACTGTGAGCTTTTCACTTTATTTAATTTTGACTCGATTGGTGGGGCGTTACGATAGCCTTTGGACCTCTGTATTTTATACAGGCTTAGTAGGGTTTTGTTTGCTCTCATTTGCAATTCCGTTCTCTTGGCGCACTCCCACGGCCGACGAGACCTTTTGGCTAATTGTAGCAAGTTGTTTAAGTGTGGGGGCACACATTTGCATTATTCGAGGTTTGTCGCTATCCGAAGCAAATATACTCCAACCTTTTAATTATGTATTGTTAGTGGGAGCCGTCGCACTTGGGTTTGCAATTTTTGATGACCTTCCGGATATTCCAACTATTATCGGAGCATTGGTCATTCTTGGCAGTGGTCTTTACGCTTGGCGCATAGCACTCAAATCGAAGAGCTAGTAATCTCTCTATAGAGTTACTCTTACTCCAGTGTTACTAGTCATTTGAACGGGGGTCCCATAAACCAGGCGACAAGAGAGTACCTCGTTCCCTTAGTTATCGGAGCAATTCTGTGTTCTTTGAAAGATGGAAAAACAATTATCGATCCTGACCCTTCAAGTTTTGGAGTTTCGATCGTTACTGCCGCTTGTGACATCTCACTGAACTGGAAGCTCCCGCCTTCAAACTCGTCATTTAGGAGGATTGTCATGCTTAATTTCCGAACATGACCGTCATAATATGTATTTCCTGGAGCTTTGTACCTCGATAAATGATCTCCGGATCCGTCTTTATGCCAATAATAGAAACCTCCCGTTGTATAGCGAGTTAGCTGCGGTGATTCTGCCGCCTTTATGTCAAAGTTCCACCCCGCTTTTTCATTTGCGGTTTCCATGTATGGGAAAATTAATTCATATACCCATTGTTCGTTTATCCAATGCACATCACTTACGCGGGACAATACATCGAGACCTGGGTCCCCTTCTTTCCCCGATATTCGTTCGGCTTGCGAGACCTCTGTTTGTCTATCTACGTGACCAGCCTCAAAGGTTCCTTTGCCTAGATTAATTAATTTTTTACACGTAGAAATGTCGACAACGTTTGTGAAGTAATACCAATCATTAGTTAATTGCATAGCTTATTTTATTTCAAAAAGTTAATTCGTTGAGTTAAGCGACGGACTAAAAATGGCACTGCAGTTTTTACTTTGTGGTATTTTATACAGATTCGTATAATCAGTATTAATTATATACGGCATTGTCAGGTGCAGTGTTTTGCACTAGCCCTTGGAACGGCCGAACACCTTTTCTGCGAAGGTTGGATAGATTTCAGCTATTTCATCGACTATTGGACCACGAATGAGGTTCAAGGTTTCAGGATCTGGGGTCGGTGTAAATGGTATATCATTCTCCAGTATATCAAATTTAAATCCAGTTTGTTCATGTATTTCATTGACAGTGTGGCCTGGGTGTATGCTTTCCAATCTAAAACATTGTTTCTCTTTGTCGACATCGAATAAGCATCGGCCAGTTATCAACTTATGGGGCCCACCAGGACGGTAAATATTCTCCTCCGAAAATCCAGGAGCACTGATAAAATCGACGTTTTCAACGAGCGTGCGAGGGGTGTGTTCCAGACGGAAAAGAATTACTTTAGGAACAACGTAATAAAGGTATCCCGACCCAAAAGATCCAGGGAAGCGTGCTTTTGGTTCAGCGTAATCACCAGCTGCAACTAGGTTGATATTTGCCTTTCCGTCAATTTGCGCCCCGGACAGGAAAAAAGCATCCATCCTGCCTCCACCAGCAACATCAAAAATCTCACGGGCACCGTCGGTAAAAAAGTTATTTTCCTCGCTTCCCAATATTGAAACGCGAGTGGTTCCATTACTTTGTCTTTTTGCTAATAGAGCGGCCGCACCAGGAATTGGAGACGAAGCACCGACAGCTATGTGCTTGAGGTTTTTTATTTCCTTGGCTATAGCTCCAATCAACAACTCTTCTATAGAAATAGGTCTCATCTGTTCATTCGGCAGCTACAGACTCGCTGCAAAATACAAACTTTTCCATATAGTTTTGAAATCCGTTTTTGGTTTTAGCCATCTTAGCATATAGACCAAGGTGTTCCCGATCGGCATCATATCCATTTGGGATCCCCATAGGCCATGCCCCACGCTTAACTTCTGATATAGCTGTTATATAAATAGCTGGAATGGTTCCAGCCTTGGTTTTTGTATCGTCCATGAGATTGGTGTCGGTAATTTCTTCCGCAGTCACGTATGTTTCAGTTGAGGCATGAGCCATTAACATTAATTCGCGGCGCACACCAATCCAAACGTTACCAAATTTATCTGCAAGCGGAGCATGTATCAGGGTTATATCGGGTCGTAAGGCCGGCAAATGAACAATGGGATCATTTTCTGCAAATGGATTTTCTCGAACCTTCCAATCGGCACGATATTTCAGTATATCGGAACCTATGAGGCCGCGCAGAGGCATAAAGGGTATACCTTTCTCGGAGGCTTGTAAGGCAGCATGGATGGCAGGGCAAGTAGCATCCATCATTTTGATGCTTTTGTTTTTGATTGCCATGGTAAACTGGGGTGCCAGTCCGAATTCGGACAGAGTGACTGCAGAGGTTTCCACAGTTTCAACACAACCTGCACCAATCAGCATATCCCCTTGAAAACCGAGTGTGGGCACACCGATAACGTGCAGGTTTCTAACTCGATGGCGTATAAGGGATCGTATAGCTGCAAGTGCGCAATATGAATAGTCGGGTGGTAGAGCGATTTTTACACCATCGGTTATACAGCCAGCGAGGTCGTTAACGGAAAGTTGAGTAGCTAACATAAATATATAGATCCCTTCGCTAGTTTTATCGTCGTTTTTTACTATTTAGTGTTTGCCACTTTATACCAGAATATTCATCGCTAAACAGTTAATGTGATCGTCAAAAATGACTTAACGACAGAGTGTTAATTAAACAACTATATTTTTGCTGCTACGCCGCCATCCACGTTGATTAACTCGCCTGTGATAAACCGAGACTCTTTGGATACGAGAAATAGTACAAGGTCTGCTACGTCTTTTGCTTGGCCTGGTCCAGGAATGATTTGGGCCAGCTCAAACATTTTCTCAAACAGATGATGACCTCCATCGGGATCATTAATAGTTCCGCGGGTCGCGCCAGGTGTCATTATTTGCCCCGGCCGAACCGCATTAACTCTAATTCCGTGTTCTCCTCCAACACCTGCCATATACCGTGTGAGTCCTTCAATGCCTGCTTTAGCCGCATAGTAGGAGGGTGCAGTAGTCCCAAAGTCATTGCGCATCTTTGGACTAAAGCCCCGTTGGGCCGCGAGTGAGGACATGTTAACTACTGCTCCACCGCCTGCGGAAATTAAATGTGGCCAAACCGATTTGGACACGTAAAAAGTTCCGTTTAGGTTGACATTTATTACCTGGTTCCAATCCTCTATCGTTGAGTCCGGAAAATCACCGGGACCGCCACCCCCAGCGTTATTAAAAAGAATATCTATCGTTCCATATGCCTCAGAAGCTTCATGCACAGCAATGTCTACTGAATTTGCGTCTCCGACATCGCAGCGGACATAAGTCGCGTGACCCCCAGAATTGTTGATGGCATCGGTGACTTCCATGCTTTCTTTACTTCTTCTGGCTAGTAACAGTATTTTAGCACCTTCTGAGGCCAAGCGGTACGCTGTTGCTTCTCCAATCCCGCTATTCCCTCCAGTAATCATGGCGACTTTTCCCTCTAGTTTTCCTGTCATGAGAAGATCTCCTAAACTCCATTCGTTGGGCAACTGTGAATATTTTCAACATTATGTCACTAAAGAGATGGGTGGTCGTCATGCACCCACCTTAGGTGTGAAGACTTGAGTAATGCAATTACCCGTTTCTCCGGTACTGGTCCGGGAGCTAGAAAAGACAGTCGCGGTTTGTGACAGCTCCATGATGGGAATTTGCACAAACTCAAGTATAAGCCAGCAAAAAGAAATTCTCTTCCCGGAATCGGGGGGAATTGTGCGCAGGGTCTCAGTTTGTCGCCGCTCCTTACCACGTCTCGTATTAGATGAGAGGTTTAGTTTTTGGAATTAATTTTTAGTTAGATTCACCAACAGCGCATAATATGACAGAAAATGTACAAAATTTCTAACCTTTGATTGTCTTGCTTATGCTACGTGCAAACCCTCTAATGTCATTAGCCAGAAGGCCAGGTTGCTCCATTGCTGCAAAATGCCCGCCTTTTTGCATTTCTGTCCAGCGCGTCACGTTGTATATACGCTCAACATAGCTACGGGGGGGCCAAGGTTGAAATTCAGCTGGAAAGACAGCGACGTTCACAGGAACTTCAACTCGCTTTGCACCTAAAGGGATATTACGACCACCTTCTTGTCGTCGACCATAGTAAATCCATGAAGCAGTATTAAAAGTGCCGGTAACGAGATAGATCATAATGTTGGTTAGCAACTGGTCCTTGGTGTAAACACTTTCGGGATCATCGCCTTTGGTATCTGACCACGTATTAAATTTCTCAATTATCCACGC
>CAZEWK010000036.1:0-2797 GCA_964515905.1 uncultured Rhodospirillaceae bacterium | reverse complement strand
GGGCAGTGTACGGAAATCGGGTAATGCTCTGCGTGTGACCGGGCAGTTATTGGATGCAGCGGATGGTAGCCACTTATGGGCGGAGACCTATGATCGAAATCTATCCGACGTTAGCATCTTCGATGTTCAGGACGAACTTTCGAAAGGGATAGCTTCGGTAATTGGTGACCTTTGGGGCGTTTTGGGTCAAATGCGACAAAGCAGGGTGGTGCGAGGAGCTACCGAAAATTTGGATTCTAACGAAAGTGTTGCGTACGGGAATGCCTATTTTAGGACAGGATCGGAAGAGGAGCACTTTCGGGCTCGTGAGATTATTGAAAAAGCCATTGAACGCGATCCAGACAATGGCGATGTTTGGGCTCAATCGGCGAATTTATATATGGCCGAACATGCGTCCTCTCACAATCCATTACCAAATTCCTTAGACCGTTGTTTGAAAGCGGCCCAGCGTGCTGTTGAGCTTAATCCTGGCAGTGATCGCACATATGCTTCGCTTGCCACGGCGCACTTTTACCGAAACGAGATGAGAGCATTTCGAGCGGCTGCCGAACATGTTTTAAAGATAGCCCCGAGTAGTGGAATGCGTACCACTCAGATGGGCAGCTTCTACTATCGGTCGGGTGATCATAAACGAGGGATGGAACTGGTAAGCAAAGGTATTAATGCGATGATGCAGATTACGTCCTCGCCCGTACCGGGATTTCTTCGGGTTACCTATTTTGTCGATCATTATCGCAACGATCGGTATGAAGAAGCGCTTGATGAAGTTAGTAAAATGGACATGCCTAAGTTCTGGGCGGCGCAAGCATTTATGGCGGCGGCTTCGGCTATGCTGGGTGCGGATGAAGAAATGGAGATTGCAAAAACCCGGCTTTTAGATTTATGGCCGGAGTTTGCAGCTACGGCAAAAGGTGCTCTTCAAAATCTGGTTGGTGAAGATGTAGTCGTCGATCAGTTGCTAGAAGGCTTAAGAAAATCTGGTATCGAAATTCAGGACGACTGAGTAAACATTTCTTCTGTAGGGGTATGGGTAGGAATTGTAAGTGAGTCGGCAATTAAAAATTTTTATTTCCTCGCCGGGAGACGTCATTCCGGAACGCCAGATTGCCCGCAAAGTTATAGGTGAACTGAACGAGGAAATGATGGGCAAGGTTTTTCTGGTTCCTGTTTTGTGGGAACAAGAACCATTGCTGGCGTCTGGTACCTTCCAAACACAAATTGATTCACCGGAAGAAACACAAATTTTGCTTGGGATCCTATGGTCTCGTATTGGTTCTCCTTTACCGGATACAATTTTGCGACCTGACGGCACTCGCTATGATTCGGGGACCGCTTTTGAATTTGAGTCTGCCCTTGCCAGCCATCAAGAAAAGGGAAAACCTGACATTCTATTGTACAGGAAGCTTGGGGCTCCAAGTATGTCCCTTGAAAATCCTGAAGCCATACAAGAGAGGCTGGATCAGATCAAACTTCTTGATTCATACATAAAGAAACAGCTCATGGCCGACGATGGTTCCTATCTTGCCGCATTTCATACGTTTGAAACCGAGGAGAAATTCGAAGAAATATTAAAAACCCATCTTCGGAAACTAATTCTCAAGCAGTTGGAAGACTCTCCTGAAGAGGAAGGTGCTCAAAAAGCTGCTCAGGCACCGAGCATCCCGGATACTTTGTCTATTGCTGTTCTTCCTTTTGATAATATGTCCAAAGATCCAGAACAGGAATTTTTTGTGGATGGTCTTACCGAGGATATCATCACAGAGCTTTCCAAGTTTAAGGATTTGAATGTTATCGCCCGCAATTCCACGTTTCAGTACAAGGGACAGTCGGTGGACGTTCGGGAGATTGGCCTCCAATTAGGTGCTCGTTACGTATTGGAGGGCAGTGTTCGGAAGGCAGGAAATGCCCTCCGTGTGACAGGACAGTTGCTGAATGCTTCAGACGGTAGCCATGTTTGGGCGGAAACCTATGACCATGACTTATCTGAAACCAGCGTTTTTGATGTTCAAGACGAGTTATCCAGTGGTGTCGCCTCTGTAATTGGTGATTTGTTCGGTGTATTGGGCCAGGTTCGATTCGGAGAGTTAAAGCATGAAGATCTCGAAAACCTAGATTCGGAGCAAAGTATTGAGTTTGTAAATTCCTCTTTCAGGATGATATCCCAGGAACTCCATGGGCAAGCTTGCAATGTAATTGAGCGCGCAGCTGAACGTGATCCAGATAATGGAGAAGTACAGGCTATGTTGGCCTGGGTTTACCTTAACGGATTTTCTTTTGGGTATAATTTCTCACCGACGATGCTGGAAACGGCCGTCATCGCAGCCCAGCGTGGAGTTGAATTGGAACCCAATAGTGATCGAACTCGCGCTGCCCTTGGCAGAGCCTATTTCTGCGAGGGGAAGCTGCAGGCTGCGCTCTCTGAAGGGGAAAGGGCTCTAAAAATTAATCCGCATGCCCCGACCCGACTTGTCCAGCATGGATATAATTTGGCTATGTCGGGTGACTGGGAAAAAGGAGTTGAATTATGTCAGACAGCTCTGAAGAGCATGGATATCCTGCCGCTTCATTACTTTTACGTATTATTTTTTGACTATTTTAAGAAAGAACGCTTTGATGAGTCTCTCAAATTTTTACATAAATTTGGATCACCTCGATTGTGGCTTACGCATGCATGCTTCGCTGCAGCATATGGAAAGATGGGGAGGTTGGAGGAGGCTAAGGGTGCCTTAAATGAACTTAGAGCCCTTCTGCCTGAGTTTGAGGATGATGTGATGGGGTGGACAAAACGGTGTATAGG
>CAZEWK010000035.1:0-89157 GCA_964515905.1 uncultured Rhodospirillaceae bacterium | reverse complement strand
GGGCATACAGTGTCTGAGATGATGTCGATTTTCATAATGATTCACACCTATTAGCCATTTTTTCTCGTTAATATACGTAAAAATTTTATAACAGGGTATAGACCTTTTATGAAGTCCATTGATCTCAATATCACATAAAATAAAAAAATTTTATAGATCAACTAGTACTCTTTGAATTCTCTAAAGAATACTTAGTTACGAATATTGATAAGCGCGGTTCGTATTATTTGGCACTGAAATCTTAAGTAGCTCAAATAAGTGGCATGGAATAAATTCAATCTCCTGAAAAAATAACTTATTTCAAAGCACCTCTTACGGTAATTCTCCATGATACGCCTAAAACGATGATACAAATTTGCAAGTTTGTTTTGAGAGAGATTGCTAAAATATTATAAGTATTACGTATTGGATGTATTAGACGAAAAAATAGGTCCAGTTATTTGGCTAACACCATATGAAAAACTGAAAATGAAAGATTCCAACTCTTATAAAAACTCAAGCTACTTTATGAACTCCCAATTTTGTTTAAACGGAAAAATAGCCCTGGTCACTGGTGCTTCACGAGGTTTGGGGCAACACTTTTCGACCTTACTGGCACGTTCGGGGGCAAAACTGGCAGTTACTGGCAGATCAGTTGAATTACTACAAAGCCTTGCGCAAGAAATATCGGTTTCTGGTGGTATTGCGGAGTATTTCTTTTTAGACGTGACAGATTCTAAAAATGTAGCTACCACAGTCAAAAGTATTATAAATAGTCTGGGAGGCATTGATATATTGGTTAATAACGCTGGTATAGCGCTGACAAAGCCTGCTTTAGATCTCGATGAAAGGGAATGGGATCTTGTTCTAGACACGAATCTTAAAGGTTTGTGGCTTGCGGCAAAAGCGACAGCACTGCAGATGTTAGAAATTGGTAAGCCAGGAAAAATCATAAATATTGCGTCTATTGCTTCAACAACAGTACTTGGTCAGGTTAGTAGTTATTGCGCCTCAAAAGCCGGTGTTTCGCAATTAACAAGAGCATTGGCAGTGGAATGGGCAAAATACAATATTCAAGTAAATGCCATTGCTCCTGGGTACATACGTACAGATATGAACAAAAAGTTTTTTGAAACGGAAATGGCGAACAAGATTATTGAACGGATTCCACAGAGGCGGATAGGAAATCCTGAAGATTTGGATGGTGCGATGTTACTCCTGGCTTCCGAGGCTTCTCGGTTTATGACTGGCAGTACGATCTTAGTGGATGGAGGGCATGACGCGTCGTAATTTTAATTCATACCAATAACAATTATGAAGAATTAAATTTATCTGTATTAAATAATATTTTTGCAGTTGATGTGCAGCTTCTAGGATTTAAATAGATTTCTTTAATTACGTAACGAAGGATACATAAGTAATGCTGTATCGTAATTTTTCTGACCAAGAGTCAATTGATCAAGAATATAACCCAGTTTTAGGAATGAAAGATGCCGGAGAAATCGTTGATAGATGGGAACAAGGGAGTATAGAAGCTCGAAGAGATTTAAAGGGACATATAGGCCTTCGGTTTGGTCCCACAGTGAGTGAATATTTGGATATTTTCCCTTCTGGTAACTCTAAATCTCCTCTTCATCTTTTTATTCATGGGGGATATTGGCGCAGATTTTCTGCGCGTGACTTTTCGTTCATAGCACCAAAACTTGTTGAATCAGGTTTTACTGTTGCTGTATTGAATTATTCATTGTGTCCTTCGGTGACACTTGGAGAAATAGTTAGACAAACTCGATCTGCCATTTTCTGGTTGATAAAAAATGGATCCAATTATGGAGCAGATAGCTCTACTCTGACTATTTCCGGTCATTCAGCTGGTGCTCACTTGACCTGCATGGCCTTGTCAACAAAGTGGCAAGAGGAATATGGGTTATCACAAGAATGTATTAGGGGAGCTTGTGCTATCAGCGGAATTTTTGATCTGGCACCATTACCGTATAGTTATTTACAACCAAAACTCCAATTATCTTGGAATGACGTCAATATTTTAAGTCCTATCTACCACATACCTGACCAAGGACCTGAATTAACAGTGGCGGTTGGGGCTGAAGAAACTAGTGAGTTTGTTCGGCAAAGTAAGTGCTTCTTAAGTGCATGGAAAGCTAAGGGATTAACAGGTCACTGGAAATTAATTAATCAGGCTCACCACTTCAATATTCTGGACGGTTTTGAGGATGCAGAGAGCCCTTTATTCCAAACAATAGTGAATTTAGCGAATCCCTAAGAATCATGGGCAAATAACATTTATTTAATGCTTGAGTTCATTACTTTTTCTACGACGTACAAGCAAAATGTCTAGGACCTATCGTTCATTTATTAGTTTACCTGTGATGGAGATTGAGGATATGAAAGATATAGAACGTTTTATAGTGGACGGCCAACAGGAGCCTGTTGGGCACTACTGCCATGCTGTTCGACACGATAAACGTGTCTGGATATCAGGAACGGTGGGTATAACAGGAACTGGGGTAATTCCTGCTGATACTGTCGATCAATTTAAGGTTGCGATGCAAAATTTTGACGCTGCTCTTAGGACGGCCGGTGGAAAGCCAAAAAATATAGTGAAAGTAACCATCTTTCTTACCGATATCCAAGATCGTTTAAGACTTAACCCTATTCGGGAGGCCTATTTCGGTGAAGACCGGCCAGCGTCGACCCTTGTCGAAGTTACAAGATTAGTTTTACCAAATCTTAAAGTAGAAATTGAGGGAGAAGCAATAATAAGTTGATAAATCAAGAATTAAGTTAAGTTTTATTTTTAATTTGACCGATCTCTAATATAGTTCACCCGCACTTTGAACCATCTGGGACCCTCATTATCGAATAGTGCGAATTGTTCAAAAGGCGCTTCTTTTTCAACGGCTTCTCTGGCGGCACGCCTTAGAACATCAGATTCTGTTGATTCGTCCGAAATAATTATTTCTAATAATTCCCCGGTAGGTCCTAATTTAAACTCTAGGTAGACCCGCCCCTGTATTCCTCGCTTTCTAACCCGATCAGGTATGTTCCGTTGTGCTCGAGCGTTTATTGCATCATGTAAAGAACTCGTTATAGCTTCCTCTTCGATAGCTTTTTGAATTGGATCGGGGCTCAAATTGTTTGCGTCTGCTGGGTCCCTTGAATTCACGTTGACTTGTTCGTCTTTCTGTTCTGGTTGTGGTTGTATGGTAACAGTAGGCGGTATCACTTCGATTGAGTTATTTGCAACAATATAATTCTGTTGTGTTACGCTGGGGGTTTCCTGATTTAAAAGATCCGAAGACTCAGTATCAGGCCGCCTGACTGATGTTAATGGTTCAATGGTATTTATTGTTTCCGCTCTATAAGCCTGTAACGTTTGTTCCGTTACAACCATCTGTTCAGTTGGCAGGTCGCTGGGATTATTTAGTGGTAAAGATTCTATCACAGGTAATACTGTTTGTTGGAGTCGCACTGTTTCAGTAACCACGGTATCCAATGATACAATATCCGTTTGTGAAAGTTCTTTTACTTCGGTTCTTATTTCTGGCTTAAAAGTTTCGCTTGTTTTTGGAATTGTTCGAGTTTTTAATATTTCAATTTTTTCAGGAATTTTAACATCCAAAGCGTGTTCCAATGTTAGATTATTGGGAACTTCTTCTGGAATGACAGAAGGTTCGGGCTCAGTGATTGCTGGTGGTTTAATAATCATTGTTGGCCTTGTAATTTGGCGTGGGGCAATAGGTTTCATCATTTGGTCTAGGGATAGTACTTCTTCAGCGCGTGCTGGTTTGTATTCCCTTTGGATTACAGGTGCAGTTTCAGGCTTAACGATTTGAATATCAGCAAGCTCCTCGTGTTGATTTTTTTGTGAATCAAGATTTGTTAGTTGCAAGCGAAGAACCTTCTCTTTGATTTGTTCAGAGGGTTGAAATTCCGAAGTTGTGTCGAAGAAAAATAAACCAGAGTGCATAAATAATGAGATACTTACACAGAACGCGATATGCTTGAATTGAATGGAGTTCACGGAGAACCCCCTCCTTGAGTGGCTATTGCTACTGACTCAATGTTGGCCAGCTTCGCTTGTCGGAGAACGGAGATAACATCCTCAGTGTTGGCCGACGCGTCAGCTCGTACCATTAGTTCAGGGGTGGCACCAGATTCTATTTCGGTAAGAAGTAAGTCCGCTAACTCATTAATCGTAGTTGTGACGTTATTAATGGCTACTTTTCCATCGCCACGTATTAGGACGACTATAGGAATGGACTCATGACTATCTCCCTTTTTTGATTCCGGCAGTGTGATATCAAATTTGTCGGGAGTGATAAGGGTACTGCTGAGCATAAAAAATATTAGCAGCAAGAAAACAATATTGATTAAAGGAACTAAGTTGATCCGGTTTTTAATTCTCGCCCTACTTTCAAATTGCATTTTGGGAGCCATTTTACTGTAGGTCTGGGGTCGCGAGTCGAAGATTGTTGGTTCCAGCAGCACGAACCTGATCCATGATATCAACCAAAGTTTGAACTGGAACCTCTGCCTCAGCTCTTATAGTGACAGGCTGCTGTTCATTTCCCTGAATACGAGAAGCTAGTTCTGCGGCTAATTGGTCCATGGACAAGCGAAGCCCATTGAGCCTTATAGTCTCATCGAAGGATACTTGTATGTTTATAATTTCGTCAGAAGTTGTCTGGGTCGCACTCCCACCCTCAAGCATTAAATCGATCGCCTCTGGCTTTATGAATGTACTTGCGAGCATAAAGAAAATCAGCAGTAGAAAAACCACGTCGATCAGCGGAGCAACATTCAACTCCTGTCTTGAGCGAGGACGTTCCGCAAAATCCATTGTGCTATCTTCTCTGTATTTTATTAGTCCACAGTCCTTAATTCTTTGGCAAACTATTTAATACTCTTGTGACAGCATCTTTCATTGCTGTTCGAACATTTTCTACTCTGCCCTCGAGAATATAAAATGCGGCAAGGGCAGGAATTGCAACACTCAGGCCAAAAGCGGTCGTCAATAGTGCTTCCCAAATACCTCCAGCTAAGATTGTGGGATCAACCTTCGTTCCAGCACTTTCTAATCTAGCAAAGGCTTTGATCATACCAAGAACGGTTCCGAGAAGACCAAGGAGAGGACTTAAATTAGCAATAACTTCTAGTCCTCGAAGATAACTCTCAAGGTTTCGAATTTCGGCAGAGCCAATTCGACTAATTTCAGTTTCACGATCTTCTTCTGTAAGGGTCTTCGATGAAATCATACTTAAGGTTGCATACATAACGCGCGCAACGGGATGCCTACTATTTGTAAGAATTTGTATGGCAGTTTGTTCTTGATTTTCTTGGAGTGAGATTATTGCCTTATCAATAAATTCTGTGCGTCCCAATTGAGATGCAATGAATTGATAGGTCTTCACAAATATTATGGCTAGAGCAAATATGGATAGACCGAATAGGATGAGCATTACCGGTCCGCCTTTATCCAAAAGGCTTATTCCCGTCGTAATTGCGAATGTATCGTCCATAAACGTACTAACCTTTCCGGCTAGGTAATCCAGCTAATTCAGTTTAATTTTTACTCCAGCGAAAGCGGCAAACGGTTGACCAGGTGACAGAAATGTCGGATCGATAACTCCGTTCGGCAATTCGAATATTGGCACCTCATTACCGGTTTCGCCAAGTTGCCCGAAAGTTTCGTACTGTGTATCCAAAATATTATCAACTGCCATGTAAATCTGTGTGCGATCATTCACGCTATAATTAGAACGCAAATTAAAGATTGTGTGTCCGGAAGTGCGCTTTAATAAATTTGCCTCATCACCGCGTAAAAACACCCCAGATTTAGATACCATGTCGAGTCCCACTCTCAGATTTTTTAACGGTTCATAATTAACCCCCGCTTTAAAACTATGTTGCGGGATTCCTGGAATATTATCCCCCGGTTCAACTGTAATTTCCTTATTTATTGCCTCTGGATGATTGGCAGAGGCTATCTGGAAAGTTGTTTCATAAGTGGATTCAATAAAGGCATAACTGGTGGTCCAATTAATACCGGCTATTTTCCCAGATAGACTTGTATCGAAACCCGTTCTTTGTGTTTTACCTACGTTTTTAAAAAATCCTGTGCCAAGTCCAACTCCTGCACTTATGAAGATGATGTCGTTCTTATTTTCAAAACTGTAGCCGTTGATACTCCAGTTCAACGGAGTAATGCCGGCGAGTCTGTCTTGATGGAGATGTCCTCGTAAGCCCGTCTCAAACCCTTGTGAAATGACTTGACCAAGGGGTGGATCGGCGGTGAATGCGTTGGGTACGCGACAAGGAACTGCCGGGTCAGCACATGCAAGCTCTACAGGAGAAGGTGCCCGGTTTGACTGAGCCCAGTTAGCATAAAAAGTAGTATCTCTCTTCGGAATATTATATGTAAATCCTGCACTTGGGTTAATTCGTCGAAAGATGTGTGAGCCATCAAGATTACCTTTTCTCTCCACAGAGAAATTCGTCCTGAATTCGTCCCTTGTTTGGATATGGGCAAAATTAAATCTCGTGCCTAAAGTTACAGCAAGTCTATCATTCACGAAGAAGGTGTCGGTTGCATATAAACCATAGTAGCGGTTATGGGCTTGAAGGTGGGTTGGCCCCACCTCGCTAAATTCTTGCTCCACATCGTCTAACCCATCGCCAGCACCGGGATCATTTTCGAATTCTAATTCAAGGTTGGCAAAGTTAATTATAGTAAAAGGGTCGGCTTCTAAGAAAGTTCTATCCGAGGATAGGGTGGCTAAAAATGATTGATTATGAAATCTGGTTAGGCCGTAATCTGCACTTGCACCTAAAATAAATTTATTATCATGACCGAATAAGCTTTCGTCTATAGTAGTTTGAAGGCCAAAACCCCACCCCTTTGTCATCGTGGAACTCGTATTTGCAGCCGCAAATACTTTTGCAAATGAGGTGATAGGCTGACCATCCGCATCGAGTATCATTTCAATCTTATTGTCTTCTTCCTCCTCCTCACAAACGAAGTTCTCGATTTCAAAACCTGCATCAGCAAAAGTTGCGGCAGCTTGAGATGCTGCGGACGCAACATCGGCACTTGCTCGGATATTCGCGTTCACAGTATTTTCGGTGCGATCGTCATCAATTTCGCAGGCTCCCGCTTCTACTTCATCCCCATTTAAAGTGGTTCGGATTAAGCGGCGGAAATAGGTATTTGCTTGTAGGGAGACCGTGTCGTTCACGTAATAATTAGCGCTGAGGCCCGTAGAAAATAAATTGTTTTCCGTAGTGTCGGGCCATGTAAACACGGCTCTTCGATTTGCTTCCAGAAGTTCGACAGGGGCAAGACCGTTTCCGTTTAGATTAGTGGCTGCGTTCGTAACGTCCCAGCTTATATCTAAATTATCAAATCGTAACGCAACATTGGTGTAAGCTCGTTTAACGTCTGATGGGGAGCGATTTCGCCAACCTGCTTCAAGTTGTTGGTCAATGGCGGTATATATCGCAAAATTCTCCGTACTATGGCCAAATTGAAATTCCACTCCGCCGCGTTCAAAATAACCACCGTAAGTTTCTAGCTGAACTCCGTTAAACTCGAATCCGTTTTTAAGGCTTAACACAATTGCTCCACCAAGGGAATTCAGACCAAAAACTGGGTTACTCGAGATGATTTCAGCTCGGGAAATAGCTGTCTCTGGGATGAGATCCCATTGAGTAACGTCACCAAAAGGTTCATTTATACGTACACCATTTTGATAGACAGCTAGTCCCTGCGGCTCTCCTAGTAGGGGCGAAGCTTGGAATCCTCGATAGGTGATGTTCTTCTGAAATGGATTATTTTGTGTATCTGTGGCATCAATACTTGCAGCTTTACTATTCAATAAAGCTGGGAGATCAACTGAATAGGTTTCATTATATTCACTCGGATTTAAAGTCTGGACTTTGGTCGGTACTTTATCTACAGAAATCCCGGTTCCAGGCATCGGTGTAATGCCAACGTTGATGTCGGGTATTTCCAAACTGCCGGCTTCCTGTGCTGAACTTACATTCGCAGAGAGAAATAAACTCAGGAAAGTGATAAAGAACGAACTATGGATTGAAGATTTTAAGAAACTATTCACACCATATCTCCGATTGAATAAAACAAAAAACGCCGGTGTGTATAACGAATTAGGTGCTTAGGAACAAGGATTTTACCAAAATTTAAATAGACTAAATCAAATATAGAATATTTAATAGTTGGCTCAGGAACAGTAGAAATAAATTTCGACTGAGTAATTTGTGAGATATTGTATTCAGATGAACCATTTTTATTTGTCAGGCACCCATATTGGTTATTATCAACCAATATTTACTATCACTGTTTTGCTATTCGATGTTTACCCATTCGATACCTTAAGGTCATTCTAGTGATCCCTAAGGAACGTGCTGCTTTCGAAATGTTGCCCTTATTTTGAGTTAAAGCCTTTTCAATCATATTCCGTTCCGCTGAGATTAGTGTCAGATTAGATGTAGTTGGATCAGGAGTGGGGTTTACTGGTGCTTCAGCTTTTAGACCGTCGAAAAGGCCCAGATCTTCTGCACTTATCGTTGAACTACTTTGTAATAGGACTGAACGCTCTACCAAATAGCGCAGTTCACGGACGTTACCGGGCCAGTGGTATTGGTGCATTGCCTCCAGTGCCGTTTCATCCAACTCAATATCCGGGTACCCATACCGACGAGAGGTCTGTTGTGAGAAGTGAGAAACCAGTATCGGAATATCTTCCTTGCGGTCTCTCAAAGGAGGAATCTCTACAGTAAGTACGTTAAGGCGGTAGAATAAGTCACCTCTAAAATTTCCGTCTCGTACCATACTAGCCAATGGTCGATTGCTGCTCGCTATAAATCGAGCGTCCACGGTATTTTGTTTATTACTGCCTAAAGCTTGAATTGTTCTATGTTCGATTACGTGAAGAAGTTTACTTTGTAGAACCAGAGGAATTTCAGCGATTTCGTTTAGAAAAAGCGTTCCGTCTTCTGCGGTCTCGATTAAACCTCGTGTTTGGTTGGATTTAGAAGCGTTATCAGAAACTATTTCACCGAATAACTGGGCTTCAATTTGTTCATGATTTAGCGCTGGACAATCCACCTGCACAAATGGGCGGCCCAAATTTCCACTTTCTATATGTATCAGGGAGGCCAAAAGATCTTTGCCTGAACCCGTTTCCCCAAGGATTAAAACATTAGGAGGTGAGGGGGTATCGATTGCTGCAATTCGTTGGATTGTATTTCTTACTCCCTCCATGGCTGGACTATTTCCAATAAGGATCGGTTTCGACGCTAGTCGTTTATCCCTTTCTTTTGCTAGGCTAAGCTGATTCCGTATTTCTTCGTTATTCAATACCTTAGAAATTACTAATCCAAGTTCTTTTAAATCCAGTGGCTTGGTAAGGTAATCGCTAGCGCCTAGTCTCATTGCGGATACTGCACTCTCTATATCGCCATACGCAGTAATGACAATAACCGGTATTTTTTTGTCAACATTTTCCAATAAGTTAGTGCCATCTCCATCTGGTAAACGCATGTCTAATAGTATGAGGTCGGGCCAAAACTTGTCTTTATCGTTTTGTTTAGTATCGAGTATTTGATGAGCGTCAAGAAGCGTGTTGACAATTTTGCACTCATAGCCATCGCGTTGTAATTTGCGTTGGACAGCACCTGCAAAGACAACTTCGTCGTCTACGATTAGAATATTAGTCACGGCTTAGTCATTCTGATTTGCTTAAAGGAAGAGATATTGTAACGGATGTACCGAAATTTTTTCTATTCTCAAAACTTAAATGACCATTATGTAGTTCACAAACTTTATGGGCAAAAGGAATCCCTAAACCCGATCCATGCGCTTTGGTTGTAGGTCCACGCAAATTAGTAATTTGACCAGGCTCGAATAAAAATCCACTCCCATCGTCCTCTATCGTGAGTTCCATGCTATTTTGATCTGAGTCCACTGTGAGTCTAATTTCTGTATTAGTGGGGGAAGCCTCGATGGCATTTGTGATAAGGCCATATATAGCTTGTTCCATAAGATTGATATCTAACCTGATTTGACTGGGATTATCCCAATTTGTTTTTGCAATTGAAATTTCTTTACTAAGGGTATTCCACGGGATTAAAGACAGAGCATTGTCTACACACTGTTGAATTTGGCAGATCTGGAAGTCTGGTTTAGACGGATCTAAAAAGTTAAATAACGACAAAATCCATTTTTCTAAACGATCAACAGCTCCGATTATATCGGTAAATGATTGGTGAATTTCGGGGCTTAACGTTGAAAGATTAGATACTTCTGCCGTTGCCCTAATACTTGCCAGTGGATTTCGGATATTATGTGCGATGACTGGTACTAGAGCACCCAAAGCCGCCTCTTTTTCGTTCTGAATCAGATCTGAACGACTTTTTTCTAGTTCGCTCGCCATATCGTTGATTGCACGTTGAAGATCTACCATTTCGTTTGCGCCTTGCTCAATAGCATGATGTTTTAGATTCCCTTTGCCAAAGATTTGCATGCTGCTCAGTATATTAGCCAGTGGTTTAACAAAAGCTTTGTCTAAGAAAATTCGAGCGAAAAGAAGTAAGGCTGCTGCAATTAGAATAGGCAGTAATAATAATGCTAAAGCGGTTTGTATTAAATGCTTTACGTTGGACTGTAATTCGGTTTGAGCGACTACAAACAAATGTTCTGTCGCGCCGAATGCGGCCTCAAGATCACTTAAGTTTTCCCCTTCCAGTTCCGTATCCAATAACACAAGCTTTTCAGACTGTGGTATTTGACCACGTTGCAGCGACATAATTTTGATAATTGTATTATTCACAGTCTGATAAGTCTTGATTAGCTCTTCAATTGCTATTCTTTCTTCGTCTGTAACCGCTAATTTTTGTAAGGTTTCAAAATGGGTTTGAGAGCGTTTCCCTAATTCATCAAATTCGACGTCGGCGTCCGCATCTTGCAGAAAGTGAAAATCAAAAACCTCCTTTAATTGACGATAAAGATCTCCCCGGGTCAGTTCTACGGTTTTGAGCAGGGTTCCGACCCTTTGAGCTTCCATAGAACTGCGTTCGCTCGCTTGAAATGCTAGTAGCCCCCCAATAGCACTTACTGACAACAGTAAAAGGAAAGCAAAGCCATAAATAAGTTGCAAAGATCGTAAGGAATAGAACTGTTTCATTTTGGTGTATCCAAATCGTCTAGAACCCGATTAGGATTATATAACGATTTGAGCCGTGTCACACCCAAGATGTAAAATCTTAGACGCTATACCTCTCGGTGAAGATTGCTCAAGTGCTGAAGCCCCATTATCCTTGCTGCATGCGAAATGCCTACAGGGACCGGTTTTGTATAGCTAGACACTGCCAGTATATTTAATAATCTTTGGACTGGTTATTGCAGGTACACTTGATAGCTACTCTTAGTATTCAATTTGTAGTCTAGTTCCTACCATGTGCACGATATCGCCTTCGGGTAGCCCTGTATCAGTTAGATTCTCAACATCACTGTGAACATAATTTAACTGGGCGCGTACGAACGGATTTAGATACCAGTTCAAGCCTAAAGTGTAGTTTTCAGCTACCCCGCCACGTACTCCACCACCTGCCAGGTTTGAAGTGCCATCATCGAGATCTAGGAAGCTATATCGAAGACCCAGTTCCCATGCACCCCAGGTTCCGTCTTTCAGACTAAAATCATTTTTGGGACTCACACGCCAAAATGCAGCAAACCGCGGGTAATAATTTTTAGATTCGCCGGTTAAGAAATAGCTTGCTTGGATATAATATCCATCAAAGTTCAAATCCTGAAATGTCGTTTGGTCGGAGCGATTGTTTTTGCGAGTAACGTTTACAAAACCGTATTCCCCTTGGACTGAGAGAGGACCTCGAACCATTGCTGCCTCTAATCCCGTAAAGTAGTAGTTTTCGGCCCGGGTAATATCTCCCGTATCAATTAGTTTAGTCGAGTCCAATACCACTTCAGGGTCAGAGCTAAATCCAGTACCGTCTGGTTTACGCCAATAACCGGATATTCCAACGTGAAATGCACGGGTTCTCGTCGCGATAGGCGCCCATGCGAACCGACCATGAACTCCAAATGGTTCATCACCCTCGGCACCATCTGCAACGTTATTTGGGTTCTTAGCTGGGTCACTCATGAGGCCCAACCGAATATACCTATTATTTTGCCGATAAAGGGTAGATATCCCCATGATGGGAGCTCCTGGAGCAAAGGCGAATGCCCCAGCCGACATCGCCTCTTCCATAAATACCCTTTGCGTCGAAAAATTGGACGCATCAAGACCAGTACCGGCATTTTGTTGCCCAATAATTATCCACCATGGCTCAAATCCACGGTAAAGCGCAAATGCTGAACGTAAGCCTTCAATCACCGCGTCGTCGGTGTCCGCAAAATCATAAAAAATGCCCCAGATCCAGTCCTTCGGAAAAACTCCAACGATGCCCATAGCTGCAGTTTTTACTTTGCTACCATCCCTGAAATCTGGAACGTTCACGCTGCCATCTTGGCCTTCCTGGGAGTACCCGACGGCGTCGTATGCAATGACCCCACTAAATCCAAAAGAATATCCGTTTGCTGACTTGAAACGGGGTAGGGGGCCAAAAAATGACTTTTCAGGATCATAGCCTTTTTTTGGAGCTCGTTTCCCCGCAAAAGGGTCTTCAGCCGCGTCATTTCCGCTTGCTTCCTTGGTTTCGGGCGGAGGAGAAGGTGTCGCAGGCGCAGTGGTTTGGGCAGGAGTCGTGTTTGTCTGGTTATCTTCATTGGTATCTGAGTTCGAGGATGACTGCTCTGAAACCGATTGTTTTGTAGGTTCAATTAATTTTTTAATAGCTTGCTCTAGGCGTTCAATCCTTTGATTCTGACGAGCGATGAGCGTCTGTTGTTGTTCCAACCTTTGAAGTAATTCTGTTTGGTTTGCTTCAAGATCAGGCTCTTGAGCTACAGCAGGACAAGCAAAAGCAATGGTAATAATCGAAAGGGCTGAAAGCCCGTATGAAAGAACACGGTTTGTCATCTGAAATCATTTCGTTTGGAGACGCCCTTGTATGGGCAAGCAGAGCGCAACATAAAACGAGATAGCATCTTTTTGCAATCATGAATTCGCATGCCAGATAATGGATATCCGCATAACTGAAAAAACGTAATAATTGGCCCTGAATGGAGAAAATCCCGCCTCAGCGAGTGCTAAGGTGGGTTCTCATATTTAGTCTTAAGTTACAGGGCAGTTACTACAAATAAGACCTTCTACCATTTTACAGTGCTTCGGAAGGCATAGATATTAAGATCTTGGCCCTCTTGAACGCCACTTGTGCTTGAAGTGTCTTTGTCTACGTCTGCATTTATATAGTTAAATGCGAAGTTAACGTAATTATTTACCCACCAACGAAGTCCAAGCGTGTAGTTAGTCTGTTCCCCGCCTTCAATGCCTGCCTCAGCATCGTTTAAGTCCATCGTGGAATACCGTGCAAGTGCTTCCCAAGCCCCAGTTCCACGTTTTTGTGAGAATGGATTTTTAACTTTGACACCTTTCCAAGTACCTGATTTCGCGCTGTATTTCCGAGATTCTCCGGTTAAGAATAGACCACCTGATATGTACCAACCATCAAAATCAGGGGTTCCCGTGAAAGTTCCACCATTTTCTCCGGTCAAATTCCATTCAGAGCGGGCCCATTCTGCCATCATCCAAGCAGGACCCGCTTTGCCGGCCAATTCAATACCTATCATGTTGGCGTCATCCAGATTTCCAGCGTCTCCTACATCGATTCCAACATCGCTGGTATCAATTAATCGATTACCATCCACTCTAAATTCAGGCCGGTCACGCAACTTAAATGTTTGGCGTTGATCAGAATCTTGTGGTGACTCGAAGAGGTGCCAACCGGATACGCCAACGTGCAGGACCTGTTCTTTCGTGTTGATGGGTGCGAAACTTGCGCGCCCATGAATACTCAAAGGAGCGTCCCCAGAGTTATAGTCTTCAGAACCAGTAAAAAAACCAGTACGGGCATGCCACTTTTTTCCGCCACCACCGACACTAAACCCTATGCGCTTTTCACCGACTTCTGTTGCGGCCGCACCAGCATTTCCATTGTAGACCGTGGTAGTCATGATGTTGGCTACTTGACCACGTTCGATGAAAGCAATCTCGTTAGAACTGGTCAAAATAACCATCATATTTGGTACTTTGTGCTTTCCGAGTGTAAAAGTAAGGGGTTTGATACCCTTGTATTGAAGGTACACGACGTCAGTGTCCACGTTGCCTGAATCCGAACTTTCGCCCAAATCAAAGGTTATGTTGTAGGCCCATTCCTTATCGACTGTGCCCTTTAAGCCGATACGACCCCGACGAAAGTTGCTCCCTGAACTTAGATCCGGAAATTCAACATTACCAGTAGTGTTATCATCCTGATCAAACATGCCAAAATCGTAGTGAATGCGTCCGTCAATCTCCATTTTATATCGACCGTCAGAGGACTCCCATTTGGGAGTTGGCCCAGACATTTTATATTTATCGCCTGATTTACCTGAATCTGCAGCAGCGTTTTGAGCCGTTTGGACCTGAGCCGTTAGTTGAGTTCTCATTAGGATCAGTTCTTGCTCGAGCTCAAGGATACGCGATTCTATGTCTTGAGCCAAAGCCGGTATTGGGCCGCCTACAACTAAGAGGGCTGTTCCTACACCAAGTAGGTTTTGTAAACCGTTTATTTTTTTCATTCATCCTCACATAATTAGAGAAGGAGTATGCAACTCCATGCTATATGGTTAACGATGAGAACAAATCCAAAGTTACAAAATAGATGATGATATCGTTGTACAAAATAGGACCGATTATGGATTTGTTATAATTGCAACCATTCGTAACAAACACACCGTTATGCTCATAAAAGGGCGCAAAAGATCTATAAATGGAATCTCCTTAGAAAGTGTTATGGGGTGTCCAGAAGTGATTTTATTTGTTACTGAATCTGAATTACATCGAAGCAAAGACATTAGTCGAACGGTCTTTGGTCGCAATAAATATTAATTTAGCTCATTTATCAGATCGCAAACTGACCTAAGTCATCCCAGTGAAAATCTACGCCATGTCCTACTTCGTTAGGTGCTGTAGCGTATCCATCGATCACCTGAAGAGGGTTTCTGATGTATTTCTCCAAACCAAAACCATGTACTTCTAGGTATGACTTGTTTGGAACCGCGGCGAGCAATTGTAAATGCAGGTCGTGTACCCCGTGTGAAGTCACTGGTAAATTATTTGATTCAGCTAGGTGTGCCACTTTCATCCAAACGGTGATCCCTCCGCAAGTAGCGACATCAGGTTCCGGAAAAGCCACACCATTTACGGCGATTAAATGTCGAAATTCATAAAGGGTATGAAAGTTTTCACCCGCAGCAATTGCGAGCCCGCCTTCCTTTTGAATACGAGCATAACCCTCAAAATCGTCCGGTATGGTTGGTTCCTCTAGCCATACTACATTATATTCTCTAAGGGAGTTCCCAGCCCGAATGGCCTGGTCGACGGTCCAACCCATGTTTGCATCAACCATCAAAGGAAAATCGTCTCCTAAAAAATTCCTCATGGCAGAGACTCTTTCAAGGTCCTCACTGAGATTTTCCCGTCCTACCTTCATTTTTATAGCTCTAAAGCCATTTTCTAAATTCTTTTCAGTCTGCGCTAATAGCTCATCTAGGGTAAAATAAAGATCAATGCCTCCCGCATAAGTTTTCACTTTTGGATCGTGGCCACCGAGTAACTGCCAGAGTGGTGTCTGCTGTTTTCGCGCTTTTAGGTCCCATAATGCAATATCAATAGCAGCCATAGCAAAACTAACTGGGCCACCACGCCCTATGTAATGTAAAAACCACCACATTTTTTGCCAAAGGGATTCGATCCTATTGGCTTCTTCTTGAAGAAGAAGTGGGGCAAGTGAATCTGTTGCCAGCGTTCGTATGGAACTACCTCCGACTAGACTGTAAGTATACCCCAGTCCCATAACTCCATCCGCATCAGTGATGCGTACCGTAATGAGGTCGAACTGTTTCATTTCTCCGTGAGTCGCATCGGTAAGTGTTACTGCCAATGGAATCTGGAAATGATCAACTGTTATATCTGTAATTTTTGACATGAGACTCAACTATTGTTGGGATTGGAAATAATAGCTTTGGGTCAAGATTATGGGCATATGACGGCTTAATTTAAATTGATACGGTTCTACTCTATGCCCGCGTAGTTGCGCCTAGAAGCATGTTGTATGGAGCTATTGTACTTATCAAATAAAGACCAGACAATTGAGAAATCCCATCCAACGCTGGACATCAAACACCCAGGGAGAGTTACTATATAATTAGTTCCTTTACTAATTTCCGTTTTCTTCAGGAGGCAATATTTCCTGGCATATCTCATCAATCAGGTGTTCTCTTTTAATATCAATTAAATGTTCTCGTTTTTCACTAGCTCTTAACCTGGAGCCGATACCTTTTGTCATGGCTAAGGTTAGAGATTGATCGCTCATATCCAACCAGAACGATCGCCGGACAAGTCGTCCTGTCTCATCACGTGCAAACGGGTTGTCTGGTTCCGAACCAAGATCGGGCTCATAAAATCGTGTCATAAAATTTTTTCTCTGCTTATAAGTTTAAGATATTTAAATCTCGTTTTTTACCACATCAACGACTAAAGACACCTGTTCTTTTCCTTCAATAACCGGAGCCAGTTCTTGATTACATTCGATACAGTTACAAGAAGGAATATTGTTTGGATAATTGGACGTTATAATTACAGGGATTTTCTCCATTAAACAAACAACCATTACCAAACTTCATTCAACAATTAGGTAACCTTTCCTGTCCATCCGGCGTCTATCATAATTTCTTTGGGTATGATTAATCTAGCCGCCATAATCGGCCTTGGTGAAGTTCCTATGCGTAACTCGCCAATGATTCCGAGTAACATGTAGGCTTCTTTATCATTTAAGTCAGTATTCTTGCTAAGAAATTTGACGGACGCATTCGATGCGTCCCGAGTAGCTGCCTCTACAGTTTCGCCAAATCCTAAAATTTGAATAGTGCCCGCGTGGTCAAGGATTGGACGGTTCACAGCGCTTTCTTTTACCAACTCAATCTTTGCACTAACCTGAGTAGTACACTCAACGCCGGTACCACTAATGATCCCGTCGCTTATTACAGCGTGCGGATCGGCCATAAATAACAAAGCATCTGGAACCATAACGGGTAAATGAACTTTTGCACCAACCGCTACATCTTTTTGATCAAAATCACCGCCATAAAGGCCTGCATAGGAGGGCTTGTACCCTTCTGGCGGCATTGTGGAGATGGTTCCAAGATTTGGGAAAAGAGGAATTGGAATTCGATCACCGAACCATGCCTTACCGTTTCGTACAGGGCATGAAATGATTGCGGGATCCGGAAATTCCGCCTTCAACACCCCAAAATTTCGCACAATAGCGTTGGTTCCAATTCCGGTGGGAGTCAGTTTAAGTAACTCAATGATCAGTGAATCACCTGGTTTGGCTCCATTTACCTTAATAGGACCGGCAATTGGCGCCAAAGGATGGCCTTCTGACTCAGGTGTGAAAGGTGTCGGGACTGATTGGATGTCTTCAACATCAACGAAAGCGCCTTCAACCTCTATATCTATTACATCTCCCGAATCGATAGTCTTCGTTGGCCTTGTATCTGGATTAACAGAAAATAGGTAAGTTTTTGACACTTGCTCCCCCAATTACGAAACTGTGGTAGTTTTATTTCAGATAACCACTATGTAGATTAGAGTCGAATTTATTATTTCACTAGTAGTATAATCATTCCCACTGTATTTCGAGCCTAGAAAAGCAATTCAGCGATTTTTACAATCTAATTTTTAATTTAAAAATAAATAAATACCATTAATATCTTATATTTTTCATTAGAAATGAATTTGTAATGAAAATACTTATTGCGGGCGCTGGTATTGGCGGTTTAACGGCTGCACTTTGTTTGAATCGAGACGGCTTTCATGTTGAAATTTTGGAAGCGGTACCGGAAATCAAACCGCTAGGGGTCGGTATCAACCTGCTGCCCCATGGTTCGGGAGTGCTGCATAGGCTTGGGCTCGGGACCACTTTGGATCGAATAGGAATACGAACCCGGGCAATTGAATACAGGACTAAGTTTGGTCAAGTCATTACTTCCGATTTACGCGGGATCGAAGCAGGATTTGAGTTCCCACAGTATTCTCTCCATCGGGGCCTCCTGCAAATGGAATTATTAAAAAAGGTTGTTGAACGTTTAGGCCCTGATTCAATACAAACAGGGATGGAAGTAAAAAAATTTATTCAAGATGATCGCTCCGTTATTGTGTTTGCAAAAAACACAGTAACGGGAGATCAAACGGACCCCATTCATGGGGATATTTTGATTGGGGCTGATGGTTTTCATTCTCAGATACGAAAGCAACTACATCCAAATGAATTACCTGCGAAATACGAGGGCATGACAATGTGGCGAGGGATCTCTCAATTAGCTCCTTTTGGTGATGGTGAAACCATGTTCATAGCAGGTAATCACGATATCAAATTGGTTTGCTATCCGATATCATCTATCCCTGACAGCTCAGGAAATGTCTCAATTAATTGGGTGGCTGAATACAGGCAGGAATACCCTAGAGAAGTGGAAGCAGCAGATTGGACACAACCAGGCAACAATCAGTTTGTTAAGCATTTTAACAATTTTCACATGCGAGATATCGATGTCCTCGCAATGCTGAAAAGTGGAAGACAAATTTTTGAATATCCCATGGTAGATAGAGATCCACTTCCAAGCTGGGGGACAGGACGTGTAAATTTATTAGGAGATGCTGCACATCCAATGTATCCGGTAGGGGCTAACGGTGCTTCACAAGCGATTCTAGATTGTGAGCTACTGTCGTCGTTAATGACCAAGGAGAACCCAGTAGATTCTTTAAAAGAATATGAGGAAATTAGACGCACCAAAACTTCCGAAATTGTTCTAGAGAACAGACGATGGGGCCCTGAGAAAGTTCTCGATATCGCAGATGATAGAGTATCTGGTCCAGAAGATCGGGTTGAAGACCTTGTAGCGAATTGGGAGGTGGATGAAATTGCTAGAGATTACCGAAATATTGCGGGTTTCAAAAAACGTAATGAGTTTTGACGTCGGGTTAATTAAATTTATGTAAATTACTAAGAAATTATTTTGAACTGGCATCCCAAGAGTAGTTGAGTGCGTGCTGTCAATAGATAGACGGGTCGATATCCAAGGCCTTCTCTGTGGGCTATCATATCAAATATTTGGATAGCCCGGATGTTTGCTAGTATCGTCCATTTTAATTGTATTAGCTTTTGGATTTTCTTTAATACTGTCTAAAAAATAAATTGTCCAAAGAACTTAGATGAATTCACAATTGGCGGAGGAGGGGAGATTCGAACTCCCGGTACCCGTGAGGGCACGCTGGTTTTCAAGACCAGTGCATTCAACCACTCTGCCACTCCTCCGGTATTTAATACCTCATCGAATACAAATTACCGGTATAAACAAGGTTAAGCGTAGTTTTAACCTGCAAATATTTGTTCGTCATCCGAAACCTTTTATCCATAGTATTTCCTCATATATCTCAATATGAGATGATACCACTATGAAACGAGTTTTAATCCGCTATTTGGTCTTTGGTTCAGTATTCTTACTGGGATTAGGGCTGCCTTTTCTAGAAATATATGCCGAGGACCGCGATTTTTTTGATTGGCTTCAGACTATTCGTGAGGAGGCGATTCGTGCTGGTGTTGAAAAATTGGTTTTAGATGAGGCTTTGGAAAATATTGCATATCGACCCCGAATAATTGAGCTTGATAGAAGTCAGCCCGAAGGCCGGCAATCCTTTGAGGAATACCTCCAGAAGGTAATATCTACTAACCGAATATTGGGCGCGCAAAAACGTCTCTCGAACCAAGAAGAACTTCTAAATGAAATTGCCCAAAATTATCATGTTCAAAATCGATTTGTAGTTGCATTATGGGGATTGGAAAGTGATTTTGGGCGTTTTACAGGGGGATTTCCAGTAATTGATGCTTTGGCAACTTTAGCTTTTGACGGCCGTAGGGGAGAATTCTTTCTATCAGAATTAATTCAAGCACTACTTATTTTGGATAATGGTGATATCGATTTTTTAAATATGAATGGATCTTGGGCAGGAGCCATGGGGCAGTGCCAATTTATGCCCTCCAGCTATCAACGTTATGCAATCGACTACAATCAAGATGGTCGACGGGATATCTGGTCTACTAAAGAAGATATTTTTGCTTCTATAGCAAATTATCTCCATGTATTAGGTTGGAAGGATGATCAGACTTGGGGACGAGAAGTAACCTTACCGTTAAATTTCGATTTTGATTCGACGGGGTTGGAGACAATCAAGCCGATTAATGTGTGGCAAGAAATCGGTATTAGACGGATAGACGGTCGAAATTTACCCACTCGCTCCCTAGACGCATCTATAATCCTTCCCGACGGAATCAATGGGCGAGCCTTTATGGTATATAATAATTTTCGAACCCTTTTAAAATGGAATCGTTCTATTTACTTTGCTCTTTCTGTCGGCATTCTTGCAGATGACATGATAGGTCGTTAAGTATTAAAGAAAATTGGTAAGGGACCAGCATACTTGAATATCAGGTCTCACTATTTTGTGGTTTGGGTAATCAGCCTTGTCTTGTTGCTTTGTGGCAACATGTTTCTCGGTGGATGTGCGGAAACGCAACTTGCTATTCACAGTGTTAAAGAACTTGGTAGTACATCGGACTCAGAAAAACACGAGAGGGATAGCACCACTAAACCACCAAAGATAGATAGTAACAGCGTAACCGCCCTTGGAGAATATAAGGTTGGTAAACCATATCAAGTAGATGGTATTTGGTATTATCCGAAGGTAAATCCAGACTATGACGAGGTTGGAATTGCCTCCTGGTATGGTGAAGCTTTCCATGGGAAAACTACGGCTAATGGGGCAGTATACAATATGAATGCTCTCACCGCGGCTCATAAGACACTGCCAATGCCAAGCAAAGTCCGGGTGACAAATCTTTCGAATGGTAGATCGATTATCTTAGATGTTAACGATAGAGGGCCATTTGTGAACGGGCGTATTATAGATCTATCTCGTCGAGCTTCTCAACTTTTAGGTTTCAAAGAGAAAGGCTTGGCAATGGTTCGTGTCCGTGCGATATCCGAAAATGGTTCCCTATACGTTGCAGAAAAGTACAATAATCCGACTGGTGAAGCGGAAATTGTGGAGGCTGTCCCATCCGTTAATGTTGCTGTAGGCGATTTGCCTTTACCAGAAGGCGCAGTGGCATCTGCTCCGATAGAAATAAAGAATATCGTAAGCAGAAATACTAATAAAAATATTGCTTCAATAAATTCAAATAATTTGGCAATTGAAAAAGTATCTGAATTCTTCGTGCAGGTTGGATCATTTCTTCAAGAACAGAATGCCAGTAGACTAAGTGGAAAACTTTCGTACTTTGCTCCTGTCCGCATCACTACTACCGAGTTTGATCAAAATATTTACTATAGAGTTCAATTAGGACCCGTCGCTAATGTCGATGAAGCAGACAATTTAATGCAGAATCTAATAAAATCCGGCTACAGAGACGTCCACCTAATACAAGATCAAAGCATGTAGATACGTAGCCGATTCTGAGCATAGAAGTGTCGAAAACGGTACCAAAATTTCTTAATTTTTTGTTATTATTAAAAATTTTAATTTAGTAATTTAATAACATTTAGATGAAAAAATTGGATAGAATAGTGACTCATGTGGTTATTCATCAAAATTTGTAGAAACTTTCTAATTGCCGTCTCCTTTGTTAGTCCTGCTTTTGCATTTGAGACATCGGCTAAACAAGCGCTTCTGATGGATTTTGCGACCGGGGCAATTCTTTTAGAGAAGGACATCGAAACACCCGTTCCACCGGCATCCTTAAGCAAGCTAATGACAAGCTATATGGTATTTGAGGAGATTCAATTAGGTGGACTTGCCATGGAAGATATGTTGCCTGTTAGTGAGAAAGCATGGCGCATGGGTGGGTCTAAGATGTTTGTTGAAGTTGGAAAAACAGTTTCCGTAGAAGACCTCTTGAGAGGCGTCATTGTCCAATCAGGAAATGATGCCTGTATTGTTCTTGCGGAGACAATTGCTGGGAGTGAGGAGGCATTTTCTGATTTAATGACGGATCGGGGCCATGAGATCGGATTGCAAGATAGCACGTTTACAAATGCAACTGGTTGGCCAGACTCTGGGCATAAAATGAGCGCGAGAGATATAGCGTTAATAACGAAACAAATACTAATTGATCATCCCAATTATTTTCCTCTCTTTGCCGAAAAAGAGTTTACATACAACGGTATCCGACAAGGAAACCGAAATCCGCTGTTGTATAAAAATATCGGTGTAGATGGAATGAAAACAGGACACACCAGTGAAGCAGGGTATGGATTAGCGGCAACAGCAGTTAGGAATAATCGACGTTTAATACTTGTTCTCACTGGTATGGAAACAGCGCAACAACGAGCAATTGAATCGGAACGTTTATTTGATTGGGGATTTAGAAAATTTAAAAACTATCAATTATTTAAAAAGGGAGATACGGTTTCGAAAGCCGATGTCTGGCTTGGGAAAATTGCCAGAGTCCCCCTAGAGATAAACGATAATCTGACAGTTACTTTGCCTCGTGATGCTAGAGATAACTTACATGTTTCTGTGCATTATGAATCCCCTATCCCAGCTCCTGTCGAGAAAGGTGATATAGTAGCCCAGTTGCGGGTAAAAATATCAGATTCAAATATTATTCAGCTACCGTTGGTAGCTGGTGAGACAGTAGATCGTTCAGGTTTATTTGGTCGATTAAGCGGAGCTTTGGGTTATATGATATTTGGACCTCCACCAGAGAAGTAATTAACACTATTACAATAAACAAAGAATGCCCATAAGATTGTGGAACAAAGCAAATTCATTACATTTGAAGGCGGAGAGGGGAGTGGAAAGTCTACACAGATTAAATTATTGCAGTCGTTCCTTTCCAAAAAGGGAATTGAGTCCCTTCGTACCCGAGAGCCCGGGGGAAATTCTTCGGCAGAACTTATACGCGAACTATTGGTAAACGGGGATATAGGGAAGTGGGATCCGAAATCGGAAGTGCTACTTCATTTCGCCGCTCGACGGAACCATATTAAAAACACAATTGCTCCTGCTCTTCACAGAGGAAGCTGGGTGTTATGTGACCGTTTTGCTGATTCCACCGCTGCGTATCAAGGTAGTGGACTGGGTGTAAATAAAGTTGTTATTGATTTTCTTTATAAGTTTATTGTGGAATCTTTTACTCCTGATCTTACTTTTGTTTTGGATGTGCCTGTAGAAGTAGGTCTAGAACGTGCCCGTCTGCGAGACGGTAATAAAGATCGCTACGAAAAAATGAACAAAGATTTTCATAGCAGAGTCAGAGAGGGCTTCTTAGGTATTGCGGAAAACTCGCCGTCAAGATGTGTAATAATTGACGGACAGAACAGTATAGATGAAACGAGCAAAACCATAATAGATGAAATAAAGCGTAAGTTTGATGTCTAATAACGAAGGTGCTCTTAAACTTCGCTGTCATCCTCGGGAAACTAAGTTTTTTTATGGCCACGAACAAATAGAGGCCCAACTTGGGTCTTTGCTCAAGAATGGTCATTTGCCGTCTGCAATCCTGCTTACTGGTGAAAAAGGCATCGGAAAAGCAACACTTGCTTATCGACTAGCGCGAAAAATGTTAGGTATTAAGTTATTACCTACCAATAATGATCTTTTTGCTAGCCACGTAGATGATGATCTCTCTGTCCCGATTAAAAGTAGAATATCCGCACAGATTGCGTCACAGGGACACCCAGATTTATTCGTTTTGGAGAAGGGAAAAAATTCTCGAACAGGCCGTTACCGGACGGAAATCACTGTGGGAGAAGCAAGAGAATTACACAATTTTTTGAGATTAACGCCGGCCGATTCTATCTTTAAAGTCGCCATAGTAGATTCTGCTGATGAAATGAACATGCACGCCGCTAATTCAATTTTGAAATCTCTTGAAGAGCCACCACCGAGAACGACTTTGATCTTGGTGAGCAATTCATCCGGTCGGTTATTACCAACGATCAAATCAAGGTGCCATAAATTTATTTTGAAGCCTCTATTATGGAAAGATTTTTTCGCTATAATTCAGAAAAATAATCTAGATTTGGATAAGGAGGAAATCCAAATTTTATATGAAATCTCTGATGGAAGCCCAGGTCGTGCCCTTGAGATATATGAAAATGACGGTATTTCACTCTATCGTGAATTGATTACTGTCTTAATATCTGCACCAAAGACTGATTTTCTTCAGGTACATGCGATTGCAGATAAATTCTTTGGATCCGGAACGGAACACCGTTTTACCATAGCCACTCAACTTCTATTGGGATGGATCCTGCGCTTAGTAATCATGCAGAATTCTAATGGATATTCGGTAGAGTTAATTAGAGGAGAAACAATCGCACGGAAAAGATTTATTTCTTTGCGCGGGCTTGAAGATTGGATGCAGTTATGGGAAAAACTAAACCAACTTTTTAACAATACTGAAAATATGCATTTGGACAGAAGGCAAGTCATATTGCATGCTTATGCGACTGTCGATGACTTTCTAACCGTTTAGACCTGATATTGGTTTAATATCAAAAACTATGTCTACTCCTAACAGCTACTTCATTACTACACCAATATATTATGTTAATGACGTGCCACATATTGGGCACGCGTACACAACTATCGCTTGCGACGCAATGGCGAGATTCATGCGTTTAGATGGTAAAGAAGTGATGTTTTTGACAGGAACGGATGAGCATGGTCAAAAGGTAGAGAAATCGGCACAATTATCTAATGAAACTCCGGAAGCTTTTACAGATCGGGTATCTCAACGATTCCGGGATTTAGCTGATAAGCTAGAAATCAGTAATGACGATTTCATCAGAACAACAGAAGGACGCCATGCCGTATCAAGTCAAGCTATTTGGAATGCTCTAAACGAATCGGGTGATATTTATTTAGGAAGTTATTCTGGTTGGTACTCTATCCGCGATGAAGCTTTTTTTACTGAAAACGAACTTACCAAATCAGATGAAGTTCCCGACCAACTATTGGCTCCCTCGGGAGCTCCCGTCGAGTGGGTAGAAGAACCGAGTTACTTTTTTCGGTTATCAGAGTGGGGCGATCGTTTACAAAAATTTTATGAAGATAAACCAGATTTTATCCTACCAGAGTCTCGTAGAAATGAAGTTATAAGCTTTGTAAAAGGAGGGCTCCAAGACTTATCTGTATCCCGGACGAGCTTTAAATGGGGAATATCGGTTCCAGAGAATGAACATCACATAATGTATGTTTGGCTTGATGCGCTAACTAATTACATTACAGCCAGCGGCTATCCAAACACTTCTAGTGACTTATTTACTAAATATTGGCCTGCAAATGTGCATGTTGTTGGTAAAGATATACTTCGTTTCCACGCCGTTTATTGGCCGGCATTTCTTATGTCAGCAGGCCTCGAACCTCCACAGCGTGTATTCGCCCATGGATGGTGGACAGTCAACGGCCAAAAGATGTCAAAGAGTCTTAAGAATGTTGTAGATCCTTTTGCTTTAGTAGAAGAATTTGGAATAGATGCAGTAAGATATTTCTTGCTTAGAGAAGTACCTTTTGGCAAAGATGGTGACTTCTCGGAAGCAGCCCTAGTGCACCGAGTAAATAGTGATTTATCCAATGACTTTGGTAATTTATGCCAAAGAGTATTATCCATGATCTACAAAAATTGTGACGCAACATTTCCTATTCCGGGGCAATTTATAGAATCCGACAATGAATTGTTGCAGAAAGCTGAAGGGCTTTTAGAATTAATCCGACCTACCATAGAGCGTCAATCCTGTAACGAAGCCTTAGAAGATATATGGAAGATTATTAGGATGGCGAACTCATATGTTGATCATCAAGCCCCTTGGAGCCTTAGAAAAACTGACCCAGAAAGAATGCAAACAGTTCTGTATGTCCTAGCTGAATGCATACGGAAATTTGGTATTCTATTGCAACCCTTTATTCCTAATTCCGCGACCCAACTTCTTAACCAGCTTGGCGTGGCGGAGAATGAACGAACGTTTAGTTTTTTGGGAATTGACAATCGTTTACTTTCTGGCACTACACTGTCACAACCCAAAGGTATTTTCCCAAGGATTCAAGACACAGAAAAACCGATGAACTGAGTATAAGTGCGTAGTCAAATGCTTGTTGATAGCCATTGCCATTTAAATTTTTCCGATTTTGAAGAAGATTTTGGTGACGTGATTAAACGTTCCCGCGAAGCCGATGTGAAAGTAATACAAACTATCTGTACCAAGTTGTCGGAATTCTCAGATGTTCTGTCTATCGCCGAGGAATATAATAATATTTACTGCTCCGTTGGTGTCCACCCTCATAATGTTGAACATGAAATTATGATAGAGCCTGCAAAAATTCTTAAGTTAATTAACCGTAAGAAGAAAATCATTGGAGTCGGCGAAACTGGTTTGGACTATTACTACGAAAATAGTCCTCGTGACTTACAGATAGAAAGCTTTCGTAGACATATTGCTATCTCACGTCAAAGCGGTCTACCTGTAATCATTCACAGCAGGTCCGCCGATGAGGACACGGCTGAATTGTTACGATTTGAAGTTAGTAAAGGTAGTTTTCCTGGTGTCATACATTGTTTTAGCTCGGGGGAATATTTAGCTAATGCAGCTCTGGAATGTGGGATGTTTATATCGGTGGCTGGGATTGTCACTTTTAAAAATGCGGAGTGCCTAAGAAATATAATAAAGAGTATCCCCATGGATAAACTTTTAGTTGAAACTGATGCGCCATTCTTAGCGCCAGTTCCAAAACGGGGTCGAAGAAATGAACCAAGTTTTGTACAACATACCGCAGAATTCCTGGCGAATTTACTTGAAATAGAGACTGATAAATTAGCTAATCAGACAAGTAAGAATTTCTTTTCTTTGTTTACTAGGGCAAAACTACCATCATGAAAATCACGGTGTTGGGTTGTGGACCATCATCAGGAGTGCCAATGTTAGGTGGGGTTTGGGGCGCGTGCGACCCAGCCGATAAAAAGAATAGACGTCGCCGAAGTTCAATATTTGTCGAAACTGCTAATACACGTTTACTAATAGATACCCCGGCTGATTTGAGAGAGCAGTGCCTTGAGGCTGATATTGATCAGATAGACTCTGTGCTTTATACACACGCGCACGCAGATCATACTCACGGAATAGACGATTTAAGGGGCTTCAACGTAAAAAAAAAGGGCCCAATTGATATTTACGCCAATTGGAAAACATTAAATGATATTAGGCATCGATTTGATTACGCGTTTCAAGACAGTGGGCCGGAGCGGCTTGGGTACAAGCCATCACTAGTTGGACACGAAATCAACGGTCCATTTGAAGTAGGTGATATCTCTGTTGTGCCATTTAATCAGATTCACGGAAACGGTATCACTCTAGGATTCCGTCTTGGAGATATGGCATATAGTACCGATGTAAATTCTTTTCCTAAAGCTTCGCTTGATTGTTTATATGGGCTCGATTGCTGGTTTGTTGACTGTTTAGGTTACCATCCAACGCCCGCTCATGGCCATCTGGAACTTACACTGGACTGGATTAGCACTGTCAAACCAAAGAGAGCAATTTTGACTCATATGGCTGGCGAATTGGACTATTGTGAACTCAAACAGAAATTACCCAATGGGGTCGAACCTGCCTTTGATGGTATGGTCGTTGTAGTCTGAAAGGAACTAGATGAGTGGAGAAATCTTGACTCTGATGATAGTTGGATCACTAAAAGATCCAATATTTTGGATTGTAGGTACAATATTTGGGTGGGATACCCAACGCGGTTTTCTTAAATCAATACTTGTATTGGCAGTTGCTGGATTAGTATGGGGAGGAATTCGTGCGGCAATCTATTTCAACTTGGGAGAAGACCTTGGCCTAGTTGGATTTGCTATTATGATATCGGTGTGCATTGGGTTAATGGGTAGCTTTGGTATCATAATCAGGCAAATCAGGATCGTGTATCTTAGGGGTAAGTAGGACTGATGTTATGATCTGCCGAAAGAATTAAGAGTAAAATTAAATATCTTAGTTATAGCACTGTTATTAAATTAATAAATCATATTTCCCATAATATATATTATACGACAAAATTGACATTGTATCCAACTTCACCTCCGAGGTACCTTCCATACGAAAATGTATGATCTAAACTGTCTATTAAAGATTATGAAACGTCTCCGGGACCCCCAGGAGGGTTGCGAATGGGATCTATCACAGACGTACGAAACTGTATTACCTCATACCATTGAAGAGGTCTATGAGGTGGCGGATGCCATTGAGCGGAAGGATTACCACAATTTAAAAGGTGAATTAGGAGATTTACTGTTTCAAATTGTTTTCTACAGTCAACTAAGCACCGAAAATTCAATATTTGACTTTGCAGATGTAGTAGATGGCATTTGTCAAAAAATGATACGAAGACATCCCCACGTATTTAATAGTCCCATGCAACAAAACCACATGATCAGGGAAAGCGAGAGTTGGGAAGAAATAAAGCAACGAGAGCGCGCAGAGGAGTGTCCGGAATATGATAGCGTCCTCGATGGCTTAGCAAAAACCTTTCCCAGTCTTTCCATGGCAGTCAAATTGCAACAGCGAGCCGCCTCAATTGGATTTGATTGGACTACTATAAAACCAGTAGTCGAAAAGATCGAGGAAGAGCTGGAGGAACTTTGCGTTGAAGTCGATAATAAAAGCGAAGCAACCAAAATACAGGAAGAACTTGGAGATCTTCTGTTTGCTTGTGTCAATTTAGCACGCCATCTTAATATTAATCCTGAAATAGCTCTTAGACATGCAAATCAGAAATTTGAGCGAAGATTTCGGCAGGTTGAAGTTTTAACTAACTCGACGTCACCCTCGAACACTAACACCCCTCTAGAGCTAATGCAGACTTATTGGGAGCAGGTTAAAGTGAATGAAAAGAAATAAAAGACACTAGAATCCATAGGACTTATTCGTGCATAAGTAAATGAATAAGACTTGAGGTATCCCATCTTCCCCCTCCACGTTCTTGAACTTGAGCATATAATTGATCAATTAACGAAGTGATTGGTACTCGTGCCTTATTCTCTTGTGCTTCTTCCAGCACTATTCGTAGATCTTTTCGCATCCAATTTACTGCAAAGCCAAAATCAAACTTATCCTCTACCATTGTGAGAGCGCGGTTCTCCATTTGCCATGATCCAGCAGCTCCCTTAGAAATCACATCCACCACAGTTTTAGGGTCTAAACCAGCCTTTAATGCAAAATTCATTCCTTCGGAAAGCCCCTGCAACAATCCTGCTATACAAATTTGATTAACCATCTTTGTCAATTGTCCTGCTCCGGCGTCCCCCATTAGTGTGACTGCTCTTGCGTAACTATCTATTACTGGTTTGGCTTTATCGAATACATTTTGTTCTCCTCCACACATAACAGTCAAAATTCCATTTTCGGCACCAGCTTGACCGCCGGATACAGGTGCATCCAAAAACTCCATCCGATTATTTTTCGTCACCTCATACAATTCTTTAGCTAAATCCGCAGAAGCAGTTGTGTGATCTACAAAAACTGCTCCCTCTTCCATTCCTTCAAATGCCCCCTCTTCTCCATAAACGACACTTCGTACGTCGTCATCGTTCCCAACGCATGCAAAAACAATTTCTCTTCCTGCGACAGCATCTTTTGGGGTGGCTGCGGAAGTTCCCTTATATTTGCTCAACCAATTCTCACACTTATCTGAGGATCGGTTGTAAACAATCACATCATACCCATTCGATGCGAGGTGACCTGCCATAGGAAACCCCATAACACCGAGCCCTAAAAAAGCAATTCTTTCCACGTCCGTCATTAGGAACTCCTCATTCATAGGAAGAAATTAATTTTTACTGAATTAACAAAATTCTCTAAAATTCACCGATATACAACTGCCTTAGAATTTAAGGCACCTAGCCAATTGTAATTAGCTAATTTTATTTATCAAATTATTACGCTACTGTCAGATAATACAAATAATTAATGTGGAGGTTCGATGACAAATTTGATTCCCAAAACGGCATTAGTAACCGGAGCTACAGCAGGAATTGGTGAAGCTGTCTCGCGTCGTTTCTCAAACAGTGGAATGAAACTAATACTAGTTGGCCGTAGAACAAAAAAACTCGAAAGTTTGGCAGATACCTTAGGCACAGCTGCACATATCCTCCCCTTAGACGTAACCGATCGAAACGCTGTTTATGAAAGCTTTAAAAGCCTTCCAAAAGATTTCTCGGAAATCGATATTTTAGTAAATAATGCCGGACTAGCCCTTGGCCTTGAGCCCTCAGCACAAGCGAATTTAGATGATTGGGACCAAATGGTAGATACCAATATAAAAGGGCTAATTTACTGCGCACGTGCTGTGTTGCCCGACATGGTTTCACGTGACAGAGGTCACATCATAAACATTGGTTCAGTTGCTGGATCTTATCCTTACCCAGGAGGAAATGTATACGGTGGAACTAAAGCATTCGTGCATCAATTTTCTCTAAACATGAGGGCAGATCTTCTCGGAACGCGAGTCCGTGTAAGCTGTATCGAACCTGGTGCAGTTGAAACAGAATTTTTAACAGTTAGATTTAAGGGTGATTCTGAGAAGGCGAGAAATTTCTTAAAGGGTGCCAATGCTATGAGCGCTTCAGATGTTGCTGAAGTAATCCATTTTGTGGCCACCGCACCGAGTAATGTTAATATTAACCTATTGGAAATGATGCCAGTATCTCAAGCCTTTGGACCATTTGCCATCAGCCGAAACTAGTTTGCCAATATAGAATGATATTATAGCAGAGATAAACTTCGTATTTGAGTGAGCTCCATTATTAATCACTAAAACCAACTGTAACTGATCCAAGTTGTCCAAAGTTCGCTGTTATAATGTCGTTTGCAGCTATTGGTATCGGTTTAGTTATAGTTCCCGTAGTGACGACCTGACCTTTCTTTAAATATATTCCAATTGAAAGTAACTCGTTAACTAACCATGTCAAAGCAATCCGTGGGTCACCTAAAACATTACGGCCCGTCCCTTTTTCCATAACGGATTTTTGGTTTTGTATTTCGACAGAATGATTTTGTAAGTCGAAATCTCTCCATTCTTCTTCAGTTGGTTCACCCAACACGAACTCATGTGCACAAGCATTATCGGCGATTAATTGAGCTTCACCGACTTTGGCAAATTGATTGAAACGGGAATCAGGTATTTCTATAGCTGGATGTAGGTAATCCACAGCAGCTAAGACTTCTTCAATATTATAATTTTTATTGCGTAATGGAAGATCAGATCCCAGTTGAAATGCAAATTCCGCTTCCGCAACTTTCATTAAATTTCCTTCTAATGAGAGCTTTTTTCCACTCGAGTGAAATCGTTCCTTCAAAAGTCTGCCGGCCATAGGACCGGAGACACCTATATGTGATTGACCGGCTTGACTAGTGGCAGCAATTTTCCAACCACAAAGAGGTTCGTTAGAACGCTGTTCCAGAAATCTTTGAATGGAATAACCTTCCGCCCTATTTTCAGGGGAAAAATCTTGGGGCAGTATATCAATATGTTTCGACCCAAGCCAAAGTTCCCACAATAGATCAGAGGCGGTTTGAGCCTTTTGATATTCTAGCATGAACTTAACCGCTAAATATGACTTGCATAGGAACCTATCTAGGAAGAAAAGCCGCGCCAATTTTATGTTGGCGCGGCTTATATATAATTTAACTTGTATAGGTAACTGGCTGATTTAATTAAAATCCACCCATACCACCCATACCACCCATACCACCCATATCTGGGGGCATCCCACCACCAGCAGGAGCATCATCCTTCTTCTCTGGTTTGTCAGCTACCATTGCTTCAGTGGTAATGAGTAGACCTGCTACTGATGAAGCATCTTGAAGTGCCGCACGTACTACTTTAGCTGGATCGATAATTCCAGCTTTCACCATGTCAGTATATTTTTCTGACTGTGCATCGAATCCAAACTTAGTATCTTTGGATTCAAGAATTTTACCGATAACAATTGACCCGTCTGTGCCAGCATTTTCGGCAATATTGCGTAGAGGCATGCGTAGAGCTTTGGATACAATATCAATTCCTACCTGTTGATCATTGTTTTCACCAGTAAGTTTTGATAGGCCCTTAGAGGCGTATATCAGCGTTACACCTCCACCTGGCACAACTCCTTCCTCAACGGCAGCCCGTGTTGAATGCAAAGCATCTTCGACTCGATCTTTTCTTTCTTTAACTTCGATCTCAGTAATCCCGCCAACCTTGATTATAGCGACACCACCAGCCAGTTTTGCCAAACGTTCTTGAAGTTTCTCGCGGTCATAGTCCGAAGTAGTCTCTTCGATTTGCGCCTTTATCTGATTAATTCGACCATCGATTCCTTTTTTCTTACCAGAACCGTCAATGATGGTAGAATTTTCCTTATCAATCATAACGCGCTTAGCACGCCCTAGCATATCTAAAGAAACATTCTCTAACTTAATACCAACATCTTCTGAGATTACTTGCCCACCGGTAAGAACTGCAATGTCTTCTAACATAGCCTTACGACGATCACCAAACCCTGGTGCCTTTACTCCGGCAATTTTTAAACCGCCACGTAATTTATTCACAACAAGAGTAGCAAGAGCCTCCCCTTCAATATCTTCTGCTATGATTAACAGTGGCTGACTTGATTTAACAACTGATTCAAGAATCGGTAATAAGGCTTGAAGATTTGATAATTTTTTCTCGTGAATCAAAATATAGGGATCCTCGAGCTCACAATTCATTTTCTCTGGGTTGGTGATAAAATAGGGTGAGAGATAACCACGATCAAACTGCATTCCCTCCACCACATCAAGTTCAGTCTCAAGACCTTTAGCCTCTTCAACTGTAATCACCCCTTCTTTACCGACTTTTTCCATAGCCTCGGCAATGATATCACCAACAGCGGTTTCGCCATTCGCTGAAATTGTACCGACTTGTGCTATTTCCTGTTGGCTAGCAACGCGACGTGCCATTTTCGAGACATTCCCAATCACTGAGAGAACTGCCTGATCAATACCCCGTTTAACATCCATGGGGTTCATTCCAGCGGCAACCGCCTTGGAACCTTCACGCACAATTGCTTGGGCTAATACTGTAGCTGTAGTGGTTCCATCTCCCGCAACATCACTTGTTTTGCTGGCGACTTCGCGCACCATTTGCGCACCCATATTCTCAAATTTGTCACTTAGTTCAATCTCTTTCGCGACTGTTACGCCATCTTTAGTAATTCGAGGCGCTCCAAATGACTTATCAAGAACAACGTTTCGGCCTTTTGGCCCTAATGTCACTTTGACAGCATTTGCCAAAGTATCGACTCCGCGTAGCATACGCTCCCGCGCGTCAGCACTAAATTTTACATCTTTTGCAGGCATATTCCTAATTCCTTACTCAATGATGCCCATGATGTCGGATTCCTTCATGATCAACAGTTCTTCACTATCGACCGTGACTTCAGTTCCCGACCATTTTCCAAACAAGATCTTATCACCTTTTTTTACATCAAGGGGTATGACCTTGCCATTGTCGTCGCGTGCACCTGTTCCAGCAGCTACGACTTTACCCTGCATGGGTTTTTCTTTAGCGGTATCTGGAATAATGATGCCGCCTGCGGTCCGCTCGTCTTCATCGACTCGCCTGACCATTACACGATCGTGCAGCGGCCTGATTTTCATCCTAGGCTCTCCAAAGCTATAGTTATAAGTATAATTACGTATTTAGCACTCATAACGGGCGAGTGCTAGTCTAGGTTCGCATATAGTTATTGATAGACTTACTGTCAAGGAGTAGAAGGCTATAAAACCCAAGTTTTCCAGAAATTTTTAGTTTTTGCCCTGATTACGAGTAAATAGTTGGTTGAATTGGCGTTCAAACCGTTCACCAATTATCACTTGGACTCGAAAACAACCTCCTTCATGGACCTTGTTCAATACCCTCCCATGGCTGTGAAGCCAAGCCAGTGCTTGCCCATCCTCTACTGAAACACGAAATTCATTAATTTTACTGTCAGAATCGAGCATTTTATCTAATGTATTCAATAAATTTGATATTCCTAAGCCCTCCTTTGCGGAAAGTACGACAGAATATTTTGCACTACCTTTTTTTTCTGAAACAATAATCTCATCTTTATCTTTTACTTTATCAATTTTATTTAAGATATTAATAAATATTATATTTTTATCGATATCTACACCAAGGTTACTTAAAGTATTTAACACATCTTTATTTTGGTTAATCGATTCTGGGTGGGAGATATCACGAACATTCAATATCACATCTGCTAGGATTACCTCCTCTAAGGTAGCTCTGAAAGCAGAAATAAGTTCCGTGGGAATATCCGAAATAAAACCGACAGTGTCAGATAAAATCACAGATTTTCTCGACGGCAACTCAACCCGACGCATCGTGGGGTCTACAGTGGCAAATAGCTTATCCTCCGCATATACTTTGGCACCCGTTAATAGATTAAATAAGGTGGATTTACCGGCATTGGTGTAGCCCACTAGTGCGACTATCGGGAATGGCACTTTTAACCGGGCACTTCGCTGCAACTCTCTATTTTTCACAACGCCTGAAAGTTTTCTCCGAATCTGTTTTAGTCGTCGGTCAATTTGACGTCTATCAGATTCTATTTGTGATTCTCCCGGCCCCCCAAGAAAACCGAAGCCACCCCTTTGTCTTTCTAGGTGAGTCCAAGCACGCACAAGCCGACTACGTTGGTAGGTTAAAGCTGCTAGTTCTACTTGAAGTCGACCTTCATGTGACGACGCACGTTTTCCAAAAATTTCTAAAATTAGTCCCGTTCGGTCAATAACTTTGCAATGCCAATACCTTTCTAAGTTTCGTTGTTGAACTGGCGATAAGGCATGGTTTACGATCATTAACTCTGTCGGTTTTAAGCTCAACGTGGTTCGGATTCTCTCCAATGTACCCGCGCCAAACAAGTGAGCAGAATTTGGACTCTTAATATTAATAGTTTCGTGATTTATAACGTGCAAATTGATCGATTGAGCTAGTCTTACTGCTTCTTCTATTCCGGTATTTCTGCTGTTGGTATTGCTGGGGCGCCGACTAAAATTAGGCTGCAATATCCACGTCGTTTTCATAACTCCGAATAAAACGGACAATTACACACTTACGAGTCCGTATCCTGACTATAATCATCGAGCAGCTGAATCGGAGTTGACGGCATTACAGTCGATATAGCGTGTTTATATATTAGCTGAGATAGATTATCGCGACGAAGTAAAATTGAGAAATTGTCAAACCAACTAATATTACCTTGTAACTTAACCCCATTTACAAGGAAAACAGTCACAGGCACTTTATTCTTTCGAACGTGATTTAGAAAAACATCCTGAACGTTTTGACTTCTTTCACTCACCATCTTCACCACCACAACTAATATCAGAATAAGGTACTGTGAAGTTCGGTAAGGCCCAACAAACGGACGATACCACGAAATTACTTTAATTTAACATAATGTGAGTATTTTAAAGGATTAATTATAATATATCACTACAGTTCTGAAATATATATATAAATCAAATATTTATAGTCATTTAAATATTACTTCTGTGAGTTTTACAGTATCCTTTACTTTCCCAGTGGAAGATTTAAACGGCAATAACGTCTGTATCTTCTGTGAATAATATGAGAATTGTCTAAATTTTTGGCGAATCTGTTACTCGCCCTCACAGAATTTATCAGGGGCTAATCCTGATGATGGACTCGTCAATCGATTGTAAATAAAGGTCCCGAATACGCATTGTAATGGGACCAGGTTCGCCATTCGAAACCATTATTTCGTTAATTTGGGTAACGGGGACAACAAATGAACTCGTACTAGTTAGAAATGTCTCTCTTGCCGCCGGTAATTCATCTACATTGAATCCGCTTTCTACGATTTCCATCCCTTCCCTACAAATAATCTCGATGATTCGTTTACGTGTTATGCCATCTAAAATTTCCTGATTTGCCGGGTGAGTAATAATTTGGCCAAGCGAGTTAATTAACCAAGCATTTGAGTGGCTTCCTTCAGTAATGGTGCCATTTTCTTTTATAAGCCACGCTTCAAATGCTCCTTCCTTAACAGCCTGTTCTTTTGCAAGAATATTTGGGAGAAGCGATACCGATTTAATATCACGTCTACCCCACCGTTGGTCTGGCAGGGTTATCACCTTTACTCCATTTCTACCCGCCTGGCCTGGTGATGGATCGCTTCGTCTAGTTGTCAAAACTATAGATTGCCGGTTTTTAACAGGAAATGCATGATTTCGTGGAGCAATACCCCGAGATATTTGTAAATAACAAATTCCCTCCTCAACCCGATTACGAAAAACAAGATTCTCTATCACCAGACTTAACGAACGCCGTGAAATTGGTACGTCCATTCTTAATTCTTTAAGAGACCGTTCGAGCCTTTCATAATGCATTTCAGCGTCAAGTAATTTACCCCGGTGCACAGCAAATACTTCGTAGACTCCATCAGAAAATTGTGTTGCTCTATCTTCGATGTGGAGAGCGGCAATATTATGTCTGATATACCTGCCGTTTACGTACGCTATTCGGGACATTTTGTTTTAGGGTTTCCAAAAAGATAAATTAAATAAAATTAGAAGAATTAAGAATTCTAAACGTCCTAGCAACATTCCTGCCATAAGCACAAGTTTTGCGAGTGGTGTGAGTGCCGTGAGCTCAAAATTTAGACCATGCATTAAAGCCGGTCCCCCGTTTGTGAGAGAAATAATAGCCATTGTCATAGACGAAATAAGGTCAACAGAAAAGAAGCTTAGGACGATTACGATAAAAACTAAGACGGAAATAAAGCTAATAAAAAATACCCAGACAGAGTGTACAAAGGAGTTATTCACAGGGTGCAGTCCAAACTTAATTGGTATTACAGCGTGAGGATGGATCAATTTTATCAATTCCCGTCTCGCCTGTTGAAATAATAACGTAAGCCGCATGAGTTTGAGTCCACCAGTCGTCGAGCCACTTGAACCACCAATAAATGCAAAAGTTAATAATATTAGAATTAAAAAGCTATTCGTTGGAATAGTATAGGTATCAACAGGGTATCCAGTTGTAGTTAGTATTGAAATAAGAAGAAAAATTCCATCAATTACTGACCTTTCTTCTTTGCTCACGTTTGAGGAAATCAGTATCAAAACTATTCCAACCAAAATTAGACCGAATAGAATTCTAATCTCACTATCAAAAAAAACCTGTTTCCATGTGGATGTCAAAATTTTACCAAGCAATAGAAAATTAATTGCACCTAATATCATGAATAAAGATAGTGTTAATTTGATGGGGATGGAAAAATTTGTTAAAGGACCATTTTGATCCAAAATGAATCCGCCTGTGGATATAGTGCTCAACGAATAGCATACAGCTTGCAATGTTGGGACATTCAGCGATACAAGAATACATATACAGAACAAGGTTAGACTGCTGTATATTAGTAAGAGATTACGTATTAATTGCTGGAATGATGCTTGTCTCTCGGCGACAATAGTTTCTACAGCGTCGCGCTGAGGAACGAAAATTCCACCAAAACCAAACGTAGGAAAAGCCCATATCACTAGAAGTAAACTCGAAAATCCTCCTATCCATTGAAGCAATGCCCTCCATAACAATATACTGTCACTTAAGGTCGAAGGGTCTGCTTTCATGCTTATTCCAGTGGTGGTGAAACCTGATAAGGACTCAAAATTCGAATCTAAAAAATTCCAACCCTCCCCAGAAAAATATAACGGTAAACTTCCTGTTACAGTTGTGATCAGGACAAGAGCGGCGACAGCAGCAACTATCTCACGTCGGCTGGTTATCGCGGGTTGCCCACGCGTTGATAAGACCAATAGCGTTCCCAAAAAAGCCGAAACACAGAACGCAGCGGAAAAGGATTTTCTAGAGATATCGTCGTTTTGAGAAATTGATAACAGTAGGGGCAGCAGCATAGCCAAAGCTAGCCCAATCATTGCAATACCTAAAACTTTAAATATTGATCCACTATTCATCGAAATATAAAGAAATTAAGAAGTTCTTAAAAATATCCGAACGCTACAGAAAGGAGCTTTTCAACTTTGCTGATGGTATCGTGTGGGCAGAAAATTATGACTCTATCACCTTTCTCTATAGCAGTTTCCCCACGCGGTATTATAACCACACCATCCCGCACTATTGCGCCGATAAGCACTCCTTTTGGCAACCGAGCATCTTTCAAGGGAGAGCCAATGACTGAGGCTGATTCTACTGCATCCGCTTCAATTATTTCGGCTGCTCCACCTTGTAGGGTATGGACGGAATGAATTCGTCCTCTACGAACATGTGCTAAAATACGGGATACCGTTATATCTCTGGGACTAATAGCGGTATCGATCCCAAGTGAAGAAATTAAAGGTGCGTAAGTAGTCTCATTAATTAAGGTAACTGTACGACCACCTCCTTTCTTCTTCGCAAGAACTGATGCAAGGACGTTTACTTCATCATCGTCGCTTACAGCAATGATTGTCTCTGCCGTTGCAACACTTGCCTCATCCAAAATTTCCGACTCTAACGCGTCACCAGCTATTACAACCGTTCTTTTTAACTGATCTGCAACAAATTCTGCCTGTTGTTGATCTGATTCAATGAGTTTTACATTTACTTGCGGCTCTCTTTCTTCAAGATTGATTGCTAACTGAAAACCGATGTTGCCGCCACCAATTATTACCATTCGTGTAGCTGTTTGCTCTTCATGTCCAAAAATAGTACGGGCCCTACTAATATGCTTGCTATCAACGACGAAATAGACTTCATCCCCAAGAAGAAGTTGATCCATTTCTTTTGGGAAAATAGGTTGTTCATTTCGAACTATATATACAATGGTAATACTTAAATCTGGAAATAGTTCCGTTAGTTGCCGCAAAGGAGTGTTTAAAATAGGGCAATCTTGATTCAAACGCATGCCCACCAAACTAACTTTACCGTCTGAAAAACCAATAACATCGATGGCACCAGGTGCATCAAGTAAACGACCTATAGCAGCTACTACTTCATTTTCGGGAGAAATTATTACGTCAATAGGCATATGGTCGCGACTAAAAATATGCTGCCATCGAGGCTCCAAATAAGCTTTATGCCGAACTCGTGCTATTTTAGTGGGCACGTCGAAGAGAGTATGAGCAACCTGACAAGATACCATATTGATTTCATCAGACAACGTCACGGCAATGAGCATATCAGCGTTTTCTGTCCCGGCACGCTCAAGGACATCAGGGTAAGATGCAAAACCTAAAACGGTCTGAACGTCTAGGCTGTCACTCACTTTGCGCAGTCGATCATGATCATGATCAATAACTGTCACATCGTTACTTTCACTCGATAATTGATGTGCAATATCGAATCCTACCTGACCAGCGCCACATACTATTATTTTCACACGATTGTCCCTGTTTATAAAATATGTTTCATCAAAACAGAGTAGACCATTTAATTTTTCTCGATGCTTGAAATTCCTAGCGATTTTAATTTTCTGTGCAAGGCCGACCTTTCCATACCCACAAATGATGCTGTTCGGGAAACATTATTACCAAAACGTAATATTTGTGATTCGAGATATTGCTTTTCGAAAATTTCTCGCGCTTTTCTCAATGGGAGTGACATTATGTCATTAGATATATCCCGCCTTAAAGTGCTCGGTGTTGATAGAATCAACTCCGGGGGCAACATATTTGAGCTGATCGGAGTATCATTATCGCCTGGCGCCATTATTAATACCCATTCTACAACATTACGCAGCTGACGCACATTCCCTGGCCAGTCACAAGTTTGCATCACCGCTATAGCTTCTTCGGAGAATTTACGGGAAGGCAAACCAACAGTATGTGCGGCTTGTTGCATAAAATAATCAACCAAATCTGGTAGATCTTCTCTTCTATCACAAAGCGCAGGAACTTTGATAGGAACAACACTTAGTCGGTAATATAAGTCTTCTCGGAATTTTTTTTCTGAAATCTCATACAATAAGTCGCGACTACTAGCAGCTATAATTCTAACATCTACCTTAACCTTTTGGCGCCCTCCCATACGATAAAAACTCTGATCCTGAAGAACCCTTAATATCTTCCCTTGTGTTTCAAGAGGCATATCAGCTACCTGGTCAATGAACAGCGTACCACCATGAGCTTCTTCTAAGATTCCTATTTTTAGTTCTTGTGATTTTTCCTCATTACCTCCTTCAATACCAAAAAGTTCTTTCTCCATATGGGCGGGTATCATCGCCGCGGCATTCAGCACCACAAATGGACCGCCGGATCGTTTTGATTTCTGATGGATTATTCTTGCAATAACTTCTTTACCGCTCCCAGCAGGACCAACTATCAATACTCGACTATGCGTAGGGGCTACTCTTTCAATCTTTTGACGGACCTCTCCAATCGCAGTTGAATGACCTACAACGTGTATTGTACCTCCCGCTCTTAGCCGCAACTCCTTATTTTCGCGTTTTAGCCGTTCTGACTCAAGCGCCCTTTCTACTATATGAAGCAAGCGGTCAGTTTCGAATGGTTTTTCTATAAAATCGTACGCTCCAAGATGTATTGCTTTAACTGCTGTCTCTATATTCCCGTGCCCACTTATCATTACAATTGGTAAGTTTTTGTAATTTCTTTGCAATGATTCCAGAATTTGCAATCCGTCTTGTTTGCTATCTTTGAGCCAAATATCCAATAGTACCAAACCTGGTACTCTTTGCTGTATTTCCGCATTTACACTTTTATTATCCCATGCTTCCCTACTCTCGAGCCCATGATCATTCAGTATACCAGAAATTAATGAGCGAATATCTCGTTCATCATCGACAATAAGTATGTCGTTAGCCATATCTAATCTAGCCCTTACTCACTTGCCGTGACACAGATACCTGAACGCCCTCACGATCACCGATTAATACGGCGTCCGCGGGGAAAACCAGCGTAACACAGGCACCTATTTCTGGTAGGTCTTTTAGTTCCAATATGCCACCATGATCCTCCATGATCTTTTTTACAATGGCAAGGCCTAGCCCTGTCCCCTTCTCTCGAGTAGTAACATAAGGTTCCATCAATCGATCCAACATTTCTCTTGGTAAACCACAGCCATTGTCTCTTACCGAAATACTCAATACACCATAATTATCAATCGAAATTACAACATCAATTTTCTTTTCCTTCCGACCCGATATATCGACCGCATTAAGAGCATTCTGAACCAAATTAGTTATAGCTTGATCAATTTGACGAGCATCACAATATAACGCTATGAAGCCAATCGATGTGTCAAAAGAAAATTCAACATCACTACGTGCCATTTCTTGAACCGTGATTACACCGCTGATTAATTCCTTCAAATTTTCTTGATTTCTAACCGGTGCTGGCATTCGAGCAAACATCGAAAATTCATCTACCATTCCACGTATATTTCCAACCTGTCTTACTATTGTATTAATGCATGAAGAAAATATCTCCCGATCAACGGAAATATCAGCGGAGAATTTCCTTTTCAACCTTTCCGCAGATAGTTGTATAGGTGTTAATGGGTTCTTAATTTCATGGGCAATACGCCGGGCAACATCGCTCCATGCTGCAGCACGTTGGGCGGTTACAAGTTCGGTAATATCATCAAATGTTATCACATAGCCATGTCTTTGATTGTTTTCTTGTTGGGAAGTAAGACGAACTAACAAAATTCGAGCACGATCTTTTCTAATAATTTTAACTTCATCTTGAACCATTGATTTACGTGCATCATGAAGTTCCATCATTAGATGTTCTAATTCGGGGAGAACAGAGGAAATTGGTCTCCCAGTTAACTCACTTAAGTCCGCCTCTAAAAAGTCAAGAGCTGATCGATTTGGTAGGAAAACAATACCATTAGAATCAAGACCAATAACGCCAGAAGAAACGCCAAAAAGAACCGTTTCTGTGAAACGTCGGCGTTCATCTAATTTCAGATTAGCTTTAATTAGCTCCGATCTTTGATTTGCCAGCTGGCTAGTCATCCTGTTGAAGGCTCGACTGAGTGATCCGATTTCATCACCTTCGGGCCCCTCGTCAACACGCGCTGTTAAATCGCCATCTCTAACCTTTTCCGTGGCAACAACCAAATTAGTAATTTCTTTTACCAAACGATTGGCAAAAATTAGTCCAACCCAAATTGCTGCAAAAAGTAAGAGTAGAGCAACTATCATATACAAAAGACTAAAAACAATTTGAATTGTGGTCGATTTTGACTTTAAAGCCTCGTATTCATTCACAGCAACAGTGACACGTTCCAAATGATCTAGTACGTCGCGATCCACAAACCGGCCAATATAAACAAAAGTTCCTGGAATGTTATCGATCCTGCTTATCGCTCTTACACGGTCACTATCTTGACTTGTCAGTACGACAACTCCACCTCTAGCAGCTTGTTCTATCAAATTATTTGACATCGAATCAAAGGTGAGTAGAAAACTAAGTTTCGTGCGTGCAAGTACCTTTCCGTCTCTCCTGATTACAATTGCCTCAGTTATGGATCGTTCCGACGCTAAATTATCAAGCAGTTGATTAAATTTCTCTGAATCCTTTATCAGATTAGCATCAATTCTATTTATATCAGCCGCAATTGATAGAACATCCGCTCTTATAAATTCCTGATGATCTTTGATATACGCCACTGCAACCGCGCGTGATCTTTCGAAAGCAGTTCCGACTTGATCGTTGAACCAGGCCTCTAGACCAAAATTAAAAAATCCGACAGAAAAGATAGCAACAATAACTGCCGGTGTTGCGGCTACTAATCCAAATAATGTTACCATCCGAGAATGAAGTCGCGATCCAATTGACCCTTGCCTTCTAGCAATCCACAAACGAGTTAAGCGCCAAGCAACAAGAGCGGTAAGAGTTAATAAAAGGACAAGGTCTACATTTAACAAAACTAAGATGGTTAAAGGATCAGCTCCTTCGGGAGATATTGCCCCAGTCAATGCCGCATACGTGGCGAGACCAAACACCGACGACGCCAATACAATAAAAATAGCGAATTTACGTGAAACAACTAAGTTTTCGATCCAACGGATCGGCCGACTAAATTTGTGAACCGATAAACCTTGCGATTCTATTTCCATATTCTCTTAAACTTTTTTACTGATCCGGGGGATGACAATATTTAAAAGTGTAATTTTTTTCCGTAAAGTGTTGCGATTGATGCCTAATACTTCAGCTGCTTTAATTTGGTTCCCTTTAGTGGCAATTAATGTCCGTCTAATTAAAGGCCTTTCTATCTCCTGAATTATTCTATCATATAGACCGGTTGCAGGTAGACCGCCTTTATGAGCAAGAAAATAGTTTTCCAGATGTTTGTCGACTGAGACGGTAAGACCTTCTTTTGAATTTGAGCTGTGTTTAGCTAATGTCACAATTTCTTCAGACAATTCCTTTTGTAGTATCTCGTTAGAAATGATTTCTTCCGAATACATAGCTGAAAGACGACGCACTAAATTTTCTAATTCTCTTACGTTTCCAGGCCAATTATACTGCTCAAGTGTTCTTACCGCGGACTTGTCGATTTTTTTTGGCATTAGCCCTTGCTCAACTGCGTCGTTGAAAAAATAGCGTAGTAGTAGCGGTATATCCTCAACTCGCTCCCGCAATGGTGGCAGTCTTAATGGAACGACGTTAAGTCGATAAAATAAGTCCTGACGAAATAAACCGTCCCGAACCAATTGCTGCAAATTCTGATGGGTAGCTGCTATGATCCGAACATCTGTACTTATCGTCGTTTTTCCTCCCACAGAGGTGTATTCTCCCTCTTGGAGGACTCGTAAAAGTCGTGTCTGGGCCTCCATCGGCATATCACCAATTTCGTCCAGAAAAAGGGTCCCACCATTCGCTTGTTGGAAACGACCTTCCGATCGGGACACAGCGCCGGTGAATGCTCCCTTTTCATGTCCAAATAATTCACTTTCAATAAGATCACGGGGGATTGCCGCCATATTCACAGCAACAAAAACTTTGCTCTTTCGTTTACCATAGTCATGTAATGCTCTTGCACATAATTCCTTACCTGTTCCCGACTCACCCGAAATGAGGACCGTTAGATCGTTATTGGTTAATCGTCCAACCGTCCTATAAACCTCTTGCATTGCTGGTGAGCGTCCTACTAGTGGTAGGTTATCTTCAACATCTAAGAAAACAGAATCTTTATCTGATTTTGGTAATTTTGACGCTGCGATAGCTTGGTCAACCACGTTAATTAAATCATTTAAATCAAATGGCTTTGGTAGGTATTCGTATGCACCCCTTTGATTGGCCTTAATCGCAGTAAGAAAAGTAGTTTTTGCGCTCATGACGATCACCGGAAGTTTTGGGCGAATTTTTTTTATCTTTAATATTAGATCAAGACCGTCCTCCCCAGGCATCACCACGTCTGTAATGACCAAATCACCTTCACCTTTTTTAATCCAGTTCCAGAGGTCCTCCGCGTTTGAAGTAGAGCGGACATGATGTCCCAATTGTCCAAGGGCTCGAACAATCACCGTCCTAATAGAGCGATCGTCGTCCGCAAGCAAAATCTTAGTGGCCATCCGTGCTAACCATTTCTACTAAGTTTGGGCCAAATTTTCGAACATCGGGGTGGACAGGTAGAAAAAGTTTGAACGATGTTTCACCAGGATGGCTCTCAACTTCAATTAGCCCACCATGATCTTCGACAATTTTTGCTACTAATGCCAATCCAAGACCTGTTCCCCTAGATTTTGTGGTCACAAATGGTTCAAAAATTGATTGTTTTAAGTCATCAGGGATACCATTGCCGTTGTCCTTTATCATTACGACGATCGGCAACTGTAGACGGTCTCGACTGCCAGCTACTGATATTAGAACTCTATGTTTGTAACTTGTTTCCAATAAAACCGTACCATTTGAAGACTTAATAGACTCCGAGGCATTTTTTACTAAATTTAAAAATAGCTGTATAAGCTGGTTTCGGTTACCAAATACTGCAGGCAAAGAAGGATCATAGTTCTCTTGAAAAGTAATATTTTTACCAAATCCAGATTTCGCCACTTTCCTGACGTGTTCTAATACATCGTGAATATTTACTTTTTCTCGCTGGAGCGGTCGATCATCAGAGAATAGATCCATACGATCGACAAGGTCTCGAATCCGGTCTGATTCATTACAAATTAGCTGGGTTAACTCTCGATCGGGATCCGGTACGGACTGCTCCAATAATTGAGCGGCCCCGCGTATTCCTGACAATGGATTTTTTATTTCATGGGCTAGGACTGAAGCAAGACTAGCGACCGATCGAACTGCTCGTCCACGAGCTAGCTGCAGATCCATCTGGCGTGCCATTGAACATTCTTGGAGAATGATGACAAAGTAATCTAATTCGTCAGTAGTAGGAGCAATTCGTATATCAACCTTTTTCTTGCTAAGTTTGGGCCCATCGAGAGTAATTCCAAATTCCGCTATACTGTGGCCATATTTGAGGACTTGAACTGCTAAAGACACAAGTACCGAATCAGCACCAACTATTTCCTGTAAATTTTGACGTAAAAGAAATGTATCGCTCATTCCAAGAAGATTCTCTGTAACGCTGTTTACTAAACAAATTCGAAGTGAATGATCGATAGCGATTACAGCAACTGGCAGAGATTCAAGAATGTTTGTCGGTAGTTGGTTTAAACCCTGTCCAGAATCATTTGAATTGTCCATCATCTATTAGCCTGACCGGACTCTATATTTTCGCATTCTAAATGAAACAGATCCCACAAAGCTATTTTAATGTTATTTCGATCTTCTGTTTGTAAAAGCGATTTACGATAAAAGGAAAAATTCTTGAATTCAGATGTATACCAATTGATATGTTTTCGTGCTTTTCGAATCCCACGCTCGATTCCATAGTAACTTAGTATCGAATCCAAATGTCGATAAACTATGTTTAATTGGCTAATTATTGATGGTTCAGACAAAATAATACCACTTTTTAAAAACTGCATGACTTGAGATAAAAACCATGGCCTCCCTTGCGCCCCCCGCCCAATCATCACGCCATCACAACCGGCCAACTGCATAAAATCTCGAGCATTTTCAATGCTTAATATGTCGCCATTTCCAATAACAGGTATTTTTACAGCAGCTTTTATCTGATTTATAAATAACCAGTCCGAACTACCTTTAAAAAATTGACAGCGAGTTCGGCCATGAACTGTAACTAATTGAATTCCGGCATCTTCAGCCATTTGTGCCAACTTGGGTGCATTTCGATTTGCCATATCCCAACCAGTTCTCATCTTTACTGTGACAGGTATTTGCACGGATCTAACAACAGTTTTAAGAATGTCGCTAGCAATTTTCTCTTCTCGCATTAGTGCAGAACCAGCCGCACCGCTGGTAACTTTTCTGGCCGGACATCCAAAATTGATATCTATAATGTCTGCTCCAAAACCTTCGCAGAGTTTGGCGGCCTCTCCCATTAAATACGGATCTCTTCCCATTATTTGTATGGCAGTTGGAGAGCTGCTTTGAGTCAATTGAAGCATTTTGGACGTTCTTTTGTTAACTTCTATTACAGATTTACTCGCAACCATCTCCGAAACCACTAATCCTGCACCAAAAGATTTGACTAAATTTCTGAAAGGGAGGTCGGTCACCCCTGACATGGGCGCCAGTATGACCGGATCTGGGATGGATACTGATCCAATATTAAGAGTCATTGCCTCATCCATCTGCCTAAAAGTTAGGCATTTTTACCCCTAACATCAATTGGGAGCAACTTTTCAACAGCTCATTATTAAAATATCATTGGAGATAGTTAAGCTCCCTTGGAAAAATAACTAAGTCAGGATAGAAATTAACCATATTTAACCGTCAATTAGATCTTTAAGCGCATTAGCCATGGTTACCACTATTGCTTTAGTACTTGCTGCCGGACGCGGTAGCCGAATGCAACTGGATTCTCCCAAGCAGTATGCAGATTTGTGCGGCAAACCGGTTTTGCGTTGGTCCGTAGAAACCTTTCTAGAACACCAACATATAGACAGAGTGTTCGTCGTTTATCATCCCGCCGACCGGCTCTTATATGAAAATGCCACAGCTGGTTTAGCGTTACCAAATCCAATTAGTGGTGGATCTACCAGACAAGAGTCGGCAAAGAGAGGTCTTGAAGCTCTAGCAATCCACAACCCAGATAGAGTTCTGATACATGATGGTGCACGCCCTTTTGTGAAAACTTCCCTTATTAATGATTTACTTGATTCATTATTCAACACAAACGCCGTCGTTCCTGGCCTACCAATAGTTGATACATTAAAAAGAGTAATTGACAGTGAAGTAGAAGAAACAATAACTCGGGATAATTTATGGCGTATACAAACCCCACAAATTTTCAATTATTCAGAGGTTCTGGAAGCACACCGCACATTTATTGACCAACATTTCAGCGATGATTCTGCAATGTTGGAAACCGCAGGGTTAAAAGTTAAAATCGTTGAAGGTGACGTTGAGAATATAAAGATAACACAGGCTAATGATTTGCTTGCTGCCCGAGAAAAATTAATGGGGACTACGCCTTTAATCCAAGTGGGTACAGGTTTTGATGTTCATCGCTTTGGAAAAGGCGACCATGTGATATTATGTGGAGTCAAAATTCCTTTCCAATTTTCATTAGAGGGTCATTCCGATGGTGACGTTGCTATACACTCTGTCGTAGATGCTATACTTGGTGCAATCTCAATGGGTGATATTGGACAGCATTTCCCTAGCACAGAAGATAAATGGAAAAATTGTAATTCCAAGTTATTCCTTGAACAAGTTATGGAACTGCTACAAACCGTTGGTGGTAAAGTAATCCATCTCGATCTTACCATAATATGCAATGCACCCAATATTTCCAAGTTTAGAAACCCTATGAGAACCCAAATGTCTGAAATTATGGATATTCCCGTCGAAACTATAAGCATCAAGGCCACCACTACTGATGGGTTGGGGTTTACAGGTCGTGGAGAAGGAATAGCTGTACAGACAGTCGCAACTATCGCATTAACAAACTTCTAAAATGAAATTTGCATATTCGCCATTTCACCCGGTAATGCTAATTGGGACATGGTTTGGTGCTGGCTTGTCTTACTTTGCACCAGGCACTTTTGGAACACTGTTAGCACTACCGTTTGCATGGTTACTAATTTGGATTGGTGGACACCTATTTCTTTTATTTTTTACGATATTTTTGTTTTTTATCGGTTGGTGGATCTCTAATCTAATAATCAAAACAACTACAGATAAAGATCCCCAGTACATAGTAATCGATGAAGTTGTTGGTGTTTGGCTAGCCCTCTCATTGGTCCCTCTCAGTATTACTTGGTTCGGTCTAGCATTTCTACTATTTCGCGCAGCTGATATATGGAAATTTTGGCCGGCATCATGGATTGACAGGCACTGGCGCGGTGGTTTCGGGATTATGGCAGATGATATAATAGCTGGCATATATGCCGGTATGGGGACATTATTAACAATATTGGGAGCAGGCTTTGTTTAACCAATCATTATTGGATATGTCGCACCTGTTAGTTCAAAGATGTCAAGAATCATCTTTAAAAATAACGACTGCCGAATCTTGCACCGGTGGTTTAGTAAGCGCATGTCTTACTGAGGTAGCGGGTTCTTCAAGTATCTTTCAACAAGGTTTAATCACATACTCCAATGAAGCTAAAATCTCACTTCTCAGTGTACCCGAAAAACTTTTAGTAACTGTTGGTGCAGTTAGTGAGGAAGTAGCAGAAGCCATGGCTTTAGGTGTTTTAACAAAAGTAAAATCGGACATTTCAGTTGCTGTTACTGGAATCGCAGGACCTGGCGGTGGTACCAATGAAAAGCCAGTAGGGTTGGTATATATAGCAGCGGCACGAAGAAGTAATGTATCGTCCCAATATGAACCCGATCACATACTTAAATCCGTTCAGAAACATTTTTCTGGCACTCGACATGAAATTCGAATGAAGTCAGTAGATACTGCAATTCGTCTTCTATTAGAAATTATCCCAGTTGATTAATGAATTATAATGATCACCTATCTCTAATCTTAACTTCTTCTTTTCCGTATAGTTGCTGTGCTCTTTCCTCAAATGCACCAACCATTCGACGTACCGCTTCTTGAAACAGTGCCCCCATCAACGTATTTAACAACCTTGATTTAAATTCAAAATCCACATGAAAACTTACTACACAGGAAGATAATCCCTGGCACTCAAAATTCCATCGATTATACATGCGACTAAATGGGCCAGAAATTGGGGTCACCTCAATCCAATATGGGCGCTCAAAAATAATACGAGATCGAAAAGTCTCTTGAACCAATTTAAATCCGATTACTAAGTCTGCATCGAATGTTTCCTTTTGGATGCAGTCCAGAGATGCCGAGAGACACCAGGGAAGAAATTTAGGATAATTATCAACAGCAATTACTAGATCAAATATCTGCTCAACATTGTAGTTAAGCACTCTTTGTTCTTCATGTATGGGCAACGTTAATTTTTTCTTTATTTTGTGAATGGCGTAATTTCGAGAAATCTTCGTCGGCATGATAGGAGGATCTCGTCAAGGGGGAGGCAGATACCATACGAAAACCCTTATCTAGAGCCAGATTATGATATTCTCTAAACTCCGCTGGTGTCACAAATCTTTTCACAGGATGGTGATTGGAACTAGGCTGTAGATATTGACCTATAGTCAAAAAATCAATCTCGCTGTCTCGCATATCGTCCATTACTTTGATTACCTCGTTAGACCGCTCCCCCAACCCAAGCATTAACCCTGATTTAGTAAAAATGGCAGGGTTTAATCGTTTTACAGTCTTAAGCAAATTCAAGGAATGCTGATAGCTAGCTGCCCTTCGAACGCCCTTATATAATCGCGGCACCGTTTCGAGATTATGATTGTATACGTCTGGACTTGCCTCCACCACGGATTCGATCGCTCCATTTTTTCTTTGAAAGTCAGGGGTCAGTACTTCTATGGTTGTGTCCGGAGAATTGGCTCGTATTTCCTTAATGCACAACACAAACTGACTAGCACCACCATCAATAAGATCGTCTCGATCTACTGAAGTTATTACTACGTGATTAAGTTGAAGAGCCATAACCGCATTTGCCAATCGTTTTGGTTCTCCGAGATCAACTACTTCTGGTCGTCCAGTAGCTATGTTACAAAAAGCGCATTTTCGTGTACAGACGCTCCCTAAAATCATCATTGTAGCATGGCCGCTAGCCCAGCATTCTCCAATATTGGGACATGCAGCTTCTTCGCATACTGTATTCAGTTTGAGGGATCGGACTAATGCTTGAGTCTTTTTATATTCTAAACTAAGCGGTGCTTTAACTCTAATCCACTCCGGTTTTCTTCGATGTTCACTCATTGTCATTCAGGAAAGTTAACTTTTCTACCTATTTTACAAATGAATTGTCCTACCAAAAGCGTCCAAAACTGATTCATGCATCATTTCTGATAGGGTCGGGTGAGGAAAAACAGTCCTAATTAAATCTTCTTCAGTAGTCTCTAGAGTCTTGGCTATAGCAAAACCTTGGATTAACTCAGTCACTTCATTTCCAATCATGTGAGCACCGATTAGTTCACCCGTTTCAAAATCAAATATTGTCTTGATCAGCCCTTCGCTTTCGCCTAGAGCAAGCGCTTTCCCATTAGCCTTATAGGGGAATCTACCCACTCGGATTTTTCGTCCAGACTCTTTTGCAGCTTCCTCATTGATTCCAATGCTAGCAATTTGTGGCCGACAATACGTACACGCAGGTATATTCTCCCTCTCCAGCGGATGTAAATTAGGAATCCCAGCTATATTTTCGACACATAACGCAGCTTCATGACTTGCCTTATGAGCTAACCAGGGGGGACCAACTAAGTCACCAATTGCATACACATTAGGTTCCGCAGTCGCCATAAATTTATCTACTTTGATATGCCCATTTTTTATCTGTATTTTCGTATCTTCTAGGCCAAGATCCTCAACATTTCCAGTAATACCAACCGCTAAAATTACTTTATCCACATCCACTTCGGCTATATTTTTCTTCTTTAAGTGTAGCTTAACAGAAACTTTTTCATTGATGATTTCTACAGACTCCACCGTGGTACTTGTATGCACTGTCATTCCCTGTTTTCGAAAGGCTTTTTCCGCAATTGCCGCAATTTCTGGGTCCTCTTGAGGCAAAATGCGATCTACTATCTCGACAACAGTAACGTTACACCCAAGATCACTATAAAAACTAGCAAACTCCATTCCTATAGCGCCTGATCCCACCACCAGCAGAGATTTAGGTAATTCTGATGGCACCATGGCTTCTTTATACGTCCATATTTGCTTTCCATTCGGCTCGATCCCGGGAATGATGCGGGCCCTTGCCCCAGTAGCTAATATTATTTGGTTACCTTCTATACTCTGTGTTGTTCCGTTCGACGTAATTTCTACAGTTTGTTGCCCTTTAATTCTTCCTGCGCCATCAAAAACCGATATATTATTCTTTTTAAGTAAATAGGACACACCGGAAGAAAGTTGTTTGGCAACTTTTCGGGATCTTTGCACCATTTTTTCTATATCAAATGAGGTATCTTTGGCCGTAAACCCATATTCACCTATAGTATTTAATAGGTGTGCAATTTCAGAACTTCGTAGCAACGCTTTTGTCGGGATGCATCCCCAGTTTAGGCAAACACCTCCAAGATGTTCGCGTTCTACGAGAGCTACTTTCATTTTAAGTTGGGAGGCTCTTATTGCAGCAACATAGCCCCCAGGGCCCCCACCTATCACAACTAAATCATATTTCTGATTTTGCATTTAAAGCAACATTGTGAGTGGGTCTTCGATTAACCCTTTGAAGACTTCTAACCATTGGGCTCCGACGGCACCATCTACAACCCTGTGATCACAAGACAAAGTGCAGTTCATTATGGAAGCAATAGCAAGGGCATCATTTTTAACCACAGGTCTCTTGTTCCCTACACCAACTGCAAGAATAGCTGCTTGCGGTGGATTGATGACTGCAGCAAATTCTTTAACACCATACATGCCTAAATTGGAAACGGAAAAACTTCCACCCTGATATTCTTCTGGTTTTAAAGCTCCTGACCTTGCTCGATTTGTCAAATCTTTAACCTCATCAGAGATTAGAACCAAACCTTTAGATTCGGCGGAGGAAATAATTGGAGTAATAAGCCCACCTTCTATAGCAACTGCGACAGAAATGTCCGCCTGTTTATGAAAAATAGTTGCGTCATCCGTCCAGCTCGCATTAGCCCGAGGTACCTTTTGTAACGCGATAGCACTAGCCCTTATAATAAAATCATTTATTGATAAATTGTAGCTATTAGAGCGACCATTTAGTTCCTTTCTAACCTGAAGCAACGAATCTATTTCACAATCAATACTTAGATAAAAATGAGGAATATTTTGCTTAGATTCCGTTAGTCTCCTTGCGATAATCTTTCGCATGTTTGTGTTGGGAGTTTTTGTAAAAGATCCAGCTACTAGACTTTGACTATCGTCTGCGAGCGGAGACGATACCTGTAACTCCGTTTGAGTACGAGAACGTAATGCAGTTTCTATATCAGCTTTTACAATACGGCCATTTGGTCCCGTACCAGAGATTTTAGACAGATCTAAGTCACTTTGCTCCGCCATCCTACGGGCCAACGGACTTACAAAAATTCGATCATTTCTGTTTGTATTTAAAGAACCTATTGTTTGTTTTTTTTCCGAATTTATATTACCCACAGACTGTCCAGGTTGTTCTTTGTGTACCTCCGAAATATTTTGGTCATTTTGGATTGGGATTTTTATATCTGCTGAGCCCTCACTCGATATCTCATCTAAATCAGATAAGACGGAATCGGCTTCTCCTTTTTCTAAAATAATCGCAATCGGCGTATTTACTGGAATCCCTTCCGTGCCTTCTGATACCAGAATACGGCCCAACCTCCCATCGTCAATTGCTTCAATTTCCATTGTTGCTTTATCAGTTTCAACTTCAGCCAAAATATCACCGGAATTAACGGTATCCCCCTCATTTTTTAACCATTTAGCTAAGGTCCCCTCAGTCATTGTGGGTGACAAAGCTGGCAAGAAAATCTTTACAGGCATATTGTTCCCCTTAACTCAAACTAAGCTGTCTGTTTCTAGCTTTCTGAGTAATTGCATATATATTCAATGCTGACATATTTTCCTAACCGCAGCACAAATTTTATCTGGGCTTGGCAGTGCCGATTTTTCTAACGTGTCCGAATACGCGAGTGGCACGTCTTCAGCATTCACTCTTATGACCGGTGCATCCAAATAGTCAAAAGCTTTTTCCATTATTTGAGCCGATAATTCTGAAGCAATACTTCCGATCGGCCATCCTTCGTCTACAGCAACCATTCGATTGGTTTTTCGCACGGAAGTTAAAACAGTATCAATATCGAGAGGCCTTAAAGTACGGAGATCAATAATCTCAGCTTTTATTCCTTCTTTAAGTAAGCTATCAGCAGCAGCCAGACTCCATTTCACGCCACGCGAAAAGGCAACAATAGTTACGTCTTGTCCTGAACGGACAGTACGAGCCATGCCAATTGTTTCAAGATAATCCGAACTTTCCGGAACATCAAACGATTCACCATACATCAGTTCGTGCTCAAGAACTATGACGGGATTAGGATCTCTGACCGCCGCTTTTATCAAACCCTTAGCATCCCCAGATGAGTATGGTGCCACCACTTTTAAGCCTGGTACATGCGCGTACCAGCTAGAGAAATCCTGTGAATGTTGAGCTGCTACCCTAGATGCTGCACCATTTGGACCACGAAATACAATTGGGCAAGAAACTTTGCCGCCCGACATATATAAGGTCTTAGCTGCAGAATTGATCAATTGATCCATAGCCTGCATGGCAAAATTGAACGTCATAAATTCAACTATAGGCTTTAAACCCATAAAAGCAGCACCGATTCCCACCCCAGAAAATCCAGCTTCAGTAATTGGGGTATCTATGATCCGTCGGGGACCAAATTCCGCGAGTAGGCCCTGTGAAACCTTATAAGCGCCTTCGTATTCTCCTACTTCTTCACCCATCAGAAAAACGTCATCATCGCGATTCATCTCTTCAGCCAATGCTTCGCGGATTGCTTCCCTAACTGTCATGGAAACCATTCTTTAGTATTCCTGGTCCAGATAAACATCAGTGTAGAGTTCCGAGACAGGCGGCTGTTCGGAATTTTGTGCAGCTGTGGCGGCATCTAACACTATTCTTTTTACTTCCTTGTCTATATCATCTAATTGATTTTCTCTAATATCCCCAGTCTCTAGCAAACGCTTTTTCACTTGTTGAATTGGATCCCTGTTTTCCCTAATTTCGCTCACCTCCTCTTTGGGCCGATATTTTGCGGGATCCGAAATGGAGTGGCCACGGTAACGATACGTATTCATTTCGATAATCATCGGGCCGTTTCCCGCCCGCGCAAAAGAAGCTGCTTCACGGGACGCCGCGCGCACAGCGAGCACATCCATTCCATCACATTGTATCCCAGGAATCCCTAGTCCTTCACCATGCCTATAAAAATCAGTTTGTGCGCTAGCCCGCACTGTTGAAGTTCCCATGCCATATTGATTATTCTCTATTACATATATAACCGGAAGATTCCACAGGGCGGCCATATTATAAGATTCATAGACCTGTCCCTGATTGGCCGCACCATCGCCAAAAAAAGTGAAACAAACGTTGTTTGAACCCCGGTATTTTAGTGCCAATGCAATACCAGTGCCAATTGGTACCTGGGCACCGACTATACCATGCCCACCAAAAAAGCCCTTTTCTGGTGCAAACATGTGCATTGAACCGCCCTTACCTTTAGAAACACCGTTAAAAGAACCGGTCAGTTCTGACAAAACTTTCTTTGGTTCCTCTCCCCTAGCCAACATATGCCCATGGCACCGATAGCTAGTAATCATTGGGTCATTGCTGGTAATAGCATTCTCGACACCCACGACGACGGCTTCTTGGCCCACATACAAATGCAAGAACCCGCCAATGAGGCCCATTCCATACATTTGACCAACACGCTCCTCAAATCTACGTATTAGTAGCATTTCACGGAAAAACGTAGTTAGTTCTTGCGTAGACGCTTCATGAGCGACAGTGGCCTGAGCAAGTTTGGGACGACGTTTATTTTCGGCCATCTAAACTCAATATGTTAGATCTAAAACTCACCCAAAAAATGATAGAGTGAAAGTTATAAAGGAGCAAGAAAATAGCAGTTAAGAATAACGTCTTCTTTGTTTTTTATAGCTATCACTGCGGCTAGTTCGTCTCATTAGCTATACCGATGTATTATTTCTCGGTGTGTTGATTGCTCTTAAGTATTACTCTATTGTTTTCCGCGCCATAGTTTAGGACCTCACGCACACGCTCTTCTAATATATCAGGATCTAATCCCTCGGGACGTAAGAGCGCAACCCGATGTTCAAGGTCTTCGCGTTTTTTTACAAGTTTAACTAATTCGGCACTCGATAGATCAATCTGTCTGGCCACTTTCAGCCATGTAAACAATCCATTTTCCCCTTGAATAAAATGGTAGCCTAGATAAACGCTAACACCAGTCAACAGAATAGCCTGAATGGAGTGTTTAATATATTTTCTAAATTGATCTCTCATAATTAAACGATCTCCGCAGGCTATTGCCCAAAGTTTTTCTCTGGAAGCCCGTAAAGTGCATTCTTACCAAGGTGTTCTTCAATTCTAAGTAATTGATTATACTTTGCTACCCTATCGGACCGAGATAACGAGCCTGTTTTTATTTGACCACAACTCGTGGCCACTGAGAGGTCAGCTATCGAAGTGTCTTCGGTTTCACCAGATCGATGCGATACAATCGAACTGTAACCCGCTCTGTGGGCTATTCCTATAGCTTCTATCGTTTCCGTAACCGTTCCAATTTGGTTCATTTTTATTAGAATAGCATTTGCGGTATTATTCTTAATCCCTCTTTCGAGACGCTCCTTATTTGTTACAAATAAATCATCCCCAACCAATTGTATTTTATGTCCTAAGCGTTTCGTAATTTCTTGCCAACCATCCCAATCATCTTCGCCAAGCGGATCCTCAATAGAAGAAATAGGAAATTGCTCAGTTAATCTTTGTAGATAACCAATTAATTCATCTGAATTAAAATTTTTACCTTCACCTCGCATAGAATAAATATTTGCTTCTAAAAACTCGTTGGCGGCTACGTCAACTGACAGTAATACGTCAACTCCGGGTTTTAGACCCGTATCACTTATGGATTCCACAATTACTTCCAGTGCGTTCTCATTGCTGCTAAGATCTGGTGCAAAGCCTCCTTCATCTCCAACTGCCGTGCTATGTCCGCTATCACGTAATCGGCTTCTCAGACTCTGAAAAATTTCCGCCCCCCATCTTAATGCATCGGAAAAACATGAAGCTCCTGAAGGGACAACCATAAATTCTTGAATATCAAGTAAATTATCAGCGTGTGCTCCCCCATTTATTATATTCATCATAGGAACCGGTAAAATATAGGATGAAACACCTCCTAAATAAGTATATAGCGGGACTCTAGCCTGAAGTGCAGCCGTTTTCGCCGCTGCAAGACTAACACCTAATATGGCATTAGCACCTAATCTTTCTTTTTTACTTGTTCCATCGAGTGCTATCATCATCTTATCTAACGAAACTTGATCTTCCACATCTTGCCCAGATAAAGTATCAAAAATTTCACCATTTACAGACCCTATAGCATCTAAAACTCCTTGCCCAAAATACCTCGTATTATCTCCATCCCTGATTTCGGTGGCTTCGTGGCTCCCGGTTGATGCGCCCGAAGGCACTGAAGCCCTGCCCCGAATTCCCGATTCTAGTAATATCTCAACTTCTACGGTTGGTTTCCCGCGGCTGTCTAATATTTCCCGAGCATGAATATCCGCTATGCCTGTCAAATCAGTCGACCTCCGGATCAAATCTTAATTGGATGTTGCTTTGCGATTTTATCAATATTCATTAGTGTTTTAAGCAATGACTTTAGACTTTTAATAGGTATCATATTGGGACCATCCGATGGCGCAGAATCAGGATTTCCGTGAGTCTCCATAAATACCATAGAAATTCCAATAGATACGGCAGCCCTGGCCAATACTGGTACAAACTCTCGTTGTCCTCCACTCTTATGCCCTTGTCCCCCCGGTTGTTGAACAGAATGTGTCGCATCAAAAACAATCGGGTAGCCTGTAGATGCAAGAATTGGAAGGGAACGCATATCAGAAATTAAAGTATTATAGCCAAAGCTAGTTCCTCGCTCACATAAAAGTACTTTGTGGTTGCCAGTACTAGTTATTTTATCCGCTACATTCATCATTTCCCATGGGGAGAGGAACTGCCCTTTCTTAACATTCACAACTCTGTCAGTTCTTGCTGCTTCGATTAAAAGATCAGTTTGTCGGCACAAAAATGCTGGTATCTGTAATATGTCAACTGCCTCAGCGACGGGTGCACACTGATCCGGTAAATGAACGTCAGTTAAAACTGGGCATCCATACTCGCTTCTGAGATCAGCAAGGATCGGTATAGCTTCTAGCATACCTAGTCCACGAGGTGAATTGAGACTAGTACGGTTAGCCTTGTCAAAAGAGGTTTTAAAAACTAACCCAATCCCTAGTTCCGTTGTTATTTCCAACAAGGCGTGACACATCTCTCGAGCGTGATCTTTACTCTCTAGAGCGCATGGTCCCGCTATCAAATTCAAGGGTAAATCATTGCCAACAGTAACTGAACCAATACTAATGTGTCTCATAGAAATCCTTTTAAATTCACACCAAGCGTGAATGAGTTAACGCAGCTCCTATAAAAGAAGAAAATAACGGGTGTGGTGCGAACGGTTTTGATTTTAACTCTGGATGAAATTGCACTCCTACAAACCATGGATGATCTCTTAATTCTACAGCTTCGGGAAGTTTTCCATCGGGCGACAACGCTGAAAAGGTGAAACCACATTCTTCAAGAGATTGACGATATTTTATATTTACCTCGTACCGATGCCTGTGACGTTCAGAAATTTGAGCACAATCGTAGATCTTAGCCAATTGAGTTCCTGATTTTATTATTGCATCATATGCTCCAAGGCGCATAGTCCCTCCTAAATCACTATCAGAGCTTCTCTTTTCCACATTTCCCTCATTAACCCATTCACTCATCAGACCAATTACAGGATCTATGCAGGGACCGAATTCAGTTGAAGATGCCTCTTTGAGCCCAAGAATATTTCGTGCAGCTTCTATCACTGCTAATTGCATGCCAAAACAAATTCCAAAATAAGGAATCTGATGCTCTCTCGCGTACCTGATAGCCGCCAACTTTCCGACTGTTCCGCGTTCTCCAAACCCTCCAGGCACAAGTATTCCGTGAACATCCTCTAAGCTATCGAGTCCATCATTCGTAACATTTTGATCAGCGTCAATCCACCGAATCTTTACCCCCACATTATGCGTAAATCCGCCATGAGTTAAAGCCTCTGATAAGGAAATATACGCGTCTCTTAATCCAGTATATTTTCCAACTACGGCAATCGTAACTTCCCCATCCGGGGCTTTAATCACGCTCAATATTTTTTCCCAATGGCGAACGTTTGGTTTTGCGCTTGAATCTAACTCAAACTTTTTTAGCACCTGATGATCCAACCCTACCGAGTGGTAACTTAGCGGCACTTCGTATATAGAATTTACATCTACTGCAGGGATAACGTCATTTTCTCCAACATTGCAGAACAACGCAATTTTTCGTTTTTCTGAGATCGGTATTTCCTGTGTAGAACGACATAACAGTATATCTGGTTGAATCCCAATTCCCCTAAGTTCCTTAACAGAATGCTGGGTCGGCTTGGTTTTGAGTTCACCAGCGGAGGGAATATAGGGCACTAATGTAAGATGCAGGAAAAGCGTCCGGGAAGCTCCAAGGTCGTATCTAAGTTGGCGAATTGCTTCTAAAAAGGGTTGGCTCTCAATATCTCCTACTGTGCCGCCAATCTCACATAACAAAAAATTCACACTACCTACATCGTGAGTAATAAATGCCTTAATTTCATCGGTTACGTGGGGAATGACTTGAACAGTGCCACCGAGATAATCACCTTTGCGTTCCCTAGATATCACGTTTGAGTATATTCGACCCGCAGTCGCATTATCACTTTGGTGCGCTGGTACACCCGTAAAACGTTCATAATGTCCGAGGTCTAAATCAGTTTCAGCTCCATCATCCGTTACAAATACCTCTCCATGTTGAAATGGGCTCATTGTGCCCGGATCAATATTTAGGTAGGGATCAAATTTTCTGAGTCGAACCGTATATCCGCGAGCCTGAAGCAAAGCAGCAAGAGCAGCAGACGCAAGTCCTTTGCCAAGAGAGGACACCACGCCACCGGTTACAAATATAAACCGTGTCATGGGCCGTCAAACTAACCTATTCTAGGCTGAAGCCCAAGCAGAAACCTTCACTACCTAGTAAAAATTTCTATTCCTAATTAAGGATATCTAAATATATTAACTTTATTCAGGTGTGGTATCCAATGACACTGGGTCTCTAATCTTCTGGTATTGGAATTGGGACTGTCTCCTGAGCCTCCAATGGTATTTCATCAAGGATAGTGGTCGGCTGCGATTGATGGGCGGCTAAAATGGCTAAAATCAAACTAGTACCCATAAAACAGGCCGCAATTATGGCGGTAGTGCGGGTGAGCATGTTGGCAGATTGGCGTCCACTCATTAACCCACCAAAGCCGCCTGCCGCTCCGCCACCGCCGCCTATGCCGCCAAGCGCACCCCCATCACTTCTTTGCAGTAGTACCACCGTAACCAGCCCTACCGCTAACATGAGATGAATTACCAAAAATACTGCCGTCATATTAATTTTAACTCCATTGCTCTACAAACCCCCAATGAAACTATATCTTCCTCCAATCAAAATCTATAACTAGTTATTATTGGAGTTTCTACAAATACTCCAAAATTCTTCTGCATTTAAACTGGCGCCACCCACTAAACAACCGTCTACCTCTGGAATATTTAGTATATCTGCAGAATTCGTAGCTTTAACAGAACCGCCATACAATACCTGAACTCTGTGCCTCTCGATACCTACCTCTGAATGAAGCAAGTTTTGTATATGAGTATGTACTTCAATAATATCGCCTAATTCCGGTGTTACCCCAGTACCGATTGCCCACACAGGTTCGTAAGCTATAACGATCTTAATTTCTTGAGCATGACACTGAGGCATTGAATCGAGCAATTGCGTTTTTATAATGTCAAGAGTTTGTTTAGATTCTCTATCGGACTTACTCTCTCCAATACAAATTATGGGAATCAAGCCATTTTTTATTGCCATCTCAGCCTTATTTTTTACTACAGTGTTACTTTCATAGTGATTTGCTCTTCTCTCCGAATGTCCTGTAATAACATATTTACATCCAACATCGACTAACATCTCTGCGCTAGTATCACCAGTGTGCGCTCCCGTTCCATATTCGGAACAGTCCTGACCGGACAGACTGATTATATTAGTATCCACAACCGTATCGCTAATTACACTAAGGAGTGTGAAGGGGACGGCAACCACGATGTCCACGTTCAACCTTTCACCAGATACCAGTTGATTCATAGAATTCATCCAAGATACGGCACTTTCCCGAGTTCCGTTCATTTTCCAGTTTCCAACTATTGTAGGGATAAGTTTAGTAGACATGAAATTAAGCCGGTAAATTAGGTTGCGTTATTTAAAAATTTTACATATTCAATTTTTTTTAAAGATGTTTTGAACCAAAGAACAGCATTTCCCGAAAAAAATTGGGTGTTGCTGGTAACTTCGTCCGTTCTTATCATAAAAGAAACACATTTGCCTTCAATACTATAATCTAAGTCAGTTACAGGGACCCTTAAATCATGTTCCAAAGTCTTATTACTAATATTAAATCATGGGCTATTAAGATATTTTTAGGAATTATAGCTCTTAGTTTCGCTGTATGGGGTGTGGGAGACCTATTTCGAGGGAATACTGATCCTATAGTAGCTTCTATTGGTTCCACCAACATTCGTGCCTCTGAGATAGCAAAAGAATATAATAATGAATTAGAAAAAATTCGACAAATGAGTGCGGGTGAAATTGATGCGGAGCAAGCTCGCGCTCTTGGAATAGTGCGAACGACAGTCCAAAATATTATGGGTCGTGAAAGTATTGACAAATTTCGTGCAGACTTAGGAATGGCGGTCCCTGACTCACTAGTGATCAAGGAAATTAAATCTTCAACTAAATTTCGAAATCAAGAAGGTGACTTCGATCAAGAGATATTTGAATATGTAGCGATTCAAAATGGAATGAATACTGAAACATTTATTGAGACACTTCGTGGAGATATATTGCGCGCGCAACTTCTGGACAGTTTGATTACCGGTGTTCGAACTCCGACCCAAATGGCTACGTCTATCCAAAAATTTAGAGATGAAAAACGCAATGCCGATATAATAATCATAGATGGAGAAGAACTTATTAACGTCCCTAATCCAGAAGAAACAGATTTGTACTCATACCACGATACAAATAGACAACGGTTTATGGAGCCTGAATACCGTACAGCGTCACTTGCAATGATTAGGCCCGCTGACCTAATCAGTGAAATTACGATTTCGGAAGATGAAATAAGTAACGAATACGAATATCGCCTAGACGAATTCATAATTTCAGATCAGGTTGATCTAAATATGGGTGTGTTTCCGACAGAGGAAATGGCGGATAAAGCATTAAACAGAATTAATAATGGCGAAAATTTTGTCGACGTCATCATTGGAGAAACCGGTGTCACAGAATCAGATATTAGACTAGGACCCGTATCCAGAAACGAAGTTCTAGTCGAAATAGCTGATTATGCTTTTACTATGAATGTATCTCAGGTGAGCACCCCTGTGAAAAGTGATTTTGGCTGGCATTTATTGCAGGCAAATGAAGTTATTCAAGGTCGGACCCTAGAATACTCTGAAGCTAGTGAAATCCTAAAACAAGATCTTATGGTGGAACGTGCAATTGACCTTGTATTTGAATTAAGTGATCGCTTCGAAGACGAATTGGGAGGTGGAGCTACATTAGAAGAAGCGGCTCGTTCGCTTGGAATTAAAGTGTCAACGGTAGAAATGATTGACGCAGCTGGCTTTGGGATTGACCGAATACTAAGCGACCAATTGCCGGTTGCTCCAGGTCTTTTAGAAATTATTTTCGAAAGTGAACCTAACACCGATGTGCCCTTTTTTGAAGCTCCAGGAAACACCTTATTCAAAATAAGAGTCGACCACATAGTGTCACCCACCTTGCAACCCTTAGACAAGGTGAGAGAAAGGGTAATTTCAGCCTGGAAGGCTGATTGGCAAAATAAAAATGCCCGGGAAACAGCCGCTGAATTTAAAGATCGAGCTGTTGATATAAGTTTTGCAAGTGCTGCCCAAGAATACAATCTAGAAATATTACGGGGTAAACCTTTTACCAGGGACGGCACTGATCTGGAGTTTCTAATCAATGATGCTGCTATTCGCTCCATTTTCGAACTAAGAACTGGAGAAATCACAGATGCAATTAAGATTAGTGAAGGTAGATATGCGGTAGCTATATTAACCAATATTATTTCGAATCACCCAACTACCGACACCATATCATTATCCTTAAATACAGAACTCCGTAATTCGATACAAAACGATATATTTATAACTCTCCAGACAGCCCTTCAAAGTCAATACGGCGTAAAGATTAATGAACAACTTCTGAATAACCTGTTTTAGCGGAGATATCTCTACAATGTTTGTGGAGCCAGACATTCAATCGTTCAAATCCGTTTACGAAAATGGACGACCTCAAATTCTATATACCAAACTGGTTGCAGATTTAGAAACACCAGTTTCGGCTATGTTAAAAATAGCAGGAGATCAAAAAAATTGTTTTCTTCTGGAATCTGTTGAAGGAGGAAAAACACGTGGAAGATACTCTGTAATAGGTCTAAAACCGGACGTTATCTGGAGATGTTACGGAAACAAAGCGGAAGTTAACCGCCATGCAAATATTGAACCGGATGCTTTTGTGCCTGAAGAAAAAGGTGCTTTAGATTCGTTAAGAGATTTATTAGCAGAGTCAACCATTGAACTCCCAGAACACCTGCCACCTATGTCGTCGGGTTTAGTTGGATATATGGGTTACGAGACCATTAGACTGGTTGAGGCAATTCCAGATAGCAACCCAGCAAAATTAGAGCTACCAGACGGATTATTCATTCGTCCAACTTTGATGGCTATTTTTGATTCTATACAAGATACAATAATCTTAGTTACCCCAGTTCGCCCTAGTGGAGATGTTGAAGCCGATGAGGCATATTCCCTTGCTATTGAACGACTAGATAGTGTCGCTATAGACTTTGAACAGGATCTACCAGTAGGCCGAAATATAGAAGAAATAGCGTCAGAATCTGTAAAACCAGACTCCAATATGAGCCAAGAAGAATTTCGGCAAAGAGTAAGAAAAGCAAAAGAATATATTGCAGCGGGAGACATATTCCAAGTTGTGCTGTCTCAACGATTTAGTGTACCGTTTACACTGCCCGCATTTACGTTATACCGAGCTCTTCGCCGATTAAACCCTTCCCCTTTTCTCTTTTATTTAAATTTCTCAAATTTTTCCGTTGTTGGCTCGAGTCCAGAAATACTAGTTAGACTAAGAGATGAGACAGTCACAATAAGGCCAATAGCCGGAACAAGAAAAAGGGGCCGCAACCGGACTGAGGACCTAGCCTTAGCAAAGGAGCTTTCAGAAGATCCTAAGGAAAAAGCAGAACACCTCATGCTTCTGGACCTAGGTCGAAATGATGTCGGCAGAGTTGCCAAAATTGGCTCAGTAAAAGTAACCCAACAAATGATAGTCGAATATTACAGCCACGTTATGCATTTGGTATCCAATGTTGAGGGAAAACTAGAAAAAAATCATGACGCGATTTCGGCGCTAGTGGCCGGTTTCCCAGCTGGAACAGTAAGCGGGGCACCAAAGGTGAGAGCCATGGAAATTATTGATGAACTTGAAGGTGAAAAACGTGGAATATACGCTGGTTGCGTGGGTTATTTTGCGGCTAATGGTTCTATGGACACATGTATTGCGTTAAGGACTGCGGTAATAAAAGACCAAGTCATGTATGTTCAGGCCGGTGGCGGAATAGTAGCCGATAGTGATCCTGAAGCGGAGTATCAAGAAAGTTTAAATAAGGCAAAAGCGCTTTTACGGGCAGCCGAAGAAGCATCTATTTTTTGGGAAAAATAAATCTAAAAAATACTCGTGTTTTTGTTAAGTCTTCTATATTCAATCAAAAAATATATACTGTGAGATACTCAACACAGAGAACCCTTTATTTCTAGCAATAGGTATCCAGTGTTCCAGAATATCCAATGTTTCTGAATAAGCGTGACCAATAGCCAGGGCTCTACCGTTCTTCTTTGCTATGTATTCAGTTTCTTCCAACTGTCCAAGAATAGCCTTCGTTGTCTTTTTATTATCTAAAAATACATCGCGTTCGACAGTTTTCACCATTCGTTGTCTGGCAATTATGGATCCTACAGTTTTCGCAGTCGTCCTTGAGTCTAGATATATCAAATCGCGGGCTTTGATTTCGCCAATTACAGTAGCCATCGCATTGACATCGGCAGTAAATTTGCTCCCCATATGGTTATTTACTCCGATAGCAAGTGGAATACGATCAAACGCCCAACGCAATCGGCTTAACATTTCTTTAAACCCAAGATCCAGCATTAGGGCATTCGGCCCAGGATCTTGTGTGGGATCAGATGGCTCCATCGGTAAATGCAGTAATATGTCGTGTCCTGCAGCTTGAGCCTCAGATGTTTCCCTCCAAACCTTGTTTCCATAGGGCAGAAATGAGAGTGTCACTGCAGGATCCAATTCACTTGCCTGCTTAGTAATTACAGATTGTAATCCTAAATCATCGATAACAATCGATATGACTGATTGTTCTCGTAAAGACAAAACTAAATAATTCCTTATGTAAAATTCGGAAACTTGGGTATTTTGCAACTAGTGAAACAATAAAGTAAACGGATAATAATCTCGACTTTTTTACAATAATATATTCTAAATAACGTCTTAGAATACTTATGCACACGCATTCATTAAAGATGTCCCACTGAACCGCTTTTGGTGATCATCCTAATGCTTTAATAAACAAAGGACGGCGTGACTAGGAATTTCTTTCATACTTTTTTTATTTACTACTAACAACTGGGATACGAGGACTAAATTAGTGAAATGTATGTCCTGATAGATAATTACGATAGCTTTGCATATAATTTGGTGCATTTCCTTGGCGAACTTGGCGCCGAAGTGGTCGTTTTCCGCAACGACACGATCACCCCAAAAGAGGTAATATCTTTAAAACCGGAAGGTATAATATTATCTCCAGGCCCTTGCGATCCTGATCGAGCTGGGATTTGCGTTGAGCTTGTGAAAGATGCGGCAGGGAAAATACCGATTTTAGGAGTATGCCTTGGCCATCAGTCGGTAGCCCAAGCGTTTGGAGCAAAAATAGTGAGAGCCCCAACTTTAATGCATGGCAAGGTAAGCAATATACAACATCAGGAAGCCGGTATTTTTAAGGGTTTAAAATCTCCTTTTATTGCAACTCGTTATCATTCCCTCATTGTAGAAGCTTCCTCCTTACCTAATTGTCTCGAAAAAACAGCTTTGTCAGAAGATAGCCTCATTATGGGTATTAGGCACAAAACCCACCTCATCTTTGGCGTACAATTTCATCCGGAAAGTATCGCATCCGAATATGGACACGATTTATTACGAAATTTCATAGAAACAACAGAAAGTTAGAGACCCAATAAATGACTACTTCTTTGCAGCCACATCTTTCAAAATTAGCAATTGGAAAAACGTTGAATGTCGAAGAGTCTAAGGAAGCATTTGAAATAATGATGTCTGGAAGTGCAACACCTAGTCAAATTGGTGCTTTGTTGATGGGTATGCGAGTACGCGGAGAAACCATAAACGAGATTGTCGGAGCTGTTACAGCAATGCGGTACAAGGCAGTGACCGTAGAAGCACCGCCAAATGCAATAGATACGGCCGGAACCGGTGGTGATGGAATGGGAACTTTTAATGTTTCTACCACCGCAGCTTTAGTTGCAGCGGGCTGCGGCGTTCCTGTCGCTAAACATGGTAACCGTGCCATCTCATCTAAATCCGGATCAGCAGACTTACTGAGTGCGTTAGGTGTAAATATAGAGGCAAATATTGATCTTGTTAAAGAGTCGCTTTGGTCCGCGGGGTTTGGTTTCTTTATGGCGCCACGCCATCACGGTGCTATGAAACATGTAGCACCAACGCGAGTAGAATTGGGAACTCGTACTATTTTTAATTTATTAGGACCTCTCTCAAACCCATCCGGGACACTTCACCAACTAATTGGTGTGTTTAGCCGAGACTGGTGTATCCCTTTGGCCAAAGTCCTTGGCAAACTAGGATCCTCAAAGGTTTGGGTGGTACACGGCGAAGATGGAATGGACGAGTTAACCACTACGGGGAAAACATTTGTTGCCGCTCTAGAAAACGGGAGCATCTCTTCGTTTGAAGTGAGTCCAGAAGATATTGGTCTAAGGCGTTGTCAAACAAATGATTTAGTTGGTGGATCCCCACAGTTCAATTCTGAAAAAACTAAAAATTTGCTTCAAGGAGAACACAGTCCGTACAGAGATATAGTAATAATGAATACGGCAGCTGCATTGATTGTGGGTGGCATTGCAAATGATTTAAAACATGGAGCTAACCTCGCTGTCGATTCTATAGATTCAGGAAAAGCTCATAAAGTACTTGAAGAAGTTATAAAAATTACCAACCGAGCAGAAACTGCAGGCGATTAATGTCAAATGTTTTAACAAAAATTTGTGATGATAAACTCGAGCATATTATATCCTTGAAAAAAAACCGGTCTCAACAAAGCCTAATGGTCGATGCAAATCTCGCTCCAGCTACGCGTGGTTTCAAGCTGGCACTTGATAAAAAAGTATCATCTCACGGGACTGCCCTCATTGCTGAATTAAAGAAGGCATCCCCTAGCAAAGGCTTAATTCGTGAAAATTTTTCCCCCTCCCAATTGGCTATAGAGTACCAAACTGGTGGAGCGGCATGCTTATCCGTACTAACTGATGAACCATATTTCCAAGGAAAGAATCAGTACTTAGCAATGGCACGAGATTCTGTAACTCTACCTGTTTTACGAAAAGATTTTATTTTGGATACCTATCAGGTTTTTGAGTCACGCCTGATTGGAGCTGATTGTATACTCCTTATAATGGCGATCTTATCAGACACACAAGTTTCAGAACTAGCGTCATGTGCCCATGAATTACAAATGGACGTGCTCATGGAAATTCATGACGAAGAGGAGCTCTCTCGTGTCACAGGAACAGACTGTTCATTACTAGGTATCAACAATCGAAATTTAAAGACTTTAGAAGTAGATATTTCAACTACTGAGAGGTTAGCGCCTAATGTCCCAAAAGATTTATCTGTCGTATGCGAAAGTGGGATTTACACATCTCACGATATAAATAAAGTAAAACTTAGTGATGTACATATATTCCTAGTGGGAGAGTCTCTTATGCGACAGGAGGACGTCGCTGACGCAACTAAGAGTTTATTAAAGAACTAATTCTTTACGTAGGAATAAATATAAAGAGGACTTGATACTTATGGGTGAATTCACTCATTTTGATGGCACTGGCAAGGCAATAATGGTCGATGTGGGAGAAAAACCCATTACTCGAAGAACTGCAGTAGCTAAGGCGACGATATCTATGAAACCTGAGACATTAAATATGATCAAACAGGGAACAAGTAAAAAAGGAGATGTACTTGGCATAGCCCGACTTGCAGGAATTATGGCGGCAAAACGCACCAGCGATATGATACCTCTATGTCACCCACTGGAACTGAGTTCTGTAGAAATTGATGCTGACTATGAGAACAATGATTCGGTAGTAATAAAGGCTAGCTGTACTCTTTCAGGTAAAACTGGAGTGGAAATGGAAGCACTGTTGGCTGCATCGGTTGCCGCCTTAACCATATACGATATGTGCAAAAGCGTTGACCGAGGCATGAGGGTTTCAGATGTTCATTTAGTTCATAAATCAGGCGGGAAATCAGGTACTTACGAGGTGAAAGATTAATGATTTCTGTTCAAGAAGCGCAAAAAAGAATTCTTAGTGCATTTTCTAAGCTCCCTTCAGAAGATGTGAGTTTGGAAATGGCCTTGGGTCGTATTTTAACAAGCGATGTACGCTCTCGTCGCTCACAACCACCAGTGTCGGTTTCCTCAATGGATGGGTATGCTGTTCGCAGCTTGGATTTAAACCAGGTTCCCCACAAATTAACCCAAGTTGGGAGTGCACCGGCAGGGACAGCCTTTGAAGGCAAAATTGGTAAGAATGAAACCGTTCGTATTTTTACGGGAGGTCCCGTCCCAGCAGGTAGTGACGCCGTGGTCATCCAAGAAAATACGATTCAGGATAAAGAAACCATAACTATAAAAGTTCGCCCAAAAAAAGGTCAGTATATCAGAGTCGCCGGGCTAGATTTTAAGAACGGAGACATTGGAGTCACCGCTGGCAAAGTGATATCAGCTAGAGATATTGCGCTAATGGCTGCTATGGATTATCCATGGCTCACAGTTCGTCGAAAACCTCGAATAGCTATTCTTGCAACGGGCGATGAAATTGTTCGTCCTGGCGAGCCAATTGGTCCTAACCAAATTGTTAGTTCCAATGCTCTCGCACTATCGGGGATTATAAAAGCATCAGGTGGAGAAGCAGTTAACCTTGGAATAGCACCAGACCAAACTGAAATATTGCAATTTATGGCGGATGGCGCTCGCGGGTTTGATCTATTAGTCACTTCGGGGGGAATTTCCGTAGGAGAACACGATCTAGTTCGAAGCGCTTTAGAGCAAGTAGGCCTCGAAATGGATTTTTGGAAGGTTGCAATGCGACCTGGGAAGCCAGTCATGTTTGGGAAGTTGGATAGTGTCCCGATACTCGGGCTCCCTGGTAATCCTGTATCTGTAATCGTTTGCGCGTTGGTATTCTTACTCCCAATTTTGAAGCGTCTATCGGGATTTCCTGCCGAAGAATTATTAAATACTCAGAATGCTCTATTAAACAGTGGCTTAGATAACAATGATGAAAGACAGGATTATCTAAGGGCTACTCTGGACTGCCGACCCGACGGTACACTTTGGGTCACTCCGTTTAAGAAGCAGGATAGTTCCATGTTAAGCTTGCTAGCCAAGGCAGATTGTTTGCTAGTGCGTGAACCTCATGCGGGAAGTAGTGAATCCGGAGATGAAGTTGACATAATTCGGTTTCCAAATAGTTTAACCAATGTATAGAACACATAGAACCATAATTCCCACAAATTGATTTGACCACACCGAAGAACTAAACTAGAACAAGGAAAAAGTTGTTCTTTTGTTCTACATATAGTATCGGGGCCCCCAATGCTGACGAAGAAGCAACAAAAATTACTCGTACATATAAATGAATGCCTCCAAAAAGACGGAGTAGCACCCTCGTTTGAGGAAATGAAGCAGTTCCTAGGACTTCACTCAAAATCTGGCGTGCATCGTTTAATCAAAGGGCTTGAAGAACGAGGTTTTTTACGGCGCTTGCCCCATCGAGCAAGAGCCATGGAGGTGATAAAAGTACCTCAAGATTCGGGCGCTACTCCGGACCGAAAACAACAAGACTCCGGGACACCAAAAAATGTAATTCTTAGAAATTTTAATACCGATAAAAAAAATGAGGTATTTAGATCGCACATAAATCGATCTGTCGATTTACCACTCCTTGGTCGCATTGCCGCAGGCACCCCAAATGAAGCTCTACAAGACACTAATCAATTTGTTGACGTACCAACCTCAATGGTCGGCAGGCAAAATTGTTACGCTCTAGAGATTGCAGGAGACTCGATGATGAATGCAGGAATACTGGAGGGTGATATCGCAATTATTGAACGAACGACCTCAGCAGAAAATGGTCAGATAGTGGTCGCATTAATCGATGATCATGAAGCTACGTTAAAACGTCTGCGCAAACGTGGTGCTTCAATTGCATTGGAACCTGCAAATCCTGCATATGAAACACGCATTTTTGGCCCCGACCAAGTTAAAGTCCAAGGAAGAATGGTGGGACTTATTAGAAATTATCCATCCTAATTTTCAGAAATTTAAGAATGCGCAATAATCTATTTGAACAATATATCCATATATAATTAGTTTGACCGACAATTCAAATTGCTTTGTCTGCTGAATTTTAATAATTGGCTCGAGTTAGGTTAAACTGAATAAGAGAAAGACTCGGAGCTCACTTATTATGAATGTAAAAACTCGATTCGCACCCTCCCCTACTGGTTTTCTACATATTGGTGGCGCACGAACTGCCTTGTTCAATTGGCTTTTTGCAAAACATCATGAAGGAAAATTTTTCCTTCGAATAGAAGATACAGACCGAAAACGATCAACCCCTGATGCTGTCAATGCCATCCTAGAAGGTTTGAAATGGTTAGAACTTGATTGGGACGGTGAGGTTATCTTCCAATCCAAACAACTCAAACGCCATAGAGAAGCTGCCTATCAACTATTGGATAAAGGTCTCGCATACAAATGTTTTTGTAGTCCTGAAGAATTAATAAACATGCGGGAAAATGCGCGTTCCAAAGGATTGCAGCCTAAATATGATGGAACTTGGCGCGACAAGGACCCCTCTGAAGCACCGGATAAAATCCTACCTACTATTCGGTTTAAAGCGCCAAAATTTGGGTCAACCCAGATTGAAGATCAAGTCCAAGGTGCGGTTAAAGTAAAAAACCAAGAATTAGACGATATGGTAATTCTGCGAAGTGACGGAACCCCAACGTATATGTTATCAGTAGTTGTAGATGATCACGACATGGGTATCAGTCATGTAATCCGTGGAGATGACCATTTGAGTAATACTTTTCGACAAATTCAACTATATAAAGCGCTCGAATGGAAAATCCCAAATTTTGCTCATGTGCCGTTAATTCACGGTAGTGACGGAGCTAAAATGTCTAAACGACATGGTTCATTAGAGGTTGCCGCCTATTCTGAAATGGGATTTATACCAAAGGCCATCAGAAACTATTTACTACGCCTGGGATGGTCTCACGGAGATGACGAAATTATTGACATGGAACAGGCGATAGAATGGTTTAATTTTTCTGGAATTGGCCGTGGACCATCCCGTTTTGATTTCAAAAAATTGGAAAGCTTGAACGCCCACTACCTTAGAAATTTAACGAACGATGTAGTCGTAACAATGGCAGAACCAAAACTTTCTGCTCAGATTGGACGAGAGCTTACACATAACGAACGAATGCGGCTTTCTGATGCAATACCAAGCCTAAAGCCACGTGCAAAAACCATGAACCAGCTAGTAGAAAATAGCCTTTTTTATTTTTTTAAACGCCCAATAAGTATTAGCAACAAAGCTTTGCACCTTATTAAGGAAGATGGCGGAATTCACCTGAGTGAATTATTAATACGTCTAGGGGATGTTTCCGAATGGGATCAGCAAACTCTTGAATCCGTAATTAGAGTATATGGTGATTCTCATTCTGTAAAATTAGGTGTCATTGCTCAACCTCTTCGTGCTGCACTTACAGGGTCTACTGTTTCTCCGAGCATATTTGAAGTTATGGTTACTCTAGGACGAGAAGAAACATTAGCTCGATTGCGCGATGCTCATATGGCCTTACACGCCCCATAAATTGTTAGAACTCGGGGACCTAACTAAATTGATTAATAACATACATATACCTAATCTCCGCTACGCTTTGGGTATAATTAGTGATATCTTATGTTTCTAGTTTTGTGTGAGGAGAAATGTGAATGGGACAGCAATCAAAAAAGATAGAGACTGGCTACACACTATCCGATAACCGCAATGGTAAAACCTTCGAACTTCCGATAATCGACGGCACTTTAGGGCCAAGCGTAATAGATGTACGACGCCTGTATGCTGAAACAGGGATGTTTACTTACGACCCAGGTTTTACTTCCACAGGAAGTGCTGAATCTGCGATTACATATATAGATGGTGAAAAAGGAATTCTTCTACACAGGGGTTACTCCATTGAAGAACTAGCACAACATAGCAACTTTCTAGAAGTATGCTACTTACTACTTAATGGTGAGTTACCAACTCGTAGTCAGAATGAAAAGTTTACTCATGATGTAACCTATCATTCGATGCTAAATGAACAGCTAACTTATTTCTTTAGGGGGTTTCGAAGAGATGCCCATCCCATGGCAATTATGATTGCCGTTGTCGGCGCACTTTCGGCTTTCTACCATGATAATATCGATATAAATGATCCAAAACAAAGGATGGCTACTGAACACAGGTTGCTTGCAAAGATGCCAACCATTGCTGCGATGGCATACAAATACTCAATTGGTCAACCCTTCATCTACCCTAGGAATGATTTAGGCTATGCGGAAAACTTTTTACATATGATGTTTGCAGTTCCGGCTGAGGAATATGCAATCAGCCCTGTCCTGGTAAGGGCTATCGACCGTTTGTTTATATTACACGCAGATCATGAACAAAACGCATCTACATCAACTGTAAGACTCGCTGGCTCCTCTGGTGCCAACCCATTTGCGTGCATCGCTGCCGGTATAGCTTCTCTCTGGGGGCCTGCCCATGGTGGCGCAAATGAGGCTGTTGTTAGAATGCTTCAAGAAATAGGTAATGTTGAAAAAATTCCCGAGTTCATTGCTCGCGCAAAAAATAAAGAAGACTCCTTTCGTTTAATGGGTTTTGGCCACCGCGTATACAAAAATTATGACCCAAGAGCGACGGTTATGCGGGAAAGTGCTCACGAAGTACTGAAAGAATTAGGGTCCGCAGACGAACCGTTACTTAAACTCGCTATAGAACTAGAAAAAATAGCCTTGGAGGACAAGTACTTCATAGATCGGAAACTGTTCCCAAATGTTGACTTTTATTCTGGAATAATTCTAAGAGCCATGGGGATCCCCACAGACTTATTCACCGTACTTTTTGCTGTAGCAAGAACAGTCGGTTGGCTAGCACAATGGGATGAAATGATAGCTGATCCAAGTCAAAAGATCGGAAGACCTAGGCAATTATACACTGGCCCAGCAGAAAGAAGTTTTGTTCCAATTAACGACCGCTAAAAAAGTTTGTTTGAGAACAAATAAGCGGATCCTATTTAATTGCGTTCAATCAACTCAACTTTATACCCGTCCGGGTCCTCTACAAAAGCGATAACAGTAGTCCCATGTTTCATCGGACCAGGTTCTCGTATTATATTTGCCCCGGCGCGAGCTAATTTACTACAAGTTTCTACGATATCAGGGACGCCCACAGCAATGTGACCGTATCCTTCTCCCAATTCATAGGCATCTTTTTGTTCCCAATTGTATGTTAACTCCAGTACGGTACTAGAGTTTTCCGAACCGTAACCAACAAACGCTAATGTAAATTTTCCATCAGGAAAGTCCTGCCTTCTCAATAGTTTCATATCAAGGACTTCTGTATAAAACGTTAGTGACTTCTCTAAATCTCGGACCCTAAGCATGGTATGCAGCATTCTATAGCTCTGTTTGGCTTTAATCATATTATTTAGCGCTTTCCTGAAATTTAATTTCATCCATTTCCGTTAAAATCTTCCTCCGAACGACTTCCGCTGCACGATCTGAAGGACTTAATTCCCCACCACTTAATAATTCAATACCCAATTTTAAGGCATTTAACTGAGAGCTACGAATCTTATCATTCTCCAATATTGTAGATATTGCTGTAGATAAAGACTTAGGATTACAGTTGGACTGAATAAATTCAGGAATGACCGTTTTACCCAGCACTAGATTAATCAAGGTAATATGGGAAGTGTTTACTAATTTTTTAGCAAGAGCCATAGTCAAACTGGCCATTTTATATCCTACTACCATAGGAGTCCCAACTGCCGCCAGCTCAGTAGTTATAGTGCCAGACGTAGCTAGTGCAACGTCACAAGCACGGTAGGCACTCCATCGATCTTCGTTCCCCGAAAATAAAGTAATCGGTGTCTCCCAATCTAGCACAAGCGTCTCAATTAACCCTTTTAGGTTTGGAACAGTAACAATGATAATACGCAAATGCTTGTATGATGATTTTAATCGGCGAATAGTTTCTCCATATACCGGCAGCAGTCGCCTAACTTCTGTTTCTCGACTGCCCGGGAATACACCTATAATAATTTCATTTCCAAATTCATATTTTTTACGGAAATCAGGTGATTCCATTCCTGATTTAGGTAGGGCTGCCGGATGGCCTACAAAAGTGCATTCCAAGCCTACTTTACTAAAATACTTTGGCTCAAAAGGAAGTAAAACCATCACATGATCAAAAAGACTCGCCATTTCCTCAGCTCTGTGGGGCTTCCAAGCCCAAACTGTCGGCGCAACATAATGAATGATAGGAGTTGGATCATCTTTTAGTCGACTCGCAAGACGAAACGTAAACCCAGGGGAATCTATGGTCACAATCACTGTGGGTTTTAAACGTTTTATTAGGTTTACCGTTTGTTGAATCCTCACCAATAATCTAGGTATACGTGGAAGTACCTCTACCAACCCCATTACCGATAACTCTGACATCGGAAAGAAACTTTTTAACCCAAACACAGCCATTTTTTCCCCGCCAATACCAGCAAACTTGATTTTTTTGGGTCCATTAGCAAGTAATGCGGCCATCAAACCCGCCCCCAGTTGATCCCCTGATGCTTCTCCGGCTACTAGAAATAATAATGGAGTCTCACGTATCACAATTAATCCCTCTGAATTCTGATACCGATTAAAAACAGTTTCTCTTGATTAGCTGTTCTAATAGTTTCAGGTGTATCCACTGTAAGAGAGCTCTCAGCTTCAAGTGCTACACCTCGTATACCAGCGCGCCCGGCTCGCTTTATTGTGTCAGGCCCTATAGTAGGTAAATCAACTCTGCTATCTTGCTGTTTAGATTTCAATTTTAAAAGTATGCCTCCCGGACCGTCTCTCTTAAGGTCAGAACAACGATCAATTAATGCATCAGTCCCTTCTATCGCTTCAACGCCTAGAACAATACCTTGTTGAACCACTATGGCCTGTCCGACATCCAAATCTGTCATGGCCAAACCAACCTCTATGGCACGGGTAATATCAAGCTTGGCACTCTTATCAGGCAAAAACTCTCCTAAGGGACCCTCACGAGTTAGAATGTCCATTAGAACATCGTCCACGCCCACTACCGTAAAACCTTCTTTCTCAAGCTCTTTTATGATCAATGCAAGGATCGCACCATCCCCTTGACTACTGGCAAGCAGTTTAGGGAGAATCTTAACCCCCTTCCAATCTGGATTAATTTCTGTCCAGGATGGGCGGCGCACCCCTCCAGCCATTACTATCTGTTTTACTTCTTCTTTTTTAAGTTGCTCAACTATTTTTCCTGCCGCACCAAGGCTGACCCAACAATGAGGTACATCAAGAAGGATGTCCTTATTTGTATTGTGCTCAATGGCAATCACAAAATAAGGTCGCTGTATACTCTTACATATATTGATGAGTTCAGATGGTAGTTTCCCACTACCTGCTATAATGCCAAGCTTAGGCAGCACGATCTAACTTTGGACGACAAATCGCCCGCGACGTATCGGCCCCAGAACGAATAAAATTAACAATATCCATGACCGGTTCAACGTCCCCAAAGCTTTCAACAACATCATCTATACGCTCTGTCATCGTACCTTCTTCAGCGAATAACAAGCGGTATGCTTTTCGTAAATTGTGAATTATTGGCCGGGAAAAACCACGCCGTTTCAAACCGATTATATTTAATCCAGATAAGTGGGCGCGGTTTCCTGTTGCCGATCCATAAGGGATGACATCATTTTCAATACCGGACATACCACCAATCATTGCGTGTTTCCCAATCCGCGCAAACTGGTGAATTGCACTTAATCCACCTAAAATAGCAAAGTCACCCACCTCAACATGTCCCGCTAAGGTGGCATTATTCGCCAGAATAACATTATTACCTAATTGACAGTCATGTGCTACATGAGATCCAACCATAAACAAACAGTTGTCCCCAATTTGAGTTAGAAGGCCTCCACCCTCCGTGCCAGGATTCATCGTTACATGTTCGCGAATTACATTGTTTGCACCAACCAACAATTGTGAATTTTCCCCCTTGTACTTCAAATCCTGCGGTGCATGACCAATAGACGCAAAAGGGAATATTGTATTATTGGGTCCTATTTGCGTATTCCCAGCAATAACGACGTGAGATTTCAGTGTTGTGTTGTCTCCTAAAACTACTTCGTCACCAATGGAGCAATAAGGACCAATACTAACTCCAATACCTATCTGCGCCCCCTGTGACACAATGGAAGTATCGTGTACTTCTGATCCAGTATGAGTTTTATCTCGTTTAAAATTTGTCATACGTGACCTGTCCTTGATTTCATTCGCGATCCATGATCATTGCAGCAATTTTTGCCTCAGCAACAAGGGTCCCGTCCACAGTTGCTTCACAAAGAAATTTCCACACTTTTCCATGCTTATGTTGTTTGGTTACATGAATCGTCATTTGATCTCCCGGTATTACCGGCTTCCGAAACCTAGCACCGTCAATACTCATAAAGTAAACAAGTTTACCTTCCGCTTCCTCTCCTAATGAATGCACGACAAGTAGTGCAGCAGTCTGTGCCATAGATTCAATGATTAAAACCCCAGGCATGACAGGTCTAACTGGGAAATGGCCTTGAAAATAATTTTCATTATAAGTCACGTTTTTTATGCCGGTCGCACTTTTATGCGATACCAAAGATGTGATCTTATCAATGAGTAGCAGTGGATACCTGTGTGGTATCATATCCATAATGCGTTCGATACTTATTGGAGAAGAAATATCAGAAGTTAAGTTATCATTCATATCGATCATTTTTTCTATTTTTATGAACTAAATTCTTAATCTCTCCTACTTGTCTTCTCCATTGCATTATGGGCACACCCGGGATCCCCCCATACGTTTCGCCTGGCGGTATATCCTGTGTTATTCCACTCTTACCAGCAATCACCGCGTGGTCCCCAATCTTTAAGTGCCCGGCAATTCCGACTTGCCCGCCTACTACTACAAAATTTCCTAACTGTGTACTACCGGCAATTCCAGCCTGACCCGCAATTATACAATTTTCCCCCAATCGAACGTTATGAGCTATCTGCACCAAATTATCAATTTTGCAGCCTGTCCCAATGATCGTATTCGTATTAGCACCTCGATCAATGGTAGTATTAGCACCTATCCGCACGTTTTCACCAATTATTACCAAACCAACCTGCGGCACATAAGTATGCCCAGCCTCTCCCATGGCAAACCCAAAACCCGCTTGACCTATAGTAACGCCATCATGAATCGTCGCATTGTCACCAATGCAGCTATAAGAAATACTGACGTTTGAGCCGATCCAAGATTCAGCACCTATGACACTTCCCTCTCCTATTACGGCGTTTGCTCCTATGAAACAATTTGGACCAATTCTGGCTCTAGGTTGGATTACCGTATTAGATCCAATGTGACAGTTTTCACCGAGAATAGCAGTTTTATCAACAAAGGCCCATTTGCTAACCTCTGAATCCCTTCTGCGCTCAACGGGATAAAACATCTGCATTGCCAAAGCATATGAATTATACGGATTTGACGAAATCAAGAGGGCGAGACCCAATGGTGCTTGATCAATAAATTTTTTATGTACTATTGCAGCTGTAGCTTTGGTGTTTTTAAATTGTCTTATGAATTTTCGATTATCCAGAAAACTTAGGTGTTGTTCTCCGGCTTCACTTAACGGTAATACGTCAGAAATTCTTACTTTCCCATCCGCTGGATTTTTTAGATCGGAGCGAGTTGAAGCAGAAATTTCATCCAACGTAAACGGTCCTTGAGCACTAAAAAATCGAGGGTCCGCCATATTAATCTTGAGGATTTTCTACAGGCAGATCAATCGAAACAGTCGGTAACCTTTCATCTAAGATAGCAACCACATCATTTGAGAATTCATAAGTTTTGGCTACCATTAAAAGCTGGGTTTTGTCTAATACAAGAGTGTATTTTCTCTCCTCAGCAATTTCCGCAATGATTTGTATGGCTGCCATGTCTATCTGTTGCATCCCATAAGCCAACATATTCTCAAGCTTCTTATTTCTTTCATTTACATCTCTTTGAAGTTGTTCCACCTTAGCTGCAAATTCAGACTCTCTTGCGTTAAAAGCTTCTGGGGTTAGTATTGCTCGTTGGCGCGAAAGCTCTTCCTGCTGATCTCTTAAAATATTTTCTCTAGCTCCTATTTCTTCCCTATACGCCATCTCTTTAGCTTCAAATTCCTCTCGAACACTCGTACCAGCAAGCGATTTCTGAATAATTTCTTGTCTATCTACGACTCCAATACTAACGGGTTCTATGGACCCTTCTTGATTCTGTGCAGTCGCAGGACTGATAACTCCGAAGATGAACGTGGATAAGAACACCAAAAGAGATACAAACTTATGAACAGTCGGAAAAATAATCTTAATCATAGTGTTTCAAACCTTAGCTTCAATTTTTTCTATATTAAAAAAAGGATCCAACGCCAAAGGAAATAAACTCTTCCTCATCAAACGTTTCCTTCCTTATTGGTCGAGCAAAATCTACTCTGACAGGACCAAACGGCGAATCCCATGATATTCCGACTCCAAGAGAAACTCGCAAAGATCCTGTATCTCCCAGATTAGATACCCTGTCATCAATGTCCGACAAAGACCCGGCAGTTGAAAAGGCGCGTCCATTAATTCCCAATTCTGTCGGTAGACCCAGCGGAAATTGGAGTTCTACAGTACTCCTGTAGAGTAAATTACCCCCTAGGGCATTACTACTTGACAGGTCTCTCGGACCGATACCGGCTCTTTCAAATCCTCTGAAATTTTGTCCTCCTAGAAAGAAACGATCCAATATAACAACTGTTTGGTTGCCAAACGCTGAAATATAGCCAAGTTCACCAACGATTGATGCCACCCAGTCGTTTCCAATAGGTTTATATTGTCCTGCCTCCAATCGGGATCGAAGCCATTTACGATCGCCTCCTAGTCCTGCCAAATCATTTGCAAGCCGAATAAAATACCCTTCTGACGGATTCAAACGATTATCAAGTCTGTTGTAAAAAATTGTTTGTCCAACACTGGATACGACAGATTTATCGTCATCGGTGACAGAAGATCCGTCAAATCTATTTATCTGTTCGTCTTTGAGGCCATATCTGACTTGCTGGCTCAAATACTCTGCTAACGGATAGCCAAATCTAAAACCAAATCCTAATACTTCTCGTTCAAAGGAGCTCTCATTAAATTCCCGAACGGAATTAAATATATCAAACCCAGCAGAAACATCACGATTAAGAAAATAAGGCTCTGTAAAACTAGCTTCCACAAACTGCGCTAGTCCAGAAACCTGTAGGTTAAGGCTCAGGCTCTGTCCCCTACCTAACAGGTTTTTTTCCCTTATTCCTGTTGACCCCAAGATTCCGGCGTCACTAGAAAAACCAGCGCCGAACGTTAACTCGCCAGTCGATTTTTCACTCACATCAAAATTTAAAATTCTTCTATCGGGACCTCTACCCGCCCGACTACTGACATCAACCGAAGAGAAAAAACCCAAATTTTCGATTAGCTGCCGAGAACGACGAACTTTGGCCGCGTTAAAAGCGTCACCTTCTGCAAGTCGAATATTACGGCGAATGACCCTATCCAACGTACGAACGTTGCCCGTTATATCAACTTCTTCAACGTAGATCCTATTACCTTCCCCAATATCATACGTCACAGAAATAGTGGAATTATTGCGATCCCTTTTAATACTTGGTTCCACATTTACAAAAGCAAAACCCAATTGTCCTACCTTATTTGTCAAATTTTGGACGGTTGCTTCAATCTCCTCTGCATCATACCAAGATTGTTTTTTTGTAGTTACGAGTTTGCTCAAATTGTCTATGGGGAGATTGGGCAAATCTGTGTTTAATTGGACATTATCAAATTTATATCTCTTTCCTTCTTCAATTACATAGGTCAAGAAAAATTCTTCTTTGTTAGGGGACAATTCCGCAACAGCGCTACTCACCTGGAAATCAGCAAATCCTGAATTATAATAAAATTGTCTTAACAATTCTTGATCGTAATTGACTCTATCAGGATCATAAGAGTCGGCATCTGACAGAAAGCGCCACCATCTGCTTTCCTTTGTCAAAATTACTTCACGTAATTTTCGGTTACTAAATCTTTTATTGCCAACAAAAGAAATTCGTCGAATTCCTGTAGCTGAACCCTCCTTTATCTCGAATACAAGATCAACTCTATTCTGTTCTAATTGTATAACGCGAGGTTCGATATTCGCAGAAAAACGCCCGCTCCTGCGATACACTTCTAATAGACGTGCAAGATCCTTCTGAACTTTGGTCCTAGTGTAAACCACCCGCGGCCGCAATTGGACCTCATCAGACAATGCTTGGTCCTTTATGAACTTGTTACCTTCAAAAGCCAACCGATTGATAATAGGGTTTTCAACAACTCTAACAACAAGGGTTTCCCCTTCCTTCTCCATGCTAATATCAGCGAACAAACCGGTTTCAAAAAGAGTTTTTAATGACTCATCAATACGAACACTATCGAAACGATCTCCAATAGTGGTCTTCAAATACGATCGTATGGTTTGATTTTCTATTCGCTGATTACCAACAATACGTATTGCACTGATACTATCTGAAGACGATTGTTGAGAATTTGCCGGTGCTGAGTAAAATCCTACAACTAGGAAACAGAAGAGCGTTGCCGTTGTTACTAGCGGATATTTGATTTTGTGCCAGTAAATAATCACGTTAACTCACCCAAACAAGCCAGAGAAAAAATTGGCCACAGCTGGACGGCTTAAATCATTAACAGTTGTCAGTATCATTAATGAAACAATGAGGGCTAAACCAAAAAAATAACCATATTCTTGTGCTCGATCTCCTAGAGGACGACCACGAATAGCTTCAAAAGCATAAAAAACCAGATGGCCACCATCGAGCACGGGAATAGGGAATAAATTAATAAGTCCCAAGGTAACTGACAAAATCACGACAAAATTGAAAAAAGAAAGAGCTCCATGAGTGGCTTGCTCACCCGACATCTGAGCAATTAAAATAGGTCCACCCAATTCTTTTGCACTTCTGTTGCCAGAGATTATCTGTCCTAATCCTTGTAACGTTCGTTCAATTAAGAAATATGTTTCTTCTACAGACGCTACGACTGCAGATAGAGGACCTAGAACCTGATATTCCCTTGCCGCAACACCAATGCCTAAAATTCCAATCTTGTGTTTATTCCCTAAACTATCGGTAATCTCCGATATTGTTGGAGTCGCAAATAAATTAATTTCCTTGCCCGCTCGAATAAGCAAAATCTCTAATTTTTCCCCAGGGCGAATGACCACTATATCTCTTATCTCTTCAAATCGGTTGATGCCTCGCCCATTAATTCCAATTATATGATCATCCACAAGTAGACCTGATTTCTCCGCAGCGCTGCCTTCTACCACTGATCCAACAATTGCAGGCGTGTATGGTCTTCCCGCTACAACGTAAATTGTTGATAAGATCGCTATAGCTAAAACAAAATTAGCTATCGGTCCAGCAGATACGATAGCTGTTTTTTGTCGTAAATTCTTGTAGTGAAACGATACCCCTTTTTCCTCTTCTGTCATTGAATTATGAAGTGCTATGTCTTTATTACTTGAGGGCCCGGAGTCACCAAAAAATTTAACATACCCACCTAAAGGAATTATTCCGACTTTCCAACGAGTCCCAGACTTCGCGGTGAAGCCTAAAATCTCCCTGCCGAACCCAATTGAAAAAATTTCTACCCGAACACCACATACTCGGGCAATAAAATAATGGCCTAGTTCATGGAAATAAACGACAATAGTTAAAACAACTAAAAACCAAGCTAAATTATGCAAGAATCCCGCAACGGCTTCCATGCCTTAATGCTCCCAGTAGCAAAAATAGAATACAACCATACTAGTTAGTCACTCTCTTAAAAACTTCTCTGCAATTTTTCGAGATTTTCCATCTATCTCGCATATTTCTTCAATAGTCCCAACATCTCTACTTTGGAAAGTACACATGGTTTTCTCCACAACTTCAATGATATCAAGGAAATTGATACGCCCATCTAAAAACCCTTTAACAGCGATCTCGTTAGCAGCATTCATGATCGCTGGAAAACATGAGCCAGATTCTAACGCTTCCCGGGCTAGCCTCAAAGCTGGAAATCTATTTTCTGACGGTGGCTCAAATGTCAGTTGACCGATTGCACACAAATCTAACTGATTCTTGGCAACTGGGATACGATTAGGCCAAGCCAAAGCATGGGCTATTGGCATCCTCATATCAGGAAGTCCTAATTGTGCCAACACTGAGCCGTCCCGGTATGTGACCATACTATGAACTATCGATTGTGGGTGAACAACAATATCAATTTGGTCTTTTTCTATTGGAAATAGATAGAACGCTTCGATTCTTTCCAGTCCTTTATTCATCATAGTTGCAGAATCTACGGAAATTTTCTTTCCCATTTTCCAATTTGGATGCATTATCGCTTGCTCTGGTGTCACCCGGCTCATATCTTCGATGGAAAATGTTCGAAAAGGCCCCCCCGAAGCAGTAAGAATTATATTTTCCACAGTCTCTGGGCGATCAAGGTCGAAGACCTGAAATATACCATTATGTTCAGAGTCTACAGGAATTAACTGCGCCCCATACTTTCTCACTTCTTGATTAAATAATAATCCCGCTGACACCAAACATTCTTTATTGGCTAGGGCAACTATCCCTCCTTGGCGGATGGCAGCTAATGTCGGAGCTAAACCCGCCATTCCAACAATAGAGGCCATCACCCAATCTGCGGGAAACGACGAAGCAGCATCGGTAATGGATCCTTTACCTGCTGCTACTTCAATATTTAGTCCAGATAACTCTCTTTTTAGATCCCGATATAAGGACTGATCCTCTATTATTACTATCTCTGGATTCAAACGCCGAGCTTGTTTAGCCAACAAGGAAATGTTTGAACCAGCAGTCAGGACCTTAACTTGATATTTAGTCCGGTTGCTTTCCAGCAGGGAAACCGTATTTGAACCCACCGATCCTGTCGATCCAAATACACTTACTCGGAGAGGGGTTCGGTCCTCAGGGCTCCTTGGGTCCATAATCTTATCCGAACCAATTATCATTTGCCAAAAAAACAAGAAAAGCTAAAAGAGGTGTACTCAGTATTAAACCATCCACTCGATCTAGCAAGCCGCCATGTCCAGGAATTAACTTTCCACTATCTTTAACCATTTGTTTTCGCTTTAGCCAAGATTCACCTAAATCACCAATTTGAGCACTAATAGCCATCAAAGCTGCAAGTAAAAAGTTTTGTAAAGAGATCTCTAATACGTCAAATGGTATAAACATGCCGTATAAAAGACCACCGATCACTGTTGCGGCCAACACTCCGCCCATTAAGCCAGACCACGTTTTTCCGGGGCTGATTCTAGGAGCCAATTTTGGACCACCTAAAAGCCCTCCTACAAAATACGCGAACACATCGGTTGTCCAAACTGAAACCATTAACCAAAAAACTATTCCCGAACCGACTTTTGGTAGGTCCGCCAACCACAACAATGTACACACAGGTAAAATAATATAAATGGGGCCAATGGCGCCAATTAAAACACTTCGATTTTCTCGCCAAGTCACTACGATTTGCCCAATTATGGCCAATCCTAAAATAGCCAGGACGCTTGGATAACCAAAGATTTTCATCGAAACTAAAGCAGCAATAGAAAAACCAGCGAGGCCAAAAAAAGCTAATTTGGTAACGGAAACAGCGTTAAGGCGATCCCATTCAAATGCCATTATTAAGGTAACCGTCAATAAAAAGAATAGGAGTGGTATACCGCCATACCAAAATAAACCCACCACCATCGGCACTAATATTACGGTGGATGCCGTTCTTGCACCAAGACTTTTCCAAATCACTAGGACTGTCCCTTGGTACCACCGTACCGTCGTTCACGACTATTATATTCTTTTAACGCATTAATTAGATCAGCCTTTTTAAAATCTGGCCATAAAGTTTCTAGAAAGACTAACTCTGAATAAGCGCATTGCCATAAGAGAAAATTACTCAAACGACACTCACCACTAGTCCTGATTAAAAGATCAGGATCAGGCATACCTGCAGTTTCGAGACATTCTTCAAAGTTACCTTCATCAATTGCTGATAGATTTAAAGATCCGGTCATAGCATTCTGAACTAAAGTCTTCACAGCAAGAATAATCTCCCTTCGTCCTCCATAATTCAAAGCAACAGTCAAATTAAGACGAGTATTTCCAGCTGTGCGTTTTTCGGCCAAATCGATTAGCGATTGAATATCGTGGTCTAATTCCTTTCGGTCACCAATTACTTTCAAACGAACCCCTGTATCCACCAACTCTTCTATTTCATTCTGAAGATAAAAACGCAATAAACTCATTAAAGTTTGGACTTCGTCTGTTGGACGTTTCCAGTTTTCTGACGAAAAGGCAAAGAGAGTAAGATAATTAATCTTTACTTCGATGCAGGCCTTAACTGTTCTGCGTACAGCATCAGCACCCTTCCGATGTCCCTCTGTACGTGGCAAAGAATGTTTAAGGGCCCACCTTCCATTCCCGTCCATTATTATGGCCACATGTCTAGGCGGCTCTATGACCGAACCGCCAACTGGCAAAATCATCTCATTAAACCTGAAGGATTTCTTGCTCTTTATTGCCTAGCAGTTCTGTGACTTTTTCTATGAAATCGTCAGTAAGTTTCTGCACTTTGATAGAATTCTCTTGGTGTAAGTCCTCAGAAATCTCACTATCCCGTTCTTGGCGTTTTAGTATTTCCATACCATCTCTACGAACATTCCTAATAGCGACACGTGCCTGTTCAGCATATTTATGTGCAACTTTTGCAAGTTCTTTTCGTCTTTCTTCAGTTAGTTCTGGTATTGGCACTCTTATTACTTGTCCTTCTGATATCGGGTTTAATCCAAGTTTACCATCCCTAATAGCAACCTCAATTGCCTGCACCATTGACTTGTCCCAAACTTGTACTGTCAAAAGTCTTGGTTCAGGCGCACTCAGCGTCGCCAACTGATTGAGCGGCATCGGAGCACCATATGCATCCACAACTATAGGTTCTAGGAGTGCAACAGACGCTCTACCGGTTCTCAGGCCGTTTAAATCGTCGTTAAGAACATTCAAGGCACCACTCATACGACGATCTAAATCCTTCAGATCGAAACCCGCCATGACAAATTACTCCTGGTCATCGATTAAAGTATAATTACCCAAGCCTCCAACAACGTTACTAAACGCTCGATCTTGATGAATAGAAAATACTAGGATCGGAATTTGATTCTCTTGTGCTAATGAAATTGCAGAAGCATCCATCACTTTTAAAGTATCACGCAGTACTCTCTTAAAAGAAAGGTGTTCGTAGCGCACAGCGTCAGAGTCTGATTTCGGATCTGCTGAGTATACACCATCTACCTGAGTGCCTTTTAGTAATACATCACAGTTCATCTCAGCCGCTCTCAACGCAGCCGCAGTGTCGGTGGTAAAATACGGATTACCCGTTCCCGCCGCAAAAATTACTATCCGACCTTTTTCCATATGCCGTACTGCCCGCCTGCGAATATATGGCTCACAGATAGCTTCCATCCTAATTGCTGATTGTACTCGAGTGGGAACATCGTTGCTTTCCAAAACACTTTGTAATCCAAGAGCATTTATGACTGTAGCTAGCATGCCCATACCATCTGCCGTAGAATGTTCAATACCTTCTGAAATTCCAGTCAGACCTCGAAATAGATTGCCGGCGCCCACTACAATACATATCTCAGTCCCTAAGAGGTGAACTCGCCTAATATCTAAAGCCAATTTTGTCAGAGAATCTCGATCCAAACCGAACCCTCTGTCCCCCATCAGTGATTCCCCTGACAGTTTTAACAGAAGTCTCCGATACTTCGGTTCATCCCCTTTGGGATTTTCCTGTCTTTTTGCTATGGCTTCCTCCCAGTTACACCCAGTCCCACCTCTAACGCATATTAGTTGCCTTTAACGAGATGAATGCCACAAATTAAATAAATTATTGCGCATGCCCTGCCTGAGCCGCTACCTCCTCAGCAAAATCGTCTTTTATTCGCTCGATACCTTCTCCCAACTCAAAACGCAGAAACCCGTTAACCTTTATCTTGGCATTAATCTCGTCGGCGACTGAATCTATTACAGCGCTCACCTTGTTTTCACCATCCACAACGAAAATTTGTTCCATCAAAACAACTTCTTCGTAATATTTACGCAACCTACCATCAACCATTTTATCTATTATTTCAATGGGTTTACCAGATTCTTTCGCCTGTTCTATTAATACAGATCGTTCACGATCAACCAAAGTTGAATCCAGACTCTCGACATCAACGGCTTCGGGACGAGCAGCACAAATATGCATTGCCAGTTTTCGAGCAAGTCCTAGTAAAGCCTCATGTATTTCATTTTCATCTCGATCTGATTCAAGACCAACCAGAACCCCAATCTTTCCAAGATCATTCCTAACCGCATTATGTATATAGGTCCCAATCACTCCTCTTTTGACTGATATGCTGTCACTTCTTCGAAGGACCATATTTTCGCCTATTCGACCTACCATTTCAGTTAGTTCGGACTCAACATTTAACTCAGAATCGTGGATTTTTGTTGTTTTCAATTGCTCAATATCACCTTTAACTTTCACCGCTAAAGAAGCAACTTCACCAACAAAATTTTGAAATTCCTCGTTTCTTGCGACGAAATCTGTCTCAGCGTTAACCTCCACTATTGCTCCCACAGCATCTTCTACTGACAAAGCAATTAGACCTTCTGATGCAACCCTGCTGGCTTTTTTGGCAGCCGTGGAAAGACCTTTTTGTCGAAGCCAATCCACAGCTTTTTCTATTTCACCATCAACCTCAATAAGAGCCCTCTTGCAATCCATCATTCCCGCACCAGTTTGCCCACGCAATTCTTTCACTAGCGAGGCCGTAATCTCAGCCATTATTAACTCCGTTCACTCAAAATTTCTGTTTGCTGTAGTAAAAACATACTGAAATTAAAACTCCATCAATAACAATAACTACGAAGTAGTCTCAGAATCAGAACTGGCAGCAATTGTATTAGAGGCCTCCTCCCCTTTTAAATTATTCTTATCAACAGAGGCTTCTTTTGGCTCAATTGCGGCAGAATTGTCCATAATTGGAGCTTCACCATTTACGGGCTCTTCTTTTTTTATCTCTTCGTCACCCTTTATCTCTTCGTCACTTTTCTTAGTCTCCTGTGGAAGATTTTCGTGTGGCAACTCCTCCTCCGATCCAACATCTGAACCTGTAGCCGCTAACTCTTCCTGCAACCCTGAAAGCACCGATTGAGCAAGCAAGTCACAGTACGTAATAATTGCTCGCGTAGCGTCATCGTTCCCTGGAATAGGATACTGTATACCGTCGGGGTTCGAGTTGCTGTCTATAACTGCGATTACCGGGATTCCCAACTTGTTAGCCTCATGCGCTGCAATCTCTTCTTTATTTGTATCGATGATAAAGACCACATCTGGCAATCCTCCCATTTCCCTTATACCACCCAGTGCTCTATCTAATTTATCCCTTTCACGTGTGAGATTGAGTAACTCTTTTTTCGTTAGACCAAGATTATCTTGCGACAACTGAGCATCAAGCTTCTTTAACCGAGCAATAGAATTAGAAATTGTCTTCCAGTTTGTTAACATCCCTCCTAACCAACGATGATTGACATAATATTGACCACAGCGTTTGGCTGCATCAGCTACAGGTACAGCCGCCTGACGCTTGGTGCCCACAAATAATACCCTACCTCCGTTCGATACCACTCCATGAACAAATTCTAGAGCTCGATAAAACAGAGGTACAGTTTGCTGTAAATCAATAATATGGACCCCATTTCGAACACCAAACAAATATTGATCCATTTTTGGGTTCCATCTGCGAGTTTGATGGCCAAAATGAACACCAGCTTCTAAAAGTTGACGCATTGTAAACGTGGGGGCAGGCATTAAAACTTTTCCTTTTCCGGTTATTCCGCCGCGGGAGATAGTTTGTCAGCCTTCTATAGCTTAAAACACCGGATAGCCTATAAGAGTCATCCTGACTCAAAGCCATAATCCCGCGTGAGAGGTTCAAATAATTAATTAATTGTCCACAATTACAATGCGTAGCTAAACATATCAAGCATAAAGCTCTCGGTAGTTTTAAATATCAGAAACCTCAGCGACCCCAGGAACAGATTTTAAAGCGGCTCTCAGAGCAGGGGTCGCTGCATAGCGTCCAGGTAGTTCCACTTCAACCTCCACTTCTCCATCATTCCCCATGGATTGTACAACAGCCATTCGTGCCCTACCCTCTTTTTCACGACATATCACAGCACTTAATGCTTCTAGTCGCACCTCAGGTGTTAAATATATTTTAAATCCTCTTATATTCTCTACCCTGTGTTCATCTAATTTAGATA
>CAZEWK010000034.1:0-2502 GCA_964515905.1 uncultured Rhodospirillaceae bacterium | reverse complement strand
CTGTTCGATATGGGCCTCGAAATAGGCGGCGACTGCAGCGCCGCCGATAGGGGCGTCGCCCATGTAGCCAATGCGCCGCAGTTCATCACCGAAACTCTTGCCCGCCCGGTCCTTCTGCGCCATGACGTGTTCATATTCGAGCACGCCGGCGCACACGCCCGCGCCGCCCATGGACGGCGCGAAGCGGCATCCTTCCTCGTTGGTCCAGACGACGACCTCTACCGGCGCGTCCGTTTCCAACTTCAAGTCGTTCAGAGTGCGCACCACTTCAAGTCCGGCCAGCACCCCGTAGATCCCATCGAAGCGGCCGCCGGTCGGTTGCGTATCCAGATGGCTGCCGGTCATGATGGCGGGCCGATCAGGGTGCCGCCCGGGACGGCGGGCGAAGATATTGCCGATGGCGTCGACACGGACTTGGCAACCGGCATCGACACACCATCGCCGGAACAGATGCCGGGCTTCCCTATCTTCGTTGCTCAAGGCCAGCCGACACACACCGCCGGCCGGCGTCGCGCCAATTTCATTGATAGTTTCGATGCTTTTCCAAAGCCGATCAGCGTTGGTGCGGGTCGTCCTATGCTCCAGCGACGTGGTCACGAGCCTAGACCCCCGGATCCACGTCTTGATCCAAGGGATAGACGGGACGCCGCACGTTCTTCCGCGGGAACAAGCTGTAATCCGACGTACATATCCCCCATAGCATTGGTATAGGCGCCTTATCCGTGCTTTTTGCCATTCTTGTATTCACCGACATAGTGGACCCCTTATGGGGGTACGAAAAGACCAAAGTCTTATTAGACTTATATTATTCAAAGAGATGAAAATGGTAATTAAATAATTTATTATAGAAATTCTTGAGCTACCTTTCTCTGTGGCCAAGGGCGACCCCATACTCCTCTGGTGGGGCTTTAATACAGTCATTGACTGACATGGATAAAAGATAATGCTGGGACACAAGGCGCCCAAAGTACTTTTAATAGCTAAACAACATCCATACTGAAATAGCGCCGCTGGGTCACTTAACAAAACCAAGGGGCCAACCTGCTATTTGCCAGGCGATTGCTCCCGCCTAGAAGCTAATCTCGACGCAGACGCCCGGGTGCGTGGTTGTCTTTTCGGCGGCGCAGATACAGGGTAGTTCCAGGCCCTCCCATTTCAGCATAAAACGACTGCTATCCGTTCTGATGGTGTTTGGAGTGCTCATCAGTTTTCAAAACCTATCATCTCTGTCGATCTGCACAGTGTGCAAAAACCATCTGCACAAAATCAAAAACCTGAAAAAATGATTGAAGATGGGATGAAAATGATCTTGAACGATCTCCAATTAATTCTAAAATCTCTTCCGCAGTATAAGGCACCGGAAGTGTTGGGGAATGGAGTCATCATTATTTTCCAGGTCCACCCGCCTTGGATAGCACCCGATGCGGTAAATAAATCTAAAAAAGGGATCTGAGCCCATCTACCCCGCCTATCTCTTGTCGTCCGTGCTATCCTTTTATATGTCCTGACATGGCTGATAAATCTATATTCTCTAATACCTTGCTAGGCATGGTAATGATGGTGGTTGCGATCGGACTGTTTGGTGCCATGAGTGTCATGATCAAGTTAATTGGCCCTGATTACAATCCAATTCAAACCACCTTTTTCCGAAATGTCGTAGCCGCAATCGTAATATTTCCGTTTTTGGTGAAAAACGGAGGTTTGGCGTCTCTTCATTCAAAACGACCTTTTATGCACATTGCACGTGCGTTTTTAGGGGTTGCTGGCAACATTCTATTCTTTTACGCATTCGCGCGTTTAGCCCTGGCCGATGTCGTGGTTGTATCGCAGGCTGTTCCTTTGTTTGTTGCAATTTTAGCATGGATATTTTTACGAGAGGCTGTCGGATGGAGGCGTTGGGCCTCGATATTTCTTGGTTTTATTGGTGTTATTATTGCTATTAATCCCTTAGGCGCCATGGAAACGGCCACGATTGCGGCACTTGTGGGGACTGTATTCTGGGCTACTACTATGCTGTTAATGCGCAGTATGGGGGCGACTGAAAGCCCTTACGTCGTAGCTTTTTACTACATGATAGCTGGTGCGTTGATCACAGCTTTAGCTTTACCTTGGGTTTGGCAAGATGTTCCACCCAATGTTTGTCTTTTAATTTTGGTATCTGGAGTTTTGGGAGCTTTCGGCCAAATATTCATGACTTATGCACTAAAATTGGCTGAAGCTTCTTTAGTCAGCCCATTTAATTATACGGCAATTCTTTGGGGCATTGTTTTCGATTTGGCGATTTGGGGAATTTCACCGTCAATAAAAACATTGACTGGAGCAACCATAATTACGCTGGCGGGGCTTTATTTGTTACACCGTGAAGGGCTTTCAAGGCCTCGTGATTAATACAAAACTGACTATCATTGATTAGTCCAAGGACTCTAACCAGAACAATTTTATATTATTCGTATGCCTCTTTTATATCGCTACCAGTGTGTGGAAGAGTGCAGACCTTACCCT
>CAZEWK010000033.1:0-72089 GCA_964515905.1 uncultured Rhodospirillaceae bacterium | reverse complement strand
AAAGTGCCCGACCAAATTATAGGTGTTGTGGAAAAAACTAGTTCAGGCACCAGAGTTCAGGCTATTAGTCGACAAGCACCTAAACAAATTCTTTTAAATAAAGAAAACGCTGAAAGCGTTGAAACTGGTGACGTTGTGGCCGTCACTTTAGATACCGAAAAAACATATGGCCCACTAGTTGGTGTTCTAAAACAAAAACTAGGTAAAATTGACTCTCCCGGCGTAATTGAACGAATGGTATGCGCACAGTTTCAAATTCCATCTAAGTTTTCGGAAGAAACGCTCAACTTAGCAAATAAGGCTGGAAGGCCCACCCTAAAGGGGCGTGTCGATTTACAACCAATACCACTGGTAACAATTGATGACGAAGATGCTCGCGACTTTGACGACGCAATCTGGGCCGCTGAGGACTTGGATCCCAATAATACAAACGGTTGGCACCTAATTGTAGCGATCGCTGATGTAGCAGCTTACGTAAAAACCGGAGACGCTTTGGATGTTGAGGCGTACCAAAGGGGTAACTCTGTTTACTTGCCAAACATGGTAGTCCCAATGTTACCTAAATCACTATCTAATGGCTGGTGCTCCCTTAATCCTGGCGAAATTCGCGCATGCATAGCTGTGCATATATGGATCGATAAAAATGGTATTACTTTACGTTATCACTTTGAACGCGCGTTCATGCGGTCAGCAGCAAGGCTTACATATACATCTGTTCAAAAAGCTTACGAAGGGCACCCCGATAAAGTAACCACTCCACTCATGGGCCAGATAAAGCATCTATATGGCGCCTTTGAATCCTTAAAAAAGGAAAGATTAAAAAGAAATACTTTGGACTTTGATCTTCCCGAGCAAAAAGTCATCTTCAATGATAAAAACCATATTGAATCTATTAAAAATAGACCTCGTTTTGATAGCCATAGGTTGATAGAAGAATTTATGATTGCAGCTAACGTTGCAGCGGCTCAGGCACTTACAGAATTAAACGCCCCATGTATATATCGGGTACACGACCAACCTCCCCTTTCTAAACTGGAAACGTTGCGAAGTTATTTAAAAGCACTGGGATATAAACTCTCTAAAAGTCGGCGCATGACCCCACAAAATTTTCAACAAATTCTGGACAAGTCAAAAGGCACCGATCATGAACATGCCATAGCTACCGTTATTCTTCGAACACAATCTCAAGCTGAATACAGCCAAGAAAATATTGGCCATTTCGGGCTCAATTTACAGAGATATAGTCACTTTACTTCTCCCATCCGACGGTATTCCGATCTCTTGGTACACCGAAGTCTTATAAAGCATCTCAACCTAGGCCAAGATGGCCTAGCCACTGACGAAGTTGATAAATTTCCTCAAATTAGTGACCAGGTATCAAAAAACGAAAGGAGGGCAACTCTGGCGGAACGAGAAGCCCTAGATCGTTATATGGCAATCTACATGTGTGACAAAAAAGGAGCCATATTTGACGCCAAAGTAAACGGAGTGACTCGTTTTGGTTTATTTGTTTCACTCACCAATATTGGAGCCGAAGGATTAATTCCCATGCGCGTCATTTCGAGCCAATTGGGAGAACGGGTATCATACAATGCCGATAAACAAATAATCTTTTTGCGAAGTACCCAGAAATCCTATGGCTTGAGCCAAACTATTAGTGTTCGATTGGACGAAGTAAATATGACAACAGGGCAACTAACGTTTAGTCTCTCGACACTTCCTGCCCCAGGTATGAATACTACATTACGGTCGAGTAGACGTCGGAAACGAAGGTGACAGGAATCCTGTCATGAAATTATATAATAGTCAGTAAATTGTTTGCAGTTGTATCTGTCATCACAATATTTGGGATCAGCCTGGGTTTAACGATCCCTCTAATTGCCCTAGTTCTGGACAGTCAAGGATATACGCCTTCAGCAATTGGATTTCACGCCAGCATACAATTTTTAGGTATCATGCTGGCCTCATTGGTTACCCCAAAACTGCTGAAAGTATTGGGAACTTCCCGTTTAATTATCATTAGCATGATACTAATGTCATGTATTTTTGTTTCGTTTGCGATGTCACTTGGCTTTATGCCGTGGTTGTTTTTACGTTTCTTTATGGGAGTTATTGAGGGAGTAATATTTATTGCTGCTGAAACATGGATTAATCAGATCGCCCCACATTCAAAGAGAGGAAGGGCAATCGGTATATACGGTACCTTCTTAGCAGGTGGTATTGCTCTCGGCCCATTACTGTTAGAGATAACCGACATCTTCAATGGAAATGCTTTTTTCCTTGGAGCCGCGATATCAATCTTATGCCTCCTAATTCTTTTGGTTTCGGGCGAGACACCTCCACGAATTTTAGATCAGAAGAAACGATCTGTGTGGAAGATAACTAAAACAATACCGATAGCCATAATGTCCACAATGGTGTTTGGTTTTCTTGATGCAGCTTCATTTGGACTACTACCTGTTTACGGTGTTGTGCTTGGTTTTTCTCCTATTCCAGCGGCCCAGCTAGTAAGCGTATTAGTCCTGGGTGGTGTGGTATTCCAATACCCTTTGGGACTGTTATCCGACCACATTAAACGCCAACACGTTCTTTTAGGCTGCGCGGCTGCGGCTACCTTATGCCTTATATCAGTTCCAATAATGTCAGAAATATCTCTCCTGGTTCATCTTTTGATCTTTATTGCTGGTGGCATGATTGGGGGCCTATGGACTATTCCCCTAATCATTTTTGGAGAAAATTATACGGGCGAGGATTTGGTTACAGTCAACTCAATGGCGGCCATTTTATATGGCTTTGGTAGCATCTTAGGCCCCAGCCTCGCAGGTTTATCCATGGGCACCTCTTCACATGGTTTAATGCTAACAATGGCTGCATCCTCCTCACTACTGGTATTCTCTGGGCTCTTAATCTACTGGAGGTCTAAGACGGCCGCTTGACACTTCACGCTTCAGGATTATTCTGCCCTCAGAATATGGAATCTAGGCATCCTTGGAGAGTTCCTAATGGCTAAAAGCAATAGTATTAAGATTCGTCTTAACAGCACGGCAGATACTGGGTTTTTCTATGTTGCCAAGAAAAACCCTAGGACCATGACGGACAAGCTTGAAGTGAAGAAATATGATCCAGTCGCCCGTAAACATGTATTGTTTAAAGAAGGAAAGATTAAATAAGATAATGACCTTTCCTTAATTTTTGCAGCGGCCTCTGGCCGCTGTTTTAGTTACGGCATTACCCCAAGAGCGAGCCCAGATTTCAGTTTTAGGTCGACAGGATCGTGAAAAGTGATCGCACAAAATTAGGAAGTCTGGATTATGAATGATGATATCAGTGTAGGCGACGTTGTTGCTGAATTCCTTCAGGCTATTGGAGTAAGGTCCGCTTTTGGCGTCGTATCAGTACACAATACCCCAATGCTAGATGCTATTGGGAGACGAAATGCTATTCGTTTTATTCCTGGTCGTGGTGAGGCCGGTGCAGGAAGCATGGCAGATGCGTACGCACGAGTAAGCGGAGATTTGGGTGTACTATTTACCAGCACAGGACCAGGTGCAGCAAATGCCTGTGGGGCCTTAGTCGAAGCTAGATTTTTCGGAAGTCCAGTTTTGCATCTTACTGGCCAAACATCTCGCCCTCACGTCGACAATGGCCGGGGAACGGTCCACGATGTACCAGACCAATTAGGAATGCTACGTTCGGTTTCCAAAGCCGCCTATCGAGTGCGTTCACCAGAAAATACCATTGGCGTATTGTCTAAAGCTGCCGCAGAGGCACTGACCCCTCCTACGGGCCCCGTCAGTGTAGAGATCCCAATTGATATCCAAAGAACCCTTATACCACGTCCCTATGGTCTAGCAGATTTCACGTTGCCTTCCCCCATGCTGAAAAAGCCAGACACCAAAGAATTGGAGGACATGGCTAAAATGGCCATGAAAGCAAGGCGACCCATGCTATGGCTAGGGAATGGAGCCCGTCACGCTGCAGAAGAAGCCGAGAAGTTTTCAGCGATGGGCTTTGGTATTATTACCAGTCTAGCTGGTCGTGGGGTCATTCCTGAGGACAACCCTTCTGTTCTCGGTTGCCTCAAAGACACCCCAATTATAGAGGAATTTTTAAAAACTGTCGACTTGTTGGTCATAGCAGGATCTCGAGTGCGAGGACATGAAACCAGGGAGTTTGATCTTTATCTTCCTAGCCCTCGCATTCAAATTGACATTGACCCAGCTGCATATGGTCGAACCTACGCAACTGATTGCTTTGTTTGTGCTGACGCTAAACTTGGCCTTGCCGGACTTGCAGATATCTTGGGAAATACTATTGAGGTAGAAAAAGGGTTTCAAAAAGAAATAGAGGTTCTTAAAGATAAAGCTATCAAAGAATATAAAGACTATCTTGGGCCTTACGGTACTTTTCCGGATCGTCTTCGAAAGGCATTACCGAGAGATGGCATATGGGTGCGAGACATTACTCTGAACAACAGTACCTGGGGCAATAGGATTTTTCCTGTATATGGCCCCCGCGATAGTGTCTATTCGATAGGTGCTGCGATCGGTATTGGTGTAGCTCACGGGATCGGTGCAGCAATTGGAGCACCAGATAAGAAAGTTCTTTGCATGTGCGGGGATGGTGGGTTTTTTATGGGTTTTGCTGAGTTTTGGACAGCAGCCCAGGAAGGAGTTAATGTCGTCTTCCTCATTATGAATGACGGTGGTTACGGTGTAATAAAGCATATTCAAGACATGTTTCACGATGGCCGCCACTATTTTGCCGATTTTGCTAACCCTAAATTAGAAGACTGCGCAAAACTAGCTGGCATGCCTTACTGGCAGGTGACATCACCAAGTGAACTAGACCCTGCAGTGAACTCTGCACTTAAGATAAATGGGCCATCCTTGGTAGAGGTAGATATGTCCAAAGTGGGAGAATTCCCACACTACTTCGTACCACCCAAGGCTGACGCAAAATACGCACGCTAGATGTTTTTCTTTTTCAAGATTTGGGTAAATATATTTTATACAAATTGTAAACTGAATAGGGGCTAAATATAGACACATCATGTTTCCTAACACCCTTCCCCTAACCAATCCAACTGGAACCAAGTCATCATAAACTTGATAGCCCCTGCAGAGCCAATTCTAGGATTGCCATTTAGACCATGTTTCGTGTAGCGCCCAGAGCTCTTAGCATTTCTGAAAAATGACTATCGGTAGAATGAGGAGACCGTCATTGACTACGACCATACACACAATTGCCGGGACTGGAACTAAAGGGTACACAGGTGATGGTGGACCCGCAAAGGAAGCCCAACTTAGCGAGCCTTTTATGTGTGAGTTCGATTCCAACGGTAACTTATTTATTGCCGAAGCGACAAACCATTGTATACGGCGTGTTGATGCAAAAACGGGTACTATCACCACAGTTGCAGGGACTGGCCACGCTGGATATACAGGCGATGGTGGACCTGCCATTCAAGCTACTTTTAATGAGCCTTATGCGTTACAAATAGATCAGAATGGTGATATCTACGTTGTAGATAGACTCAATGTCGCCATCCGTAAAATTGCTTTCTCGACGGGGATAATCAATACGATAGCTGGCGGCACTGACACTAAAATATTTAAAGAGCCAAATGATTGTTTTCTTGATAACAAGGGAGGCCTCTTAATAGCTGACGTTAAAAGCCAGTTAGTAACTCGTGTTGACCTACTTAATGGCTCGGTGAAGGATATAGCAGGAAATGGAGCCAAAGCTCGAAGTGGCGATGGAGGTCCTGCACTAGAGGCAAGTATAATGGGTGCGCGCGCCTTGTGCCTAGACAGCCAAGGAAATCTTTATGTTTGCGAACGGGAAGGGAATGGTATTCGAAAGGTCAGCACAGACGGCACTATATCCACCTTTGCGGGAACTGGGGACAAAGGGTACGAAGGGGATGGCCAATTGGCCATTCAATCCACATGGGATGGGCCAAAAGCAATTCGCTGCGACAATAATGATAATTTAATTGTAGTCGACACAGAAAATCACGCGGTTCGTCGTGTCAATAAAGATACTATGATTGTTGAGACGATTGCTGGGGGCCGACACGGCCATCACGGAGACGGTGGAATCGCTACTGCCGCCGGACTAGATCGTCCACATGCATGTAGCATTGATGCCCTTGGAAATTTGTATATAGCAGATAGTGACAACCACCGTATCCGTCGGGTCCAAAACGATGTCTGAGAATTGAGATGCAACACATATAATAGAACAAACTGCAATATAGACAGTGAAACAAACAAAAAAATCAAATGGCTCGTCTGAAATTGAAATAATCGCTCTAAAGGCTTTAAACTATATTGTTCGGAACAATCCTTTGCTTGAGCTTTTCATCATCCAAACCGGAATTACTCCCGAAATTTTATATAAATGCGCTGAAGATCGTGCTGTGTTGGGTGGGGTATTGGATTTTTTACTTTCCAAGGAACAAAACCTACTAGAGTTTTGTGAGACCGAGGATATAAGCCCAATTAGAATAGGTCAGCTTCGCAAGAAGCTACCGGGGGCCACTATAGAGTAATAGGGTAATATGGAAGATTTGCTAGCAAAAGCTACGGAGGATCAGATTAGTTCGATCCAAATTAATTATGATTTCCCGATGATAATTTCTGATGCCGATGAAGTGCTAGTCATTTTTATGAAGCGATTTGAATTATTTCTTACAGAACTAAATTGTTATTTTAACTGGGCTAGCTTTAAACTTACGGGCAACATTATTCGACACACGGATGACCATGTTTTCTCACAAAAAGAGGTTTTTTGTTTACTAGATCAGTTTTTTAAAAAAGAAACTCTAACACTTGATGCTGTTCCCGGAGCGAAACAGGCCCTTAATGAACTATCGACACGCGCCCAAGTTATTATTCTTAGTAATGTACCATACGCTTACCGAGAAGAGCGGATAGAATGTTTAAATAACCATGGTATGGATTACCCAGTTGTAGTGAACGCCGGACCAAAAGGTCCCGCCGTCAAAGCATTAGCTGAAAAAACCCAAGGACCTGTCTTTTTTATTGATGATTCTCCGAATAATATAAAATCAGTTGCAGAAGTTGCTGATGGAGTCCGACGGATTCACTTTATACACGACATACGCCTTGGGAAATTAATTGGGACTGCACCCCATAGTCACTACCATAGTGTGTCCTGGACCACCGCAAAAGAGATCATAGATGAGGAACTTAGGACCGCTGGGTTTTGAATATTTAATTTAATCGATGAGAATAGGTATTGATCTTGGAGGAACAAAAATAGAATCCATCCTATTAGACGGAGCTGGGAAGGAACTCGCACGTAAACGGGTTAAAACTCCAAATGAAAGCTACTCAAAGACCATCAATAAAATTGTAAGCCTAGTCAAAGAAATGGAAACCATCGCCGAGAGCGCATGCTCCGTTGGAGTTGCCACGCCTGGTGCATTGTCACTGGAATCTGGTTTAATCAAGAACGCTAATTCCACTTGTTTAAATGGTAATAATTTAAATCTTGATCTTTCCGACGCACTACAAAGGCCGGTTCTCATAGCAAACGATGCCAATTGTTTTGCTCTTTCTGAAGCAACTGATGGGGCTGGTTCACATGCAAACAACGTATTTGGCGTGATCCTTGGCACCGGCGTTGGGGGGGGACTGGTGATTAATGGAGACGTATTGACAGGTAAAAATAATATTTGTGGGGAATGGGGTCACAACCCATTGCCATGGCCCACCAGCGATGAAATTCCCGGACCTAAGTGTTATTGTGGCCAGACCGGTTGTATAGAAACGTTTTTATCTGGCCCCGGATTAACCAAAGCGCATCAAATTCGCACAGGCCTCAGTGTAACGGCTCAAAAAATTGCCGAACTGTATTCTGAAGAGCATACTGCTCGGCTCACTATCGAACAGTATGTGAACCGGCTCGCCCGTGCTCTTGCTCACGTAGTTAATTTACTCGATCCTGACACAATTGTATTGGGTGGTGGATTGTCGAATATGGAAATTTTATATGTACAGGTGCCGCAACTATGGAGCCAGTATATTTTTTCTGATTCCATTACCACGGAACTAAAACGCAACGAACACGGTGACTCGAGCGGTGTGCGCGGAGCTGCATGGCTTTGGCCGGGATGAAACCTATTAATGATGTGTCTCACCTATGCCGAGATTGCGGAGAAAATTTCTATGGAAGTGAGATAAGGATATGTCCTTCATGTTTGAGACCACGAGTTTTGCGTCACCCCGAACTATCTTCTCTTACTATAGCACACGTTGACTGTGATGCCTTTTACGCCTCGGTAGAAAAACGCGATGACCAATCACTGATTGATAAGCCGGTTATAATTGGTGGGGGCAAACGGGGGGTCGTAAGCACTTGTTGCTACATTGCCAGAATGCATGGAATTCGTTCTGCAATGCCAATGTATAAAGCCCTTGAGGCTTGTCCTGACGCGGTTGTCATCCGCCCTAACATGGAAAAATATAAGTCGGTGGGCCGGGAAGTAAGAAACCTAATGGCAGAATTCACTGACATCGTTGAACCAATTTCAATAGACGAGGCATACTTAGATTTTAACAGTCAATTAAGTAATAATACCCCTACTGCAGCCTTAGCATTGATACATTTGACAAATCGTATGGAAGAAGAACTCGGTATTACCTCGTCTGTTGGCCTCGGTCCTAATAAGTTTTTGGCAAAACTCGCATCAGATTTGGATAAACCAAGGGGGTTTTCCCTAATCGGCAGCAGTGAAGCACAAAATTTTTTGGCACCTTTACCGGTGAAAAAACTTTGGGGTGTTGGACCTTCGCTTACTCGTCGGCTTGCCGAGTCCGGTATCTATAAAATTGGCCAACTCCAAAGATACAAGGAGGAAGACCTCGTTAACCGATTTGGGTCTATCGGGCGACAATTAGCTCAATTTGCTGCTGGAAAAGATACCAGAGCAATAAAGACTCAATCCAAAAGAAAAAGCATCTCAGCAGAAACAACATTTGAGCGTGACTCCGCCGATATATCCAAGATGCAATCAACGCTTAGAGATTTATGTGCACGTACAAGTAATAGACTAAAACTAGCTGATCTAGCTGGAAAGACAGTAACACTAAAACTAAAAACAGAACATTTTGTTTTATTGACACGAACGACTACATGTTCACACCACATCCAAAAAGAAAATCTGATATACGAAACTGCTCTACAGCTGCTAAAGAATGAACTCGATGGAAACACAAAATATCGACTGATCGGCGTAGGTATTTCAAAATTAAGTCCTATTTCAGAAGCCGGCCCACCGAGGATGCTAATTGAGTTGTAGATATTGTCTATTACTTAACTAAAAATTTGCTTTATTCCATCAAAACGTTTTTACGGGATGTAATCTAACAGTCCGGCACATCGTGATACTCTAATTCCTCTATTTCTGCACGGAGTGCAAAGTTGCCATAGTCTAGATCCATACTGGGAGAAACGCCATTCTCCATTACAGTGAAATGCACCTCAAACTCTGGTTCTTGATCTCCTCCTCCGTAAGGAAAATATGCCATGTCGATGGGCCAAGAACGAAATAATAATAAGCTATTAGCTATTTCCTCTTGTTCAATCAATCTACGATCCATGTTTGTGCCTGGTTCAATTAGCTTTCCTATGAAAGCCGACACCTCGTTTAAACTATCGTCGCCAGTGCCGCTAAACACATCGGTAATCAGGACACTTTCCCCCTCTATAGCCTGATCAATTATCAAAAATAAATGTTCCGTAGGAAATACTGTTCCTGGCGGCAATTTGATCTCACCTTTTTCCGGTTCACTAAACAAGGCCACACCACCTTGACCACTCTGTAGTAATTCTGCCCTTCCCTCTACTTGCTCATTCAATTCATCATTGGTCGTACTTCTCATATTGTAGCGGAATTTATGACCGCTTCGCGATTCCCAGCTCGAAAAACTAAAATCATTTCTTATCTGCCGTCCGGTGCGACTCACAAAATTTAATCGAACATGCTGGGTTAACGTCCAACCATCACACACGTCGTTCCAGTCCAGATACATTTTTCCATTTACATCAGTGAAATCGGATCCACTTCCACCAGACAATTGACGCAGATCATAAATAGCCCTATGCCCAGCCAACTCCGCAGCAGGAACCGTCGAGGCTGTAATAAACGTAAAAAATACAACCCATATTAAAAGGTGTTTTAGTCTGCCCATTAGTTCTACCCCAGCAATAAGCGGCCGCCTTTATGAAAACGTTAAAGCTATTCGGCCTGTAAACGACCTTTGTTGTATCAATTTCACTGCCTCAAGAAATTTCTCTATTGGAATAGTGTGGTATACATGGGTGTTGATCCTTCCTAATTCATATAAATTAAATAGCTTTGATTGTACTTCTAGCACCCATTCGGGGTCACGTCCCCGATAATCAGACCAATCAAGACCCGAAACTTCTATGTTCTTCAAGAGCAAATAATTTGTTTTCATCGAGGGAATTCGCCCAGACGCAAAGCCAACAACCACTATCCTTCCCCTCCAGGCCAAGGCTCTTAGAGAGGAGTCGAAAACGTCGCCACCAATCATATCTACTATTACGTCAGCACCCTTACCATCAGTTTGAGCGTAGATTTGCTCGCGGAGTGAATTCCTTAAATCAGGTTTGGATAAATCTATTATAGCGTCTGCACCCGCTGCCTTAGTTACACCAATTTTAGACAAATTGGTAAGCCCAGCAAGAACTGTAGCGCCATATGCCTTTGAAAGCTCCACGACAGCCAATCCAACACCACTTCCCGCACCAGTGGTAAAAATTACATCGTTATTCTTCAATCGAGCCCTATCATGAAGCGCGAAATATGCGGTCTGATAGGAAAGACCAAAACCAGAGGCAGCCTCAAAACTCATCTTGTCCGGCATGACAAAGCATTGCTCCTGTGGAACACATACTTGATCGGCAAAAGCACCATATTCTACGAGGGCTAACACTCGATCTCCCTGCTTTATAGACGTCACGTCTTCGCCAATGCTCACCACATCACCAGCCACCTCCTTCCCCGGAGAAAAGGGAACAGGAGGTTTTATCTGATATTGGCCCGATATAACCAAAAGATCCACATAACTTATCCCCGCAGCAGATACTTGAATAAGCACCTCTCCCAAAGACGGTTTTAAATCCGGTACCTCACAAAATTGGCAATTCTCTGGCTGTCCATATTCCTTTAACAATAACGCACGCATACCAACTCTTCTTTTACTAAAAAACGAAGTTCATAATCGAATAGTGATCACTTATCTAGAAATACTGGATCTCGTTTATTTACGAATGCCCTAATACCTTCCGCAGCATCGTCACTTTGGTACGTTAATACCGAACAATCCGCCTCTACTCGCAAACCCACTTGTATCGGTTGATCGAACGCCCGCTTTATCGCACTTCTCGCGTGTCGTAAAGCAACAAGGCTGTAACCAGTAAATTGTTTGGAGAATTGAATTGCTGACTGAATCCCGTCGCCTTTCACTATAGAGTTCACGAGGCCCATTTCTAATGCTTCCACAGCTGAAATAGATTTGCCCGTAAGTATAAGTTCGAGAGCACGAGCCTCCCCAATTAAGCGTGGTAACCTCTGTGTACCACCGTAACCAGGGATCAAACCCAATTTAATTTCCGGTAAACCCATCTTAGCTTTAGGCCCTGCTAACCGAAAATCACAAGCTAATGCTAGTTCTAAACCTCCACCAAAAGCGTACCCGTTGATAAAGGCAATTACTGGCACAGGAAAGAGAGACAAGTCTTCGAATAACATTTGGCCACGCTCTACACCAAGTCGATGTTCAAATACGGTTTTATCAGTAAGTTCCCCAACATCAGCTCCAGCGCAAAAAGCTCTATCACCAGTCCCTGTTACAATCAGAGCTCGGCTTTTTGATTTTTTCACTTCCTTAAACTTGTGTTCCATTTCATCTAATAGAGCGAAGGACAAAGCATTTAACGAATCCGGCCGGTTAATACTCATTACCGCAACATCGTCTTGCCAGTCTAAATTTATCAAGTTCATCTTAGATTTTATGATCCCCACTCTCATCACCGATTTTAAAACGAACCGGTTTTGGAATTAAAGTTCCTTGCTTTAATTCAAAAATCAATGAACGTTTAAGAATCTTACCACTAGGCGTCAAAGGAAGGTCATCCCGTACCGAGAAGTATTCCGGCATGTCATAAATAGATAGACCAGATCCATACAAAAATCTTAATACCCCGTCGGAAGAAGGATCTTGACCTTGACCCCTCAAAATCACTAAACAAACTTTTTCTCCAAGACGATTATCAGGAACGGGTATCACTGCCGCTTTTTCCACTCCCGGATAAGCCATAACTAGATCTTCTATCTTACGCGGGTAAATATTCCGGCCGCCTCGAATAATAATATCTTTGAGCCGGCCCACAACCTGTAAATTCCCTTGTGCGTCAAGTCGGCCGAGATCTCCACAAAAAAACCATACATCATTGTTAAAGGACTTTTAAGTAGACTCCTGATCATTAAAATAAACAAGCATAATTGATGCACAAAATAAAAAAAATTCAAAAAAATAACCAAGCATTAGTGCTGCCCCTCTTCCTCCAATTTCTCCCACCTCACCATTATTCATAGGAATGTTTTTATTTTCTGAATCAAAAATTTCAATCTCATATGCCGCACCTCCCCGCCCACAACTCGAAACGATCACCTCAGTACTATCATTTGGGTGAGTATAGTGATGGGAGGAATTCTCAGTCATTCCATACACGTTCTGCGGGATAATGCCTTGGGCAACAAATTTCTCCGCTGTTACCTTGGGAATAGGCGCCCCCGCCATATAAAACACCTTCACCTCTCCCATCGACTTCTGACTCTTTTTAACTTGTTCTTCCAGCAAGTCTATAGCGTGAGTAGGAACACCCATTACATAAGTCGCTTTCGATTCACATATCCAGTCTAACGGGGTCATTCCTTGAGGAGGATCATTGATTACAAATTCACAACCAGCCACTAAAGCCTGAGCAAATCCAACCCATGCAATATGGTGTGACAGTGGGCTAAGAGACAGAAGCACTGTAAATCGATCATGTTGCCAGCGCTCCACCATATCACGAGCATTTGCAAGAAGTGTATTATCACTATGCATCACACCTTTCGGTTTTCCTGTTGTCCCGGACGTAAAAGCCAGATAGCAAACTTTATCAGCCCCCAACGACACCGATACTGTCTCACTGTTATTATTTGTTAACCTTGAAAAGTCATCTGGTGACGCCCTATCAGACGACAACGAAAAACACACACGACCAACCCCCTTGTTTCTAATCAATTGGGCAAGGTCGCCCTTATCTGCATTCCATTTATTTTCGCTGATCACAGCGACAGCATCCAATTCATCAATAAGCGAATACATTTCAGCCAGTGTATAATTTCGATGGAGCGACGGATTACACACATAGCCATTACGGGAACATGCCAAAAGAACCAAAGGAGCCTCTACTCTGTTTGAAATTCCCATTGCCACTCGATCACCCGCACCTAAACCCGCCTTTTCTAAGGCTTTCGCTATAGAAGTCGATTGATCAATAACATTTCTCCAAGTTAGACGTGTAGTACTATCCCTCAACGCAAAATCATCAGGATAACTCTCTGCCTGCATCAATGCATAGTCATACAGACTTTCCTGCCTCCAAAGCCCCGACTCATAATAATTTTTTGCTTGACCCGGATTGTGCAAAGTCAACAAGGGCATTTTAGTGGCCAAATTTTGTTGAATCAGGAGTTCTTTTTTCCCGAAATGAGGCGTTTAATTCTGCTGATTCTTCGTTACTTAGATATTGGGGCAACAATACATCGTGGGCTAACCTTGCTAGACCACTTACACCGCCATGTCTCGCATTAAACGACGCTTTCAAAGCAGCCAATGCAACGGATCCACGTTTTGCAACTTCTTCGGCAAAGGATTCCGTTGCAACAGAAAGTTCCGTATCGGGAACTACCCTATTGATAAGACCGATATCAAGAGCCTCTTTGGCACTCAACTTAGTGTTGGCATACCACATCTCTTTGGCTCGTTTTTTCCCTACTAAATCTTCTAAATACCAAGTCCCATAACCTGCATCAAACGAACCCATCATAGGCCCTACTTGCCGAAATACTGCGCTCTCTTTGGCAATAGTTAAATCACAAACCATTTGAAGAACATTGCCACCTCCTACAGCAAATCCATTCACGCAAGCGATCACTGGTTTCTGAATCTTATCAATCGCTTCATACATCTCTAACGTAGGAAGAACACCAGCATATAGATTCGTTTTCTCCATACCTTCCTTCCTACCACCAATGCAGAAAAATTTTTCCCCTGCCCCAGTCAAAATCAACACACGTGTTCGCGTCTCTCTACGACATTCGTTGATACAATCTCGAATCTCATGACACATAGTTTCTGTGAACATGTTTCCGTCATCGGGACGATTTAGTGTCAACCAACCGACTGATCCTTTTTCGTTATATAAAATTTCAGAATATGACACCTTTTTTTCACTCCAATCCAAAAACGGTATGCCTCACTGTTCTAACAACTAAGACAACCAAAAAATTAAAGATGAATATTTCTCTAATGGCCAGTAGAAGAAATACCCCGTTTATCAAAAAATTGTTGATGGTAATCTTCGGCTAGCCAGAAATCCCCAACTGCTTCAATCGTAGTAGCAATCGGCCTAGCAAATCCTCCATTTTGTTCCAGTCTTGTTTTAGAGCGGACCGCAACGTTTGATTGCTCTTCAGAGTGGGCAAAAATAACGGTTCGGTACTGGCTCCCAGTATCCGGCCCTTGCCTATTTACTTGCGTAGGATCGTGAAGATCCCAGAATACATTCAATAGCTGATCATAACTAACCTCGTCAGGATCAAACCCCACGCGCACAACTTCAACATGTCCCGTCATATCCGAACAGACTTGTTCGTAGGTTGGATTGGCCACGTTCCCGCCGCAATAGCCAACTGAGGTCTCTCTGACCCCGGGGATTTTTCGAAATGCCGCCTCTATGCCCCAGAAACAGCCGGCACCAAATGTTGCTTGTTCCATCAATGTCCCCCTTTTTCTCTAATAGAAAAATAACCTATATAGACCCAGTATTTGCCTTCTTTGAACCAGAATGGCAAGTAAGACTAATTCCAATTTTGTGTATGGTTATATTAGTCTATAATAGAAAAAAATGGGAGCATATGGATGGCTGGAAAAATTGAAAAACGGTTGAACGAACTAGGTATTATTTTACCAAATCCGGCATCCCCTGCCGCGAACTACGTACCGTTTATAGTTACAAACAATCTGGTTTTTATAGCGGGTCAAATACCGTTTTGGAATGGGGATATTCTGCATATTGGAAAAGTTGGCGCCGAAATTTCTGTTGAAGAAGCAATAAAGAGTGCCCGCGTGTGTGGCCTTAATTTGTTGGCACAGGTAAAGGAAGCATGCGAAGGTGATTTGGATCGAGTCAATAAATGCGTGAAGATTGGAGTATTTGTAAACTGTGTTGATGGTTTCCAACAACAACCCCAGATAGCAAACGGAGTATCTGATTTAATGGTTGAGGTATTCGGAGAGGCAGGGCGCCATGCACGCTTTGCCGTAGGAACCAATGCACTACCCAGGAATTGTGCGACAGAATCAGATGCTGTATTCGAAATTTCACCACTTTAATATGAGCTCAAACTAATTAAGGGATTTACAATGACTAGCCCCACCATCCCACGAAATATTTCTCTCGAGGAAATGGATAAACAAAGCTTACTCCATCCATACACGTCTCTTGCACAACATCTTAACCACGGTCCAATTGTTATTACAGAGGGTCACGCCGCAAGAGTAACTGATAATAAAGGTCGAGATTACCTTGACGCCATGGGGGGGCTTTGGTGCGTTAATATAGGTTATGGCCGCCAAGAGATGGTAGATGCTATTACAGAGCAGGCAAATAAAATTGCCTATTATCACCTTTTCTTTTCAATGGCCAATGAACCAGCAATTCGGCTAGCAGATGAGGTGCTAGCGATTGCACCGAACCATATGAGTAAGGTATTTTTTTGTAACTCAGGTTCAGAAGCAAACGACACACAAGTCAAAATTGCCTGGTATTATAATAACCTACGAGGAAAACCGGAGAAAAGAAAAATCATATCCCGACAACAGGGATATCACGGCGTAACGGCTGTCGCGGCTAGCATGACCGGGTTGCCCCGAAACCACGCTTATTTCAATTTACCGTTAGAAGGATTCCTTCATACCTCTTCACCACATCATTACTGGGGATCTAAGGAAGGTGAATCGGAAGCAGATTTCTCCAAACGCCTGGCTAAGGAACTGGACGACCTGATTGAGCAAGAAGGTCCAGAGACGGTCGCTGCGTTCATTGCTGAACCTGTAATGGGAGCCGGTGGAGTAATTACACCACCCGAAGGGTACTTCATAGAAATCCAAAAGGTCTTAAAGAAGCACGATGTCTTGTTCATTGCTGACGAAGTGATCTGTGGATTTGGCAGGTTAGGAACTATGTTTGGTTCAGAACGCTATAAGTTGGAACCTGATATGATGAGTATTGCAAAAGGACTAACAAGCGCGTATGTCCCCATGTCGGCGGCAATAATTTCAGAAAAAGTTTGGGATGTTCTTAAGACGGGATCACCCGATACTGGCCCTTTTGCACATGGATATACCTATGGCGGACATCCACTAGCTGCTGCTGCAGGCCTAAAAACACTAGAAATCATGCAACGGGAGAACCTAGTAGATAACGCAAACAAGGTTGGAACTTATATGCGTAATCAGTTTCTAGAAAATTTCTCAAACCACCCATTAGTTGGAGAAGTCCGCGGCGCAGGATTGATGGCTGGAATTGAGCTAGTAGCAGACAAAGAAAATAAAATTCCGTTTGATCCATCTGCACAAATTGGTGAGAAAGTTACACGCCTATTATTAGAGGAAGGAATGATCAATCGGGCCATCCTTAATACTATCGCTTTTTCTCCACCACTGGTGATAACTGAATCAGATGTGGATGAAATGGTGGATAGAGGTACCCGTGGTCTAAATAAACTCGCAGATCAGTTAATTAGCGAAGGAATGTGGCAAGCTGCTTGACGGGCCCTACCAACTTTAATGATGTCCCCTGACGTGGAACCTCTGCGCCCTACCGCACGCACTATTTCCTCACTATCCGAGGTTAGCCCAAGCGATTGGGATGCCTGTGCTGGCGCAGATAATCCATTTTTGTTTTATGCTTTCCTTTTGTCACTTGAAGAAAGCGGTTCATGCGTCGCTGAAACTGGTTGGCTACCACACCATTTATTACTTGAAAATGATAACGGTGAATTAATTGGTGCAATGCCAATGTATGTTAAAGGTCATTCTCAGGGGGAATATGTTTTTGATCATAATTGGGCTCATGCTTATGAAAATGCGGGAGGACATTATTACCCAAAGCTACAAGTGTCTGTTCCCTTTACCCCTGCCACAGGACCAAGATTACTAACTCCACCTGGTGAATCTAGAGAAAAATATCAAAGATTTTTGATTAATGCCGCTACACAAGTTGCTGATAAACTAGGGGTCTCCTCTTTGCATATCACTTTTCCCACTGAAAACGAATGGAAATTGATGGGTGACACGGGCCTTTTGCTAAGAACTGGCGAACAATTCCACTGGGAGAACAAAGGATATCATTCTTTTGAGGACTTTTTAGCTGAGCTCACATCACGCAAAAGAAAATCGATTAGAAAAGAGCGTTCGAAAGCTTTATCCACTGGTATAAGTATTGAAATACTGTCAGGTGACGACCTAAAATCCGAGCACTGGGATGCTTTTTTTCGGTTTTATACAGATACCGGGCATCGAAAATGGGGCACCCCCTATCTTACCAGAAGTTTTTTTGATTTGATTCATGAACGTATGAGGGAACATATCGTTTTAATAATGTGCCGACGCGATAATCGGTACATTGCTGGCGCCCTAAATTTTATTGGCACCGAAACGCTATTTGGGCGACATTGGGGGTGTGTAGAAGATCATGACTGCCTTCATTTTGAAGTATGTTATTATCGGGCTATCGACTTTGCAATCGAGCGAGGTCTAAAGCAGGTAGAGGCTGGGGCCCAAGGCTCCCACAAAATTCACCGCGGCTATCTCCCTCGACTTACCTACAGCGCCCACTGGATTCGCAATGATAGTTTTAGAAAGGCTGTTGCCAACTACCTCAAGCATGAGCGTGAAGAAGTGGAATCTCACGTTGGTGGAATCGAATTTCATTACTCTCCGTTCCGTCAGATGAATCACCAGGATATTAGCGGAGACTAAACATTTTGCGTGCCTATAAGGCCATATCACTTACGAGTTATTCATAAGTCAGGAAGGACGAAAACTATGCAAACCAGGGCTGCCATTGCACACAAAGCTGGAGTTCCACTTACCATAGAAACCGTAGCATTAGATGGACCTAGCGAAGGGGAATGCTTAGTCGAAATTAAGGCCACCGGAATTTGCCACACTGACGAATTCACACTCTCTGGAGCAGATCCAGAAGGAATATTTCCAGCTATTCTAGGTCATGAAGGTGCAGGAGTAGTTGTAGATGTTGGCCAAGGAGTCCAAAGTCTAAAAAAGGGCGACCATGTAATTCCGTTATACACTCCGGAGTGCAGACAATGCGATTATTGTTTGAGTGGAAAAACTAACTTGTGCCAAGCTATCCGAGTGACACAGGGGCAGGGACTAATGCCTGATGGAACGAGTCGGTTTAGTTTAGGAAAAGAAAAAATTTATCATTACATGGGGACATCTACCTTCTCAAATTATACTGTCGTTCCGGAAATCGCTCTAGCAAAGATACGCTCCGATGCCCCCTTTGATAAAGTCTGTTATATTGGATGTGGCGTCACAACGGGACTTGGCGCCGTAATGAATACTGCCAAGGTGAAGCCCGGGGACAACGTCGTTGTCTTTGGTCTCGGAGGAATCGGTTTAAATGTTATACAAGGAGCACGTATAGCTGGAGCTGATATGATTGTCGGGGTAGATACCAACCCAAAAAAACAGCCTTTAGCTGAAAATTTTGGAATGACTCACTTCGTCAATCCTAGCGATGTAAAGGATGATCTAGTATCCTACCTAGTGAATCTTACAAACGGTGGCGCAGACTTCAGTTTTGAATGTATCGGAAACGTCAATGTCATGCGCCAAGCCCTGGAATGTTGCCATAAAGGGTGGGGAACCTCCATTATCATCGGTGTTGCAGGAGCTGGGCAAGAGATCACGACACGCCCGTTTCAGTTGGTCACAGGACGAAACTGGAGGGGCACAGCTTTTGGGGGTGCGAAGGGGCGAACCGATGTTCCACGCATAGTTGATTGGTATATGGATGGTAAAATTAACATCGATGACCTAATAACCCACACCATGCCATTAGATGAAATTAATAAAGCATTTGACCTTATGCATGCAGGTGAATCAATCAGAAGCGTTGTTCTGTTTGAATAAAATCTGTCTAGATCAAAGTATTTTTGTGGCCATATGAAAAAGCAGTAGAGTTATATTTGACCTACCCATTTAGTAGGAGCTCTTATAAACTCATTTAACAAGGATTATTGAAACTTTATATTGAATAATGCCTCCAAGAATCCCGCCAGAAGTTCCTGAAGAGCCACCTCCGATAATCATACCGGATATCGAGGAAGATGATGTCCCTGCCCCTCAGCAGGATCCTGATATACCGCCGATCCCACCAAATATGCCTGAGCAGCCGTGGATAGACCCTCCAGCAATAAATAAGGAACGCACTTAATGCCTCTTGGCAATATTTGTTAATGTGTCTAGCAAAATATAGCCTTGGCTCCACCCAGCCCTTTAACCTCAACCTCCACGATATCTCCTACCTCAACCCATTTTGTTTCCACCACGCTACCAAGGAGGATAAACTCACCCTCATCAATACACTTACCGCGGGATCCAAAAAGGTTTGCCAACCAAGCCAAAGCATTCATTGGATGACCCATAATATCCCTACCTCTGCCTCGACCTACTTCTTTCCCGTTAATCCGCATCACACCGCTAGTATTTAGCAAGTCCAAAGATCGCCAGTCCTTTACCGAATGGCCCAGAACACAACCCGCATTAAAAAAATCATCTGCCAACAATGTCGGAGCCCCCAACGTTTTATAATTTGTGTATCGATCATCAACCACCTCTATCGCCGCCATGATCTCCGAAACTGATTTAGTGACTTCATCGATATCATAAAGCTCACCTTTTTTACCCAACGGACTACCTATTCGGACAGCTATCTCACATTCGACCCCTACATGCCGATAATTCTGGTGTCCAAAACTCCCCTCCCGTTCGTGGACACTGCGCCCAAATACCGCCCCTGCGCAGGGATTCTTGATATCCAAAAACTTCTGCATAACTGGGGTAGTACATCCAATCTTATGCCCAATCACCTGGTCACAATTTTGATGGGATATATATTCATGCAGAACTTCCTGCACCAAATATCCCTCCAGTTCGTTTTTTGGACGACACAACTTCGGCAAAGCATCAATATTTTTTCCACTCAATCGGCAATCGCCTAATATCTGTGCCGCACGTTGAACTCTTTCCTCATTCAACACAGTTCTCCACGTAAAATGGTTACGGCCGAGCCAGCAAGTAAAACTCGTTCTCCTTCGATCACAATTTCTACCTCTCCTTCTCGACTAGATAATTGATGGCCGACGAGACTATTCTTTTTCAACTTTGAGCCCCAGTATGGTCCCAATAGGCAATGAGCAGATCCAGTGACAGGATCTTCGTCTATTCCGACTCTCGGAGCAAAAAATCGAGATACAAAATCGGCACTTCTTTCTACTTCCGATATAGCAGTCACAATTATACCTCGGGCTTCTATTTCTCCCAAAGCTCCGAAATTTGGTTTTAGTTCTGCAACTGTTCGGGCATCGCCTACCTCTACTAAATAGTCACTTTCTGACTTCCCTACCCAAATCGTTTCAACCGATAGCAAAGCATTAAAATTTGGCGGCGATTTCAAGGGTGTAGCTTCCAGCGCTGGAAAATCCAATTGAATTTTTCCCTTTTTAAATAATGCACGTAATACTCCGCTACGAGTGTTAAAACACAAACCTTTTTCTCCCGACCAAGCACCCATCTCCCAAAGAGCGTGAGCACTTGCAAGTGTAGCATGACCGCATAAATCTACCTCAGTGACAGGAGTGAACCATCGCAAATTGTACTGGTTATCCGACTCACCATTAATTGGGTATAAAAACGCTGTTTCTGAAAGATTCATTTCACTTGCGACATTCTGCATCCATTTCTCATCTCCAGGTTCTGACAAAACACACACTGCAGCTGGATTTCCCGAGAATGCAACAGAAGTAAAAGCGTCAACGATGGTTAGTGGAGTTGGCATGGGTGTCCCCTTACAGTAGGATTTAATATCACCTTTTGTCCGATATACTAACCACCTTATATATGGAAAAAGCGTATTATGTCATTATTAGGTAGTGGACTACTTGCAATTTGGCACAACCTCAAGATTAATAATGAATCGGATCTGAGGGATTTTCAAAACTGGTACCGAGCTGAGCATTTTCCTGAGAGATTAAGCGTTCCTGGCTTCTTACGGGGAAGACGTTACCACTCGATTGATTCTGATACCCGATTCTCAGCCCTTTATGAAACAAAAAACTTAGAAACCCTTGGAAGCAAATCATACCACCATCAACTTGATCACCCCACTCCTTGGTCTCGGACGAATCTAGCTAGGTTTCAGGATACAAATCGTACGGCCTTTGAAGTTGTCTACAGCGCCGGCTTTGGGGTCGGAGGGGGCCTCGGGATAATTTCAGTCGTTCCATCGAACAAGGACTGCTCCTCTCTGAAGGACTGGGTCATTAATCATACAATTTCCAATCTGCTTCATGAAACGGATACAATTGGCGCCCATCTGTGTATTCCTGACCCTCTAATTACCAAGGTTGATAGCGTTGAAGCCGAAATAAGAGATGTGCCAGATCAAATTGCGGACTGGTGTATATTAATCGAAAGCCGTGATCAGAGCTCACTTGCCCTAGCCCTGGGGAAGCATTTCTTGGAAGAAGAATGGATTAACAATGGAGCTTCATCGGTCTCTGTCACTAAACACCAACTAATGCACTGTGCTACAGCCGGCGAAACGGCCAACTTTTCCGGATAAGAACCCCAAATGAAAGAAAGTTCGGAGCTTGCCGTCGAAAGGCCTTACGCACACATTTGGCGTCTAGCATTGCCTCTCATTATAGCGAACCTCACCATCCCTTTGTTGGGAGTTGTAGACACAGCCGTAATTGGAGACCTAAGTTCAGCGCATATTGGCGCGGTCGCTTTGGGAGCCACTGTATTCACATTTTTGTATTGGGCATTCGCATTCCTGCGGTTTTCCACTACCGGTCTCGCGGCTCAAGCATATGGTTCAGGAGATATGGAAGTCGCCATGGTGTGGCTTGGTCGGTCAATGTTACTTGCCACACTATTTGGCACCTTATTAGTGTCTCTGCAGACCCCTATCGTGCAAATAGCGACAGGTTTAGTTTCGCCCTCTCCGGAAGTTAGACAATACCTAAATGACTATATTACTATCCGCATTTGGGCGGGGCCCGCAGCCTTGGCAAATCTGGCTATTCTTGGCTGGCTTATAGGTCTGCAAAAAGTAGGTTACGCACTATTTTTGCAGGTTATCATAAACGGTTTAAACATTTTGCTCGACATTATCTTTGCGGACTGGCTTTCCATGGAAGTTTCTGGTGTCGCACTAGCAACAATGATATCGCAGTATATTGGACTTGGTGCAGGCCTCTATTTCGTCCAGAAAATAAAGATTCAGTACAAAATTAGTTGGAAGCTGGACTACTTAATCCGTCAGGGCCCGTTGCTTACCTTAATGGCATTAAACCGAGACATCTTTCTAAGAAGCCTACTTTTGATTATTGCTACCTCAATGTTCACCATTCAAGGGAGTAGAATGGGAGAACTCATATTAGCAGCTAATGGCATCTTAATATTATTTTTATCATTTATCGCCTATGGACTGGACGGGTTTGCCCACGCAGCTGAGGCGTTGGTTGGAAAAGCAATTGGTTCGCGCGATCGCTCATATTTGCGTCATTCAGTTCGAAGGACGACCGAATTAGCATTATTAGTATCAATAGTTTATACGTTTTTCTTAATTTTCTTTGGAACTAATGTTATAAGCTGGATCACCAGTCTCTCAGAAGTACAAGCGGTGGCGGAAACATATTTTTTATGGGTTATTATTTCACCATTGGCCTCTGTCTGGGCATATCAATTTGACGGCATATTCATTGGTGCAACGCGGGCTGGAGATATGCGCAATGCAATGATAATATCGTTTTCTATTTTCTTGGTACTCGTGCTTTTCCTGGTACCCCATTCGGGTAATCACGGACTTTGGCTGTCTTTCACAGTTTTTTCTGTGGCCCGAGGATTAACGTTATTAGCTTTTTATCCCCGCTTGGAAAAAATAACCACAGACAATAGTATAAATTGAAGTGATTGGAGTTGATGTAGTGGCACCAAGTCTCCTAAACTATCAAGGAAGAGTTAAGTTTTATCCATTGTCGGCCTAACGTAATAGGCCAATCCCATTAGGTAAGAGCTATGAAAATCGGAATTCCAAAGGAATTGCGCGTCGGGGAAACCCGAGTTGCAACCTCTCCCGACATGATAAAGAAACTAGTTGGACTAGGAATAGAGATAATGGTCGAAAGTGGTGCGGGAACCCAGGCCATGTTACCCGACGAGGTATATAAGAATGCAGGTGCTTTGATAGGTAAGGACGCCAGAGAGACATATAAAGATGCAGATATCATATTGAAAGTCGTAAGACCCATGAAAGGGGGGCAAGATCCGAATGAACTTTCTATGATAGAGCACGGTGCCGTACTAATTGGCCTATTGGAACCACTTCAAAATAAAGATGAGGTAACAGCCTATGCAGACGCGGGTATCACAGCGTTTGCGATGGAACTGCTTCCACGTATAAGTCGTGCACAAAGCATGGACGTCCTCTCGTCCCAAAGTAATTTGGCCGGATACAAAGCTGTGATAGAGGCTGCCGCGACCTTCGGACGCGCATTCCCTATGATGATGACAGCAGCCGGCACTATTGCACCTGCAAAAGTTTTGATTCTAGGCGCCGGAGTAGCAGGTCTTCAGGCAATCGCAACTGCACGAAGACTTGGCGCTGTCGTGTCCGCCTTTGACGTACGCCCAGTGACCAAAGAACAAGTGGAAAGTCTTGGAGCGAAATTCATTGAGGTTCCAAACGAGAACGCCGAGGAATCCCAAACAAAAGGCGGTTACGCAAAGGAAATGAGCAAAGAATACCAAGAAAAACAAAAATCACTCATACACGAAACGTTAAAGGGGCAGGATATTGCGATTACTACTGCTTTAATACCTGGGAAACCGGCCCCTGAACTCATAAGTGAGTCAATGTTAAAGGATATGAAATCGGGTTCCGTAATTGTCGATCTTGCTGCCGAAACTGGTGGTAATTGTCCTTTAACAGAACCTGACAAAGTGACAGTAAAGCATGGTGTAACCTTGATTGGTTACACCAATATGCCAGGTCGAGCGCCTGTCGATGCAAGTGCATTATACGCTCGAAACTTGGTAAATTTTATAACTCCCATGATAGATGTGGAGACTAAGTCTCTATCGATTGACTGGGAGGATGAAATTATCTCTGGAACAGTGATAACACGAGATGGGCAGATAGTTCACCCTATGCTTACAAAGGGAGAGGAATAATGACGGATCCTTTCGTCACCGATATTACTATATTCATATTAGCAGTTTTTGTTGGTTATTATGTGGTTTGGAGTGTAACACCGGCTTTGCACACACCGCTGATGTCAGTAACCAATGCCATCTCCGGCATAATAGTAGTAGGTGCACTAATCGCTGTTGGTTCACAATTTAGCATATCAACATCTGAACCTTCTGAAGCTAATGCAATCAGTGTTTCAAAAATCCTTGGTTTTTTTGCTGTCCTTTTAGCTTCCATAAATATTTTTGGTGGCTTCATAGTGACGCAACGCATGTTGCAAATGTTTAAGAAAAAGAAATAAGGAAATTTGGCAGTGACTGATAATTTATCAACCTTACTGTATTTAGCTGCGTCTGTTTGCTTCATCCTTGCGTTAAAAGGGTTATCATCTCCGGCTTCGGCAAGATCAGGGAATTTATTTGGTGTTGCAGGAATGGCGATAGCCATTGGGACCACTTTGTTGAAACCAGATATTTCGAGCTACACGCTAGTATTTATCGCCGTCCTTGCCGGTGGGACTCTTGGCACCGTAGTTGCCTTGCGCATTCAAATGACCGCAATGCCTCAATTAGTTGCCGCTTTTCATAGTTTAGTAGGATTAGCTGCTGTCCTTGTTGCAGCGGCCGCTCTTTACGCACCTGACGCCTACGGAATAGGCACAATTGGGAACATAAAATCTGCCAGCCTTGTCGAGATGTCTCTCGGGGCAGTCATTGGTGCCATTACTTTTACGGGCTCGATTATAGCCTTTGCCAAGCTTCAAGCATTAATGAGCGGAGCCCCCTTAGTGTTTCCCGGCCAACACTGGCTAAATCTAATGGTTGGGCTCTTAATCTTATCCTTGATAACTTGGTTTTGCCTAACCGAGAGTTACGCCATTTTTTGGGCGATGACATTATTGGCACTACTTTTAGGTATATTGATCATTGTCCCTATCGGCGGAGCCGACATGCCCGTAGTAGTTTCTATGCTAAACTCTTATTCTGGTTGGGCTGCAGCAGGTATCGGATTCACCCTACAAAATCCTGCCCTCATTATTGTCGGTGCGCTAGTAGGCTCTTCCGGCGCGATACTCAGCTATATCATGTGCAGAGCCATGAATCGCTCCTTTTTCAACGTCATTCTTGGTGGATTCGGCGCAGAAGTCGATGTAACCACGAGCTCTCAGGGGGATAAAAATGCAACTGCTGGTAGCGCTGATGATGCCGCCTTTATAATGAAAAATGCACAATCAGTGATTATTGTACCAGGATATGGAATGGCTGTAGCACTAGCACAACATTCACTTAGAGAGATGTCGGATGTATTAAAAGCGCAAGGTGTAGATGTTAAGTATGCTATTCACCCCGTTGCAGGACGGATGCCGGGCCACATGAACGTCCTATTAGCGGAAGCCAATGTCCCCTATGATGAAGTATATGAACTCGAAGCGATAAATAACGACTTTGCCTCTTGCGATGTCGCTTTTGTTATAGGTGCGAATGACGTAACTAATCCTGCAGCCAAGAAGGATCCGTCAAGTCCTATAGCGGGGATGCCAATCTTAGATGTTGAAAAATCCAACACAGTATTATTCGTTAAACGTTCGCTTTCGCCGGGATATGCGGGAATAGATAACGAAGTATTTTATACGGATAAAACTATGATGTTATTTGGCGATGCAAAAAAAATGGTCGAGGACATTGTGAAAGTGTTATGACACAGGGAGATAACGATGGCCGGAGAACTACACGAATTATCCGCAAATGAATTGGTTAAATTGTATAAGGAACGCAAAGTTTCTCCTGTAGAGGTTGCAACTTCATTACTAAAACGTATAGAGACCCTCCAACCTACTTTTAACCCTTTTTGTGTCCTTGACCCGGAGAGAACCTTAAAAGAAGCAAAGCTCTCCGAGGAGAGATGGAACAAGGGAGAACCCGCGGGCCTTATCGATGGGATTCCTGCTACTATCAAGGACCTCATGCTTTCTAAAGGGTGGCCAACTCTTAAAGGTTCTAAGACTGTTGATCCTAACCAACAATGGAACCAAGACGCCCCGATTGTGGCACGAATGAGAGCTCATGGAGCTGTTTTCTTGGGCAAAACAACCACACCGGAATTCGGTTGGAAAGGTGTTACAGATAGCCCATTAACAGGGAGTACTAAGAACCCTTGGGATCCCCAAAAGACTCCGGGCGGCAGTTCGGGAGGTGCAGCAGTTGCTGCTGCACTTGGGATGGGCACACTTAACATAGGTTCCGATGGAGGCGGTTCTATCCGAATGCCAGCGGGGTTTTGTGGAATTTTTGGTATCAAGTCTACGTTTGGTGTAGTTCCTGCCTACCCACAGTCAACCATGGGAACTCTATCTCATCACGGCCCGATGACCCGAACGGTTTCGGATGCCGCGATTATGTTAAGCGTCATCACAGAACCCGATTCTCGTGATTGGTACGCGGGACCTTACCGAAAAATCAACTATCATGAAAACTTGGATCTTGGAATCTCTGGAGCACGCATTGCGTATAGTAAGAACTTAGGCTATGCGAAAGTTGATGACCACGTCTCTGAAGTTATAGAAAACTCATTAAATATTTTCGATGATCTGGGGGCAGAAATCATTGAAGTTGATCCAGGAATTCGGGATCCAATTGAGACTATGATAACACTCTGGTCTGTAGGCCTAGCTGTTCTGGTGGAAAATACACCCGCAGACAAACGTTGTCTAATGGATGAGCCTATTCTCGAACTTGCTGCGTACGGAAGGAATATTAGTTCTCTTAAACTGCGGCGTGCTGAACAAGATCGCGAAGAACTCGCCGTCAAACTCACTCTATTCCTTCAAGATTTTGATTTTTTTCTCACCCCCCAATTACCTATAACTGCGTTTGAGGCGGGCAATGAAGTTCCGCCTAATAGCAGTTTGGAACGGTGGTGGGAATGGTCACCTTTTACTTACCCATTCAATCTCAGTCAACATCCCGCAGTCACGGTTCCATTTGGATTCGCCAACAACAATCTGCCAGTATGCGTACAAATAGTAGCTCCTCGCTTCCAAGAACACGCGTTGCTACAGGCTGCTCGAGCAATAGAGACAATAAGACCGTTTGTAATGCCAGAAATCAGTGGATAGTAGCAATTATAGAGAGAACAAATATCGATTTCTAAGTTTATAACGACTGCAAGATTAATAGTTACAGAAAACTTTTTTTAAGAAACTCAGAGTCACTCTTCACGCATCGCCTTTTTACGGGCTAGTTTCCGAGCTCGACGAATTGCTTCGGCTTTTTCACGAGCTTTCTTTTCTGAAGGTTTCTCGAAGGACCTTCTCATTTTCATCTCACGAAATATACCCTCGCGTTGCATCTTCTTTTTTAGAGCACGTAGCGCCTGGTCTACATTATTATCTCTGACTATAACTTCCAAAATACTCGATCCTTATGCAACGGAGAATAGAAATAAAGGAGCCTGATACCACAAAGAATGGCAACTGTGAAGTGAATTCCCACGCATACTACCATCCGACCCTAACTTTTTAGAAAAATTTCTCACGAAGCACTTCAACAACCCTTATATCAAAAGAATCGAAAATCTCCTTTTTTCCGGTCTTTTGTACCTGTCTGTGCTCAATATTAGAACCCCATTCTTTTATTGCTTTGTGATTTCGCCATTTTGACACTGAAATATATTTTTCTTCCTCGTTACAGCTTTGAAATCGCTCAACCCCCAGAAACCCATCAACATTCTCGACCTTATCCATCATGTCTTGCGCTAAGTCAAAATAGACTTGGCTTTGGCCTGACTTAACCTTAAATTCAAAAATTACCATTAACATGTTACTCTCCAACCAATATGCTTCCTCTAAAATGAAGCGACTAAACCCTGTATCAACCAAATAAAGATTAACTGCAATTATACAATGGCAATACTCAAGATAGCACGTATGGGACACCCCATACTTAAAGGCGTTGCACAAAAAGTAGCTGAGCCAAAAAGTTCAGAAATTCATAACTTAATACGTGATATGCTAGAGACTATGGAAGACGCTGGGGGTGTTGGTCTTGCTGCACCCCAGGTTCATGTTCCTCTACGCCTTGTGATTTTTGAGATTCCTTTGACAGATCAAGAAGCCGAAGACGAGACCCCTAGACAAACTAGCACCCAAATCTTGATTAATCCCATCATTACTCCACTCTCAAAGGAAACCGATCTTGGCTGGGAAGGATGCTTATCAGTTCCTGAACTGCGCGGTGCTGTACCAAGGTTCAGACATATTAGGTATCAAGGAGTAGACGAAACCGGAGATAAAGTGGATAGAGAAGTCCAAGATTTTCACGCACGCGTAGTCCAACATGAATGTGACCATTTAGATGGAATACTATACCCAATGCGAATGACAAAATTGGATAGTCTTCACTTTATTTCTGAAATGCGTTTCAACACAGAAAATATGGAATAAAATCGCGTGACCCATCAATGATACCTCCGAAACTTCACCGGGAACGAGAAGAAATTTTACACATCTTTTTAGGACAAATCCCATTTTCTGGCTGGACAATAAGTGCTGTCGAAGAAGCCGCCGTGACAGCTGGATACGAAAGGTCCATGGCCCTACGGGCCTTTCCAAATGGTATTTTAGACGTCGTAGATACATATTTTTTTGTTTCTGATGCATTAATGATAGATGCTCTCAACTATTTGAACCTCTCAGAAATGCCAGTACGAAAACGAATACGAACTGCGGTTAAACTTAGACTCGAACAAAAAACTGAACATCGTGAAGCCTTAAGACGTCTGATAGGAATTCTTACAACTCCGCAATATTCAGCTGTGGCTGCCCGAAGCATGCATCGAACAGTTGACAAAATATGGCGTGCTGCCGGTGATCAATCTACAGACTTTAATTTTTACACAAAACGCATACTCTTGGCCGGTGTTTACTCATCAACCTTGTTATTTTGGTTGAATGATTCATCTACCAATAGCATAGATACCTGGGGTTTCCTTGACCGACGTATTAACGATGTCATGAAAATACAATCATTCCGCACAAAGTGTAATAGTATAGCGGGCAAAACAAATCCCCTTATTTCCCGTTTCTTTCAATTAATAAATACAGCTCGTTAGACGACGTGTGAAATATACTTATTCCCTGAGTTATAGCGGCATTAATCGGGTCACATGCCCCATTTTACGGCCTCTTCGTGCTTCTGATTTCCCATATAAATGGACTATTGCTCCTGGCTCCCTGAGCAGTTGCTCCCATTGTTCTATTTCATCACCGATTAAATTATGCATTTTAGCATTTGAATGCCGTCGAGCTGTACCCAAAGGGACCCCACAAACGGCCCGAACCAGTTGCTCAAATTGACTACAGGCACAGGCATCAATTGTCCAGTGACCTGAGTTGTGGGGACGTGGAGCTATTTCGTTAACCAACAATTCATTCTCTTCAGTCACAAACATTTCTACCGCTAGTACACCGACTAAATTTAGCGCTTCGGCTATTTGTCGTGCTATCTCACATGATTGTGATACCAACTCCAAATTAATAGGAGCCGGCACCAATGTACTCGATAACATGTAATTCTCATGGTGGTTTTGGACCGGATCGTATACAACAACTTCACCATCACTTGACCTAGCAACGATTACTGATATTTCCATGAGATAGTCCACCCAGCGTTCAAGAATCCCTGCGTCTACACCCATTTTTCCCCAAACAGGCCCTACTGGATCCCCTGTACTAACTCTAATTTGATTTTTACCATCATAACCAAATCGGGCACTTTTAAATACTCCGTTTCCATTTAAAGACACTAGAGCCGATTCTAACTCATCAATACTCAGCACTGGCCAGAAGTCCGTCGTTCTGATGCCAAGTGAAGACATAAATCTCTTTTCTATTAGTCTGTCCTGTGCGACTTCAAGAGCGCGATATCCTGGCCGAATCAAAACACTATTCTGGATAGCCAATAAAGACTCTATCGGGATGTTTTCAAACTCGAAAGTAACTACATCAACAGACTGAGCAAACGAGGAAAGTTTATCAACGTCATCATAACTAGCTGTTGTGTATATGCTGCTAACTTGCTTAGCCGGGGCATCTTCATCTGGGCTATAAATATGAACGATATAGCCTAAACGCGAAGCTGCAGTGGCAGTCATCCGACCCAACTGACCACCGCCCAAAATACCAATCGTAGAACCCGGATCTAGAGACTCTGAGGAGGTTTTTGCCATGAATTTATAATCTCAAGAACCATTATCAATCGGGTGTTGTTTCACTGATTTTGTCTGATTAGCACGAAATTTTTGAAGAGATTGCGCAACCTCTGGGTCAAATAAGCCAATAACAGAACCCGCCAACAGAGCTGCATTTATAGCACCTGATTTTCCGATCGCTGTCGCTCCCACCGGAACACCTGCTGGCATTTGGACTATAGATAGCAGGCTATCCCAGCCTTTGAGGGCTCTACTCTCAATGGGAACACCGAATACAGGAATGCAAGTCAATGCGGCAGTCATGCCCGGCAAGTGCGCAGCTCCTCCTGCACCTGCTATGATAACCTTTAATCCCCTAGACTCCGCTGCCCTTGCATACTCGTAAAGGCGTTCTGGAGTACGATGGGCCGAGACTATATTTTTTTCATAGGAAATCTTTAAATCATCAAGTGTATCTGCTGCGTGACACATGGTGTCCCAGTCAGATTGACTTCCCATAATGACGCCCACACTGGGCGTCTTAGTGTTCATAAGAATCGTCTCCTCGCACAGGCCATAGTTGAAGGATTATGCTGTTTGAAGCGCAGCCGCGCAAGAGTACTCACTTCGATAAATACTACTGAATATCACCTTTATGCTAATATGCATACACCAGAGCCGAATATTTAGTTGGCCCTGCTAGCCTAAACCTCCAAACATAAAACTTTATTTTAATGATCAAATAGCTCAAAAAAAATGATAACTTATACGATGACAATTCTGTATTATTTCAAAATCTAATTTCTCTTAACAAATTTTTTCAATGGGCAATACTAATCATAATATCAGAAATTTAAAAACTATCGAGTTTCCTAACGATCCATTTTGGAACTTTTCGATACATTATTACTCTCAAGAAAAGGTATCGGATTCCCTATTATATTTACAAAATCAATATAATTTAGATGTAAATCTTATGTTACTTAGTATTTGGGCTGGATGTGATAATGGAATGTGCATCAATAAAGACCAATTTTCCACGCTCGATATCACAGCGAATAAACTTCAGAGAATTGTAATTTCTCCACTACGTAAAATTCGGGGTGATTTAAAACCTTTAAACAAAAAAAATACGGATGAGTTAGAATATCTCAGAAACAGTATAAAAGATCTGGAGTTATTTGCAGAGCACGTTGTCCAAATCAACCTTTCCCATCAATTAGGAAGCTTCACAGATATCTTGGTAACCAAAGATCATAAAACAGCGGCCGAATTAAACCTAATGACGTATTTTGATTATGGAAATGTGAAACCAACTCAAATCTTATTCGAACAAAAGGATATTTTAATCCGACACGCTCGAAAAAAAATGACGTAAGACTTTTTATTTGTATACGATCTATTTTCTAGGACGTCTTTTTTTTCCGACATCCTCTCCCCATCGACTGACCCCACCGGTTTCAATATCAAAGCAATCTAGAATCCGGCCCAATGTATGGTTAAGAATATCGTCAATGCTATTTGGGCGCGCATAAAAGGCCGGAACCGGAGGGGCTATAACAGCACCCAGGTTTGCCAGAATAGTTAAGTTTCTTAAATGGACTGAGTGTAACGGCGTTTCACGAGCCATTACCACTAGTGTTCTCTTTTCCTTCAGTGCAACGTCAGCCGCTCTCGTCAATAAATTGCCAGTTATTCCATTTGCCAATTCCCCAACAGTTCGCATTGAGCACGGTGCTATAATCATACCCAAATTCTTAAAAGAACCACTAGCAGGAGCTGCTCCAATATCATCAAAGGGATACCAAATGTCAGACATTTTTTTTACATCTTCTACTTTCCAGTCTGTCTCATGTGCAACAGCTATCTCGGCAGAACTTGTCATTATTAGGTGTGAAGTAATCCCTGTCTCTTTTAATATCTCTAATAAACGAATCCCATAAATTACGCCAGAAGCACCACTAATACCTACTATTATCCGGTTCATTGTAGTCTCAATTCATGGACATTCGAGCTATAGTTTTCGTCGTACTGTAACCCGGTTCAATATTTGCAAGAAGAATTTCTCCGCCATTCTTCTTTACCAAATCCCCGCCAATAATTTCCTCTATTTTGTAATCAGAACCCTTAACAAGAATATCAGGCATTAATAATTGAATAAGTTTCAGTGGTGTATCATCTTCAAAAAATATTACCAAATCTACAGTAGATAAGGACGATAAAACGTGAGCCCTTGCATTCTCATTCTGTATAGGCCTCCCCTCTCCTTTCAAACGCTTAACGGAAGAATCATTATTCAATCCTACTATCAGGCGATCACAAGATGCCCTGGCCTGTCGGAGTAAAGAAATATGACCTGGATGTAATAAATCAAAACAACCGTTCGTGAATCCTATTCGCTCCTCCCGCCGACGCCAATGGTCAATCTTCTCCAAAGCAACCGAGGCCGAAACTATTTTTGAGTCCGTTATGTAGTAGTTTTGAGTATGCACAGCATTTAGCAAGTCATCTCGATAAACCGTCGCTGTACCAACCTTCCCAACCACAATCCCAGCAGCAAGGTTTGCAAGCGAAACCGCATGTAAACGATTAACGCCCACTGCAAGCGCAGCAGAAAACGTAGCAACTACTGTGTCACCGGCTCCAGAGACATCAAATACTTCTTGGGATTTAACTTCAACGTGCTCAACCGTACTCGAATCAATAAGGGACATTCCGTCTTGGCTACGAGTCACAAGAATTGACTTAATATCAAATTCACTAAGCAGTTTTCTGGCAGCCTCTATTATACTCTCTTCGTTGTTTGTCAACATACCGGAGGCTTTCGAAAGCTCACTACAATTTGGTGTAACAATTGTGGCTCCTCTATAACGGGAGAAATCCCCTTTAGGATCCACTATTACGGGTTTCGAAAGTTGATGCGCACGAGTAATGATGTCTTTAATACTCCGATCCGTCAGAGCACCTTTACCATAGTCGGACAGAACAATTGCATCACAGGACACGATAGCTTCAAGAGCTGTTCGTCGAACATCTTCTTCACTAGAACTGGAGAGTGGTTCATTTGTTTCTTTATCAGCCCTCAACAGTTGTTGACCGCCAGCCAAAAACCGTGTCTTGATAGTTGATGGTCGATGAGTTTCTCTGAGCAAGTAAGCCTCAACATTTTCTAACTCAGCTACTAATTCAGTCAATTTAGCTCCTTCATCATCTTGTCCTATGACAGTAATGAAAGTGCATTTAGCTCCCAGCGACACGATATTACGAACAACGTTACCCGCTCCACCTAGCATCATTGTTTCGTTTTGAATACGGATTACAGGTACTGGGGCCTCCGGAGATACTCGCTCAACATCTCCATAAATAAAACGATCAAGTATTAAATCGCCAATACAAAGGACATGGGCGTTTGTTAACTGGTCGATATATCCTGTAAGTTCATGTAGTTCCGCTGCGACCATAATTATAATTTCCGCCTATAGCCACAATTATTCCGCACTAGTCTTCTGACCAGACGATTTTCTTTTGCGTTTTTTCTCCGCTTTTTGAACCTCCACTTCTAGTTCTATTTGTTTGCACAGACCCAGCAAAACTGGGTCCTGTGCACTGATGTTTGCTATGTTCCAGTGTGTACGGTTTCGCACTGAATCAATGGTTGATTTGGTCGTACCAAGCAACTTAGAAATTTGGGAATCCCTAAGATCTGGATGATATTTTATTAACCACGAAATAGCATTTGGACGATCCTGCCGTTTTGATACCGGTGTGTAACGTGGACCCGTTCGCCTCGGGGAAACGCGGTCGGCACTAGACTGCGCCATACTGAGGCTCTGTGATGGATTAGTCTCGCATCGATTGATTTCTTCGCGAGTAAGTTGTCCTCCCGATATTGGGTCTGCACCGATGATCCCTATAGCGACCTCATCATCAGCTATGCCTTGAACTTCTAGGGGATGCAACGAGCAGAACTCAGCAATCTGCTCAAATGTTAAACCAGTATTTTCGACTAGCCAAACTGCTGTGGCTTTTGGCATCAGTGGAATAGCCATTGTTTCCTCATCTAAATTTTCCGTTTGCTTGGCCACAACATAACTTCTTTGTAGCTTCACGGTTTTATATCATTCTTCTATATATAATATATAACAGACTTTAATTTATTCTTGGAGGAAATCAGCCATTTATATTTTTTAACCAACTGTACGTGATAATTATTATACCCAACACCGGATATATCGAATCCTGAAGTTGAATAAAATATGCTACTAACAAAATACCCGAATGGTTACAAAGTCAAAATAATCTTCCCAGTATGGCCACTTGATTCCATTAACTTATGAGCATCGGCGGCCTTATTTAGCGGAAACGTCTGAGCAATTTTCGGTCTAATTTTACCTGTTTCCAGCAAAGGCCACACTTCTAGAAAGAGTTTTTCAGCAATTTTTCCCTTTTCCACAATATTACGAGGTCGCAATGTTGATCCCGTTATAGTGATCCATTTTTGTAAGACAGGCATCATATCAATACTGATCTTTGATCCACCTAGAAATGAGATCAAGACCATCCGTCCATTTTTCCTCAATATTTCAATATTCCGACTAATATAAGAGCCTCCCACCATATCAAGTATTACATCTACTCCTTGGCCTTTGGTTAGCTCTCTGAGCTCCTTCACAAAGTCTTTCTCTTTATAATTTATAGCTGATTCAGCGCCTAATTTGGTACACGCAGTACACTTCTCGGCAGAACCTACCGTTGTAAAAACACGTGCGCCAAAGTGCGCAGCCAATTGTATTGCCGTAGTTCCAATTCCACTACTTCCACCATGTACTAGAAAAGTCTCACCTGCTTTAAGTTGCCCACGTTCAAAAACGTTAGTCCAAACTGTAAAAAAACATTCAGGCAAGGCAGCCGCTTCAACCATCGTAAATCCGCGTGGCACGGGAAGGCAATGTTCTGCATAAGCGACACAATAGCCAGCATATCCACCCCCTGAAACTAATGCACAAACCTTACTATTAACGTCCAATTTTTGGACACCAGGACCAACTGCTACCACGCTCCCAGCCACCTCCAACCCCGGCAAGTCTGAAGCACCCTCCGGAGGTGGATAATGCCCTAACCTCTGCATTATATCAGGTCTGTTAACACCTGAGGCGGACACCTCAATCAAAACTTGCCCAAATTGAGGCTGAGGCAACGGCCTAACCGCATTTTTTAAAGTGCCGCCTTTCTCATTACTTATTATCTCTACAACCGGCATATCTGTTGGGAGTTCTGGTTTCAGATCTATGGACAAAGCAGCATCCCTTCTTTCGCAACAACAGATTCAGATCGTACGTTTACGATGGCGTTTTCAATCGAATCCATCATATTGTCGTCATGGTCAGGCTCATGATGAAATGCAACAAATTTTCCCACATCAGCTTCATTAGCTAATTTCACTCCTTCCTGCCACGTCGAATGCCCCCAATTAATATGATTCGGATATTCTTCATTGGTATACATACAGTCATATATAAAAATATCTGTATTTTGTATTAGATTGATTATTTCGTTGTCCATGCGATCTGGGTAATGTTCGGTATCAGTAACATAACTGATAGAATAGTCCCCATATTCAACTCTGTAGCCAGTTGCCCGGTTTGGGTGGTTCAGAAGTACAGTCTTAATTTTGATGTCTTCTGTTAACTGTAAAGTTTCACCAGCTAAAAAGTCTTTGAATGTAATTTCCGCGCTTAGTTGTTCCAATTGGACTGGCCAAAGGGGATCAATCATCAACTTTGGCAGCACCTGGGCAATCTTTCTTTGTGGAAGTAGATGACCGGCCCATATTCTCAGCTTTGTATCTGTTTTATAGACTGGTCCAAAAAATGGTAGGCCAGAAACATGGTCTAAATGTGTGTGGGAAAAAAATAAATCAAACTCCCGAGAATTACTAGCCACCAACTTTTTAGAAAGGTTACGGATTCCAGTACCCGCGTCGAATATTAAGTGTTTTCCGCCACAAAAGATTTCTATACAAGAGGTATTCCCCCCATATCGAGAGTACTCTTTTCCAGGACACGCAATACTCCCACGCACACCCCAAAATTGAACCCAAAAATTGTTATCCCTAATCAAACCCAATGCCTCAACCCCCGAAGACAAAAATTAAAATAAATCCAATAGATACAACTTGATAAATGATGTTGGTTTTTGGATTTACCACATACACCAAACGCTCCCATACGTTAATCCAGTAATACACAGTAACCCACCCATCTTGTCAGTTGCCCCGAATAATAAATGCAAATGCCAAAAAAATTGAGGCCACAACTGAGTAGACCGAAATAGTTGAACGATCAAGCATTATGCTTTCTTATGTTTTAGTGCCTGATTAAATTGGAAGGAGTTTCAGCCCTTTTAATAAAAATTAGTCAACTACAAATAGATATTTAATATTTTATTATAGACATAGTAATACTATAAGTAATTTCTTAATGATTAGTTAGAGATACATAATATTCGATTAATCGATATTAATAAAGGTATGAATAAATTGACCTTTAGTTATGCCAGATTCATCAATGCAGAGATTATTAAAAAGAAAAACTTCATATTTCCTGAAATTGGAAACAAGTATGACAGTATAGTATCTGACTCCGTACATAGATGTACTGATATCCTAATGCGAACCGATGCTCTTTATCATGATTTAGAGCACACCACATTAGTAACACTTTGCGGCCAAGATATTTTCGCCGGCAAAAAAATATTAGAAGGCAATTTAAAAGTCGAAGATTGGATCCATTATACTATTGCGCTTTTATTTCATGATATAGGCTACGTCAGAAATATTCTAAATTGCGATAAGTCTTCGGAACAAATTATTAATAGTTTGGGAGATAAAGTAGAAGTACCCGCAAATGCCACTGACGCTTTCTTAACAACGTACCACGTTGAACGATCGCAAATCTTTCTTAAGGAGAGAAATTGGGATCCTATAATTGATGTAGATCTAGTTTGTGATTTTATAAAAAATACCGAATTCCCGATGCCTAAACACCGGATTACACAAAATACGGATGCCAAACAAATGGAATTGGCACAGCTCGTTTCATCAGCCGACTTAATAGGCCAACTAGCTGACCCAGGCTACTTCCGAAAAATTCCCGCCCTCTATTATGAATTTGAGGAAATAGGAGCGAATAAGGCATTAGGGTACAAACATCCAATAGACCTAAAAAAATCATACCCTTCTTTCTTTTACAACTACGTACAACCAAAAATTTCCGACGCTCTAAATTACCTTGATTTAACAACCGAAGGTCAACAGTGGTCCGCAAATCTCAACTACCATGTTTTTTCTGAGGAACACAGAGCGATTCTATCTGAAGATGGTATTTCCCTTCTCCAGATAATAAGTAAAAAAATGTTGGAAGAGACTGATTTCTTTGAGAAACTTGAATTTATCATTAGAAAAATTTGCGAATACCAAAACTGGCCAGTCGGCCACGCATACGTCCTTCACGGAAATCCAAACAGTAAACTCAGCAAACTCTCTCCAACAAAGATTTGGTATATTGAAAATAACTCCGCAGCAATCAGCAACTTTGTAGAAGTCACACGAAACTCGGAATTTTCCCCTGGCGAGGGCTTACCCGGCCGTGTCTTGTCATCGAAATCTGCCGCATGGATAGAGGATGTTACTTCTGATGTAAACTTTCCACGGGCAAAATTGGCTGAAGATATCGGAGTGAAAGGGGCCTTCGCGTTCCCAATCTCTGATCAAGAGGGCGTACGATATGTCCTGGAGTTCTATAGTCTAAATATCGAGAAGCCAGACGTCCCCACATTATCATTTATGTCACAAATTGGTTACGAAATATCAAAATATTTATAGGGGTCCAGTCATGTTGAGGTTCTCGAATATTGAAACAGAAATATTCATCAAGAATCTTGAAAAATTTTGCCACGACTACTTCAAGGACAACTACACTGTAGCAAAAGAAATGAAATCCCTGGCCCTAATGGCTTTTTCACAAATGAGTCAAAGTGACAGCCTTCTTTTTTCACTTGACCATACTATAAGATGTGCCTCCATTGCACTAGGTGTAGTAAGAGCTCTAACTATCAAGAATGGAGTAGCGGATGAGAATGAATTTCGACACATCCTTTGCATCTCTCTATTCAGCCAAATAGGTATCATCCGCGGCATTCTTACCGAGGATAGTTCTCACGATTTTATTATATCGCATGATAAGACGGTAAAAATAATCAATCCCAAAACTGACTCGTCCCTTTGGAGGTACTATACCGAGCGAAGTTGTCTCTACGTAGAAAACAACCTACCCCAGAAACACATGCTTAATATTGAGTTAATTTCAGAGTCGATAAGGCAGTCTGATTTCACAAAAAAGCCCGAAATTATAGAACATAAGGATATCATCAGGTACGCTAGAGCGTGCCAAATAATAAGTATATTTTCACGACGGGACTATAACAGCTGTATAGCGCGAATTTATTTGTCAGCAAAAGAAGCAGAAATATTAGACCGATTTCATCTTTATTCATTAGAAGAGTTTAGAACAGGGTTTAAAAAGTTTTTCTGGGATCATCTTTTCTCAGATATTACCGATACCATTGCCGTTCTTCGAGAAACTGACGAGGGATTTGAGAAAATTTCGAGTTTATTTAAAAGGGTATAAGTTGTTTACTGCTTCGATACGGAAATTGAAGGGCAACTCAAAATGGTGGACGACGGGGAAAAAAAACTAGTCGCTGAATATCAATTCATAAACGACTTACGCCCAATATCATTTGATGATTTATACTTATATATAGAAACGCTACAAAATGAGATCGAGCGGGTAAGGTTAGAAATTCAAAAGAAAAAAGATCTATTAGGTAGCGCCGAAACTATATTCAAAAACGATTAACTGTTCTTCCCATACGACGGTCAATTAGCACTCTGATTTTTTGTTTCTTAAACGTTGATTATATTCTTAATCTCATCTAGGGCGTCTTTACATGACTAAAACCAATTCTTTAAACTTTGACACTCTTGCTCTTCATGCAGGTCAGCACCCAGACCCTGAATATGGGTCACGTGCCGTACCAATCTATCAAACTACTTCCTACGTATTCCCAGACAGCGATCACGCCGCTGCTTTATTCAATTTGGAAAAAGCTGGACATATATACTCGAGAATAAGTAATCCTACTGTAGCGGTGCTTGAGGAAAGGTTATCTGCCTTGGAAGGAGGAATTGGAGCAGTTTGCACTGCTAGCGGCCAAGCCGCCCTGCACCTGGCAATTGCCACACTCATGAGCGCAGGTAGTCACATTGTAGCATCAAAAAATCTTTATGGTGGGAGCTACAACCTTTTCTGTCATACACTTCCACGATTTGGGATCACTACTACTTTTGTTGAAGCACGTGATCTTAAAGGCTTCCAGGATTCCATACGAGACGAAACAAGACTTATTTTTGGTGAAACTATCGGAAATCCGGGGCTTGAAGTACTAGATATACCCGCTCTGTCAGAGATTTCTCGCTCAGCCAACGTCCCTCTAATGATCGATAACACCTTCGCAACGCCGTACCTATCTCAACCCGCTACTTTGGGTGCCAACTTGATTATGCATTCTGTGACCAAATTTCTTGGTGGGCATGGCGTTGCTATCGGCGGTGTACTAATTGACGCTGGAACTTTCGATTGGGAAATAACCGATAAGTTTCCTAACATGACAGCCCCATATGATGGTTATCATGGCCTAAAATTTTCCGAAGAATTTGGCCCAGCAGCCTTTATTATGCGAGCTCGTACGGAAGGACTTCGAGATTTCGGTGCATCAATGAGTCCAACCAATGCCTTTTATATTCTTTTGGGTGTTGAAGACTTACATGTGCGGATGAAACATCATGTTTCAAACACACGAAAGATAGTAGATTTTCTAGACCAACACGACGCAGTTACTTGGGTAAGTTATCCAGAATTACAAAATCACAAAGATTATTCGTTAGCAAAAAAACTACTTCCTAAGGGCGCGGGATCCATTCCTTCCTTTGGGATAAAGGGTGGACGTGTTGCCGGACAAATTTTTATTGAAAAACTCCGAATCTTTTCCCACCTTGCCAACGTTGGAGATGCTAAATCTTTGGTCATTCATCCGGCGAGTACAACACACCAACAAATGAGTCTAGATGAACTTGCGTCTGCAGGAATTGGTGAAGATTTGGTTAGATTATCTATAGGATTAGAAGATACAGATGATCTAATAAATGACTTGGATCAAGCGTTAAAAACGTCACAGAAAGCTCAAGTATGAATTTTTTAGTAAATGGGAAGACAACGGCAGCCGGAACCGGTGGTGTTATTTTCGAATCCCATAAGCCGACCGTTGTTTTTCTACATGGTGCCGGTATGGATCACACCGTGTGGGCGTTGCAAACCAGGTACATGGCGCACCATGGGTTTTCTGTTTTAGCATTAGATCTTCCCGGTCACGGCCGCTCCGACGGGCCCGGAGTAAATTCAATTGAAAAAATGGCAGATTGGGTCCTTTCCGCAGTGTCTAAATTAACTGACAAACCAGTAATCCTAGTAGGACACAGTATGGGTGCAATAATTTCAATTGAAATAGCAGCGACACACTCTTCAATAATTTCTGGATTAGTTTTGGTAGGAGTAGCGTTGCCCATGACAGTAAATAAGGATTTACTAGTCCTCACCCAAAACCAACCTGAGAAAGCTATTAATTTAATTACATCCTGGGCATATGGCTTTAAGGCCCAAATTGGAGGAACTCGAACCCCCGGCCTTTGGATGATGTCAGGGGGTCAGCGGTTACTCCAACGTTCCCGAGGAGATCAACTATATAGAGACTTTGATTCCTGTAACAACTACAAAAGCGGCTCCAAATCGGCCTCTAATATCACCTGTCCTACACTAATCATTGCCGGCGAATCTGATAAAATGACCCCAATTCAAAGTGCGCGTAAAGCCCACGATCTTATAACTAATTCAGAATTAGAAATAATAAAGGGCGCAGGTCATATGATAATGATCGAGTCTCCCGATAAGACTCTTGATATATTGACAAATTTCTTATCGTCCAAGGGACTTAGTCACAATAAATGAAACGAGCCAACCCGAAAGAAAGGAGCGACTACCGTCACTTTGACCAAATGGAAACACGGTGGAATGATAACGACATTTACGGACATATGAATAACGTAGTTTATTATGAAATTTTTGATTCTGTCATAAATAGATATCTTGTTAAAAAAGGAAAATTGAATATCACTTCTGGTCCAGTTGCGGCTATTATTCCGGAAACCCGCTGCCTATATCATAAACCTCTTCGGTTTCCCGAAACACTAGATATCGGACTACGCGTCTCTCGATTAGGAAATAGTAGTGTCGTTTATGACAGTTCAATATTTCGATGTAATGAGAATACCGCAGCTGCAGAATGTCACTTTGTCCACGTCTTTGTAGACCGAACCCAACAGGATCGACCACTAACTATCCCCAAAACAGTAAGAGAGGCTTTGGAAAAAATACTTATCACTAATTAAACTACTTTGGCGCACCACCAGTACATGCAAAATTGAACTAATCTATGCATATTACTCAACGATACCAAACCCCTTGAACCGCTTGTTGAAGCGAGCCACCTGACCGCCCGTATCCACGAGTTGAGTATTTCCCCCAGTCCAAGCTGGATGGGTTAAAGGATCCACATCCAGTTTAAGCACATCTCCTGGCTTGCCCCAAGTAGAGCGTGTCTTATACTCTGTCCCATCAGTCATCACTACAGATATTTCGTGATAATCTGGATGAATTTTGTTTTTCATAGCCGTTTACCCAATTTTGATAGACTATATACCGAAGGTTCCCTCACACCTCAAGTGCAAGTTTTTACTAACCATATAAATGAACTAAGAAATGCCATCTGATGTAAGCGGTTTATTTCCAGTCACAACTCCGTTTTCAACAGAAAAAATAGATGTTGGAAATGGCCACGTTCTTTACGTACAACAACATGGAGACCGAGGTGGCGTTCCAGTAGTGTTTTTGCACGGCGGTCCTGGTAGCGGTTGCAATAACGAGCAGGCTCGGTTATTTGATCCAAAACGCTATCGAATAATTTTGTTTGATCAACGAGGTGCCGGGCTCAGCACACCGAAGAGGGGATTATCACACAATACGACACAGCACCTTGTCGCAGATATGAATACTATTCGTATACATTTAGACTTAGAAAGATGGATAGTAGTCGGAGGATCATGGGGGTCGACTCTTGCTCTTGCCTACGCGCAGGCTCATCCATGCCATGTCCTTGGTATAGTATTGCGCGCGACTTTCCTTGGTACCACCGACGAAGTAATATGGGCCTTTGAAAAAGCAGCTCAAATTTTCTATCCCGATCTATGGCGACAATTTGTAACTCTACTTCCGTCGTCTGAACGTGAGCACCCTATAGAATCTTACGGAGCCAGACTATTAAATCCTGACCCAGGAATTCACATTCCTGCAGCCTTCGTATGGAACCATTACGAAAGCGCACTTTCCTCGCTAGAGCCCAATAATCTGAATTTACCCGATACATTAAATAGAAATGTTGTAAATGCCGATTCCATTCGCCCCAACACTCCCTACATAGAATGGCATTATATTAAAAATAATTGCTTCCTCGCTCATAACCAATTAATCAACAACGCCCAACAGCTGAGTGGAATACCTGGCATCATTATACAAGGTCGCTACGATTTACTTTGTCCCCCTGTTACTGCGGCCCGTCTTGCCTCCCTATGGACTGATGCTGAGCTACGGATAGTTCCAGGATCAGGACACTCAGCTAGCGAGCCCAAAATACAAACTGCTTTGATAGAAGCTGCGGCCGACATATACGACAAACGCCTAAGATCTTAATTAACCTATCCCTATCAGCATATTTTTCATGATGTTTTAATAGATTTTACAAAACAAAAAACAGAAGTGGAACTCAAAAGTTAATTTGGAAACTAATCGATGGCGAATGATCCGACAAGAAGCACACCTAATCTCAAAATCATAAAGAAACATCAAACGGCCATCATAAATATTAACATCACGAAAAAACTCCTTTGGTGGTCCGGCATACTGTTATTAACTAGTGATCTTTTGCTTCTAGTATATTCTTTGATCCCAATGTACGAATGCAGACCTCTGAAACTATTTAGTTCTATCAATTTCTGTGATTCATCTATCGTCAACTCTTCAGGAGGTTTATATCTTTCATTAAAATTACTTTTAGGAACCATGATAAGTAGTTTCATTGTGTATACTTTTCGGCCTGAAGAAAAGATACCGCTAATTTGGTATATTATTGCTGTTACGCTCCTGTACCTTACGATAATCTGTATGTTAAACATTCAGACATTCTGGATCGTTCGTAATCCTCTTCAAATTTTAATGCCCCGCCTTGAGTTAAATTTACACCATTTAGTGGGTTTATTAATACCACTCGGTTTATGCTATACAGCGGCTTTAAATTATTTTGTTCGGAATTATCGTGTCAGCTCGTATTGGGTTTTCGTATCCCTTCTTGTTCTATCCGTATCCCAAACGTCCGAAAAACTTTGTGGCTATTATTCTAGTTTTAATAACCCTAACCCATTTCCCTCAATTTTTTATGGCCTTGGTGAACAGTCTTGTTCATCATCTATATCGGGAGGATTAATATTAATTAGTGTAAGCGCGGTGATAATTTCCCTCCTGACCGCATTACACAAAATGCAACAACAAACAGTGATTTACGACTGGTAATAATCCAAATTAATATTTTTCGGATAGCAGTCTTTGCCTCAAAAAGCCCCTTTCCCCTGGGGAGGATTCAGGGGAAAGGGGGCGACTACCCGCGGCCCTATAAAGCCCCGAGTATTAACCACTTCAATACAAGGAACACAAACCCTCTTTAATTAAATGCCTCATCCCAAGTTCCTCGTGTTGCGGCACGGGAATATTCTGTCGATCTATTTTCAAAGAAATTGGTGTGTTCGACCCCATTCAACATCTCCTCAACCCACGGCAAAGGATTTTGGTCAATTCGAAACATAGGCTGCAGGCCTAATTGAATGAGTCTTCGATCAGCGATAAATCGAATATAATTTTTTACCTCTGACGGTCCCAAACCCTCGACTCCCCCTAGCTCAAATGCTCGATCAATAAAAGCATCTTCATGTGAAACAACTCTGTCGCAAATACGATGCAAATTCCGTTTAAATGATTCTGTCCAAATTTCAGGGTTTTCAGAGATAAATGTCTTGAATAATTTTATTATTGAATTTGTGTGCAAAGTTTCGTCTCGCACCGACCAGGATACAATTTGCCCCATACCTTTCATTTTATTAAAGCGAGGGAAATTCAATAAAATTGCAAAACTTGCAAATAATTGTAGTCCCTCGGTAAAGGCACCAAAGGTTGCAAGAGTGCGGGCTATCTCCTCCTTAGAATCAGCTTTAAATTCCTGAAGAAAGTCGTATTTGTCTTTCATCTCTTTATAGCGGAGAAAAGCTGAGTATTCGAGTTCTGGCATACCAATTGTATCCAGAAGATGTGAATAAGCAGCGATATGTACAGTCTCCATATTTGAAAAAGCCGCTAACATCATTTGAATCTCAGTCGGTCGAAAGACGCGACTATAATGCCGCATATAACAATTATTTACCTCAACGTCTGATTGGGTAAAAAAGCGGAATATCTGCGTTAATAAATTCCGTTCCTGAGCCGTCAGGGTTCGATGCCAATCTTTTACGTCATCAGCCAGTGGTACTTCCTCTGGAAGCCAGTGAATTTGTTGCTGTGTCAGCCAAGCATCATAAGCCCATGGGTACTTGAATGGTTTGTATACCGGCTTAGCTTCAAGGAGAGACAATTCTAGACCCCTTCTTCACTGACAGGCCAGGCATTCATCGTAGTCTAGTGAATTTTCCTGGATCTCTTCCGTACCATTTACACGGCCAAGGACAGGAACGCTAACTGAAGAGCCCACATTCATATTAGCTAATACGTCCGCTCTCTGTATCGATTTTGAACGACAGTAGTAAAGGCTTTTGACGCCCTTCTCCCAGGCGGAAAAATGAATTTTGTGTAAATCTTTTTTGTGAACGTCTGCAGCCAGAAACAAATTGAGGGACTGCGACTGACATATATAAGGTGTCCGATCTGCTGCTAGTTCAATAAGCCAACGTTGATCAATTTCAAATGCCGTTTTGAACACCAATTTTTCCTCTTCATCCAAAAACTCTAGGTGCTGAACTGATCCTTCATTTGCGATGATCGAGGACCAAGTTGTTTCATCGTCATACCCTCTATCATCCAATAATTTCTTGAGATGTTTGTTACGCACTGTAAAGGATCCACTAAGTGTCTTTTGGGTAAAACTATTCGCTGCAAATGGTTCGATACCGGGAGAGGCCCCACCACAAATAATTGAAATAGATGCAGTTGGAGCAATTGCAATCTTGTTAGAAAACCGTTCCTTAATTCCAAAATCTTGGGCATCGGGGCAAGCCCCTCTTTCTTCCGCCAGCTTTTTGGAAACAAAATCCGCCCGATTTTTTATAAATTTAAAAATTTTAAGGTTCCAGGACTTGGCCATCACGGATTCTATCGGTACTCTTTTTGCCTGTAGAAAAGAATGAAATCCCATAACTCCGAGACCCACGCTTCGTTCTCTTATAGCCGAATAACGTGCCCGTTCCATACTATCAGGCGCTTTCTGAATGAAGTCCTCTAAGACATTATCCAAGAAGCGCATAACATCCTCAATAAAACCCTCTTTGGTACTCCATTCTTCAAAACGTTCGATATTTAGTGACGAAAGGCAACACACTGCTGTCCGGTCTGATCCGAAACGATCTACTCCCGTCGGAAGAGTAATTTCGCTACATAGATTGGACATTTTAACACTCAGGCCCGCCAATTTTTGGTGCTCTGGTACGGCCCGATTAACATGGTCAATAAATAATAAATATGGCTCCCCAGTCTCAATTCTGGCTGTCAGTATACGGACCCACAACGAACGCGCTGATATCCTTCTTACCACAGCATTGTCCTTAGGACTGACTAAAGCCCAATCTTCATCGGCCTCCACCGCACGCATAAACGAATCTGGGATAACAACCGCATTATGAAGATTCAGCGCCTTCCTATTGGGGTCCCCGCCTGTTGGGCGGCGTAGTTCAATGAATTCCTCTATTTCCGGGTGGCTTACTGGCAGATAAATCGCTGCGCTACCCCGCCGCAGCGATCCCTGGCTTATAGCGAGTGTAAGAGAGTCCATTACCCGGATAAACGGAATTACCCCTGATGTTTTACCATTTCGGCCGACACGTTCTCCAATTGATCGGAGATTACCCCAGTAGCTGCCGATTCCACCCCCACGAGCTGCGAGCCAGACGTTTTCATTCCATAAATTTACAATCCCTTCTAGGCTGTCTGTTGACTCATTCAAAAAACAAGATATTGGTAATCCACGCTCCGTCCCACCATTACTGAGTATTGGGGTGGCAGGCATAAACCATTGCATACTCATATAGTCATAAAGCCGTTGAGCATGCCCTGTATCGTCGGAAAAGTGACTTGCTACCCGCGCAAATAATTCCTGATAGCCCTCGTCCGGCATCAGGTACCTGTCGTCCAACGTAGCCTTGCCAAACCGAGTTAGAAGGGAATCTCGACCATTATTAGTCTCAACTTGAGCACCCCTCTCCAATTGGACGACATTGAGCATATTTCGATTTTCCTTACATTTTTGTCCACAGACTGTGGATAATAGTTTGTGAAATACGCCTATATATTGTGATCACTGATCATAATAAGCACTAAATATTGAAAAGTAAATTGAACAAAAAGCTGAGACAACACGCAAGTAACTTTAATTACTTTTTCATGACTTGGCCTTAAATATGGTCCTGCATTCAGGCTTTCCGAGGCAATCTTCGACTATACAAAATCGTCTGTAAGCCTGACGCCCACTGGTAATCGATCGCAGGGATACGCGTATTTCAATGTGCCCAAGGCAACTAATCACAAACACGAATATCCTCTTAATATCGAACAAGTCCACCCTTCGCCAATCACAAAAACCCTGTAACAGATGACAATCCTTCCGAATCACCTTCTTCACAAACAAAGGAATTTCGCTAGTAAACTTATGTATCGAGATCCTCCAGGATATGTCATACGATAGACGAACTCCTGCGGAGAAAGGTCTTTTTTGATGGTTACTGCCCTAATTTTTCTGTCTTACTTGTTAGCACAATAAATGTTGCCTGACCTTAGGAACGAGTTATTTCAGCGTTCCCACACTAAGCTTAAAATCGTGGGCTACTGCGGGGGAATGCTTCCTCAAGTCTATTATGACAAAAATAATAAAGTTGATTTAGTTCCGGCAGCAAACTGATCATGATATTAAAAGCCAATACAATCAGTGCATTACTCGCTCTTAGTACCGAAAAAAGGACAGAGGCGCCGGCTTTAATCTATGGGGAAAGCGTGACTTCATACACGCGACTTCAGGAGCGGTCATATTGCGTCGCCACACAACTTACTAAGTTAGGCCTAAATCGTGGCGATCGAGTAGCTATATGGCTCCCAAATGTACCCGCATGGTTGGAAATATTTTTGGCGTGTGCTCACATTGGGGTTATTCCGGTGGCTATAAACACGCGTTTCCGTAGCTCTGAGGTTGCAAATCTTTTAAAAAGATCTGGGGCAAAAATTCTATTTTTCTGGCCTCGTTTCAAAGGAATTAACTTCCTAGATATTTTAGAGGCTATAGAGCCAAACGACCTCTCCAACGTCGACAATCTCGTGGTGTACTCTGAAGATAACGGTATCTTTGCCTCATCCCATATCCAAAAACCCATAATTACATACGATGCCTTATTTAACTCCGACCAACCAATAACAAAAAATAGTTCCCCCAACAGCGGATGCATAATTTTTACTACTTCCGGTACCACAAAGTTGCCTAAACTAGTGCTGCACTCCCAGGAACGGGTTGCATCCCACGCCTATGACGTTGCCCAACGGCTGGGTTACGATGCCCCTCGAGCAACGATACTACAGGCAACCCCGTTCTGCGGCGTCTTTGGGTTTTCTCAAGCCCTAGCCGCGCTTTCAGGGGGAGCAACATTGATTTGCCTTCCCACCTTTGACGTATTGGAAGTTATATACTTAATCGGTAAATATAGAATTAACCATATCGACGGAAGTGACGAAATGTTTCGCCAACTTCTAGAAGCGCAACCAGGGAAAAATGGCTTCCCCACAGTCAAATTTGGCGGTTACGCAAACTTCACCCCAGCGTTGAAAGGTCTTGTTTCTAGTTCAGAACAGCAAGGCCTGAAACTAATAGGACTGTACGGAGCCAGCGAACTTTTGGCCTATTTTGCTACTCAAAGAGCAGACGCACCCATTAATAAACGTAAACGAATGGGAGGATCTCCTGTCTCTCCAGTAGCAGAAGTTCGTGTCCGAGACCCAGAAGACGGAAAAATTAAGGGTATAGGTGAAATTGGTGAGTTAGAATTTAAAACTCCTAATATAATGATAGGTTACTATAATGATGAGGCCGCGACCAAAGAAGCTTTCACATACGATGGCTTCTTCCGTAGTGGTGACCTTGGACGGCTTTGCAAAGACGGGACGTTTGAATTTTTATCTCGGAAAGACGATTCTTTACGCCTAGGGGGATTCTTGGTTAATCCTGAGGAAATAGAATCCCACATTCAAGATTATTCAGAAGTTGATAGCTGCCAAGTAGTTGGCTTTAACGGCTCACGAGGAACCTGTCCGATTGCCTTCGTACTTTTGCGCAAAAATTCAGTAGCAACTGAGGAAGAACTAATTCAGCACTGTCGAGCCGGAATGGCTAAGTTCAAGGTACCGTTTCGCGTATTTTTTATTGACAAATTCCCCACCACTACTGGGCCCAATGGAACAAAAATACAAAGATCCAAACTTCGACAAATGGCCCTAGACAGGCTGACCTCAGATTCCAGTTACTAAGACACCTCGATTTCCTTAGTTTCCCCAGACTGCTGCGCGAAAATAGACGTATATCCGCCCGACCAATCGGGCGGGATCAAACAGGGCCGAGGATCATGGTGCGCCCATCTCGCTGCATTGCCACGCACCAACTTTCGATAATTCTTTGTGGAAGAAGGATTGGGGGTATACGCAAATGCATCCGCTGAAGTGAAGGCGTTGATCAATAATGGCCGACCTTCGGAAACTTTGCTGGGTGGCGATCCGTGCACTGTCCGGCAATTATGGATTGTGATAGAACCCTCTGGGCCAGGAAGAGTGACGGCACTCGATAGATCCAACTTGGCCACGTCTGTATCATTAAGACTTCCAGTCCACTTCCCCATGGAATCATACTGATTATACAGCGGTCCTGCATGTGAGCCCGGAATGATTGACACCGGACCATCTTCGGGACCTGTATCATTCAAATAGCAACCAATCGCCAACGGGCTGTAGTTTGTGTGGGGATAAAACTGGATATCTTGATGCCACTGGACCGTATCATCTCCCTCGTGCCACTTGAAGTTCAACTTTGAATGGTGAAACGATACGTCCGGGCCCACCAGATCAGCCGCAACATCCGCAATAACATCGTTTGCAAACTCCCAGAAAACGTCATGCTGGGCATCGGGTTCCTTCAATCGGCGTAGCTTTGGCTTTTTTGCTGAATGGGAAGGAGCAATATCGAATACTTCATCGCTCTTAGAAACTTTCCTGCTTCGATCGAGAAATTCCTCGGTGACACTGCGCAAACGTTCTAACCACTCCCGATTTATTAGGCTTTCCAAACACAAGTAACCGTTGTCAAAATAAAACGTTCGTTGTTTCTGCGTTAAAACCCGCGCGGACTGTGACAATACTTGGTCTGGGGTCATCGTTTTGCTCCAGGTGCAAGGTAGGTCATATTTTCTTAAATCCTGCCTCGTTATATAAGAATTAGCAACCTCTTTGCGAATAAGTTCGATTGTTAATCTCTCATCCCGATGTAGAAATCAGAATATATTTTACTGGTCTATTGGTTGGGACACAGATTGCGCAACCGAAGCTTGTCTAATTTTATGTTCTCTATACGCGATGTACGTGATACTGCCAAAAATCATCGCCCCCCCAAACCAAGTAGAGAGTCCAGGCACTTCTCCGAATATAAAAAATCCTAGTAGGACCGCCCAAATCATTTTGAAAAAATCCAAGGGCATAACAACATTTGTATCCCCTTCCTTTAACGCTTCCGTCATCAACAGCTGACCAAAAGTACCCAATACCCCCATCACAGCCATAATAATGACTTGCTGAATCGTTGGCGCAATCCAAACCAATGCGGCCGGTATAGCGGAAAGGGGGGCCATTAAAAGAACATAATAGGTAATAATCGTTATACTAGATTCCGTGCGTGCTAATATTTTTATAATAATTAGTGCACAAGCCCACAACAAAGCCGACAATACCACTAAAAGCTGTCCGTCACTCATCATTTCAAAACCTGGTTTTAATACCACCAAAGTACCGAAGAAACCAAAAAGAATGGCGCACCAACGCCTAATTCCGACCACTTCCCGAAGAAATACAATCGCCAACAACGTCGCAAATATTGGAGCAGTAAACGAGAGAGCTGCAACATCAGCTAAAGGGGTTATGCTCAATGCATAAAAACCCGCCAACATAGCTACAACGTTTATACATCCACGAAAAACATGAAGATTCAGTCTCTTAGTCCGCAATGGCGCCACCCCGTAACGAATGAACCAGGGGATCACAACGAGAAGGCCGAAAGCACACCGAAAGAACGCCAATTGAAATGGGTGCAATTCGGCAGACATATATCGAATTAAGGCATGCATGATAGAGAAACAAATCGTCGCAACAAACATGAACAAAATGCCGCGAATGTTCCCACTAAAAGTGTTAAAAGGCCTCGTAAAATTTGGAACCAACACGAACTCCTTGCACACGGACCCGCGTCCAGTGCCAACAAAAGACCCCAAGACTAAACACACGCGGGCGAAACGGTTTTTCGCGACCGAATCGATAGATGGACCGCCATAATCTGGGTAATATTGAATGGGAACTGGTGCTAGAACGTTTTACGCTACTATGCAAGTTTTTCATCATCAGAGGCTTCTACATAGAACACAAATCAAGATATGTTATAATAAACAATGGAACTAATACCGAGAGATTCTATTTCTCGGCCTTAATTTTATACAACTAGATGACTCGATATACTGAGGATGTGCTATGCCAATAAAAGGATTTAATCATCTTGCTTTCATTACGTCCGATATGGAAGCGACCATACGATTTTATCGAGATTTATTGGAAATGGATTTAGTTACTGGTATTGGTTCTGAAGGTTTCCGGCATTATTTTTTTGAGTGTGGTGAGGGGTTTGTAGCTTTTTTTGAATATGAAATTGCCCAAAAGATGCGCTATGACAAGTTTCATGGATCACCAACGGACCAACCGATAGGGTTTGACCATGTGTCGTTCACGATAGACACACGCAATAATCTTTTCGGCTTAAAGGATAGACTAGAAGCTTCAGATATAGAGGTTTCGGGAGCTATCGATCATGGGACTATTTGGTCTATTTATTTTTTCGATCCAGTTAACAACATACCTTTGGAAGCTTCATGGAATTGTGTAAATATCTTGGAAACTCCTGCGATACTCGATTGTGATCCTTTACCAATTGCTGGAGAGGGCTCAAAACCACAGCAAGGGCATTGGCCAATAGTTACCAACCCTACCCCCGACAAGGATATGGTGGCACAATCAGGTAACGGATACGAAATGCGCAAAGACTTCATACGGAGGGGGCTAGCCCGACCCCATCCTGATCTGAAATTTTCCTAAAATGAGTGGTTACCCAAATTCGATGCAAGTGACACAACGAAGTAATAAATACTTATTCAGCAGGTACGTCTAGTTGATCTAATTTAGAATGGGCAACTAAATTTTCTACCTCATTGCGCTGAATTTTTCCTGTCGTGCTGCGAGGTATTTTATCATTCGTAACAAAATATATTTCTTTTGGTTGTTTGTAACTTGCTAATTTCTTTCTGCACATTGTTAAAAGATCCTGCTTAGTCACTAATAAATCATTTGTGGCCACTACCGCTACAGGAATCTCACCCCATTGCTTGTCTACTTTTCGAACAACTACCGCATCCAATATTCTGTCATCTTCTAAAAGTACTCTTTCTATCTCAGCTGGATAGATATTTTCTCCCCCAGATTTAATAAGGTACTTGGAACGACCTACGAAATTGAATTGACCCGAGGGTTTTTGTTGAAACAAATCTCCCGTTCGAAACCATCCATCCTGGAATTCTGTTTTATTAATTGCCTCAGCATCCCAATAGCCACTAAACAACGTGGGACCCCGAACTATCATTTCTCCTGTGAAACCAGAAGGAACCACTTGATTTTTTGAATTAAGCAGTTTTACTTCACAAAATGAACTTTGTGTTTTTGATAAATCTGAATAGTCATCTCTTAGCTGCACAAAACCCCCTGAACAGGGGGGAATTCCTGTTTCTGTTGAACCAAAACTATTTAAGTACCGACTCTGTAAAAGATTTGTAATTTCCTGCAACTGCCGTCTTGGTACCAAGTCTGGCATTGCCCCAATCACCAGGATTCCTTTAGGAACTAATGGATATTCTCTTAAATACTCTATCAAACGATTTATGACACCGGGCATTAAGACTAACCACCCAAGTTTATCGCAGCGAATGATCTTGGTGATCTGTTCCACTTTAAATCCATCAACTTGGATTACTTTCCCACCTATTAATAACATTCCAATCGATAGATCTGTTGAGGCCATATGAAACATAGGGGCCCAAGCAACAAATGCATCCTCTCGGGTCATACCGTAATCAGCGCAAAAAACTAAAAGACGAGATATGAATGCTCGATGACTAATCAGAGCTCCCTTGGGTCTACCTGTGGTTCCACTAGTATACAAAATTGCAACGGGATCCTCAGCATATACCTCTTCATTTGGTTCTGACTCGTCGCTCGAATGAAGAAGCATCTCATAGTCCATTCCCAATACGATAATTTTCTCAACTTCACCGCGCAGGTCATTTAAATATTCCTGAAAACGGGGCGATATTATGAGTATTTTGGGGCTTGTCAGTCGTACACAATAAACCTGTTCTTCATTCACAAGACGCCAATTGAGAGCAGCGACAATTGCACCTATTTTAGCGGCGGCAAACTCGACTTCCATATATTCCGATCGGTTCTCCGATAATATTGCTACACGATCTCCCGCAACCAAACCTAATCCTTTTAGAGCATGCGCAAGTCGATTTACTCGGTTATTGAACTCTTTGTATGTAAGAGTGATACTTGCACTCTCTACTGCCACAGTATTAGGACGTATTTTAGCTTGTTCACACAACAGGCTACCGACCGTTGTCTGTCCCGCCGCATAAATGTCATTTGTCTGGTTTGGACTAATTACCAATTGTCGGTTAGCCTTATATAATCTGCGGTATTTTTTTTGGGCACTACCCCCAGCAGCTGAGTACATGTTAGTATACATTGAATAATGAACAACTAAGGACTTTCATATGCCAATCGTCAATCGTATTTCGGCCTACCACGAAGATATGAAGGAGTGGCGCCAAGACATTCATAAGCATCCGGAATTAGCGTATAAAGAACAACGCACTGCTGGCCAAGTTGTGAAACTTCTGAAATCTTTTGGCATAGAGGATATCACAGAAGGTATAGGTGGAACCGGTGTTGTTGCCGTACTTCAAAACGGCAATGGTCCAACACTGGGCCTCAGAGCAGACATGGACGCCCTACCCATAACTGAAGAAACAGGGGTACCCTACTCCTCCGTCCACAATGGGGTCATGCATGCTTGCGGCCACGATGGCCACACCGCCATGTTGCTCGGAGCCGCAAAATATCTATCAGAAACTATGAATTTTCAGGGAACTATCGTCTTAATTTTCCAGCCTGCCGAAGAAGGGTTTGCTGGTGCCAGAGCCATGATGGAGGACGGATTATTTGAGCGCTTCCCCGTCGACTCGATATACGGGGTTCACAATATGCCGGGAGCGCCAGCTGGCGAAATTCATGTCTCCCCTGGGCCTGTAATGGCCGCAGCAGACCAATTCTCCGTAAACGTCAAAGGAAAAGGTGGGCATGGTGCTATGCCCCATAAAGCTGTGGATCCCATAATCGCTAGCTCACTAATGGTAAATGGACTGCAAAGCCTAGTATCCAGAGTCACAGACCCACATGATACACTCGTAATTTCAGTCACAAAGATTCATGGTGGTGACGCCTTTAATGTAATTCCTGATTCGGTTACGTTCGGAGGAACCGTTCGGTATTTTGATAATGAGTTGGGTAAACACAACCAACAGAAGATGAAGCAAATGCTCGATGGGATTGCCGCAGCGCACTCGGTGGATGTAGAATTTACTTACCAACATGGGTACCCACCGACTATAAACCATGAGAAAGAAGCAAATTTTGCGCGGGAAATTGCCATTGATGTTACTGGACAAGAATCGGTCAACCAAGAGCAAACAATGGGATCAGAAGACTTTTCATTTTATCTCCAAGAACTCCCTGGCGCTTATGCCTGGGTAGGCAACGGAGTTCTTGGCGAGAGTGCCCACTTGCACAATCCCCACTATAATTTCAACGACGATATTCTTCCAGTAGGGGCTAGTTTCTTTGTGAGGCTAGTAGAAACTGCCTTGGCAAAACCCTAACTGATTAATTATGCCAAAACTTGCCGCAAATCTGTCTACGTTATTCACTGAATACAAATTCCTGGATCGATTTGAGGCTGCGGCGGGACATGGGTTTAAAGGTGTAGAGGTTCAATTCCCGTATGACTGGTCTATTGATGCTATTGCAAAACAATTAATGGATCACCAACTGGATATTATACTGCTTAACGCGCCACCGGGAAATGCAAAGGATGGTGATCGTGGTTTAGCAGCTATCCCAGGGAAAGAGGCTGAATTTAGTTCCTCAATACAGCTTGCTCTTCGTTACGCTTCTGAGTTGAGTTGTCCTAACATCCATGTTATGGCAGGGATAATTGATGGGGAATCAAATTATTGTAGAGCGAAAACGACCTTCCTAAATAATTTGAAACTAGCCGCCGCAATGGCTAGCGAACATAATATTAATCTTCTTATTGAACCAATCAATAATAAGCGATCGATACCGGGCTATTTCTTGACCCAAGTTCCGGAAGCAAAAAAACTAATTAATGAAATAAATCAGAGAAATATTGGGCTACAATTTGATCTTTTCCATGCACAAATTATGCATGGTGACCTAGAGAAACTTATTAATGATAATATCGATATCACTCGCCACTTTCAGGTGGCAGGGTTATCGGCTCGCCAAGAGCCAAATCTTGGAGAACTAAATTACAAACACCTATTCAATGTGATCGATTCCTTAAACTATTCTGGCTGGATAGGCTGTGAATATACCCCATCTAATTCAACCTCATCTGGTTTAGGATGGGCGAGTGACTATGGGATAACAGTTGAATCCTAAAGTATTTATAGGATTCGCAAGGAAATTAATAGTAATAAACAACAAATAAATATTGTTCCGTAACCAGCTTCTAGCCTATTTAGGACGTGTCCGACCTATCAGAATCTGTATCGTTTGTTACCTGTGCCGCAAGAGCCGAACTAAGAAATTTATCTATATTTCCATCTAAAACAGCCACAGTATTACTAGTTTCGATGCCCGTTCGAAGATCCTTGACCATTTGATAAGGCTGTAAGACATAGGAACGGATTTGATGACCCCAACCGATTTCTTTTTTATCGGCCTCTTTCTCGGCCATTTTTGCTTCACGTTTTTGTAACTCTAATTCATATAAACGGGATTTAAGCATACTCATAGCTGTCGCTCTATTCTTATGCTGAGACCTCTGGTTTTGGCACTGAACCACAATGCCAGTTGGACTATGAGTTATCCTAACCGCGGAGTCAGTCTTGTTCACATGTTGCCCGCCCGCCCCAGAAGCACGGTAAGTATCAACTCTTAGATCCTTGTCTTCAATCTCCACTTCGATAGACTCATCGATCATTGGGTAAACCCAAACGCTTGCAAAGCTAGTATGACGTCTAGAATTAGAATCAAAAGGTGAAATTCTTACCAAACGGTGCACACCGCTCTCTGTTTTCAACCATCCATAAGCGTTATGCCCAAGAATTTTTACCACCCCCGTTTTAATGCCGGCCTCTTCCCCCAAACTCTCTTCCACTAGTTCCACTTCAAAACCCCGGTTCTCTGCCCATCTAAGGTATAACCGACGTAGCATAGAAGCCCAATCCAGGCTTTCTGTTCCACCTGCACCGGCGTGAATCTCGACAAAACAATCATTAGAATCGGCCTCACCAGATAACATTGCTTCCAACTTTAGCTTATTAGTTGTCTTCGCCAAATCACGGAGCAACTCTTCAGACTCCAAAACTATTTGCGAATCATTTTCCGCTTCACCCAACTCAATTAGTTCGGTGGCATTCTCAAACTCTTCGACCAATTTCGTATATTGGTCGATTGAATTTTGAATCTGGTTGCGCTCTCTCATCACCTGCTGCGCCTTTTCAGGACTTGACCAAAGATCCGGATTTTCGGCAAGAACATTCAGTTCATCGAGACGTGTTTGTGCTTTTTCCGGGTCAAAGATACCCCCTTAGTAAGGCCAACGACCGACGAAGTTCATTTGCAATACTTTCAATTTCACTGCGCATAAAGGACTTAACTCACTCTAAATTATGACATTTATCTGAAAGGTTGTTTATAACAGTACGCTTTCAGAACTAAAAACAACTCATATTAATATAACCCACTATCGAAACGTGATGAACCTTCAACTGGTTTGTTGGGTTGTTCGTCACGGGAACTTGCAACTCCATTAGTATTCCTACTTGGTTCTGTACCAGGTTTAAAGGCTTCGAGAATAAGGCGTTCCGTCTTTCCATCCGGCAAGTTGCCATTTTCAGCATCGATGCGAACCATTCGAATTCCACGAGGAATACGAAACGGCACTGGAGGTTGGTTTTTTGTAGCCAACTCCATAAATCTTTTAAAGACAGGTGCAGCAACATTGGAACCAGTTTGTTTTACGCCGAGGGATCTAGGTTTATCAAAGCCAATAAATACTCCTGCAACAAGGTCTGGTGAAAATCCAATAAACCACGCGTCTAAACTATCGTTAGTCGTACCCGTCTTACCTGCCAACGGTCTTCCGAGCTCTCTAACTGTCCGGCCTGTGCCACGTTCCACAACGCCTTTTAGCATCCAAGTGACTTGAAAAGCTGTGGCCGGATCTGTAACTCGTGATCGATAATCTATCAATCGTGGTGCGGTGGGATAGAAATTTAGGGGGCCTTGGCATTCTGTACACTCCCTTTGATCTCGACGCATAATCGTACGTCCATCACGGTCTTGAATTCTTTCGATCAAAGCTGGCTGGACACGTTTCCCACCATTTATGATCATTGCATAAGCAGCAGTTAATCTCAAAAGGGTGGTCTCACCCGACCCAAGCGCTATAGATAAATGTGGCGGAAACTGACCGATATCAAACCTTCTAGCTACATCAAGTACGCGTTCCATTCCTATAGAATTGGCTAAACGGACCGTCATAAGATTTTTTGATTTTTCGATACCCAGTCTAAGTGTTGACGGACCACCAAATTCACGCCCATAGTTCTCGGGCTTCCAAACGCCAAGGTCAGATCCTTGATCAATAACAAATGGAGCATCCAAAACAACGCTTGCTGGTGTGTAACCAGCCTCGATTGCGGCTAAATATACAAAGGGCTTAAAGGCGGAACCTGGTTGACGTTGAGCTTGAGTTGCGCGGTTAAATTGACTCTCCTGGAAACTCCAACCTCCCACCATAGCCAGAACTCTCCCGGTATGTGGGTCTAATGCTAGTAGGGCACCCTCAACCTCCGGCACCTGACAAAGAGAAAAGATTGGATCCACCGCACCCGATTCTTCAGCTACACTCCGTATACCTTCAACGAAAATTACGTCTCCAGGGGACAGCACTTGAGAGACAGACGTAATTTCTGGACCCAATTTCTGACCCTCCCGCCATGATCGCGCCCACGTTAGTTCTGTTAATGGAATAGAGCCCTCTGTACCATCTCTAAACCCAATGCGTGCAAAGTTTGTCTCTGTCCTAAGCACAACCGCCAAATGCCATCGCTCTTTAGCTGGTGGAGGCACTATTTTCGATAGTTCCGTCATCCATACTGTAGTGTCAGAGATCCGAGACACCGGTCCTCTCCAGCCATGCTTCTTATCGTAGGAAATAAGACCATCTTGCAAGGCATCAGAGGCAAATTTTTGAAGTTGAGGTCGAATAGTTGTGCGGACGGATAAGCCACCACGATATAAAATACTTTCCCCATAAGTTTCTGCGATTTTCCGCCGTACTTCTTCGGCAAAGAACGGTGCATGCACAACCTCTTCTTTATTTCTGACCCTTAACAGAAGGTCTTCGGTTCGGGCCGAAGAAAATTCTTTCTTGTCTATGTAGCCGTCTTCCAACATTCGACCTAAAACATAGTTTCTTCTGCCAATAGCTGCAGCAGTATTGTGTTCCGGGTGGTAGGCGTTTGGAGCCTTTGGTAATCCTGCAAGAAAAGCAACTTCATTGATTGTTAAGTCCTCAAGTGACTTATTAAAATAATTGAGTGCGGCTGCGGCTACTCCATAAGATCGCTTACCTAAATAAATCTCGTTAAGGTATAACTCCATTATACGATCCTTCAGTAATGCCCTCTCAATTCTTACTGCCAGGATTATTTCTTTTATTTTTCGGTTTATTGAAACTTCATTTGTAAGCAAAAAATTCTTTGCTACCTGCTGTGTGATTGTTGATGCTCCGATCATCCTTCGCCCTGTAATCACGTTGCCAATATTCTGAATTACAGCTCTTCCTACCCCAAATACGTCAACACCAGGATGGCTAGAAAAATTTTTGTCTTCTGCAGCAATAAATGCATTAACGACCATTGTTGGGATCGACCCTATAGGAACAAAGACCCTTTGTTCCTCAGCATATTCTGCAAGTAAACGCCCATCCCCCGCATGGATACGTGTCACCGTTGGTGGCTCGTAGTCCTCTAACTGGGAGTATTCAGGAAGACCCCGAGAATAATGATGTAAACCCCAAGCGGTCAAACCAACAACGCAAAGGAGTCCAACCACCCCCATAAACGCGAGTATGCTTAAGATTCCGAATAAACGAGAATAGCTTTTCGTTTTAGGCATGAAACACTATTTTTTTCTTGACCAATAAATTAGTGAATCTCGACAAAAATTGCTCGTCTCTTAATTGTCTGGTTATGTAGATATCTTAGTGGCTAATTGTGGCACTGTTGTGGCTAGCATATAGTAAAACGTTTTTATACTACATATGGAACCTGGCTGGAAAAAGGTATATGGAACACTGGTTAGTCACTCAAGACAAACGCATAACATTAAATGACTTTCATCTTTCCACCAAAAAAATCGTACAAGGGCTTTTTGAACTCGGAGTAGGCCACGGTGATTCAGTCGCTTTATTATTAAGAAACGGCATAGAATTTCTTGAAGTTACCTATGCGGCAGGCCTGCTCGGCGCATATCCTGTTCCCATAAACTGGCATTTTAAGGAATCAGAAATAGTCTACATACTTCTGAATTCGGACGCGAAGTTAATCGTCGCTCATACCGACTTAGCGACAAAAATACCTTTGATACTGGAGAACAAAATACCTCTTATCCTCGTGGAACCATCTCTTGAGCTGCAAACAGCCTACAAATTGAAATCAAGGGGCCTCCCCCCCCACGCTACCTCACAAAATTGGAATACATGGAAAAAAGATTTAAGGCCGTGGCCGAATCAACCTCAAGCATCCCGGGGAAGCATGATCTATACATCTGGTACAACCGGAAAACCCAAAGGAGTAAGAAGAACCCCTGCTACACCCAAACAACAAAACACAATGATTGCGCACCTTCGTATTGGGTTTGGACTTCGGCCAGGCGCTAAGGCTCTTTTAACTGGACCTTTGTACCATAGCGCACCGAATGCGTATGCGAGAGCCGTAATTTCCCTTGGTGGAGATTTAATTCTAATGCCGCGTTTTAATGCAAGGGAGTTCTTGTACATCATTGAAAAACACTCAATCACTCATGCCCACATGGTTCCAACAATGTTCGTTCGATTGCTACAATTGTCTGAAGTCCAAAAGAACGAATATGACCTGACGAGCTTAGAAAACATTGTACACGGTGCTGCGCCTTGTGCAGCCCAGATAAAACGGAAAATGATTGACTGGTTGGGTCCAATAATAAACGAATACTACGGCTCGACTGAGGCAGGACTTATTTCTTATGTTACCAGTGATGAATGGCTTTCCAAAGTGGGCACTGTCGGACGACCAATAGAAAATTGCTCAATACAAATCCATGATGAGCATGGAGAACCTGTAGGCCCAAGAAAAATTGGAGACATTTTTGTTTCCTCAGGACAGGGCAATAAGTTTACCTATTACAAAGACGAAGCCAAAAGAGAGGAGATATCGCGCAATGGTCTAATTACAAACGATGATCGGGGTTACCTGGATGAAGACAATTATCTTTTTCTATGCGACCGCAAGTCTGACATGATAATTTCGGGTGGAGTCAACATTTACCCAGCCGAGATAGAGGCTGTGCTAATCGATCTAAAAGGCGTCCAAGATTGCGCAATTTTTGGTGTACCAGAATCGGAGTATGGTGAGGCCATCGTCGCAGCCATACAGGCAGAACCAGGGACTTGTTTAGGGCCGGAGGATGTAAAATCATTCATTCGTAAAAATATGGCCAATTTTAAGGTCCCCAAATTCGTTACTTTTCATGACAAACTCCCACGTGAAGACTCAGGGAAAATATACAAACGGAAATTGCGAGAAAGCTATTTAAAAAGGTAAAATCTGTGGTATTTTTGACTTTTTGCGCATACTCATCCACCGAGACTGTAAAACGCTATTAGTTTATGGGAATGAAATAGCCGATCAAAGGAATTCGTTTTATGACGCTTAGTGCCAATCAAATTTCTGATTTTGACCAGAACGGCTTTTTGGTATTCAGGAAATTATTTTCAGAGCGAGAAATAAGTATTCTTAGACTTGAGGCCAATCGTATTGCTGGCGTCGAGGCTGAATGTGTTGTTAGAGAAGGGGCAGCTGGAGTGCCAAAACTCATGCTACGAATGCATGAGACGGATGGACCAACTGGCTCAAATATTTATAACGCAACCTATCGCCTGCCAAGAGTTCTTGAACCCGTGCAACAAGTTCTTCAAGACGAGGCTTTATATCTTCATCATAGTAAAATTAATATGAAAGGAGCCATTGAGGGAAGTGTGTGGCCATGGCATCAAGATTTTGGCCAGTGGAATTCTGACGGCATAGAGCGGCCTGATTTAGTTACATTCATGATCATGCTTGATGAAGCCACAGAGTTTGGTGGGTGCCTTCATTTCCAACCAGGCAGCCACAGAAATGGGAAAATTAACCCCCGTTGGGACGCAACTACCACCTATAAATTTATTGCGATGGATCCAGACCACGTTAAAAAGACACTTCAAACAGGACCAAAACCAATCGCAATTACCGGGCAACCTGGCGATGCCGTACTGTTCCATTGCAACTTACTTCATGCCTCTGGGCATAATTTATCCGCCCATGATCGTTGGCAAGTATATTTTTGTTTTAATCGGGTCTCTAATCATCCTCATGACGTGCCTGAGCCGCGGCCCGACTATCTACGCTCACAGAACTGGTCTCCCGTCATACCCGTCAATGAAGACGCAATTATTTCTCTGAATTCATAAGCAAAAGACCCCGTGCCTTCTTTCCGGTTCTTAAGAAGTTTTTCGTTTCTGGTGATCCCAAGGACCCGTATAGCCTTGAGACCAGTCGGGTGGTACTTGGCAAGGTCTAGGATCATGATGCGACCAACGCGCTGGAACACCTTTTACAATTACGCCATCGAATTTGCTAGGAATGGGGTTCGCCCCATAGGGGAATGCATCCGCTGATGAATAGACGTTCAACAGTAGGGGTCGTTTTCGGGAAGAATGATTAGTAGTCGATCCATGTATTGTTCTGCAATTTAGTAAAAATACAGTCCCAGCTGCTCCCACCATGTATTCTTTTACATCCTCAGTTATCCAGTTCAGCTCCGTGTCATCAATCCGAATAACAAAGTTATCCCGTTCGTCGTAGAGATTATAAAGAGGACCTGTGTGACTCCCTTTTATTGCAACTAGAGGTCCCTGGTCCATTTCAACATCTTCCATCAGCAAAACCACCGTCACAGGACTATAGTTTGTGTGAGGCCAAGCCTGTATATCTTGATGCCAATCGAACCGTTGGCCTCCGTCAGCCCACTTATAATTCAATTTCGAATGATGGAAACGAACGTTTGGACCAACAACATCTGACACGACCTCCACGATTTTGGAAGTTGATGCAAAATGCCAAAATTCTTCATGGTGTGACACCGGACTAGTGACTCTTTTTAACCTAGGTGTCTCGCAACTGTGACCTTTCTCCAGGACAAATATCTTGTCGTTTTTGGCAACAGTCCGACTACGCTCTATCATCTCGAAACTTGCGGCGCGTAATCTTTCTATCCAATCCACTGAAATCAGGCCTTCGAGTCGAACGCAACCGTTTTCAAAATATAACTGCCTTTGATCTTCGGTTATTAACTCTGTCGGATGTTTCAGTACTTCTTCAATTAACATTTTACCAATCCTCTACAGGGTGCAATCTACAAATACTTACTATCAATAACTATAAGAGTTAATTTAATGTTGTTGCGTTTGCCTAATTTCTCAATGTTTAGCTATCTTCGTTTTCCCAAGAACGTGAAGGTATATAGTACGAGCCACCAAGCCATTTCCCAAGATCAATTTCCTTGCAAGCAAAAGAGCAAAAAGGAGCCCATTTCTCGTGACTAGTCTCTTTGCATACGGGACACAACTGACCTTTTGCTTTCTGCACATTGACCATGTTGGAAGTTCCTTTCAAAGACTAAGCAATTCAAAAGTTTCTCTGGCAAAAGTATCATTCACTATAAGGTTAAACGAAGCGGCCGATTTTAGTTCAATTTTATTGATTGCATTTCTCTGGCTAACATTCAAAGTTTCTATAACCTCAGGAGCTGCCAGGACCGAGAACTCCTGGCCAGGTTCTAGCTGAGCACGCGCCCACAAAGTACGTAAAATTTCGAGAGCAACAGTGTTCACAGTCTTTATACGACCCAGCCCCTGACATTCCTCACACTGCTCATATAGACTATGTAAGTGAGAATTCCCAACACGTCTACGAGTAAGCTCTACAGTTCCAAACTCTGAAAACTTGGAAACATGTATTGGCGCCGGATCCGCCTGTGTTGCTTTTTTTAGCTTGGTCATCACTTTTGATCGATCATTATCGTCTTTCATATTAATAAAATCTATGACCACGATTCCACCAATATTTCGTAACTGCAATTGCACCGGAATTTCCTTTGCCGCTTCTGTATTGGTTTCAATAACGGCTTTGTCCCTACTAGACGTATTCCTATATTTAGCCGTATTAACGTCAACTACTGTCACCGCTTGGGTCTCCTCTAACACTATGGTGCCCCCCGATGGTAAACTCACCTCTGCGGATACTAGGTTTTCCAGTTGCTCCTCGATTTCAAAATCGTCAAACGAATTCATCGGGAAAAGGCGTAATTCAAGTTTATCCATTACTTCCGGAAAATACTGCGTACAGAACTCCTGTACCTTAAAAAACATAGCCCGATCATCAACCACTATAGAATTAATAGAACGAACCAAACGATCACGAAGGTACCGTAATACTGGTGGTAATTCCTCATTTATACAGCCTGGCTTTTTAGTTTTTTTTGACTGACTCACAATTTGGGACCAACGCTCTTTTAAACTAGCCAGTTCCGCAATTATGCTTTCCGGCGCCTCCCCTTCGGCGCCAGTACGGATTATCACACCTTCGTCGGGCCGCAATTCACTTGCCACAATATTACTAAGTCTTTTCCGTTCATCCCCATTTTCTAGCTTTCGCGAGACATTGACTCCGACACCACTTGGACGGAAAACCAAGAATCGCCCCGGCAGCAGTATGCCTGTGCGGACTTGTGCTCCTTTGTGTCCGATAGGTTCTTTGATCAGTTGGACAATTATTTTTTCGCCTTCATGCACCAACTCCGAAATATTAAGTTGTTTTCTGTCCTCCGATATTAGCGATCTTGCATCATTTCCAGATAAGAATGTCGCACGTTCAAGTCCGCAATCAACAAATGCCGCATTGGCCGATTTTAGAATCTTTGTCACTTTTCCGAGATACACACTACCTAGGGCTGAGTGTTTTGTTTCTGTCTCTAAAGAAATTTCTCGCAACTTTCCGTCTGCTACTAAGGCTATTCTCGTTTGCCACGGCAAGACGTTAATTAATATATCCGATGGAATATTTTTCATGCTGTCTATATTACTTAAAAGTAACTGGGTAGTTAAAACTAACCAGGAGACTATAGGTTTCATAAAGTGGTAATCCCACAACATTGGAATAAGAACCATTTAGGGACCGCACAAACATGCCTGCCCTACCTTGAATTGCATAACCACCTGATTTCCCTTTCCACTCCTCCCCATCCAAATAAGATTCTATTTCTTTCTCTGTTAACTTTTTAAACTTTACGACAGTACTTACGACACGCTCCTTCGTAACAGATCCTGCACCCATCACACATAATGCCGTATAAACACGGTGTCTTCGGCCTGACAAAAGGGAAAGGTGTTCCCTTGCTTGGTCCATGTTTTTTGGTTTGATGAGAATTCGACGACCACAAGTGACGAGTGTATCTGCTCCTAGAACGATATATTCTTTATGACGAAAAAACACGGATTCTGTTTTTTCGCGAGCAAGACGGCTTGCAATTTCCCGGGGCGCTTCGTTGGGTCGATCATGATATTCATGGGTATTGGGCGGCTCAATTAGATCGGGAACTACACCGATCTGTTCGAGCAGTTTAAGCCTTCGCTCAGAGGAAGAGGCAAGTATTAATTTTATCATACGGTTCTAGCACTTAAGAAAAACCGATTTATAAATCGCACTTTATCAGAATCACTTGTGCCGAAACACAATACGCCCTTTACTTAAATCATAAGGTGTCATTTCCACTGTTACTTTATCACCTGCCAATACTCGAATTCGGTTCTTCCTCATTCTCCCTGAAGTGTGGGCAAGAATTTCGTGCTCATTTTCTAACTTCACCTTAAACATAGCATTAGGTAATAACTCCAGAACTTCACCTTGAAACTCTAACGCTTCTTCTTTAGCCATTTATTCGTCCTGTTTCATATTTTTAGAATTATATCACCAAAATAAATTAAATTTGGGATTATATCTTGCCCATCACCCACTACTTTACACAAACCAAATGGCGGAAGTAACAGTTTCCTGTCGATAAAACGTAGTTTAGTTATACACCTGTCAGCTTGCACCTATTTTGAGATTCGAGTCTATCTTTGATGATTATCCCCATCTTTAGATTTATAAAAGATAACAGAGTATATAATTTAGCCGTCTGTTATACCAGGAACACTTCCACCGATAACTACAGCTCTGCGCACAGAGGAGGAGGCTTCCGGGGAACCTCAACCCATCCACTATTCTTGTTTGTGGAAGATCGGCGCACAATCGACATTGTATGGCTACAAACTAATCCGTTTAGCTACGAAGTTGAAGAATACAAATCAATGTAAATAGCCTTCGAGCTGTGTTGAAATCTACTTTAGCCTTCCCTTTTAGTTTATTCAAAAGTAACTCAGATCCCTCATCATGCAAACTACGCCGCCCTTGGTCCAACGCTTCTATTCGCTGCAAGGACGAATGTTTTATTGCATCGTAATAACTGTCACAGACAGTGAAATAGTCTTTAATTAACCGACGAAAGCCTGTTAGGGGAAGAAAAAATATTTCTTTTTTTTTTACTTTACCAAGCGACGTAATTTCAAATACGAGACGTCTCTCTTGACTTTCCAAGTACAGCTCGTAGGGACCAGACAAACTACTAATTGGGGCAAAGTAATTCTGTTCAATTAGGTCATAAATAGCTACTCTTCGCTCCCTATCCACCTCCCGGTTCCAGCGAACAAGACTTCCTTCATCCAATTTCACTTCAACTATTTGAAATTTCATATCCTGAGAAAGTTTTATACGCTGAACACTTCGTACAATTTCTGATCATGAGTTAATGATACTTTTCTAACTACTCGTTAGTTATTCGAATGCTGATGGATTTAGCATGGGCCCCAAGGCCCTCACTTTCAGCTAATTTGATTGCATGCTCCCCGACGATAGAAAGGCTGCTAGGACTACATTCCATTATAGTTGTCCGTTTCAGAAAATCGAACACCGACAACCCTGACGCAAACCGGGCATTCCCGGCCGTAGGCAAGACGTGGTTTGGGCCGCCAACGTAGTCCCCAATTGCCTCAGGTGTATAACGCCCAAGGAAAATGGCTCCAGCGTGTAATATATTTTCGGCCATAACTTCCGGATTGTCGACCGCAAGTTCTAAATGTTCCGGAGCGATCTTGTCTACCAATTCTGGAACTACTGAGAAATCATCTACAACTACAATAAGTCCATTATTATCCCAACTAGTCCGAGCAATTTCTTCGCGATCGAGGAGGCATAGCCGCCTCTCAACAGCCTGCTCTACCTTATCTGCAAAATTAGGATGATCTGTAATCAAAATCGATTGTGCAGCGATATCATGTTCAGCTTGAGCCAACAAATCCACAGCAATCCACTCCGGGTCGTTCTTACTATCAGCTACTACTAGCACCTCCGTGGGTCCCGCGATCATATCAATACCTACAAGACCGAATACTTGTTTTTTGGCGGCTGCAACATATGAGTTCCCCGGGCCAACTATCTGATCAACAGCAGAAATTGTCTCGGTTCCATATGCAAGAGCCCCAATCGCCTGAGCACCACCGATTCTATATATTTCGTCCACTTGACAAAGTTTAGCCGCCGCGAAAATCAAAGGATTTATAACGCCTTTTGGGGTAGGAACGGTAACTACCACGCGCTTCACTCCTGCTATTCGAGCAGGGATCGCATTCATTAGTAACGAGCTTGGATACGCGGCGGAGCCACCAGGAACGTATAGCCCTGCTGTTTCAATCGGTCGCCATCGAAGGCCAAGTTTTATGCCGACATCATCGGTATAAGAAAAATCATCCGGAAGTTGTCGTCTATGAAACATCTCAATGCGTTCCGCCGCAAACTGAAGTGACTTCATTTCATCAGGATCCACTTGATCTAGTGCAACACTGATCTCCTCAGGCGAAATTTGTAACTGGGTTGCGTCTATTTTAATTTCATCAAAACGTTCTGTGTATTCTAAGAGTGCCTTGTCACCCGTAACCCTGACTTTCTTCAAAATAGCGGCAACCGTCTCGTCCACATCCTCCACTACCCGGTGTCGCTCGGCTACAGCCGAGCGGAACTCACCGTCAAATCCCTCCGACAGGTTATTTAATCTTTTGACCATTAATCACTTGTCTAAAACTATCCACCAAAACATTTAGTTCACTGCTCTGTGTTTTCCAGGCTGTTCGATTTACAACCACCCGAGAGGTAATTTCTGAAAGAAGTTCGACTTCCACTAGTCCATTTGCTTTCAGAGTCTCTCCACTTTCAACTAGATCAACAATCCTATGACAAAGGCCCAGAGAAGGTGCTAACTCAACCGCTCCACTTAACTTAACGCACTCAGCGTGAACACCACGGAGAGCAAAGTGCCGTTTAGTTGTTTCCGGGTATTTTGTTGCCACCCGGACGTGGCTCCATTGGGCCGGATCATCATTAACCGCTAACTCCCTGGGTTCTGCCAAGACTAGTCGACAGACCCCAATATTAAGATCGAGCGGAGCATACACTTCTGGATAATCAAATTCTAAGAGTGTATCTTGACCCGTCACTCCAATTTGAGCACCCCCAAACGCAACGAATGTTGCCACATCAAAACTTCGCACGCGGATTATCTTAAGGTTCTCAACATTTGTTTTAAATGTGAGCCGCCGTGATTTTTCATCAAAAAATTCTGATTCGGGTTCAATCCCTGCAACAGCCATAAGTGGTAATAGTTGTTTTAATATACGGCCTTTAGGAACGGCGAATATTAGGTCATCTTTGAAGATCATGGTACTCATTCCACTGAATCACTTAACGGAGCACTAATTGCGCGAGGAGCCGACACATCCTCCAGGAAACACAAAATATTCTCACCTTCCAACTTTATTGCAGCACCTCCAGTAAAGAGCAACGTCACTGACGCTGGATTAAAAAAAATAGTTAGGAGCTCAAGGATCCTGTCCTTTTGATTTTGGTCGATGCCATGAACTTTAACTGAAGTGATTCCTTCGAAACAAAGCCCTGATTGAACTTGCAAAGAGGGTAGATTCCCAGGACTCATTCTATCAGAATTTTCCCAAACGAGGCGATCTAAAACAGTTACAAAACGACGATCAGAACTTAAGTATGTCATCTCACTCTGACGAATGACAGAATCCTGCAGACAAGCTGCAATTATCTTAAAGTCCTCTTTATCTTCCGCCTTCAGACAAATCCCCTTAATGGGAGTTTTAGTCATTGGCGCAGCCTTTCAATTTTTGCTCCGCAGTTCCGCAGCTTCTCTTCTATTCGTTCATAACCCCGGTCGAGGTGATAAACTCTGTGAATCGTGGTTTCCCCATCTGCCACGAGTCCTGCTAGGAGTAGGGATACACTCGCTCTCAAATCTGTTGCCATTACTGGTGCTCCGCGCAAGCGACCTACACCACGGACAACAGCTGTATTTCCTTTGACCGAAATATCGGCACCCATTCGTCCCAGTTCTGTCACATGCATAAACCGATTTTCGAAAATGTTTTCTGTTATACGCGATACACCGTCACTGACGGTTAGCAGAGCCATCATCTGAGCCTGCATATCAGTTGGAAATCCCGGGTAAGGACCAGTTTCAAAATCTACCGCCAAGGGTCGTTTTATTCCCCTCGGAACCTCAACTCTTACTCCGTTCTCCCCTGCTGACATAAGCACACCCGCCGATGCTAGTTTACTTGCAAGACCGCTAAATAAATGGATCCGGGTCCCTAATAATTCGACACAACCATGCGTGATGGCAGCAGCTATAGCATATGTCCCCGACTCAATTCTATCAGGCAAAACAGTGTGCTCAGTTCCTTTTAAACTGGTAACACCAGCAATCTTTAAAGTACCTGTTCCAATCCCCTCTATTTCAGCGCCCATTTTAATCAGGCATTGCGCAAGGTCCATAACTTCAGGCTCACAAGCAGCGTTGGAAATGATTGTTGTTCCTTTTGCCAAACATGCCGCCATCATCAAATTCTCCGTTGCGCCTACTGAAACAATAGGTAGTTGTATCTCCGCCCCCTTAAGTCCCGAGGGGGCAATCGCCTCAATATAGCCCTGATGCAACGAAATCTTAGCACCCATTTCACGGAATCCCGCTAAATGGAAATCCACTGGTCTCGGCCCTATCGAGCATCCCCCCGGCATTGACACGCAACCTTGCCCTGTTCGAGCAAGGATAGGACCTAAAACCAAAATTGACGCTCGCATTTTGCGTACCAAATCATATGGGGCTGTCTTATTGACGATGTTTCTGGCAGAAAGGGATAGTAAGGCGCCGGGAATATCCATCCCGACTTCAACCCCCAACTCTGTCAACAATTTCTTCATGCTTAAAATATCGGAAACTTGAGGAACGTTATGTAGTGTTAAAGCGGAATCGGTCAGTAAACTTGCAGCCATGAGCGGAAGAGCTGCGTTCTTTGCCCCTCCAATTTTCACTTGCCCAACCAAAGGCGTTCCACCCAGAATTTGGAGTTTATCCATCTAACGACAATCGTTTTCCAGCAAAGTCGACAATCGTTTCTTTAAATGAATCAAGCATCTACGTTAAAAAAATAGCCTGTATACTGTCGACGAAAGCACCAAAAAGTGAATATGATCACCAATGCCAACTCCGATGCCTTTTATATACTCTTTATTGGGATTGATGTAATCAAGAGGTGTTAAATACGAAGAATGATCACTTACCGAAATTTGATATGACATCCACAACCTAACGCCACAAAATCAACACATTAATTATCAGCAAAATCTTGACCTTGCCTATTTTGCTTCTTAGCTACCCTATCGTTTCGCTCCCGCTGCTGGCGTTTACGCTTTAATAGATTTTCACGCAACAACTCTTCTTCACTTCGGCGCTCCTTTGCTCCCTGAGTCACCTTTTGTCTCCCCTCCATTGTGACATCACCACTATTGCGTACCAAAAAATTAGGCCATTCCTTTGCCACTACTTAATATATTTAATGAACTGAATTTGTCAAAATTCGGCTATAGGGGCCATTGGTTGCACCGTGGTCAGGTGTGTGGCATTGTCCGCTTGGTTTATTTTGGGCAAGTTGTTTCACATTCAAGATTCGCAAGTCTGTGCCGCCGTAGCTCAGGGGTAGAGCACACCCTTGGTAAGGGTGGGGTCGAGTGTTCAATTCACTCCGGCGGCACCATTTAGTCAATGACTCTGGGAACTAAACGGTTCCAACATTAAAAACACCCAACAGCATAGTAATGTATCCCTATATCCTGGGGCTACGTATGTACCCCTTCGCTATAGAACTAAATTCTCAGTTGCATGAATAAAGTATGATATGGGAAAGCAGCTATCTAGTTGCGCTACTTCTGCTATTCACTGGCATACTTTGCCCTGATAAAAGGCAGTGCTCCAAAAATTTGATCGAAACATAATCCTAACCAGAAA
>CAZEWK010000032.1:0-4234 GCA_964515905.1 uncultured Rhodospirillaceae bacterium | reverse complement strand
CGCATTTTCAAAATTCCATAGAGTGGCCTCACGATTAAAATCTGGTCCGGTATGATTTATTGCATCCTCAATTATTATTGGCCAATATTCATGAAAAAACGCATCACGCGCTGTACTTTCAACGCAAATATTGGTTGCAATACCTGTAAATAACAAATGCTGAATATCTCGGCCCCGCAAATAATTATCCAAATTCGTGCCTTTGAAGCCGCTATAGCGGCTTTTTTCGATCACGTGATCCTCTTCTAAGGGTGATAATTCATCTACAATCTGCCAATCCCAAGTATTCTTGATTAATAATTTACCTTTATGCTCAGGTTTATTGCGCATTAATACCAAACCAAGTTCCTTGTGATAGTTTGGAGACCTATTACTGCCGCCATCACTCAAATCCGAATGGTAGGTCATTTGTAGGTAGATTACTTTCACACCATTTTCACGTGCTTTTTCAATTAATTGCCGATTAATCTCAATGATAGGTTTAGCAAGACTTATATCGATCCCCGCTAAATCCAACATCCCACCTTTCGAGGCAAAAGCATTCTGCATATCAACTACAACAAGTGCACACCTCTCCAAATTTAAATCAACCTGCTCAGGTCTAGCATTCAACATCACCATAGAGACCCCCTTATTCTCAAATTTGATAACGCCAATCCCCAATTTGTGGGACCTTATTCAATAACATAAATACAAATTCTTTTGGTCATTGTTGACAACAATAATGAAATTTGAGTGCTTGAGTCTAGTCTCGTTTCGAACATCAATTCTTTCCGCTTTACGTAATTATTAAGGAAAGAATTGGAGCTAATTGGTTAACTGTCTCTTTTTCTTCCTCCCCCCCCTCAGATTTAAAAAAGACCCTATACAAAAATAACTATATCTCAGTTGATGGATCCCCCGTTCATCCACTCTGGTAAACCTCCAATACAATAACTCGCAGAGCCTTATTGAATTTACCGGTTTTGGATTGTTCAGACGGTACCTGAGAAGAACTGAAGAAATGTCTATCAAACTGGCCTCTTTACAATGAACACAATGATTCCTAAGCTAATAAAAATGTTAGAATTTTAGTCTGAACTCATGCCTAACCAAGAAGATTAAATCTCGTGTCGGCATTAACATTTTATTCGAATTTTAGAGTTTTCTGGGTTTTTTATAATTAAATGCGTAGAACTCGAGCTGCCAAAATTGTTTGTACTCTTGGACCATCAAGCTCTTCCAGAGAGAGAATTAAAGAATTATTCATGGCTGGAGCCGATGTCTTTCGCCTAAATTTTAGTCACGGCACGCATGAAGAGCACACCCTAAGGTACAATGCAATTCGGGAGATAGAGGAGGAATTAGCGCGTCCGATTGGTGTCATAATGGACTTACAGGGCCCAAAAATACGGGTTCAAAAATTCGAGAATGGAGCCATTGAGCTTGAGAACGGTTCTGCTTTCAAATTAGACTCCATCGCAGATAAACCTGGGACCAAAAACCGGGTGGCTATTACTAATCCTGAGATATACCGGGCGGTAAAACCCGGGACAAAGCTCCTTCTAGATGATGGTAAAATCAGGTTGGAAGTCCGTGAAGGGGGTATAACGGAAATTGAAACCGTAGTTAGGAGCGGTGGGGTATTGTCAGATCACAAAGGTTTGAACATCCCAGATACTGTGCTCCCCATGTCACCACTCACCGACAAGGATCGGATGGATCTCCAATTGGGACTAGAATTGGGTGTAGACTGGGTCGCGTTATCATTTGTCCAACGGCCAGAGGATATTTACGAAGCGCGAAGTTTGATCTCAACTGATGCTGGGATTTTGGCAAAAATAGAAAAGCCCGCCGCAATTGAACATTTAGATGAAATTATCGAATTGTCGGATGCGGTGATGGTCGCAAGGGGTGACCTAGGTGTGGAAGCACCACCTGAGGACGTACCTGGGCTTCAAAAATTAATTATTCAAAAAGCCCGGATGCAAGGTAAGCCGGTCATAGTAGCTACCCAGATGCTTGAATCGATGATTACGGCACCAACACCTACCCGGGCTGAGGCCTCAGACGTTGCAAATGCAATTTTTGAGGGTACAGACGCGGTAATGCTTTCCGCAGAGACTGCAGCAGGAAATTTTCCCCTAGAGTCAGTGGCAATGATGAACCGTATCATTAATCAGGTGGAACAGGACGACAATTATAACCTTTTACCCGAGATTTCATTTAAACATGGCTCCGACGCCGACGCTATTACCACTGCAGCTCGCCAAGTTGCAGAAACGATTGAAGCGTCAACCATTGTAACTTTCACGGAAACAGGATCAACAACACTAAGAGCATCCAAAGTACGCCCAAACGTACCCATACTGGCACTAACACCTAGGCTAGGAATTGCCCGCCAGTTAGCACTTGCCTGGGGGGTCCACTCATTACAAACTGAGGATGTTGGCACATTTGATGATCTTGTGGCGCATACGATTAACGTCGCTGCCCGGGAAGAATTTGCGAAACCAGGACAAAGACTGGTTGTAACAGCTGGGGTACCTTTTAGCACACCTGGCACCACCAACATACTCCATATTATCAAAGTAGAATAATCGGTTTAGTTTGTCTCAACTTTGAATATATTTTTCTTTTATTTAAAATAAATAAGTACTGGTAGACGCAAGTTGCCCAAGAAGGAGAAATCCTATTGAGTTGTTAATTCTCTTGAGACTTATCTACTTTCTGGAATTAATTCAACGACCGCAAAATAGAACAAAATTAGGACAATTTGGAAACCTCAATTGTTCTCACTCTTTTTATTTTGTATCTTAAGTTTTTTCGACCAAGTGATTCGTAACAGTAATAGTTGAGGAATCGAGCAGGACAAACCGCTCGCTAGGAAAGTGCCATGCCTATAAACCCTCAAGCACAAGCCGTTCTAGATATGATTGCCGAAGCCGAGGCCAATGGAGCACCTCGTGCTGGAGAAATTGATGCGTTAGAACTGAGAAAGATTTATAAAAACACTAGAACTGCCTACGCACCAAAGGCACCTGAGATGCAGTTGGTAAAAGACATTTCTGTCAAATGTGGTGAAACAAACGTACCCATCAGATTCTATAGGCCATTTAATTTAGATAATTACGAAACTGTACCTGTACATATTTATTTTCATGGAGGAGGTTGGACGATAGGTGATATTGAAACCCATGATGCTGTTTGTCGCCTTCTCGCAGATGCCGGGCAGTTCTCCGTAATAAGTGTAGATTATAGCTTAGCTCCTGAACATAAATTTCCCGCAGCAGTAGAAGATGCATGGGAAATATTAAAGTGGGTGTCTAACGGGAAAGGTGATTACCTTGGGATCAATTCAAAGGCTGTCTCAGTAGGTGGTGATAGTGCGGGAGGCAATTTAGCAACAGTAATTTCAATCATGGCTCGGAATGCTAATATTAACTTACTGTGTCAGGCTCTAATTTATCCGGCAACTAATTTTCATATGGATAGTGACTCTCAAAGACGGTTTAGCGATGGGTATTTTTTAACAAATCAGGGGCAGAAATGGTATCATTCTCAATATTTGAACGGCGATGAAGATCGCCTTGATTGGAGAGCTTCTCCCATCTTAGCGGATAATTTGAACGATGTTGCTCCCGCTTTTATACTAACTTGTGGTTTTGACCCGTTGCTTGATGACGGGGCGGCATATTCAGAAAAATTGAGAGGAGATGGAGTACCAGTAAAATACAGTTGCTTTGAAGGGCAGATCCACGGGTTTATTACGATGGGAGGCCTCATTGATGAAGCCTTGATCGCTATAAATGACGTAGCCGCATTTATTTGTCAGTATTGCAAAAATTAACAACAACGTACTAGCATGGGTAAGGCCAAATGCGCTTTGTCTCCTCGGGCATGAATGAACCATCTTTTTTCATATACGGTACCGGGATGCCTTTCTGATCTCTCGGTAAGTTTGACATTGATTTTGAATCATATGGAGGTTCAATACGGTAAAATGCACTCGGATCCATAAAATACCCATCTTTTGGGGTCACAACACTGCCGTCGTTGGACCATTCCGAGTATGAACTATAAAAAATTGCAAAATGAACGGCATCCCGGCGAATTTTTCTACCGAATTTACCAGAATTGCTGGTCTTACCAATTTCATCCCCCATTTTTACTTTTTCGCCGATAGGCAGTGGAGACATTTCTAGAAGATGAGTATACTGAGAGTATGTCCAATATTTAAGCCCGGTTTGTTCAG
>CAZEWK010000031.1:0-35771 GCA_964515905.1 uncultured Rhodospirillaceae bacterium | reverse complement strand
TGGATTGTACAACAGCCATTCGTGCCCTACCCTCTTTTTCACGACATATCACAGCACTTAATGCTTCTAGTCGCACCTCAGGTGTTAAATATATTTTAAATCCTCTTATATTCTCTACCCTGTGTTCATCTAATTTAGATATCGAGTGGGCGATTAATCGCATAGAATCAGCCTCTTTTTGCACAATAACGTCCACTAACATAATAGATCCAACTTCAATCAAGTCGCGAGTCCGGGAAAATAAATCCGAAAAAATTGTTATCTCAAATATCGCACTTTGGTCTGAAACTTCTATGAATGCATACCGCCCACGCGACGAGTTTCTTTCCCGGCGACGCTGGACGACAACCGCTAATCGAACACGCTCTGATGAAGACTGTTCAGATTTATTTAGGAGAGTGCTGTATAGTCGTACTCCGAGATGCCCTAATGAGTTTCCATAAGCATCAAGCGGGTGCGCTGAAAGGTAAAATCCGAGTGCATCGGCTTCCTCCCGAAGACGTTTAAATACTGGCCAATCATCCACAACGGGTAAAGGAGGATTATTTAGGCTCTTCGCCTCTGTCCCAAACAAACTAACTTGTCCTTCTCCTCTTTCATCAGAAGCAACTGTCACTTGCCGCAGCAGAATATCACAGCCTGCTGCTACCTGTGCTCGATTGTCATTTAATTCGTCAAAGGTTCCGGCTTTGACCAACCCCAGGAATTGTCGCTTATTTGTATGACTTGGGTCTATCCGCTTCATTAAATCGAACAAATCAGTGAAATTGCCACTAGTATTTCTTTCATTCACAAGTGCATTCACCGAATTGACACCGACATTACGAATGGCCGCCAGTGAATACCTGATTGCCTTTTTATTTTCTTCCTCATCAGACTTCATCACTTCAAATCTCGAAGTCGAATAATTAATGCTAGGAGGAAGAAGAAGGATCCCGAGTCGAGTTAATTCTTGATGGAAGGAGCCTAGTTTATCCGTATTACTTTGTTCTAGGGTCTTTAAAGCGGCCATAAACTCTGTTGGAAAGTTCGCCTTCAGGTAAGCTGTTTGGTAGGCTACTAGCGCGTACGCAGCGGCATGGCTTTTATTGAATCCGTAACCTGCGAACTTATCTACCTGATCGAAAATCTTAACCGCTTTATTCGTAGGTATTTTCTTTTTAACAGCACCGTCGATAAACCTTTGCCGCTGAGCATCCATTTCAGATTTTATCTTTTTGCCCATAGCACGTCGCAGTAGATCTGCTTCCCCCAAACTAAAACCAGATAATACCTGAGCAATTTGCATTACCTGTTCTTGATAGATCATTATTCCATAAGTTTCGTCCAGCACCGATTCTAAAGACGAATGCAAATGATTTACCTCCTCTCTCCCGTGTTTTCGTTCTATATAGCTTGGTATATTATCCATTGGACCGGGGCGATATAGGGCCACTACAGCTATCAAATCTTCAAAGCGATCTGCTTTCAGCTTTCGTAAAACGTCTCGCATACCGGTACTTTCCATTTGAAAGACACCGACGGTATCTCCTGCTTCCAATAAACGATATGTTGCTACATCATCCAAAGGTAATTTGGATAGCTCTATTTTGATTCCTGTCTTTTTTATCAACTTTACCGCTTGATCCAGTACGGTAAGTGTTTTAAGTCCAAGAAAATCAAATTTGACTAGACCTGCTTTCTCAACGTCTTTCATGTTAAATTGGGTGACCAACATGTTCGAGCGTGGATCTCGATAAAGGGGAATTAACTCATCTAACGGCCTATCTCCAATCACCACACCTGCAGCATGAGTTGAGGCGTGGCGGTACAAACCTTCCAAACGCAAAGAAATATCCATCAATTGACTAACTTGCGCTTCGTTTTTACATGCCTCCTGGAGCCTAGTTTCTCCGTCAATCGCTTGTCTCAAGGTAACAGGATTTGCAGGATTATTAGGAACTAATTTACATAGTCTATCCACCTGACCATATGGCATTCCAAGTACTCGACCTACATCACGTAGAACCCCTCGTGCTTGCAATGTCCCAAAGGTAATGATTTGTGCGACTTGCTGAGCCCCGTATACCTCTTGAACATGGCCAATAACTTCATCCCTCCGATCTTGACAAAAATCTATGTCGAAATCCGGCATTGTTACTCGCTCTGGGTTTAAGAAACGCTCGAAAAGCAAACCAAATTTGATTGGATCTAAATCCGTTATCTTCAACGACCATGCAACCAACGAACCTGCCCCAGAACCACGGCCGGGTCCAACTGGAATGTTTGTATCTTTGGCCCAACGAATAAATTCCGAAACAATCAAAAAATATCCTGAAAAGCCCATTTTAATAATGGTCTCTAATTCAAAATCCAATCGCTCCTTATATGTTAAAGTTTCGGGTTTCAGCAGTCCCATAGCCTCAACACGCTGGTTCAGGCCTTCATTAGCAAGTACCCTTAGCCGTTCGGGTTCAGCACCTTTACCAGATATGTCGCCTGACGTAGGTAACATTGGTTCTCTGGATTCAAGAAAAAATGAACATCTTTTAGCAATGGTTACTGTATTCAGTATGGCCTCAGGAACATCTTCAAATAAGGCAGTCATTTCGTCAGCGGTCTTAAAATAGTGCTCTGGTGTTACTCGCCTGCGATCTAAGTCTTCTATTCGGGTTCCCTCAGCGATACATAGAAGGGCGTCATGGGCATCAAACATACTTTGATCTGCAAAGAAAACCTCATTAGTAGCTACCAGGGGAATATTAAATTTGTCTGACAATGAAAAAAACATTGGTTCAGTCTTGTATTCTATGTCCACGTCGTGTCGTATCAATTCTAGGTAAAACCGGTCTTTGAAAATACCTTGAAGTTCTAATAAAAGCGCTTCTGCTTCATCCTTTTGTCCTTTAAGTAACAATTTTCCCATAGGACCATGCGGACCTCCGGACAAGAGAATCAACCCCTCGTTATATTTTTTGAGGGCATCTATGTTAATCTGCGGTGAATGTGCTGCGTCTGAGAGAAAATATGATTCACTAACAAGTTTTAATAAGTTTTTGTACCCTGACTCGTTCTGTACTAAGAGTACGATTTGACCCTTATCTGGCTCTCGATCGAAGTTCTGTTGGCGAAAATTTGCTAACGCCATTTGACAGCCAATTATTGGCTGTACCCCTTTATTTGCGCAAGCTGTTGAAAATTCTAGTGCCCCAAAAAGATTACTCGAATCTGTAATAGCAACGGCTGGCATATCCTCGTTTGCGCACAAATCTGCCAGGTCCTTAATTTTAATGGCACCCTCTAAAAGAGAATAAGCGCTATGGACTCGCAAATGAACAAATTCGGAATAAACCATGGTAGTAATAAGATCCCACGGCTCGATCATGCTGTCACTTAACAAACTACCTAATCATTAAGATAACACCATTTTTCACAAAAGAATTAAGGTATTATTCTATTAATACAAATAGTTATAATACTTATTTAATATTGTTATAAGAAGAGAACAATCATACTATTAGGAATGCTGACCTGCAAAAATATATCGTAGCCGAATCATTACTAGGATCCAGCTTCAACGCTCTTCTATTGCCTTAGATCATTCAATTAGCTGATATTTATCCGAGTACTGTAACACTCTAGATCGAGATGGATTTTAACGTAGCTTGGGGATAAGTTGTCCATCATCCAGATGAAGTATGCGATTCAGGCGCTCTGAGACCTGCCCACTATGGGTCGCAATTATAGCGCTAACTTGACTCTTCATTAAAAATTTTAAGAGCACATCGATTATTTCCCCAGCAGTTTTAGGATCTAAATTGCCTGTTGGTTCGTCCGCGAGAAGTAATTTAGGACTATTTGATAGAGCTCGAGCTATTGCTACCCGTTGTTGCTCTCCTCCTGAAAGTTCTCCTGGTTTATGAGTTAAGCGATGTCCGAGGCCCAAATTATTGAGCAAATCGATCGCCACGAGACGCGCTTTCTCTTGCTTAACCTTACCAATTATTTGAGGCAACATTACGTTCTCTAATGCTGAAAATTCAGGCAATAAATGATGAAGTTGATATACGAAACCAATCTTTTCTCTACGCAATTTCGTTCTATCACTATCAGCAAGTGGTGTACTTGGTCGCCCGTTTATTATCACCTCACCGCTCGTGGGCCTCTCAAGTAACCCAGCAATATGAAGTAAAGTTGATTTCCCTGACCCCGACGGGCCCATTAACCCTAAAACCTCATTTGCACCAAGCGAGACAGATACATCTCGCAAAACCGTGACGGGCTTACTTGCTTGACTAAAAATATGGGCAACACTGCGCATTTCCAGAAGCAGTTTTTGTTTTTCACTCATAACGGAGTGCATCCACCGGGTCTACTTTCGACGCCTTCCAAGAAGGATACAGGGTCGCTAAAAGTGATAAGATAAGGCTCATCAAGACAATCATGATAACTTCTGTTGGGTCAACTATAGCGGGCAATTGAGAAAGAAAGCGAATTTCAGGAGACCATAACTCTGTGCCGGAAAATTGTTCTAACCATTTACGTATCATGTCAATATGCATAGAAAATGCTAGACCAACAGCAACGCCAATTAGGGTACCCACAATTCCAATAGCTGACCCAGTCAACAAAAATATCCGCATTATCATACCTCGAGTGGCTCCAATAGTGCGCATGATTGCTATACTTTTTCCTTTATCGTTAACCAGCATTATCAAACTCGATATAATATTAAATGCCGCAACCAAAATTATCATAGTCAGTATTAGAAACATCACATTACGTTCAACTTTCAGGGCCGAAAAAAAGTGCGAGTGGGTATCTTTCCAACTGAATATACTTATATGAGGCGGCAAAATAGTTTTTACAGAATCGATAAATTTAGAAGTGTCATCAGGGTTCTCTAAGAATATTTTTATTTTATTTACTTGTTGTTGAGTCAGAAAAAATAGCTGGGCTTGTTCTAATCTAGTGAACGCAATATTTACATCATATTCAAACATTCCAATATTAAACAGAGCAACTACGCGGAAAGTAGCACTGCGCGGTACCGTTCCAAGCACGGTCGCTGGCCCACGGGCAGACAGTAATGTAACATGATCACCGATTCCAATACCAAGGGCTCGAGCCAGTCTATCGCCCAGGACGACCGTGGCATCCTCTTGAAAAGAATCTAACGATCCCGCCACAAGATTACTCGCAATCAGATTATAATTGGCTAAATCTCTTTCACGCATACCTAATAACATTATTCCACGACTATGTTGACCAGATACAGCCATTACCTGGCCGTCTAGTACTGGAAAAATATCAATAATATCTCTGTGTTTTAGTTCTTTTAATTGGCCAATTATGTTATCAAATGTTGCGAATCCCTCGACTTGCGTCGCCGAGCTAACTGTCACATGCCCACCCATTCCAAGCACTCGATCGAGCAGTTCTTGACGAAATCCATTCATAACCGACATGACAATAATAAGAGTAGCTACCCCCAAGGAAATACCAATTAAAGAAAACCATGCGATAACAGATATAAATCCTTCCGTCCTACGTGACCGAAGATATCTACCCGCAATCATAATCTCATATATCGAAAACATTCGTCGGAGATAAAGTTCCTATGAATACTTGTCTATTACATACAGGCTAACAGAAACGAGAGTTAACTAGAAATTTATTTCGAGGACCCGTGTTGCATCGTTAAGGGATGTAATTATCTACTTAGTGCCTCTTAGATACCAAAAGGTTATTTTTTTATTTTTGAGTTTGATAACTCTCAACTCTTAATTAGATAATTTATGGCTTCATTTGGCGTAAGTTCTTCACTTTTACCTGTTTTCCGGCATTTAAGTTCCACTAGATTTTGAGACACACCCCGCGGCCCAATTATTAACTGCCACGGCAATCCAATGAGATCCATATTAGCGAACTTAACACCTGCTCGACCATCACGATCTTCATAAAGCACCTCTATTCGATTACTTTCCATTTTTTGATATAGTTCTTCACTCAATAAAGTACAGTTATCATCATCTGTTTTAAGGTTGATAAGTCCTACTTTAAACGGTGAAACTGCCTCCGGCCATACTATCCCTTTAGCATCATGATTAGCTTCTATTATGGCTCCCACCAAACGTGATACTCCAATTCCATAGGAACCCATTTCTACGTTCACGGGATCACCAGAGGAATCCAGAACATTTGCACCCATTGATTGAGAATATTTGGTTCCAAAATAAAAAATATGGCCTACTTCTATTCCTCTTGCTTCACACCGTTTATCTGGGGGGACCTCTTTATCGAATAATATTTTGTCGTGCCTTTCATCAGTCGCCGCATAAAGTTCTGTCCAACTCGAGACAACCTCATTTAAATCCATTTGATAATCAATATCTTGATCGAATATATTAAAATCAAAATAATCTGTGTGACAGAACACTTTGCTTTCGCCAGTTTCAGCAATAATTATGAATTCATGACTCATGTCCCCACCGATTGGTCCAGAATCAGCACGCATTGGAATTGCCTGCAACCCCATCTTAGCAAACGTCCTTAAATAAGAGATGAACATTTTGTTGTATGAGCTGCGTGCAGCTTCATAGTTTAAGTCAAATGAATAGCAATCTTTCATTAAAAATTCTCTACCTCGCATAACTCCAAAACGAGGCCTAACCTCATCTCGAAATTTCCACTGTACATGATAAAGTAATTTTGGAAGGTCACGATAACTTCTCAAAGAATCTTTTATTATTTCTGTAATTTGTTCTTCATTTGTAGGTCCGTATAGCATATCTCTATCATGCCTATCTCTTATTCTTAACATTTCTGGACCATAAGCGTCGTAACGACCGCTATCTCTCCAAATGTCCGCCGGTTGTACCGTTGGCATAAGCATTTCTTGAGCCCCTGCTAGGTTCTGCTCACACCGGACAATATTTATGATTTTATTTAAAATACGTTGCCCCAAAGGTAGCCAGGAGTATATCCCTGCACTCGATTGCCTAATCATCCCAGCTCTTAACATTAAACGATGAGACGCTATTTGCGCTTCGCTAGGGTTTTCCTTAATTGTTGGTAAAAAATATTGTGTTAAACGCATTTTTATTTATTTCTTTCGACGAGATAATCCCTAACTTTTGTCCGCAAATTTATTGGCGAAAGGAAATAAGGTTGGCGTCCATTCCCCACTTCAAGAAAAGCGTAATGGTTATTGCAATCACTGTCGTAACACCCGCCTTTATCCAAAGTCGAGGCCTTTGTGGTGCACCGGGGTCCATTCCTCCTTCAGGATTATCCAATTTTCTTATCCCGAACGGAAGTGTAACAAAAAAAACTAGCCACCAGGTGACCCCAAATACTATAGCTGCTGTTATATTTTCCATTTAAACTTACAAAGATCTCAAACTTGTTCTAGCTCAATTAATGTACCAAGAAAATCTTTTGGGTGAAGGAATACAACTGGTTTACCATGTGCACCTTGTTTCGGTTTTCCATCGCCTAAAATGGTCATGCCTTTTTCCGCTAGGACACTACTAGACAAAACAATATCATCTACCTCGAAACAAATATGGTGGAGCCCACCCATCTCATTTTTTAAGAGAAATTTTGCTACTGGCGAATCTTGTCCCAAAGGATGTAGTAATTCAATCTTACTATTATTTACGTCAACGAAAACCATTGAAACACCATGCTCTAAAAGATCGATTTTTTCTGATACTTTTGCACCAAGGACATCCCTGTATAAATCTGTCGCGACGGTCAGATTAGGAACAACGATAGCAATATGGTTTAAACGTATTAACATTATTCTGCCTTAATTATGAGAACATACAGCTGCTGTCGCTTATAGAAATAAAGTTAGCCAAACACATTTTAGGTTTGCTGCGGTAGTTCCCTTTCTATTTTAAAGATGCACAAGATTAACAGCAATATCTGGCCGAATTTCATATTTTTTTCGTATTTTCCGTCTTATAGCAATTCGGACTGCTTCTTCGATTTTTTCATCGGCCTTTAGCGATTTAAGTGGCAAGGATTCGTAGGCCGCTGTAATCTCCTCTTTTAGTAGCTTAATATCGATTGCCGCATCTTCTGCAAAGACCCCTCGACTATTAACTGTGGGTGAAGACACAAGATTACGTTTTTTATCCAAAACCAGGACAGCATTTATTATACCGTTATACATCAGTCGTCGACGTTCACGAAATATTTGGCTATCTACTGTTATTAGTCTACTTCCATCTGAGGCAAGTCTTCCTGTAACCACGCTATCAACTATTTCAACAGGGCCAGGAGATAGTCGTATTACGCTCCCGTTGAAGGATTCTAAAGCTTTGGGCACCTGCAATGAACGAGCAAGAGCTGCATGTTCAACAATGTGTCTAGTCTCTCCATGTACGGGAATAGCTACCTCGGGTCTTATCCAACTATACATTTTGGCCAATTCATCTCTTGAAGGATGACCGGAGACATGAACAAAGTTTTCTTTCTCCGTCACAATTTTGATGCCTAAACTAATTAACTGGTTATGCAGGCGTGATATTGTTTTTTCATTACCTGGAATAATCTTGGAAGAGAATATAACCAAATCTCCCGCACCCAATTTAACATTTGGGTGCGAGCATTCTGCGATTCTAGTCATTGCTCCCCTTGATTCCCCTTGTGAACCAGTACAAATAAAAAGGACTTTGTCAGAGGGCAGTTTTACAGCATCCCGTTCATCTAAAAACTCATTAAGACCCCCACCGTATCCACTATCACGTGCAACACCCAAAATGCGCCAGAGACTCCTTCCCACCAATACCGGATGACGTCCATTTTTCTTAGCAACCCACGCGGCTGTTCTAATCCTAGCCAAATTAGATGCAAACGTAGTTATAGCAACTTTTCCTTTTCGCCCTGAGATAATCTTATTTAGACTGTCACGAAGTGCTCCTTCTGACCCAGACTCGCCAGCATTAAATACATTTGTAGAGTCACAAATCATAGCGAGCACACCATCAGCTCCTATAGACTCCATCGCTTCTATATCAATTTTATTTCCGACAACTGGGGTATCATCAATTTTGAAATCTCCAGTATGCATAACAGTTCCTAGTTTAGTCTTTATAACCAGTGCATTCGGCTCGGGGATGGAGTGAGTTACAGTTACATACTTTAAATCAAATGGGCCTAGTGTAAATGAGGCTCCGAGCTCTACTTCGTGAATATCTACCTCATTAGAAAAATTCATTTCTTGAAGCTTTGCCCGTAATAAGGCCGCTGTAAAGCCTGTAGCATATATTGGACATCTGAGACGAGGCCACAAATATTGCACCGCGCCTAAATGGTCTTCATGTCCGTGCGTTAGTACCAATCCGAGTAATTTTTTTCTCTTTTTCTCTATAAAACTTGTATCAGGCATAATCACTTCAACACCTGGCAACGCATTGTCCGCAAATGAAATACCTAGATCAACCATCAGCCATTTGTCATCGTACGCATACAAATTCAGATTCATTCCAATTTCTTCAGCACCGCCCAAGGGAAGAAAAAGAAACTCGTTATCAGATATCATTTTTTTCGTCTCTGCAGTTTTCATACACGATCCTAAGACCTATTAGGGTTAGGTCCGGCTCAATATTTTCAATGAACTTAGTCCCGTTTTTGAATAAAGAAGCAAGTCCTCCGGTCGCTATAGTGCTTAAATTAGCACCTAATTCTTCCTTAATTCGGATAACGATACCTTCTATCAAGCTTATATAACCCCAATAGACACCGGACTGCATTGCGCTGATAGTGCTGTCACCTATTATCGATGGAGGCTTAGCTACGGAAATTCTTGGCAAGCGTGCCGCAGCCTTTTCCAATGCTTCAAGAGATAGATTTACCCCAGGGGCTATAACGCCCCCTACATATGCACCATTCCCGCGGACTACATCAAAAGTAGTCGCCGTTCCAAAGTCTATAATAATCAAATTTCCGGGATATAAAGTAGTGGCTGCTACGGCATTAACTAAACGATCTGCGCCAATCTCTTCCCGGTTTGGAATCTCAACCTCGATTCCAACAGCGACACCGTTATCTATGAGTAGCGGTTTACAAGTAAAGTAGTTCTCGCACAATTGAACAAGTGGAGATGTAATCTGTGGAACTACCGTTGCCACAATTGCTCCCCCAATATCGTTTACGTTAATTCCTGACAAACTAATCAAATGATCAAGCCATACACCATACTCATCTACAGTCCGTTTGACCTCTGTGGAAGTGCGCCATTTCTTTATAAGAGAATTACCATCAAATATCGCAAAAACGACATTCGTATTACCTGCATCAATGGCAAGAACTAAGTTCTTTCTCATGTCACGTCCAAAGGAAATACATCACCTGTTAGCACAGATACCGTCTCACCTGGCGCTATTTCTAATATGAGAGAACCGTTGCTCCCAAGATCAATAAATTTCCCTTCATATTGATTCTCTGAAATTTTTACTCTCACTTGTTGTCCTAACCCAATAGCCCGGGATAACCATTCCTGTCTAATAGAACTAAACCCCTCGTTCTCCCATACGTCTATCCAACGTTTGAAGTGCCTTAAAAATAATTCCAAAGTATTATCTCGAACAGAATCCATAGTTCCCTCAAATTCTAGGCTAGTAGCTGGGTATTCCGTATTTTTTGGGAAGCTAACAACATTTAGGCCTATACCTACAATTAACCACTTCAATAAACCGTTTGGATTATTCGCTGATTCCAAAAGAATTCCTGATACTTTTCTCCTATTTATCAATACGTCATTAGGCCATTTTACACTTACTTCGGTCATTGGTGAAACTTTAGCCGCAAGAGCATCACACATAGCTACTGAGGTAATAAACGTAAACTCTAAACATTTAGACACTGAGCAGTTTGGATTTAAGATTATGGAGAAATACAGATTTCCTTTGGGAGAAGTCCACTGTCTCCCTCTGCTCCCACGACCGCGTGTTTGTTCAAGTGCCTGCACTATAGTACCAGCACTTGCTCCCATTTCAGCACGGCGCCTAGCTTCGCTATTTGTGCTGTCTACTTTTTCAAGACTCACTAGATTAAAACCAGGAGGTAACCTCATTTCTGCACTACAACTATCAATAGGGTTTATGGAAACAGAGCCGTCGCCGCTCCTGATGCTCCATCAACTATTAAGGTTGGGTATACGAAAAACAACCCCACGAGTATAGAACAAAATGTCACAACCATGACCAAACCCCCACCAATCGGGGAATCAAAGGTATGTTTTGCCTCGTCAAAATACATAAACTTAATTATGCGCAAGTAGTAGAAGGCTCCAATTACACTACTTAGAAGACCTATAACAGCCAAAAAGTACAGTTTCGACTTAATTGCAGCTATAAATACGTACAGTTTACCAAAAAACCCTGCAAGAGGAGGTATTCCTACGAATGAAAACATTAACACTGTCAATGCCAGTGCCATAAAAGGACGTGAATGTGCGAGTCCCGAAAAGTCACTGACCTTTTCCATGATCGTTCCACGCGATCGCATCGAAAGTATACAACCAAAAGTACCAACAATAGTAATCAAATAAATCGTCATATACACAATGGCACCCTGGACTCCGTCAATTGTTCCAGTCGATAACCCAACAAAAGCATAGCCAATATTTGCAATGGAACTATACGCCATTAGGCGCTTGATGTTCGTCTGATAAATAGCAGCAAACGTCCCCACCAGCATAGAAGCTATGGAGACAAAAATTATCAATTGTTGCCACTGTGAGAATAATCCCCCAAAAGGGTCCAATAAAATGCGGATAAATATTGCAACCGCCGCTATTTTGGGGGCTGCAGCAAAAAAAGCTGTAACTGGTGTAGGAGCCCCCTCATAAACATCGGGTGTCCACATATGAAATGGAACTGCCGAAACTTTAAATGCCAGGCCCGAACAGATGAATACCATTCCTATAGTGAGACCAAGTGAATGGTTTGTTGGATCTATCAACGTGTCAGCGATAACCTCAAATGAAGTACTACCACTAAACCCATATATCAAACTACATCCGTAAAGCAGTAATCCCGATGATAATGCGCCGAGTATAAAATACTTTAGTCCTGCTTCACTTGATCGACGCGACCCTGTGCCAAAAGCAGCTACCACATACAGGGAGAGACTCTGTAGTTCTAGTCCGAGATAAAGAGACATTAAATCGTTTGCGCCAATCATTAATAACATTCCTAATGTCGCAAACAAAATAAGCACTGGATATTCAAATTTATCTAGCTCGTCTCGATTTTCATGTCCATAACTCAACATTAGAGTTAACATCGCTCCGATCAAAACTAAACATTTCATAAACTTTCCAAATAGGTCGTTAATTAACAACCCTTCGAAGACCTGAATCTCTCCATTTGGTATTGCAAAAACAAAAACTAACGCGACACCAATAGAAACAATCCCCAATCCTTTAATTCCAATGTTCGAAGTTTTAGAACGAAAAACGCCAAACAAAAGCAAACATAGCGCCGACATTAGAAGAATAAATTCTGGAAGAATTAGGAAAAATTCTGCTTGATCCGTAATCATTTCAGTCCCACTAAACCCCTAAAATCCATTTCAGCTTATTGATTAACCTGGATAAGCTTATCCACAGAATGATGCATAACCTTCAAAAAAGTATTCGGGAAAACACCCATCCATAACACACCCAAAACAAGTGGGGTAAATACAAAAATTTCTCTAATTTTAAGGTCCGGTACAGCTTTCAAATTATCGTTTGTAATTACGCCGAATATCATTCTTCGATATAGCCAAAGCATGTAAGCAGCTCCCAGGACAATTCCCGTAGAGGCCAATGCTGCCACCCATGTATTGATCTGATATGCACCCACCAAAACTAAAAGTTCGCCCACAAAACCAGATGTTCCTGGCAAACCAATTGATGCTAGGGTAAATATCATAAATAAAAGAGCATAAACTGGCATTGAGTGAACTAAGCCACCATAACTGGAAATTAAACGCGAATGGACTCGATCGTATACTACCCCGACACACAAAAATAACGCACCTGATATAAGACCATGACTTAACATTATCATCATGGCACCTTCGATACCTTGTTTTGTCAGGGTGAATAAACCTATTGTAACAAAGCCCATATGTGCCACTGAGGCATATGCTATTAGCTTTTTCACATCCTTCTGCATTAACGCAACTAATGATGTATAGATAATTGCGACAACGCTTAAGGTAAATATAAAAGGCCCATAGAAATTAGATGCTTCTGGCAGCATAGGTAAAGAAAATCTTAAGAATCCATAACCACCCAATTTTAAGAGAACACCGGCTAAAATAACCGAACCCGCTGTGGGAGCTTCTACATGAGCATCTGGAAGCCAAGTATGGAGTGGCCACATTGGTACTTTAACCGCAAATGATGCGAAGAGGGCTAACCATAACCACAACTGCAGCTTAAAACTAAAGTCTACTAACATTAACTCAGGTATTGAGGTAGTTCCGGACTCTAACGACATGACTAGTAAAGCGATAAGAAAAAGCACCGAACCAGTTAATGTGTACAAGAAAAATTTAAATGATGCATATACCCGTCTGGGACCACCCCAAATCCCTATTATAAGAAACATAGGAATTAAAAGTCCTTCAAAAAAAATATAAAATAGTATTGTGTCTAGGGCAGTGAAAGCTCCAATCATCATAGTTTCTAACAAAAGAAAAGCGATCATATACTCTCTTACCCTAGTAGTGATCGACTCCCAACTTGCCACGATACAAATAAAAGAAAGCAGAGCTGTCAAAACAACAAGCAAAAGAGAAATACCATCGATCCCAAGAGAATACGAAATCCCAAGAGATGAAATCCAGATATGTTTTTCTGTAAATTGGAATCCAATACTTGTGGGATCAAAGCTAAACCAAAGATACAAAGAAATTAAAAAAGTGATCAACGACGCCCATGCGGCTACAGCACGAGCGTTTGCCGACACCACCTCTGGCGCTCCCCGTACAGATAAAATAAAGACTACACCAATAAGAGGGAGGCATATAAGAACACTAAGAATGGGCCAATCAATCAAAACACTACCTTAGGAAAGTAAGGTGCCAAGTTATAAAAAGAAACAGTCCTATGAGTATTCCAAAGGCATAATGGTATATGTAGCCTGTTTGCAATTTACTAACGAGGCGAGATAACCTTGAAATTGCCAACGCAATTCCATTAGGACCAACCCCGTCAATTAACTCACCATCAATAGATTTCCACAACCCCAATCCCAACCGTTTGGCCGGCCTCACCAGTATGTGGTCGTAAAGCTCGTCGAAATACCATTTTTTTACAAGAATTTGATATAATCTCTCGAACCTTAAAATGATTGTAGTAGGTATACCGGGATGTCGTATGTACATCATATAAGCTGCGAGAACGCCAATAAGTGCCACAAAAGTAGGGGAAATTTTTACCCAAACCGGTACCTCATGCGCATGTTCCAATGCCGGATGGCTTGAAAGGGTTAAAATTGAGCCTCCCCAGAATTCTCCGGTTAAATCCAAAACCGAGTAAGCCAAATATCCTGAGATAGTAGCTCCTAAACCTAATATGACGATCGGCCACATCATACTCTTAGGAGATTCATGAACGTGAGCCATTACTTTTTCATCAGCTCGTGGCGCTCCATGAAACGTCAAAAATAACAATCGCCAGGAATAAATTGCCGTCAAAAGAGCAGTAACTATGCCAAGCCAAAAGGCCATCATTCCGACAAAGGTATTAGAAGCGAATGCTGATTCTAAAATTAAATCCTTGGAGAAGAATCCTGAGAACGGTGGAATCCCCGCCAAGGCTAGTGATCCAACCCACATCAATACATAGGTGACCGGAATCAATTTATAGATCCCACCCATCTTTCGTAAATCTTGCTCATCAGACATTGCATGTATTACCGACCCAGCTCCGAGAAATAGAAGAGCTTTGAAAAAAGCATGTGTCACCAGATGAAACATAGCAGCCGAGTATGCCGAAACACCGCATGCAAAGAACATGTAACCAAGTTGGCTGCATGTTTAATAGGCAATTACTCGCTTGATGTCATTTTGAACCAAAGCAATAGTGGCCGCCATAAATGCCGTAAAAGCCCCCACCAAGGTAACACAAATCAGGGCTGTCTCTGAGAACTCGAACAAGGGCGAGCAACGAACTAATAAAAATACTCCGGCAGTTACCATAGTTGCCGCATGGATAAGGGCCGAAACTGGCGTAGGCCCTTCCATCGCATCGGCTAACCATGTATGAAGACCGATTTGGGCCGATTTTCCCATTGCCCCAACAAGCAGCAACAAGCAGATTAAAGTTAAGGTATCGACTTCTAATCCTAAAAACTCTGTGTATTGACCGTGGAAACTGGGCGCCAATTCAAAGATTTCTTCAAACTGTAAAGTATCAAAAACCAAATAAATTGCCAAAATCCCTAATAGGAACGCAAGATCCCCAACTCTGTTGACTAAAAATGCTTTTATTGCGGCCGCGTTCGCACTGGGTCTCGTATACCAAAATCCAATTAAGAGATAACTACAAAGTCCAACCCCTTCCCAACCAAAAAACAACTGCACAAGATTGTTCGATGTTACTAACATCAACATTGAAAAGGTAAATAGCGAAAGATAAGCCATAAAACGGGGTACGTGGGGGTCATCTGCCATATATCCAATTGAATATATGTGAACAAGAGCAGAGATACCTGTTACAACGGATAACATCACAGCCGTTAAAGTATCAAATCGCAGTTCCCAATTTACCTGGAATGTTCCTGACGTAATCCAAGGCGCAAGATCAACGAGAACTACCCCGCCATTAATCGCAACATCATTGAAAATTACTATGGATAACAAGAAAGAGAGGATTAATGCACCTGATGTGATTAATTGGGAACCACGAGTTCCAATCGTCTGGCCCAAAAAGCCAGTTAAGGCCGCTGTAAGTAGGGGTAAAAAAATGCAAGCAATGTGCATTATTTTAGCCCTTCATATGGCTGATATCATCAACCTGGATCGTGCCCCGCAAACGATTGTAAACAACTAATATAGCGAGTCCAATCGATACTTCAGCAGCAGCGACAGTAAGAACAAACATAACAAATACCTGGCCCACCATGTCCTGGAGATACGCCGAGAATGCTACTAAGTTTATGTTGACAGAAAGCAATATAAGTTCAATCGACATTAAAATTATGATCACATTTTTACGATTAATGAATATCCCAAAGACCCCAATAGTAAAAATGATGGCCCCTAGGGTTAGATAGTGCGTCAGAGAAATCAACTTTTGATTCCAGTCTTGGATTTTACCGATTTAATTTCTATAGATTCTTCTCGTCGGCGTTGAACTTGATTTGCTATAACCTGACGACGTACCCCATCGCGTTGGCGCAAGGTCAATACTATAGCGCCTATCATTGCAATCAGAAGGACCACACCAGCGCCCTGGAATAAATAAAAATACCTTGTATAGAGTAAACTCCCTAAGACTTCAGTATTAGTAACTAAACTCAATTCTGAGCTCGAGCGAATATTTAAGGCTTCAGTCACATCCTGAGATGCAAAAATTGCAAAAATCAACTCACCCAATAAAACCGCTACTAGCAACCCGGCTGATGGCAGATAGTGGAGTAATCCGAGTTTGCGCTCTGAAACATTAACGTTCAACATCATAACAACAAACATAAATAAAACCGCAACTGCACCAACATATACGATGATTAATATCATCGCTAAAAATTCTGCACCTAATAGTACAAATATACCTGAGGCATTTAAAAAGGCCCCTATCAGAAAAAGAACAGAATGCACAGGATTACGAGAGAAGATCACCATTAGGCTAAATATAACCATGATTACTGCAAACATGTAAAAAGTAATACTACTTAAAACCACAAGTAGTTCCTTGTTCCCAATGTAACAAATCAAGCAGCATAATCATGATTAATCGTTTTATTCCGTTATACAAATAAACTAACGATATTCCGAATCAGCCTTTAAATTTGCGGCTAGTTGTTGCTCCCATCGATCCCCATTTTCTAGTAACTTTTCCTTGTTATACAAAAGTTCCTCACGTGTCTCAGTAGCAAACTCATAGTTCGGACCTTGAACAATTGCGTCTACTGGACAGGCTTCCTGGCAATAACCGCAATATATACATTTTACCATATCTATATCATATCGCGTTGCCCGTCGAACCTCGTTATTAACAAGTTCAGCATCTATGGTAATAGCTTGCGCAGGACAAACCGCCTCACACAACTTACATGCTATACATCTCTCCTCACCATTTGGATAACGTCGAAGAGCATGTTCACCCCGAAATCGAGGACTAATCGCACCTTTCTCATACGGGTAATTAATAGTCACCTTTCGTCGAAACATAACTCGTAATGTTAGCCACAGACCTCGACAGATTTCCGTAAGTGAAAATGCCTTGAGTCGTTGTATGCTCACCATAATTATTTTTTCCTTACACCTAGTACCTTAGCTACCTGGAAACCAATCAAAAATAACCACCGCACCGGCAGTAAGCACCACCCACAATAACGAGAACGGAAGAAAAATTTTCCAACCCAACCTCATTAGTTGATCGTATCGATATCTTGGTAAAGTAGCCCTCACCCAGAGAAATAAAAATAAAATAAAACTGATTTTAAGCGTAAACCATATAATCCCCGGTATCAGATTAAAGAACCATAGATCGATGGGTGGCAACCAACCGCCTAGAAATAAAATTACTGTCATAGCACTCATTAAAATCATTGCTGCGTATTCGCCCAGAAAAAATAAGGCGAATGGCATAGACGAGTACTCTACAAAATAGCCTGCGACTAAAGCGGCCTCGTCCTCAGGAAGATCAAACGGATGCCTGTTTGTTTCTGCGAGAGTGGAAACAAAAAAAATGACAAACATTGGAAAAAGTGGAATACAGAACCACAGTTCTTTTTGGGCCTCAACTATGGCGCTCAAATTTAACGAACCAACACAGATGAGCACCGTAACTATCACAAATCCCATTGATACCTCGTAGGATACCATTTGAGCAGCAGAGCGCATTGCCCCCAGAAACGCATATCGAGAATTACTTGCCCATCCCGCCATTAATACTCCATATACACTCAATGATGAAACCGCAAATAAGTACAATATGCCAACGTTTATATCTGCAAGTACTAAATTCTGATCAAAAGGGATAACAGCCCAAGCGACAAAACTCAGTGTAAATGTAATTAAAGGTGCCAGTATGAACACAATCCGGTCCGAACCAGATGGAACCACTGTTTCTTTCAAAAAAAGTTTAAGACCGTCTGCCAACGGTTGTAAAAGGCCGAACGGACCAACAACATTTGGTCCTTTCCGTAATTGCATAGCCGCGATTACTTTTCTCTCAACATAAGTAAGATAGGCAACAGCTATAAGGAGAGGAACGACAATTAATAAGATTTTTGCACCAATTAACATCCCTGGCCAGACGTAAAGATGCCATAGCGTTTCCATTGCACTCAACTAGTAATCATTTTCAGAAAATAAAAGAGTATTAGAAGCACCCCTACTACATTCAGCCATAACTTTCGAATTTCTGGTAATTGGATCAGTCATGTAATAATCTTGTATTGCACTCTTTAACGGTGGCCCACTAAATTCTGCATTTAATTTCTTATCTGAAATATTCCATTCGGCAGGGACTATTTTGTTTACACTATTAAAATACGGTATGCGTTCCCGCATATTCTTCCTTAGCTGATCTAAATCGTCGTACGGTAATATCTTTCCAAGGATCTCGGATAAGGCCCGAATAATTCTCCAATCTTCTTTTGCATCACCAGGGGGATCAATCGCAGAATATGCTTCCTGTAGTCTTCCCTCTGTATTAACATAAAATCCACGTTTTTCCGTGTAAGCGGAACCCGGCAAAACAACATCCGCCCATTGCGCCCCTCTGTCTCCATGATGCCCTTGGTAAACAATAAACGTATCTTCCAACCCCGAAAGATCAATCTCATCCGCCCCCAAAAGGTACAATATCTTTAAATTGTTCTTGTGTGACGCCTCGAGCATTTGGCGAGTACCCATTCCACCATTTATAGGAGTAAAACCAATCTGCATCCCACCAACACGAGCGGCAGCAGTATGCAATACATTAAATCCGTTCCACGATTCCTTCACAAAACCAAAACGATCAGCCAAGGTTCTCGCAAGGTTAAGGATCTCCTCCCCATCAACATGTGAAAGGGCCCCTTGACCAAGGATCAACATGGGCTTTTGGGCCATTTCGAGGACCTTACAATACTCGTGATTTCCGGCCACCAACTCCGATAGAACTTCCCCTCCATCTCCCAACTCAGATACCACAATTTTTAAGTCTGAGGCCTCCCCTACCCTGGCCAAATCAAAATTTCCACGGAGCCATCTTTCTCGCAAACGTGCATTAATAATTGGGGCCTCGACCCTCGGATTTGATCCAATTAGCAAACAACAATCCGCTTCATCTATCCCAGCGATGCTTGAATTAAATAGATATCCAGCTCGAAAATCCGGCGGGAGTGCCGCCCCGTCCTGTCTACAATCTATATTTCCCGACCCTAGAGATACAAACAAATCTTTTAATGCAAACATAGATTCACAATCGCATAGATCACCTGCGATTGCCCCTATTTCACTACCAGAATAGATCGATATTTGTTTTTTTATAGCTTCGAAGGCTTCGCGCCAATTCACAGGAGCAAGTCTCTTAGACCCTTGACTACGAAGGTATGGACGATCCAATCGTTGCCGACGTAAACCATCATATGAAAAACGCGATTTATCCCCAATCCATTCCTGGTTAATCTCTTCGTTGAGCCTTGGCAACACTCTCATAACCTGGTTACCTTTTGTATCAAGCCGTATGTTGCTTCCTATTCCATCTAGGACATCTATAGTGTTCGTCTTCTTTAGCTCCCAAGAACGGGCAGTAAACGCATACGGTCGGGACGTTAGAGCTCCAACCGGACACAAATCAATAATGTTACCAGACAATTCCGAAGCTATCCCCGACTTGATAATTGAAGCGATTTCCATATCCTCTCCTCGCCACAATCCACCCAATTGCGGCACCCCCGCAATCTCCTCTAAAAAACGCACACATCTGGTACAATGAATGCATCGAGTCATATGTGTTTTTATTAGGGGGCCAAAATCTTTGTCTTCCACAGCTCGTTTATTAATATCAAAACGACTTTTATCTCGCCCATATCCCATGGCCTGGTCTTGTAAATCACATTCACCCCCTTGATCGCATATAGGGCAATCAAGGGGGTGATTAATTAACAAAAACTCCATCACACCTTCTCGAGATTTTCTAACTTCTTCAGAGTTTGTGTATATAACCATTCCCTCTGAGACGGGCATAGCACACGAGGCTACTGGTTTAGGAGAATTCTCTAGTTGGACCAAACACATGCGACAGTTACCAGCTATTGCAAGACGTTCATGGTAACAAAAATATGGCACTTCAATCCCACTATATTGACATGCCTGTAGAATAGTGGTGCCAGATTCAACTTCGATTTTTTTATCGTTTATCTTAATAGACAGCATTCGGAACTCCTGTTACGCCGCCTTAACACGTCTCAAAATACGTTGCTCAAGTTCATCCCGGAAATGCCGTATTAATCCCTGTACAGGCCATGCAGCAGCATCACCAAGTGCACAAATCGTATGTCCCTCAACTTGGGAAGTTATTTGTTCCAACAGATCAATATCCTTGATTTGTGCATCACCGTGTATGAACCGCTCCATCATTCGCCATATCCAACCTGTACCTTCGCGACAGGGTGTACATTGACCACAGCTTTCATGCATATAAAAACGTGACAGACGCGATATAGCCGCCACAATATCCGTAGATTTATCCATAACAATTACAGCACCAGTACCAAGTCCTGTGTTGGCCTCAGATAACGAATCAAAGTCCATTAACACGTGTTCACAGGTCGACTTTGGTATCAAAGGAACTGAAGAACCTCCCGGTATAATAGCCAACAAATTGTCCCACCCACCTCGTACTCCGCCAGCATGTTTATCTACCAGTTCCCTAAGCGGAATACTCATACTCTCTTCTACGTTACATGGATTTTCGACATGGCCAGAAATAGAAAATATTTTAGTCCCGGTGTTATTGTCTCTTCCAAAACTAGAAAACCATGATGCACCTCGACGAAGAATCGTTGGGATAACAGCAATGGTCTCAACATTATTAACGGTTGTGGGACATCCCCAGAGGCCAGTATTTGCCGGGAATGGGGGTTTTAAACGGGGTTGTCCTTTTTTCCCTTCTAAGCTCTCAATTAGTGCCGTTTCCTCTCCACAAATATACGCTCCAGCACCACTATGAATATAAATATCGTGGTCAAAGCCAGAGCCACAAGCGTTCTTTCCTACGTAACCAATTTTATATGCTTCATTTACTGCCTCTTGTAATACATTAGTTTCATTAAAATATTCGCCTCTGACATATATATAAGTGGCGCAAGCCCGTATGGCGAAACCAGCTAACAGACAACCCTCTATTAATTTGTGGGGCTCGTTTCGTAATATATCTCTGTCCTTACACGTTCCAGGTTCACTTTCATCTGCGTTCACGACTAAATAGGAGGGCCGATTGTCAGACTGACGGGGCATGAAGGACCATTTTAATCCAGTTGGAAAACCCGCACCCCCTCGCCCCCGCAAACCAGAGTCCTTCACCACTTTAATAACTTCGTCTGGGTCCAACGCAAGAAACTTATTGGTTCCATCCCAATCACCGCGAGAGAGGGCTTCGCTTAAACTCGGCCCTGTCTCACCAAGCAAATTCGTAAATATCTTATCAGAAAGGTCTAACATTAAGATCTCGTTTATTCTTTCACTTGCTACGACCTAGCTCACTATTAGACACCCGATCTTTATGAGCAGGCCCAAAATTTACATCTCCCGTACTTTTCAAAGCTCTCAAGACCTCGACCAGTGAACTAGCACTTAAATTTTCATAAAAGTCATCATTGATTTGGATCACTGGTCCATTAATACAAGCACCTAAACATTCTACCTCCACCAGACTAAACAACCCATCAGATGTTGTCTCACCAAAATCTATCCCTAAATACTCCGTACACGTTCGCGCCAAATCATCGCTTCCCTTGAGCCAGCACGGCGTAGTTCGACATAGCTGTAATAAGTAAAAACCACGAGGTGATAAATTGAACATGCTGTAGAAGCTGGCAACCTCAAAAGCCTTTATTTCAGGAATATTTAACAGATCTGCTACGTACCTAATAGCCACCTCCGGTAACCATCCATTGTGTTGTCGTTGGGCCAAGTTTAAAAGAGGGAGCAATGCACTTGCAGTTCGTCCTTCAGGATATTTCGCTAAAATGTTTTTAATTGTTGTTTCATTTTCTCTGCTAAATACAAATTTTCTGGGCTGTATTTCAGCTGGGGCAAATTGTCGATGGGTCATCGATCAACCTCACCAAAAACAATATCCATACTTGCAATACAGGCTACTAGATCTGCTAATTGATGACCTTTCGTCATAAAATTTAAACCTTGCAAGTGAGCAAACCCTGGGGCCCGGATCTTACATCTGTATGGTTTATTACTTCCATCTGCTATCAAATATACGCCAAATTCTCCTTTTGGAGCTTCTACGGCGGTATAGGTCTCCCCAGGAGCCACATGATACCCTTCGGTATATAATTTGAAATGGTGTATTAGAGCCTCCATAGACTCCTTCATATCCGCTCGTCGCGGAGGCGAAATTTTTTGATTATCTGTCATAACAGGACCTTCAGGCATATCGTCCAGACACTGCTTGATAATTCTGATGCTTTGACGCATCTCTTCGACACGGATTAAATATCGATCATAACAGTCGCCGTTTTTCCCAATGGGAATATCAAACTCCATAACATCGTACACATCGTATGGTTGACTTTTCCGGAGGTCCCAAGCAACGCCAGAACCCCGCAGCATTACTCCTGTGAACCCCCAATCTATTGCTTCGTCGGCTGTAATTATTCCGATATCAACATTGCGTTGTTTCCAAATCCGATTATCCGTCAGAAGAGTTTCAACGTCATTAATTATGTTAGGAAAATTATGACACCAAGATCGTATATCGTTGTCCATGCCTTTGGGCATATCTTGGTGAACGCCTCCCGGACGAATGTAGGCAGCGTGCAATCGTGCGCCTGATATTTGTTCGTAAAATTCCATCAATTTTTCGCGCTCTTCGAACATCCATAAAAATGGTGTTGTAGCACCTATATCTAGAGAATTTGCACTAATCTGTAGCAGATGATTTAGTATTCTCGTAATCTCATGGAATAAAACGCGTATATATTGTGCACGTGGGGGAACATCGCATTCAACTAGTTTTTCTACCGCCAAACTAAAACAATGTTCCTGGCCCATCACTGAAACGTAATCAAGCCTATCAAAATATGGCAGGGCTTGAAGGTAATTTTTACTTTCTATTAACTTCTCTGTCCCACGATGCAACAGGCCTATATGAGGATCCGCGCGCTCACACACCTCACCATCCATTTCTAATACTAAACGCAAAACCCCATGTGCCGCCGGATGTTGGGGGCCGAAATTAAAATTAAAATTTTTGATCTCCGTTGGTGCCATTAAGATTCATCCGCAGAATCGCCAGAATTAACTTCTTCGTCAGTCTCCGATATCAGTTGCTTCGCACCGTCCCAAGGACTCATAAAATCGAAAGTTCGATATTCCTGCGGTAAATTAACAGGTTCATAAATCACACGTTTTTTTTCCTCATCATATCTCACTTCAGTGAACCCAGTTAGCGGAAAATCCTTACGTAAGGGATGACCAGCAAATCCATAATCCGTTAGTATTCTGCGTAAGTCTGGATGACCAGAGAATGAAAGACCGAACATGTCCCAAATTTCGCGTTCGTACCAATCAGCACAACTAAATAGCTTAACTACGCTAGGAACCCATTCCCCCTCATCAGCTGTAACTTTTACGCGAATACGCCGATTGTGGCTAAAGCTTAAAAGATGATAAACTACATCGAAGCGCGGGCTTCGATCAGGAAAGTCCACACCACAAACATCGGTAAGTTGTTTGAACTGGCAAAATGCATCATCACGCAAAAAACCAAGTACCTTTAACAACGACGAAGATTGAACCTCCAACGTAATTTCGCTGTCCGATTCTATAAGGCAAGAAATATTTTCCGAGAGCACTGACAACAGGTACTCCTTAAATGATTCCGGTACCTCTTGATTTGTTTCAGAATCGATTTTACTCACCTAACAATTGTACCTGTACGTCGAATTTTTTTTTGTAATTGGAGTATCCCGTATAACAGCGCCTCTGCAGTTGGTGGGCAACCTGGCACATATATGTCTACTGGTATAACCCTGTCGCAACCGCGGACGACCGAATAAGAATAGTGGTAATACCCACCTCCATTAGCGCAACTACCCATAGAAATGACGTACCGAGGTTCAGCCATTTGATCATAAACTTTTCGTAAAGCTGGAGCCATCTTATTCGTTAAGGTTCCGGCTACAATCATCACATCAGATTGCCGTGGACTCGGTCTAAACACGGAGCCAAACCTATCTAGGTCATAGCGACTAGCCCCCGTGTGCATCATTTCTACCGCACAACACGCTAGTCCAAAAGTCATTGGCCAGAGAGAGCCACTCCGCGCCCAGGTGACCAATTTATCCAAATTTGTGGTCAAATAGCCCTTGTCAGATACTGTTTTAATAGTATCTCCCATTACAGCTGAGTTGTGCTGGTTTGCTGCAGCTTTTGCATCAAAATTAATGGACTTTTTTAGTCCCATTCTAATGCACCTTTTTTCCACTCATAAATGAACCCAATAGTCAGAAGACCGAGAAAGATCATCATTGATACAAATCCGTAAGTTCCAATCTCTCTCAGTGAAATCGCCCAAGGGAATAAAAAAGCAATTTCTAGATCGAAGATAATAAAAAGTATCGCTACCAAATAAAACCGAACATCAAACTCAGCTCTCGAATCTACAAAGGGGGCAAACCCACATTCATAAGGTGAAAGTTTTTCCGAATCTGGGGCTTGGGGAGCAAAAAAATAGGACGTGATTAGCAAGGCTCCAGATAAGAAGCCAGCAATACCGACAAAGATTAGGATAGGCAGATATTCTACCAGTAGCGGTTGCATTAAATCCTCCAGCTATTTTCCATATATATATGGTGTGTGAAAGAATTCAATAGACCCCATCAAATCATCATAATATTACAGCTGAGCTTATAAAGTGGAAGACACTAGGAACCCGTGAATGTGGCGGGAGTGACGAGACTCGAACTCGCGGCCTCCGGCGTGACAGGCCGGCGCTCTAACCAAACTGAGCTACACCCCCTCATAACGGCTTTCTAGCTTTGCTTTACGCCAGAGCTTATTGCCTGTCAATATTTCCTCAAGGTAGAATCAACCAACATGGGTAGATAAAGAAACTGGTGGGCGATGACGGGATTGAACCGCCGACCCCCTCGGTGTAAACGAGGTGCTCTCCCAGCTGAGCTAATCGCCCGGAAATGAATTTAATTCGTTAAAGGTAACACCGAATCTACAGTATCCATAAAAATGCCGGCGGCTGAAATCCCCGCCGGCATTCGTACTCTTAATAATTTGGAAACCTAGTTCAGAGCTTCCTTTAGTCCTTTTCCTGCCTTAAATTTCGCCTGATTTGACGCGGGAATAGTAATCTCCTCACCCGTCCTAGGGTTTCTTCCTTTGGTTTGTGCTCTTCTTGACACACTGAAGGTACCAAATCCAACGAGTCGAACATCTCCGCCACCACGTAACACACCAGTTATTGCGTCTAGAACAGAGTCAACAGCTTTAGTAGCCTCGGTTTTTGATAACCCTGAAGCGCTAGCCACAGAGCCAATCAGATCATTTTTATTCACAGTGGGCCCCCCTGTTAATAGTGCCCATTTCCGCCCACGCCTCTAATCGTTACCTGACGCCCCCTCATCAGAAATTTGCGACTTTGACTGCCATGTTCGGACTAGGCTCTAGTGTTTCTATTGACCTAATTTAAACTCGACTTAATAACCGCGTCAACGCAAACGTCGCCCGAAATGTAGGATTATTAAATAAACTTTGTGAATGGGGAATATACTCCACAATTAAGCCTACGATTTAGTGCGTTATTACAGAGTCTTGTGCCCCTTCCTGGGAGCCCTTTCTTACCTCATCAACATCATCCACATCCTCCCATTCAATAGGCGTCAATGATGTAGTCAAAGCATGGCGCAAGACCTCGTCTACTGTTGATACTGGAATGATTTTCAACCCTTTTTTTACATTGTCCGGTATGTCCGGAAGGTCTTTCTCGTTATCTATAGGGACCAATACTGTGGTCAATCCACCTCTCAAAGCAGCTAAAAGCTTTTCTTTCAGGCCTCCAATAGGCAACACCCTACCGCGCAAGCTAACCTCTCCCGTCATTGCCACTGATGACTTTACAGGGATACCAGTTAATACGGAAACAATCGATGTTGTAATTGCTATCCCTGCAGAAGGCCCATCCTTTGGTATCGCACCCTCAGGAACATGGACATGCACGTCCTTCTTACTAAATAATGGAGGTTTTATACCGAAATCTACAGCCCTTGAGCGCACGTATGACCAAGATGCCTGGACAGACTCCTGCATTACCTCACCCAATTTCCCTGTAGGAGTAATTTTACCTTTTCCGGGCATAGACACGGTCTCAATCAAAAGTAGATCTCCCCCCGTATCTGTATACGCAAGGCCATTGGTGATACCGACGCTATCTCCATGATCCACCTCTCCATGCCGGAAGCGCCGTATACCTGCATAGTTGTCTAAATTTCGGCGGGTAACAGTAACCGACTTGTATTTGCCTAATAAAATATCTTTCACAGCTTTTCTAGCAAGATTCGCCAACTCGCGTTCAAAACTGCGCACACCAGCTTCTCGCGTATAGTATCGGATTAAATCACGCATAGCTGGCTCGGAAATCGACCACTCCGAAACATTGAGGCCGTTACGCTCCATTAACCGAGGGATTAAATGCTCCTTGGCAATAGTCACTTTTTCGTCCTCGGTGTAACCAGATAGCTGTATGACTTCCATACGGTCAAGTAATGGGGGTGGAATCCGGGTCGTATTAGCTGTGGTTACAAACATTACCTCACTTAGATCATAGTCAATCTCTAGATAATGATCGTTAAAGGCTATGTTTTGCTCTGGGTCCAATACTTCCAGTAATGCAGATGCAGGATCACCACGAAAGTCTGCCCCCATTTTATCAACTTCGTCCAAGAGAAAGAGTGGATTGGACGATTTCGCTTTCCGCATCCCTTGCAAAATTTTTCCAGGTAATGAACCAATGTAAGTCCTTCTATGTCCCCTTATCTCTGCTTCATCACGTACCCCACCCAAGCTCATGCGAATAAAATTCCGACCAGTCGAACGAGCTATAGATTTACCCAGTGAGGTTTTACCGACTCCAGGAGGTCCCACAAGACATAAAATAGGTCCGCGCATTTTTTTTGTTCTTAGCTGCACAGCAAGATACTCAACTATCCGTTCCTTGACTTTTTTAAGTCCATGGTGATCTTCATCTAATATAATTTGAGCTTCGTCTAAATTTTTCTTGATGCGCGTCCTCTTCTTCCAGGGAATTGACAGCATCCAATCAAGATAATTACGTACTACTGTGGCCTCAGCCGACATTGGACTCATATTTTTTAGTTTTTTAAGTTCAGCTACTGATTTCTCCCTAGCTTCTTTACTTAGTTTTGTCGACGCTATCTTTTCCTCTAACTCGGTAGCTTCATCCTTCCCATCCTCTCCATCACCGAGTTCTTTCTGTATCGCTTTTAATTGTTCGTTCAGATAGTATTCACGTTGTGTTTTTTCCATCTGCCGTTTAACTCGCGAACGAATTTTCTTCTCAACCTGCATCACACCAATTTCGCCTTCAATCAGTGAACACACTTTCTCAAAACGGCTTTCAAGGCTATCTAACTCCAAAAGCTCCTGCTTACTGGAAACTTTGACGGCTAAGTGTGATGAAATAGTGTCAATTAGTTTGGCTGGATCTTCAATTTGGTTAACTGAAACAAGGACTTCAGGCGGAATTTTTTTGTTTAACTTAACGTAATTCTCAAATTGGGATACCACAGAGCGAGTTAATGCATCGATTTCCTTAGGATCTATAACTTTTTCCTCTATGGCCTGGGCCTCAGCCTCAAAATAATCCTCTCGGTCTGTAAATGATAATATGGACGCCCTCTTTCCTCCTTCAACTAATACTTTAACGGTACCATCAGGCAGCTTCAAAAGCTGGAGGACTGTTCCAATTGTCCCTATCCGAAAAATGTCATCAGTGCCCGGCTCATCCTGACCAGCATTTTTTTGGGCTACCAAAAAAATCTGTTTGTCATCCTGCATAACTTCTTCCAGCGCACGAACCGATTTTTCTCTACCCACAAAAAGAGGCACGATCATACTCGGAAATACGACTATATCACGCAACGGCAATACTGGATAAAGCGCTGTTTCTGTCATTTTATCTCGCTCTTTTATAAAATTTAATGTCCGGCTTTCCAGTCATAAATACCCAACGATATCTGATAATGGAAAATCATACTTCACGATTTCTTACATACCTTGGTAGACTAATTGGCCTCTATCTCAACCATTTTCAAGACCCCCGTACGACAGTACTATGAAGCAGATGATTCCACGTCGTCCTTTCGCTCCGAGTAAATTTGCAGCGGTTGAGAGCGACCTTCAATGACCTCCTTGTTAATAACAACCTCTTCAACTCCTTCTAAACTCGGTAAATCAAACATAGTGTTTAACAACGCAGTTTCCAGAATCGATCTCAAACCTCGTGCACCAGTTTTCCTCTGAATAGCTTTCTTAGCAACCGCACCCAGTGCATCATCTGAAAAAGAAAGTTCTATTTCTTCCATATTAAATAACCGCTCATATTGTTTGACCAATGCGTTTTTCGGTTTAACAAGGATTTCCACTAATGCGTCCTCATCTAAATCCTCTAAAGTCGCAACAACAGGCAACCTTCCAACAAATTCAGGGATTAGTCCAAATTTTAGTAAATCTTCTGGTTCAACCTGACGCAAAATTTCCCCACTACGCCGCTCATCAGGTGCTTTAACATCTGCCCCAAAACCTATAGACGTTCCTTGTCCTCGTTCTGAAATGATCTTCTCTAGGCCCGAAAATGCTCCTCCACATACAAACAAGATGTTTGTTGTATCCACCTGCAGAAACTCTTGTTGCGGGTGTTTCCTACCTCCTTGAGGTGGCACGCTTGCAACAGTGCCTTCCATAATCTTAAGCAACGCTTGTTGAACACCCTCACCAGATACATCACGAGTTATAGAAGGATTATCAGATTTTCTAGAAATTTTATCGATTTCGTCTATATACACTATGCCACGCTGAGCCCGCTCCACGTTGTAATCGGACGCCTGCAGCAATTTTAATATTATATTTTCGACGTCTTCCCCCACGTAACCTGCTTCCGTCAGGGTAGTCGCATCAGCCATAGTGAATGGAACATCCAGTATTCGAGCAAGCGTTTGCGCAAGCAAAGTTTTGCCGCAACCCGTAGGTCCTACCAATAAAATATTGGATTTTGCCAATTCAACTTCGTTATTCTTGGCGTCATGGGCGATGCGTTTATAATGATTATGTACTGCCACAGAAAGCACGCGTTTGGCGTGAGACTGCCCTATGACGTAATCATCAAGTACTGTACAAATTTCTATTGGAGTCGGAACCCCATCCCGTGTTTTGACCAAACTATTTTTATGTTCCTCCCTAATTATCTCCATGCAGAGTTCAACACATTCATCGCAAATGAAGACTGTGGGGCCAGCAATTAGCTTTCTAACTTCGTGCTGACTTTTTCCACAAAAGGAACAGTAAAGAGTATTCTTGGATTCGTTGCCGGTTGATTTAGTCATCTTCGCCCTGTCCGGATGATTCCCAAGTTGTAATTTAGCAATTTATTTCAAACGTCTATCGCAATCAGTTTCACTAACAATGCTCAAGTAGTGAAACACTAACCTTAATAATTTTTGTTGGATACATAATAGCTGGCCCTAAAACAGCAAGAAAGGCCATAGTTCCATCTATTTTCATGAATCCTCAGCGGGTTTTGGCCTACTAATTACTACCTCATCGATAAGACCGAAAGATTTTGCCTCCTCCGGAGTCAGAAATTTATCTCGTTCCATTGCTTCTTCTATCTTATCCAACGGCTGATGTGTATGCTCAGCATAAATTCCATTTAACCGAGCCCTAAGCGCCAGTATCTCTTTGGCATGAATCTCGATATCCGTTGCCTGGCCAGAAAAACCACCTGAAGGTTGATGAATCATTATTCTAGCATTTGGCACACAATACCGCTGCCCTTCGGCACCTGCAGCCAGCAACAAGGAACCCATAGACGCGGCCTGCCCTATACAAAGTGTTGAAACACTTGGACTTATGTACTGGATTGTATCATAAACCGCCAGGCCAGATGAAACTATTCCCCCCGGGGAATTAATATAAAACGAAATATCCTTGCTAGGATTCTCTGCCTCAAGAAACAAAAATTGTGCTGTAATTACAGATGCAACATGATCATCCACGGGACCGGTTAAGAAAACTATGCGCTCTTTTAACAACCTAGAATATATATCGTAAGACCGCTCACCTCGATTAGTCTGCTCAACAACCATTGGAATTAAAGCGCTCATATTTATCTCGCTTTGCTTTCGCATTATTTTTCTCGACTAGAATTCAATTTTCTTTAATCTTTGGTGCGCACCTTGACCTTTGCTTTACTCTTGACAGGTTTTGCCGAACTACGCCCAGCAGATGAAGATTTCCGCTGTTTCGGCTTTGCCTTCTTTTGCTTTTTGGAATCTTTTTTCTTAGGCGCACCCGTTTCAGAAGAATCGGGGTTTTTATACAACTCCTCCACACTTACTTCTGTTTCTGAGACATCTGCCATTTCAATAATAAAATCTATAACTTTGTCCTCAAAAATCGGAGCATGAAGACCACTGATGGCTTCAGGATTATTTTTGAAATAATCAAATACATCCTTCTCTTTTCCGGGGAATCGCCTTGCTTGTTCCATTACAGCCTGATTCAATTCTTCCTGTGGTACTGTAATATTGTTGCGTTGTCCGATCTCTGAAAGCAATAGAGCTAGGCGAACCCTTCTCTCAGCAATCATTTTGTACTCATCACGAGCCTCTTCCTCGTTCTGGTCTTCATTGTCCCAAGAAACTCCGGCATGCTCCATATCATGTTCAATTTGGGACCATATCCCATCGAATTCCCTGGTAACCATGCCACTCGGCACGTCAAAATTATGACTTTCGGCAAAGGCATCCAGCATATCCCTTTTTAAACGAACCCGGGATTGTCCTCTATAACCGCGTTCAAGTTCGGTTCTGGTGGCATCCCGGAGAGAGTCAAGAGTTTCTAGTCCCATCGATTTAGCTAAATCGTCATCTATTTTTATTTCACCGGGTTCAAGATGAGATTTTACATCGACTTCAAAAATCGCCTCACGCCCTCTCATTTCCTCTAGTGGATAGTTATCCGGTAAAATAACTGGAACCGAATGATGCTCGCCCGACCTAGAACCAATCAGCGCTTCATCAAAACCTGGTAAAAAGCTATTGGCACCAAGCCCTAAGTTAAAATCTTTCCCTTCTGCATTTTCTAACACTTTTCCTTCCACCGTACCTCGAAAATCAATAACTAGCACCTCTCCCTTCTTTGACTTCCTTTTTCTTTTTACCTCAGAATACCCACGATTCCGCTCAGCTAAGTTATTAACCGATGACTTTACTTCTTCTTCGTCTACCTGAGCTGTCAGCCTCGTAAATTTTAGTTTTTTCAAATCTGGAGGTTCAATTACAGGCAGGGCTTCTACTTCCATCACATATTCTAAGTCTTTATTTTCATCGAACGTCGTTATTTCAATTTGTGGCTGCAAAGCTGGACGAACACCCTCATCCTTCAAAGCCTGCTGCGAAGTCTCGCCAACTACCGCTTCCAAGACTTCTCCCATAACCGATTTAACGTAACGCTGGCGCAAAAGTGAAATTGGAACCTTACCGGGTCGAAATCCATTGATATGAACAGTCCGCCGCAATTCCTCAAGGCGTTCATCAACTTTTTCACTAATTTCGGATGCTGCTATCACGATCTCATATTTATGATTAAGACCGTCGGTACTAGTTTCTTTAACTTGCATAATGATTATTTACGCCCCGGTTGACGCCTCTTCTAAAACAATAAAGACCAAATTAATAATAACTGCTAGCACAAAAAACCAACTCTATATAACCCAAATCAATACTGGTGAAACAATTAACGTAATTTTTACAGAAGGTTTTAACATAAATATACCAATTTACTTAAACAGGGAAAAGTCGTTGGATCAGTTGGTTCTATCACATGCATTTACTCCCGCAAGCTTCTTATTCAGCTGGAATTTTAAAAAATAATCTTCTTAGTACCATTTAATTACCTTTTTTGACTAACAATACGATTTAGGTTTATCTGTAGATTAGCATTCGAAACATGGAAGTTTACTCTTTTTCCACCAAACATATATATATGTGCATCAAATTTGCGGGCGTGGCGGAATTGGCAGACGCGCTAGGTTTAGGTCCTAGTAACCGACAGGTTGTGGGGGTTCGAGTCCCTTCGCCCGCACCATTATTCACGTATTAAATCCTGGTGAATTTGGTATCGCACCCCTTGCGTGCGGATGGCCGCCGTAAACAAGCACGTGCAGTGGCGTCCAAAATTGCCGCTCCATCAATACCGTACTCACTATAGAGATCCTGTATATCGCCGGACTGCCCAAACTCTTCTATTCCTAGTGGGTACACTCGATGTCCATTTACAGCTCCCAGCCACGATAACGTAGCCGGGTGACCATCCATTACCGTAACTATCGCGGCCTCTGGAGATAATGGTGCTAGCAAAGTCTCAATCACAGAGGCAATATTTGTTGACCCTGTCCTCCTTACTTTTTTTGCACTAAGCCAATTCGAATGTAATCGGTCTGGTGAAGTGATAGATAAAATACCTAAATCGGGTAAATCACCTTTCAGCTGTTCAAATGATTCCTCAACTTCTGGAACAACAGCGCCACAATATACAATTGCTAACTCAGAACCAGGCTTAGGAGGAATCCTCCAATATCCACCATCGATGATACTCTTCTCCAGACTATCACTCATCTCTCGATTGGCTTGCTGGATTATTCGGGTGGATAAACGCAGATAAATCGATCCTCCATCTGGTAACTGCATATATTCGAAACCCCATCGCATAATGACCTCTAATTCATCAACATATGCTGGCTCAAAATAACTTAAACCAGGTTGTCCTATCCCTATTAAAGGGGTGTTGATTGACTGATGGGCACCTCCTTCAGGAGCTAGGGTTATACCGGAGGGTGTCGCCACCAACATAAAACGTGCGTCTTGGTAGCATGCATAATTCAATGCATCTAAACCACGGGCTATAAATGGGTCATAGATAGTTCCAATTGGTAACAAACGTGCCCCAAACCATTCACTTGATAATCCTAGGGCAGCTAAAGTTAAGAAAAGGTTGTTTTCGGCGATACCCAACTCAATGTGCTGTCCCGTAGGCGACATCCCCCACTTTTGGGCAGAGGCAACCTCTTCGGTCCGAAAAACGTCAGGCCGTTCTCTTCTCTCAAATATTTGACGTCTATTGACCCACGAACCTAAATTCGTAGACACGGTAACGTCAGGAGACGTAGTAACTATCCGACTGGCTAGAGGTGTATTATTCCGACCCAACTCGTTCAAAATCTTCCCAAAAGCTTCCTGAGTAGACCCATGTTTCAAGCGTATAGAAGTAAGACTTTTAGGAACCATGACCGGGTTCGAGGAAAAACGTCGCTTTGCATCGCCTGCAAACGGAACATCTTTTAAAAAACCTTTTAACTCTCTAATGGGTGTTTTAAGCCCGGAAAAAAAATCCCACTCTTCTCCATCTAATATTTGATTTGCGGTTTTAAATTGTTGCATCTGCTCGATGTTCATAATACCCGCATGGTTATCTTTGTGCCCGGCCAATGGCAACCCATACCCTTTAATTGTATACGCTATAAAACATGTTGGAAGGTCAGTCTTCGCCGCCCGCTCGTAAGACTCTAAAACAGTTTGAAGATCATGACCCCCTAAATTAGTCATTAGCGCCTGGAGACCATCGTCATCGTAATCATCTAAAAGAGACCGAATACCTATCACCTTACCTAAGTCGTTGTTCAATCTTTCTCGCCATGAAGCACCCCCCTTAAAAGTAAGGGCTGAATACAATTGGTTCGGGCAGGAATCTATCCATTTAAGTAGAGCGTCACCTCCTGGTCGTTTAGAAGCAGATTGCAACATCTTTCCATATTTAATCGTTTCAACATTCCAGTCCATCGCCTTAAATAAACCATCTAATCGATTAAATACGGGGTCAGTAACGACGCTGTCCAAACTTTGTCGATTATAGTCAATAATCCACCAAACATTTCGAATATTATGCTTCCACCCCTCAAATAACGCCTCAAAAACATTTCCCTCGTCCAGTTCGGCATCCCCAAATAATGCAATCATTCGAGATCTTGGATTATGGTCGTCGTTAATCCCATGAAGTCTCACATAATCCTGAACTAAAGATGCAAAAAGAGTTAAGGCACCGCCAAGACCAACTGATCCAGTGGAAATATCCACGTCATCAGCGTCTTTAGTACGTGAAGGATAAGACTGCGCGCCACCAAAACCACGAAACCGAATAATGTTCTCTTTTGTTTGTCGACCCAACAGATATTGGATTGCATGAAATACTGGGCTCGCATGAGGCTTCACTGCCACCCTGTCTAAAGGTCTTAATGCAGAAAAATATAAAGCCGTCATTAAGGTGATAACAGAGGCGCAAGAGGCCTGATGGCCTCCAACTTTCAGATTGTCCCGAATTGGTCTAAGATGGTTTGCCTCATGAATCATCCATGACGAGAGCCATAGTATCTTTTTTTCTAGATCTTTAAGGATAGAAAGCTCAATTGATTTATCGATTGCCGTGCTCTTTGCTTTTGGCTTCTGTTTCAGATCTTTGTTTTGCCCAGACCTCATATCCTTAGTTGTATTCACTTCCTAACGGTCTCCTAAATAAGAATCTTTTCAAACACGCAGATACTTCGAAATAATAATACCAAAATCATGGATGATAAATATTGCGAATATGCTATGATTAGAGGCCAATTAGGACATTTAATGGTTCAGAAAGATAAAAAATAGCAATTAAATGCCAAGTATCGAACTTGATGATTTAGATCGTAAAATCCTGGCAGAGCTTCAGAAAAACGCTCGTATCTCGAACGTCGAGTTAGCACGGACGGTCGGCCTATCGCCCTCGCCATGCTTAAGACGAGTGAAAACGCTTGAAAAGCTTGGGGTAATCGATGGATATGTGTCCCTACTTAACCAAAGTGCTGTTGGTTTCCCTGATAGTGTGTTCGTCAACGAAACAGTCGAGCGTCAATTTGTGGCGGCCCTTGAATATTTTGAAAATGAAATAAAAAAACGGCCCGAAGTCGTGGAATGCTACTTAATGACCGGTGACGCCGATTATCTATTGAGAGTAGTTACAGGCGATCTACAGGATTACCAAAAATTTCT
>CAZEWK010000030.1:0-2894 GCA_964515905.1 uncultured Rhodospirillaceae bacterium | reverse complement strand
CTCCACACCGGGTCTTCGAGCAAAAAATATTGATGAGCGGTTACAACTTATTCAAGACGTGTTGGTTACCCGTTCTACACAATATTGGATGTCAAGGATGGAGGTTGAGAGAGTGCCATGTGCACCCGTACTAACAAGGGGAGAGATGTTAAATCATACCCAAGTAGTGGCGAGCAAAATAGTATGGGAGTATGACCATCAAGAAGTTGGCAAAATACGTCAGGCTCGCCCGGCCGCTAGGTTCTCAAAGACTCCTCCAACGATCCAGTTTGGAGCACCTCTACTTGGGCAACATACGATAGAGATATTACAAGAAGTTGGTTTTACTAAAGCAGAAATTTTGAAACTACAGAGTTCTAAGGTAGTCGCGTGTTAATTGAGAAACTCAGTAGTTAGTATGATTTTGACAAGGCTTCGGAGAAAACATGCTCATCAACGTTACCACCCGATAAAACTATTAATACCGTTTTATTTTTATAAAGTTTTTTATTTGCTAGAAGAGCGGCAAGAGCTACCGCACCTCCAGGTTCCACGACCAACTTGAACCTTCTGAAAGCAAAGTTCATAGCTGATAATACTTCCCTATCAGATACCGTTATGCCGGGTGAGAGGCGTTTATAATTTATTTCAAAGGTAATCTCTCCGGGTGTAGGTGCCAAAAGAGCATCACAAACTGATTCAGCAAGTTTCACGTTGCTGACCCGATGGCCGAGCTCTAGTGAACGAGTTGTATCATCAAATCCAATGGGTTCTACTGGATGAATTCTAATTTCTGGGAAGTAACTTTGGAGTGCAATTGAACACCCGGAAATAAGACCACCACCCCCACAAGGAATAAGCGCAACGTCTGGCACTAAATCGTGTTTCATAATTTGCGAAGCGGCTTCTAACCCTACGGTTCCTTGGCCGGCGATCACTAAAGGATCATCATATGGTGGCACAATGGTTGCACCTTTTTCATTCGCTATTAGGGTCCCAATTTCTTCTCGATTTTCTCTGTTCCTGTCGTAATGGACGATTTGACCGCCATACTGTTTAGTGCCAGATATTTTTACTTTTGGCGCATCTATAGGCATTATGATTGTAGACCGAATATTGGCTATGCCTGCTGCCGCGGCAACGGCCTGAGCATGGTTTCCGGAGGACCATGCAACTATTTCTGAATCTGGGTTTTTGAACGCCACCTCCTGAATTTTGTTATAGGCACCGCGGAATTTGAAGGATCCGGTATGCTGTAGTAACTCAGCCTTAATTAAAACCTCAGCTTCAACTATTTCGTTAAGCTCTCTAGATCTGAGTAATGGTGTGGTATGAATATAACTACGTATATTTCGTGCAGCATCCACTATATCTTTATATTCAGGTTCTTTTGTAGACAAATAATACTCCATCTCAGTATTTGTATTTGAAGAATTAAATTTAGATGAATTCTGACTGACGTCCATACCCGTATGATATTAGAAGTACCTAATCGCAGGTTTTAAGGGGTGAAAGCGTTTGCGGTTTCTGAAGGAGAATCCGGTATACTTCTTGGGTTTCAATAACTCTTTGTATGTAATTTCGTGTTTCAGCATAGGGAACGGATTCAATCCAGTTGACGACTGATATTTGCGATTGTCGGGGGTCACCATAACGTTTAAGCCAGGTATTTACTCGCTTGGGGCCAGCATTATAGGCTGCGAGTGCCAAGGGGTGGCATCCGTGGTAGTAGTCCAGTAGACCTGAGAGATAATGGGTCCCTAGAGAAATATTATATAAGGGATCTGTCGTTAAGAGGCTTTTATCAAAGGAAACTCCTAATTCTTTTGCTACCGCTTTGGCTGTATGAGGTAGTAACTGCATTAAGCCCCGGGCACCGGCGCCAGATATGGCATTTGGATCCATTTCACTTTCCTGTCTTGCTATAGCTAAGGATAAAGCTTTCTCAACGTTGGAAACACTATTGATCCATTCACCATATTTTTCTGGTATAGGATAGGATGTTTTAATCGGTATAATACCTGAGCGAACTGCCTGTTTAGCCGATGCTATTCCAACTTGGGGATAATCATAATCTCTAACCAAACTTTCAATTAAGCTGTGCTCAGTCGGTGTAGAGGCAGATTTCGATAAATGCACCACAAATGTGCGCATTATTTTTTCTTCTCCAATTTCTCCCAGGATTCGGACGGCACGAACCAACTCCCGTTGTTCAAATTGTTTTTTTTCGTTCTCCTTGTATCCAGGAGATGTTGGAAATTTCCACTTATCGAATCCTAAGGAATATTTAGATAATTGACCGTAAAAAGTTGTTGGGAAGTCCGCGCCTTTAGTAAACCATTTGGTGGACAAAACAGGATTTTTACTTTCCTTGGCGGCTTGACCGGCCCAGTATGCAGATCGGCCAAGGCTAATCGGCATAGAGACAATGCCATGCATAGTTTCAAAGTGGGAGTAAGCTTCCTCTGGACGGTTTAGTAGTGTAAGAGCAATCCAGCCGGCTATCCAAGTTGCTTCAGAGCGATCGGCTGTTTCAAATTGAGAGTTATTGGCCGCTAATGTGTATGCTTCATCAATTAGATCGTCTCTCAAACACAACCGAATTTGATAAGCGATCTCTCTCCACCATTTGTTTCCATATTTTAATGTTTTTGGTAAGGAATGTAGAAGCTCCCGTGCACGGTCATTTTTGTTAGCCAATCGACGCCACCTTACCCGATCATAGGTTAGTCCTGAATTAGTTATTTGATCAGGAGGTATAGCTGAGATAGCTGTGTCGACGTCTGGATGCCTCTCTATCAGATAGATTCTAGCCACTCCAAGCTTTTTTGCATTTTCACTCACCCTGTATAACATTCGACGTGCTGCGCGGGTGTCTCTATTCCATAATAGACGATCTAGTCGACTATCGTGAT
>CAZEWK010000029.1:0-9752 GCA_964515905.1 uncultured Rhodospirillaceae bacterium | reverse complement strand
TGGCAGTACAAAAAGGTCTGCGCTAACCAAGATGCCGGCGCCAGAGAAGCCTGCCGTCTCTTTGGCAGAATCCACTATCTGTACATCCCACAGTACGTCACCAGTACGCTCGTCTAATGCCACAATATGTCCATCAGCGCGACCCATGTAAACACGGCCCTCGCCTACGGTTAGGCCACGTGTGTGCGAGAAAAATGAACGGGAAATGACTGCCGGATCCATTTCCGGAATATAAACCCATTCGCGTTCTCCGGTACCTGCATCCAACTTCCAAACTGTTGATGGATTGGTTGAAAAATACATATCGCCGTCAATGACGATTGGGGTACCGTGCAAGCCTTGACGAACTTCACCCGGCTGGAAAATCCATGCCGGACGGAGATCTTTAACATTCTCCGTATCGATTTGTCCGAGCGGGCTATAACGCCATCCACGTGATTGATCTCGATCGTAGTAACACCAGTTACTATCCGAACAATGTCGGATGTTCTCTATGGACGAATCTGCTAGCGCCGCTGGCGTAGCAAATGCCCCTAGAATGGCGACAGACGCTGCGACTTGCAGTGACCGCTGCAGCGATCTACGCAAGGATACTTTGCCTTGTCTTTCCATATGGAGTCCTCCCTTCAAAAAAGACGTCCGATTATTATTTAAATGCTCTGCACATCGATAGAATGGCCAGCGCAGAAACACACCAAAACTATTCCCTAGTTGTTGGAGAATAGCAGCAACGACCACTGGTCCTCCCTTATTAACTAATAAGATGCTAGTTACGGGCCGTTACAGCCTGATATCATTGCCAAAATTTTGTATGGCGTCAATGTGACAATGCATCACAGTTAGAACAAAATTGTTGTTGGGATTAATTCTAGTGTTTGATAGTTCTAAGACTGGACTTTGTGTAGTCTTGTTTGCTCTTTGAGGCTAAGTTAAACCAGTAAATGTGGTATTTCCGCCTCACTGGGCATATTAATTACAAATACATCATAAAAATGTGCTTAAAAAGAATATTCGAGGTTCGATCAGTAATGCAATACGATCTGAAAATAGTGAATGGAACCATTGTCGATGGGACCGGGAGTAGGGGCTATATAGGCGATATTGCCGTTTTAAATGGAAAAATCGTTGATTTAGGGGAGATTTCGGGTGAAGCCGAGACAACCATCGATGGGTCTGGCAAAATCGTTTCTCCTGGATTCGTAGATATTCATACTCACTACGATGCACAACTCCTTTGGGATGCAGGTCTATCTATTTCTCCGTGGCACGGAGTTACTACTGTAGTTATTGGTAACTGCGGCTTTGGTATTGCTCCGATTCAACCCAATCGGCGAGATCAAATGCTTCGGACCCTTGAGAAGGTGGAAGGCATGAGCCTTGAAGCGCTTCGGTTAGGGCTAGGCAGCGATTGGGGATTCGAGTCCTTTCCAGAATATTTAGATCTTATTGACCGGAAAGGGACAGCCATCAACGTTGGAGTGTTGCTGGGACACACACCGGTTCGGCTGGAGGTAATGGGAGATTCAGCCGTGTTAAGAGAGGCGACTGGAGATGAGATATCCAGGATGGCAGACATTGTTCGTGAAGGCATGGATGCTGGCGCACTTGGTTTCGCTACCTCTCATGCACCAACGCATCACGGGTATGATGGGCATCCCGTTCCTAGCCGCTTGTCCAGCATGGATGAGTTGGACGAGCTAATTGGTGCGATGGCGGAATCAGGCCGTGGCATTATGCAAGCTACTGTAGGAAGGACACTTTTCAACGACCAATTCCGAAAACTTTCCGACAAGCATGATATTCCGATTACCTGGACCGCATTGCTTGCGGGAATGTCCGGACCTGGTTCACATAGGCGACACCAGGAGCAGGCTGCGAAATTAGTAGAAGAAGGGTTACAGATTGTTCCTCAAATATCATGTCGACCTCTAAACTTTGACTTTAACTTTGATGATCCTTTCGTTTTTGAAATGCGACCCCTATTTGCCTCAACAATGAAAACAGATACAGCAGGTAGAAGAAAAATTTATTTAGATTCAGGTTTTCGTTCCGCTTTCAAAAAAGACTCTGCCATCGGCGCAAAGAATGCACTGGCCGGTTGGGCGGAGAGAGCAGTAATTTCCCGGGTACCGAACAGCGAAGAATTAGAGGAAAGACCTCTCTCTGAAGTGGCAATGGAACGTGGAATGGATCCAATCGATTTGGCATTGGACCTCAGCCTTGAAAACAATTTTGGGGCTCGCTTTCGTTTTCCAGTGGTCAACTACAATGAGAACGAAATTGAAGAATTGCTATGTGATCCGAATATGCTTATTGCCTTGTCAGATGCTGGGGCTCATGCAAGCCAGTTGTGTGATGCTTGTTATTCAACCCATTTGTTGGGCCATTGGGTACGAGAGAAAAGGGTGCTCACACTGGAACAAGCGGTTCACATGTTAACTCTACGGCCGGCCGAAGTTTTTGGGATACGGGATCGAGGTGTGTTAAAAAAGGGGTGGCCAGCCGACATAGTCTTGTTTGATCCGAATAAAGTGGGTGCAGGACCCTTGAGGAGAGTTTATGACCTGCCAGGTGGTGCGGACCGCCTGATCTCGGATCCAATTGGCGTGGATACCGTAATAGTAAATGGGACCATTATCAGAAAACAAGGTCGAGAAGTTGCGAATAACGAGTGGCTCCCGGGTCGGCTGCTGCGCGCTGGGCAAGTGCAATAGAGGGATAACATTGTGAAAATTTCAAAAGTTCGTATACGAAAACTTGTCGGTTCAATGGAAACAGATGGTAAGTTCTGGGAATCTCGACTCTCTAGGCCAATAGATATTTATCCTGAGTATCGGGATGCAATGCCGGCATGGGGGGGGCACCAAATTGGCGAAAATAGGTTTCAAATTTTTGGCGTATTTCTGGAAATAGAGACAGATGATGGAGCTGTTGGTATTGCTGGTCCGACTACTGAGGCCGTTGCGTATATTATCGCCTCCCAACTCCAACCCCTATTGCTTGGGAAGGATCCATTAGCGACAGAATTACTCTGGGATCAAATGCATCGTGAGTTGGTTCATGGGCGGCAGGGAGAGGCCATGTGGGCGGTTAGCATAGTCGATTGTGCGCTGTGGGATCTGAAGGGAAGAGTATTTAATGTCCCCACGTATCAACTCATTGGGGGCCCCACACGTGACACCGTTCCTCTCTATGCAAGTATGTTAGGGTATTCAGTAGAGGATGTGGGATTGGTGGCCGAGCGAGCCAAGGAAGCTCAAAGAGAAGGGTACACTGCTCAGAAATGGTTCTTTCGACATGGACCTATGAGTGGTCCGGAAGGCCTTCGTAGCAATGTGGAGTTGGTGAAAACATTGCGGGAAACCCTTGGAGAAGACGATGCGATAATGCTGGACTGTTGGCAGAGTATGGATGTTCCCTATGTCCTGTCACTAGCAGAGCAGATTGCTGAATATCGACCGTTTTGGCTAGAAGAATGTGCTATGCCCGACCGTATTAGCAGTTACCGACGGATTAAAGACAAGATAAATATTCCCTTGTCAGGAGCTGAGCACGAATATACTCGATGGGGCTTCAAAAGGTTTGTTGATGCCGGTGCCTTGGATATTTTGCAACCCGATATCTATTGGTGTGGGGGTTTGTCCGAAACGCTTAAAATTGCGTCTTATGCTACTATCCACGATCTCATTACCATCCCGCACGGTGGTTCGACACCAGCGACACTCCAATTCTCTTTGACTCAGTCACCTATTCACACGCCTTATCAGGAATATTTGGTAAAATGGAATATAATCCTTCAACATTTCTTGAAGTATCCAGCTGCACCAAAAGATGGGGTTTTGTCTCTTCCTGTCCAACCGGGCATGAGCATGACAATCGATCCAGATAAAATTGAGTCGGAGGAGGAAATATTCGCTTCGGATTCACATGTGAACGCGAGATTACACTAGTCCGCGTGCAACGCTCCAGAATCCAAAAGTTCCTGGATAGCTTTTTCGCTCATGCCAAGCCAGCTTTTGAGAGCTTCTCCATTGTGCTGCCCGAGAGAGGGAACTTTTGTGCCAATGGTGCTGTCGCCTTTGTGCAGGCGCAATGGAGTGTTGGGCACCTTAAATGAGCCAGCTGCATCTGAAACCTCTGTTATGGCATTGCGTGCCTCCACCTGTGGACTTAGCATGGCTTCGTTAACGGTTTGATAGCGGCCAAATGGACAACCACTTGGTGCAAGTATCAATTCGCATTCCGCAGATGTGTGCTTAATGGCCCAACTCTCTATATCACTCCATAAAGTATCCCAATTTTTGATTCGCTGAGACGCAGTGGAAAATTTCTCGTCGTTGATCCAGTTTTTTTGGTCAAGCGCTATTGCAAGCCCTTCAAAACCTTTTTGCGTTACCGGCATTACAAGAATATGTCCATCTTTTGTTTTTATTGGGGCATAGAGAGGGGCAATAGGGCCAGGGTTTTCGATTTGGGCTCTTTGAAATTCAAAGGGCAGTAGACTTTGAATGCACTCTATAAGCGCAATGTCAATTCGTTCTCCCTCACCGGTGCGTTCACGTCGAAAAAGAGCTGCATTAATTGCCGACAATGCATGAAGGGAGCTAAGAACATCAGCTGCTACCGGTCGGCCCCGCGCCGGTGCATCAGACTTTTGCTGATAATCTCGCATGGCTAAATCAAAACCACTTGTTGCATGAATTACGGGGGCAAAGGCTGGATCTTGCGACGAGGGTCCAGTCTGCCCGTACCCTGAAATGGAGCAGTAAATGATGTCTGGACGTTGTTTGGAAAGCGACTCGTAATCGAGTCCGAAACGGTTAATTACCCGAGGTCGAAAATTTTCGACTAGAACATCTGCCTTTAAGGCAAGTTGTTTAATGGTTTCCAGTGCATTGGGTTGTTTCAGGTCAATTGATAGGCTTTGTTTGCCTAAATTTAATTGACCAAAATATGTACTATGCCCACTTCGTATTGGGTGGACGGCGCGCAATAGATCGCCGTGCGGTGGTTCAACTTTGATAACGTCGGCGCCTAGATCCGCCATCAAGCGGGTACAATAAGGCCCGGCTACGAAAGCTGTAAAATCGAGTACACGAATTCCAGAGAGTGGACTGTTATCTTGTGATGACATGATTTCTTCTTTACTGATAAAAATAAAATGGGACTAAGGTGTTAAACAATTTTTTACATTTTCACCGAAAAGGAAAGTATTCATCCGAATCGGAAAAGGCCAAGCATGAAATGAAGCAATTACCCATCGCAATAAATACATATTCATACATCTACAAGTTTAGCGCGTTCGACGCGATGCGTCATCTGTTGGATCTTGGATTTAGACGGTTTGAACTGCTTTTTAACTCAGGCCACATTTGGGTTTCTGAAATAGAGCCCAGTGTTCGCAGGTTACCACCGAGCTGGATGTCCAACGAGGGTGCTCAGGTTATTTCTTTCAATTTACCCATCATGGACCACAACCTGACCAGTCCCAATCCGGATACACGAGCATTCACAATTGAACGTTTTACTGAGTTGATTGATCTAGCGGGCGCATGGTCAGTACCCTATGTTGTATTGGTTCCGGGGAAAGTATCTCCGTTATTGCCAGCTTCCAAGGTTTCTCTGACATCCTGGTTTTATGATGGGCTGCATGTGTTGATAGAGCGTGCAGAACAGAGCGGGACCCAGATTCTTATTGAAAACGTGCCGGTAACGTTTGCTCCATTGGCCAGCGATTTAGCTAAGGTATTGGATACGTTGTCGGATGACCGTGTTGGGGTGGTCTACGATGTAGCAAACGGGTTTTTTGCTGGTGAGGACCCAGCGCACAGTATCGAGGTGCTTAAGGATCATATCGAACTGATCCATTTATCCGATACAGGGGAAAGACACTGGAGGCATGATCCAATAGGGAAGGGGAAGATTGACTTTCAAGCAGTAGCGAAAGCAATTCGGGCCATCAATTTTAGTGGGCAATCCGTCATGGAAGTTATTTCTCTGGATCCCGACAGAGAATTATTGCAGAGCCGAGAACTTTTGACCCAATGGGGTTGGCAAGGGAGCGAGATGGAATGACAGAACGTGTCGCGTTGGTGGTCGGAGCCACCGGAATGGTGGGAACTCGTTTGGTGGAATGCCTAGTTTCTGCTGGTTGGCGTGTAATTGGATTGTGCCAAACTCCACCCACCCAATCTGGCTCTATCAGTTATGTAAGTGTCAATCTATTAGATGGTAAGGAGTGCCGAGAAAAACTGAAAAACACCAAGGAAGTGACCCACATATTTTATGCTGCACGTGCGCAACATGGAGAGGGTGGCATAGAGCCTGTATCTGACAATCTTTCCATGTTGGAAAATATATTAGTGGGGGTCAGCGATAATTCGCGGTCTTTTCAGCATATTCACGTGGTTCACGGAGCAAAATATTATGGTGCGCATTTGGGTCGCTATCCGACGCCAGCGATGGAAAGCGATCCCCGCCACTTATCAGCGAATTTTTATTATGATCAACAAGATTATTTACTACAACGCGCTGGTAGTTGGAATTGGTCCATCTCAAGACCATCATTGGTGTATGATTATACTCCGGGTCGTTCGCGAAACCCGATATCTTTGATTGCCGCTTATGCAACGATTTCTAAAGCCCTTGGTCTATCACTTGACTATCCGGGCTCCGAGGGCAGCTACAAAGCACTAGTCGAAGCAGTATCTGCAGCGCATCTTGCCAAGGGGATAGTATGGATTGCCACAAATGAGGCCTGTATAAATCAAGCTTTCAATATAACCAACGGAGATTATTTTCGATGGGAAAACATTTGGCCAAGATTTGCGGAGTATTTTGGCCTCCCGATGGGAGGCCCCAGAAGCATATCTCTGTCGAAAATGATGGTGGACAAGGACTCAGTCTGGGACCGAATTGTACATGATAATAAATTGACTCCAACGAAGTTGGACCATCTTGCCCTATGGCCTTTTGGTGACTTTATGTTTGGTTCTGACTGGGACTTATGCAGCAGTACAACGAAATTGAGACAAACAGGGTTTGCTGATTTCGTGGATACGGAGAAAATGATCTTTGACTTATTGGATCGCTACCGATCGAACAATATAATTCCTTATACCTAGCCTTGGTTGAGCTGTTCAAAAGCAAAAGTGAAAGCAGCAAGCTTTACAAGTATTTTATTTTTTACCCCTCGTTTTGGTATTAAGTTTTGTGGGCGGAATTTTAGGAAAAAATGCGGCTAACGGAACTTGGTTATCGACTAGTGACAGCAAATCATATTATTGCCCTTTGGACCAGAGGCTAGGTTCAAGGGACGCACTGAGTGCTGCGTTTCCAAATGCGGACGAATTATTGCCTGCTCAACTCAGGAGGTGTGACACAATGCATGATGATTTTAAGCTTCAATTTGTAGTTAGCAATGGGATCCGGTTGCGAGCAGCGGTCGAGGGAGACGGACCCTTGGTTATGATGATCCATGGGTGGCCAGAATTGTGGTATTCCTGGCGGCATCAAATAGCACCCGTTGCGAAAGCTGGTTTTCGGGTCGTGGTTCCTGATTTAAGGGGATATGGAGGCAGTGATAAGCCGTCGGCCGTAGAAGCTTATGATATGAGTACTATGATGAAGGACATAGTGGGCATTATTGATTCGTTTGGAGAAGATAAGGCTATCTTAATTGGACACGACTGGGGTGCTCCGATCGTTTGGAATACGGCGGCTCTTTACCCGGACAAAGTATCGGCAGTTGCGGGCTTAAGCGTGCCGTATTCGAAGCGCGGGAAAGTATCGACTATAAGTTTATGGGAGGAACTTTATGCCGATAAATTTTTCTATCAGCTTTATTTTCAGGACAAAGGTATCGCCGAAAAGGAGTTGCAGGAAGATGTTCGAAAAGCCCTACGGAAAATTTATTATTCGATCAGCGGTGATTCACCTTCCTTAGAGAGTTGGCTTGATCGTCCTCCTTCAAAGTCTTTATTGGATGCCCTAGATGAACCTAAAAGATTCCCATCGTGGATGACAAATCAGGACCTAGATTATTTTGTCGCAAATTTTGAGAGTGGTGGTTTTCAGGGGCCTATCAACCGTTATCGCAATCAACAAAGAGATTTTGATATGTTGCCTTCAATGGGAGTGAATATTGTTGTTCAACCAAGTTGCTTTATTGCAGGAAGCAAAGACGTGGTGCGGTTTTTTATTCCTGGAAAAGATGTATACAAAAATATTGATCGCTTATGCAGTGATCTGCGGGTAACCAAACTTATTGATGGTGTCGGTCACTGGGTACAGCAGGAGGCACCACACGAGGTCAATCGCGCTCTTCTGGAATTCCTATCTACTCCTATGTGAACAAAGGATTTCAAACTTCTGCGTTATCGTTTGACCTCGTACTTAACCACTCGATTATTTCCAGAGTCGGAGATCCATAGTGTTACTCCGCGTATTTCGATACCCTCCGGGGTCGCAAACTTCCCTGGGCCTTTGCCACGGTTTGTATCACCTGCTGTAAGTAACAGCGATCCGTCGGGGCTAATGATTTTCACTTGATGATTATTTTTATCCGCTACAACTAACGTGCCATCCGGGAATACATCCTGATATCGCACGCCGTTAAAAGAATATGGTGGGCCTTTCAATTCTTTTTTTATCTCTAAGTCAGGTGAAAGAAGGAGCATTCGATCATTGCCCGCATCTGCAAGCCAGATATCCGAATTGGGGGCTAATTCAAGGTCGTGAGGGGATCGAAGTCCATACATTTCTGCAACGACTATGCCATCTTTGTACACGATAAGGTTGTCCGACCAAGCACCTGCCACATAAATGTTCCCATTAGGGTGTACTAATACACCCTCCGGCCCCCGTATTTTCTGGCTTAACTCTCCAACAAGCGTGGCATTCAAGCCATCCATTTGATAAATAGTGACGCGATTATTGTGAGTATCCGCTACATATGCCTGACCCTTATCGTCGAAATCAATGTCGTGAGTGCCAGATTGGTGATCACTTCCAAAGGCATGTACAAATTCTAGTGTGTCCGGATCAAGTATCACAACCCGGTTATTGCCTACATCGGAAACAAAAAGATATTTCCCGTCTGGTGATAATTTTAGGTCATGTGGATTCTTTAATTCAGTATCGCTGCCAAGAACAAACTGAATCTCTAAATCCGCCACCGAATAAGTTGAAGAAATTATAATCAATAGGGTAGACAGAAAAATTATCTTTATCATCGCTTCCCTTTTCGAGATTAGAAATATTATTTTAAAAATAGCTATCTAAAGTCAATCACTGGTCCGTATATGAATTCATATAATAATACCTTTTTTATCTGCTAGTGATGCTATTTTTGGGTATAAAAGAATATCTCAAATAGTAAGGCTTTATATTATGGCGTTACCCCCCGTGACCGAACATACGTGCGACTATGGAGGTCAGACAACGTTTTATTTGGCGTGTGGACCCGAGAATGGACCACTCGTTATCTTTGTCCACGGATGGCCAGAACTTGCGATCAGTTGGCGGAATCAGTTGCCCATATTTGGAGCCATGGGTTTTCGCGCCGTAGCTCCTGATCTACGCGGTTACGGTAATTCAACGATCTATCCAGAGCACGAAGACTATGCCCAGGAACTGATCGTTGCGGACATGATAGAGTTTTTGAACCAGATTCAGGCAGAAACTGCGGTGTGGGTCGGACACGATTGGGGCAGTCCCGTTGTCTGGAACATAGCGAGCCATCATCCGGAAAA
>CAZEWK010000028.1:0-4429 GCA_964515905.1 uncultured Rhodospirillaceae bacterium | reverse complement strand
CTTGCTGCAGCAACCAACAAAATATCCGAGTTAGTAAGAAAAGCAGCCGAAACGGGTTCGCCAAATCCATAGGATCTAAGTGTGCCCTGGTTTGTATTTCCAATAAACATGACCTGACCAACAATATCAAACCAGATAAGTTCAGCCGTCTTTCCGTCATAGATGGGCCCCTCTCCAAGCTCGTTACGTACCGGAAAGCAAATCTCAAAATTCATTTAAGGGGCCTGTTTAAAACTTATAGGTGTCTACGGGAGGACGAAGTATGTGTACCATCCACCAGGACTAGTTTTCAGTGTATACAATACTGTTTGATGCAGTGAGACTTAAGAAAATTGAAGCTCCTGATAGCCAGATTTTGCAGCCTTCATACGAATGGTATATGGATCAGTCAAGAAAAATACTTCTATAACGCTATGGGTAATGTCCATTGGATACATTAACCATAGATCTATAGAACACGGTTTTAGTGCAGTGGTGGCAAAATAGTAGATGATAATTTCTTTAGTCGTCTTTAAGTACTACAATATCTTATTTTTAGTTTTGTGAAGTTTTCGAATTAACAATGACGGATCCTAGATTGGTAAAGCCGTTGTTTCTTTAATTGTTTCCATTGAAAACCGTGATGTAACTTCATTGATTGCGTTGGTGCCTATTAGCCTTTTATAAAAGTCATCAAAGGCTTGTATATCAGGCACAACTACTTTCAACATGTAATCGACATCACCAGCCATACGATGAAACTCCATTACTTCAGGCATTTCGGTGACTCTGTTAGAAAATTGTTCAAGCCACTCCTTGGAGTGTTCCCCAGTCCTTATGCTAACATAGGCAGTTACACTTAGACCCATAATCTCAGAGTCTAGTACCGCGATTTTTCTTTTGATTACACCCTGGGAATTTAGGCGACTGATACGTTTCCAGCATGGAGAAGCAGAGAGCCCCACTTTTCTAGCGATATCGGCGACAGATAGGCTATTATCTATTTGCAGTAACCTTAGGATTTTTCGATCTATCTCATCCATCTAATTTAATCCAAAATTCAGAATTTATATAGTGTATTTATATATATAAAAGAATAAAATAGTCAAAATAATATTGTAATCTTGATATTTTAGAATATTTCTTCTAAGACGCTCCCGAATGGTTTTGGAAAAAGGGAGACCGTTCGAAGTTTTGTCGATTTTCTTTTGAATGACCTTGGGTCGATGATGAAAGATTCAAGTAAGTAAAATGTAAAAGGTTTGAATTATGGAGATTTCCCAAAAATTGACGGGTGACACTTCTACTCCTGTTTCCCAAGCGTCCTCGTTAGAGACACTTAGTGGCCAGTTGCTAAAGCAGTATCAAGGAATTGAAACGGAGTCTCTTTTGCAAGATTTGATAAAGAAAAGGTTTTGCGAAAAAATAGCAGTTGTTACATCTTTTGGGGCTGATTCAGCAGTATTACTGCATCTGGTTTCTCAAATTTCTAAAAATACTCCTGTTATTTTTCTTGAGACAGGAAAGCATTTTGCACAAACATTATCCTATAGAGATCGTCTTACAGAGAAATTAGGATTAACCGATGTGCGGAGTCATGTTCCTAATTCAAATGATCTTAGTAAATTGGATCCGGATGGTTCGTTATGGACAGTAGACCCCGATCAGTGTTGTCATTTTAGAAAGGTGCTGCCATTAGTTAAGGCTCTAAAAGATTTTGATGTTTGGATCACAGGTCGGAAAAAATTTCAGAGTATAGAGCGTTCAAAATTAGAACTAATAGAAACAGATGGTTCTCATATAAAGGTTAATCCATTAGCCTTTTGGACTGAAGATGATGTATCTAACTATATTGATAGATATCATCTTCCATTACATCCATTGGTGCCAGATGGTTATCCATCTATTGGTTGTGCGCCCTGCACCCGTCCAGTCGAAACGGGGCAATCAAACCGATCCGGGCGATGGGCCGACACAGAAAAAACAGAATGTGGTATTCATAAAGCGATGTGGGCTCGTTGATGGATTATTTAGATCATTTAGAAAGTGAAAGCGTATATATTCTTCGTGAGGCATACCGAAACATACGCCCTTTGGGAATGTTATGGTCCTTAGGTAAAGATTCAAATGTGATGTTGTGGTTGGCGAGAAAAGCTTTTTTGGGTCGAGTTCCGTTCCCGGTAGTGCATGTTGATACAGGAAAGAAATTCCAAGAGATGTATGCTTTTCGTGAGGAATACGAGGAAACTTGGAAGTTAAACCTAATTAGGGGGGAGTGTCCGCCTATTGATTCTGTAGATCCAAGTTTGCCACCTGCTGCACGTTCGGCTGCTCGTAAGACGGAAGGACTAAAGGCAATTATGGAGAGGGAAAAGTTTGCGGGAGTGTTTGCTGGCATTCGTCGTGATGAACAAGCGGTACGTGCCAAAGAGCGGGTGTTTAGTCCTAGGGGCATAGATGCTGAATGGGATCTACATGATCAGCCTGCTGAATTTTGGGGTCAATACACAACCCAAATGCCCAAAGGTAGTCATATTAGAATTCATCCGTTATTGCAGTGGCGTGAAATTGATATATGGCGATATACAAAACGGGAAGATATACCAGTTATCAACCTTTACTTTTCCCAAAAGGGATACCGATATCGGTCATTGGGTGATCAAGACATTACCAACCCGGTGAAAAGTTCAGCTTCTACCATCGACGAAATAATCTCCGAGTTGGAAACAACAAAAATAGCTGAACGAGCTGGTCGTGCAATGGATCATGAAGATGAAGATGCCTTCGAGCGTCTTCGCCAAAGTGGTTATATGTAATTATGAACGGGACAATAAAAACAGAAAACATGAGACTACCGGTTGTCGTTGTTGGACATGTTGACCATGGGAAATCCACATTACTTGGCCGACTCTTATTCGAAACTGATTCTCTGCCCCAGGGCAAGGTAGAGTCTATCAAGGAAATGATTGAACGACGTAATACTCAGTTTGAATGGTCTTTCGTTTTAGATGCTTTTAAAGCGGAACGGGATCAAGCTATCACCATTGATACTACCCAAATAGATTTACGTACTAGTGAACGAGACTATCTGTTAATTGATGCACCAGGGCATGAAGAATTTCTAAAAAATATGATCACGGGGGCAGCAAATGCGACTGCCGCGGTCTTGGTAATTGACGCGGCAGAAGGCGTAAGGGATCAGACCCAACGACATGCTTATTTACTGAAGCTGCTCGGCATCCAAGAAGCAATAGTAGTCGTAAATAAAATGGATCTCGTGAATTATGCTCAGGATGTTTTTGAAACAATATCGGTAGAGATACGGTCGTACTTAAAAGAGCTACAAGTCCCGTGCGTAGAGGTTATACCCGTTGCTGCTCGCGATGGTGACAATATGTTGAAATTATCGCGGCAAACGCCTTGGTATAAGGGGTTGACAGTTCTAGAAGGGCTACAGTCGCTCCATGGAACAGAACCTTTAATTGATAAACCTTTGAGGCTCCCCGTTCAGGATGTCTATCATTTTGATGCACGCAGATTAGTTGTTGGTCGTATTGAAAGTGGTCGAATAAAGGTGGGGGATGAGGTTAGTTTTGCTCCTAATGGAAAGGTTGCGATTGTGACGGGACTCGAACAATGGAATGCTAATCCCAAAGTATCCGCCGGGGCGGGAGAATCGGTCGCATTAACCCTAGACAGGGAACTATTCATTGAGCGTGGCCAGATCATACACTCGAATAGATCGCCAAACGTGACCCATGACTTACGAGTTCGACTTGTCTGGTTTTCGCGAACGGAACGTACTTTAGGTACAAAACTTCAAGTCAAATTTATGACTTCTACACACCATGTAAATGTTTCTTCTATCGATGCTGTGATTGATTTGGATAATCTTTCACCTTCGGCGGCTGAAAAAATTAGCCAAAATAATATTGCGGAAGTGATGTTACACAGCCGAACTCCTTTTGCGGTAGATTCAATGGACGAATTAGCTCCCACAGCCCGAGGTGTTTTGTTTGACAAAGATAAGGTGGTGGGCGGATGCGTCGTTCTGAGTGAATCTGATACAGGAAGCACTAGAAATATTTTTCCTACTGGGCATAGGGTAAGTGCTGAACAAAGGGTATTAGCCAATGGGCATAGAAGTGGAGTGCTTTGGCTGACAGGACTTTCGGGGTCGGGAAAATCTACCCTGGCAATGAAGTTGGAACAGGAAATATTTAAACGAGGTTGGCAGGTATATGTTTTGGATGGGGACAATGTACGAGATCGTTTAAACAGAGATCTTGGATTTTCGCCAGAGGACCGTAGCGAAAACATACGAAGAGTAGCAGAAGTGGCCCGTTTGCTAGCGGACTCGGGAAGTATAGTAATTACCGCCTTTATTTCTCCATATCGAGTTGATCGAGACCGTGCTCGAGAAATAGCTTCGGGAAATTTTCATGAAATC
>CAZEWK010000027.1:0-3410 GCA_964515905.1 uncultured Rhodospirillaceae bacterium | reverse complement strand
AACCACCGCAATTTAGCTACCACTTCTCAAGTGCCAAGACGACTGCACTACCTACAGAATTGTAGATCGTGATTACCTAATCAATAGACTATGAATTTTCAACGCCCCCGATTTAGATCGATTGTGGCGATTGACCTAATTAATCGAACATCCCGGTGAAAGCCACTAAACGGCGGCGGAATCCGGCGTCCTTCGAGTTGGGACTACTACGATCTGAGCAATTACCACATCTGTGGGCTGATCGAGAACGAAATGTACCGACCGAGCAATATCCTCCGGCGTCAAGCAGGCACCAAAGTCCCGGTAGTACTCCTCACCTAGTTTTTCGTCGCCAAAACGGGTGGCTGCAAATTCGGTTTTCACCATTCCTGGCAGTACTTCGGAGATTTTGATGCCGGTTGCACCATAATCAAGCCGCAATGTCTCGCTTAATCCGTGTACTGCGTGCTTGCTTGCCGCATAAGCAGCACAGGCCTTGTATGCCTGGATACCTGCGACAGAACCAATATTCACGATATGGCCGGCATTTCGCTCTACCATGGAGTCAAGCACTGTCCGAGTCACACGCATGAGTCCGATGACGGTGGTCTCAATTGTTGCCGCCCACTGAGCGGCAGATCCTTCGTGAAATTGCCGCCGACCACCAATGTCGTGGCCAGCGTTGTTGACGAGAATATCGACATCCCGCCATTCCATGGGCAAGCGATCTAGTAAATTTGCGACTGAGTCTTCGTCTGTCACATCGAGCTCCAGTGCAATGGCCGCGTCACCAAGCTCTGAGGCCAATGATTCAAGTTTTGGCAGCCGACGGGCTGCACAGATCACCTGAGCACCGCTATCGGTGAGGATACGCGCTGTCTGTTCACCAATGCCTGCACTGGCGCCCGTCACCAAAGCAATTTTTCCGTCCAGATGTCCCATCGATACCGTCTCCCGTGACGCTGTGTCTGTTCTAGTCAAGAATAGCGGCGAATTGGCCGGCCAGTATAATTTGTCCCGATCATTTTGCACTGTATACCGCACGGCCCAAATAACGACCCGACAAATCAGATATTTGGCCCGAAACGACCAATGCACATAATTCGAGACGGATCCGATCAGGTAGCGACTGTACTGATTCTGGCCCATGGTGCTGGGGCTGGATCCGACTCAGAGTTTATGGATTGTTTTGCACAATCACTCGCCAACTCAGAACTCGTAGGTGGGTTAGCTGTCTGCCGGTTCGACTTTCCCTACATGGTCACACGCCACTCTACCGGGAGAAAACGCCCGCCTGACCGGGCTGCAGTTCTAATAAAAACCTGGCATGAGGCAATTAATTTGGTTCGCCGATCATCGATTCCGCGGCACCGGCTTTTTATCGGCGGAAAATCAATGGGCGGACGCTTCGCCAGCATGGTTGCAATAGATGAAAAGGTCGACGGCATTGTCTGTCTGGGTTATCCCTTTCACCCACCAGGTAAACCCGACAAACTCCGCACCAAACATCTCGAAGACTTAAACACACCGATGCTGGTCTGTCAGGGTGAACGTGATGTCTTTGGTCACAAACTCGAGTCAGCTAATTGGCAGCTGTCCCGCTCAATTCAAATCAGCTGGCTAACCGATGGCGACCACAGCTTCAAACCGCGAAAAAAATCAGGCGTGACTGAGGCAGAAAATAGAATCACGGCCTGCCAGGAAATCGTCGATTTTATGGCCAAAGTACTGCGTTAATATGCGGAAATCAGTCGACCTGCAGTTCTTTTAATTTTCGGGTCAGCGTGTTTCGCCCCCATCCCAAGCGACGAGCTGCCTCCTGTTTTCGCCCGCGGGTAAATGACAACGCTGTTTGTAGCAGCACTCTCTCAAACTGTGGGCCCATCTCGTCGAGTATTTCGCTTTGTCCCAGATCCAGTTTTTTTTGCACTATGTTTTCTAGTTGTTGTTCCCAACTTAAAAGTTCTGCCGGCGCAGCAGTATTGGGTGAGCCTGTCTTGCGTTGTTGTTCAAGTGCCCGGCGTACAAGTCCAACTGCCTCGTCGAGGTCAAACGGCTTAGCAAGATATTCAAAAGCAACTGGTCGGTAAGCTGATAGAGCATCCTTGAGATCCGGATGTGCCGTCATAACGATGACTGGCAAAGATGGTCTTCGATCATTCAGATACCGAAGCAGCTCTAGTCCGTCAGTTCCAGGCATGCGGATATCGGTGATGATTAAATCTGGATTGTCCGACTGGACCTGGCGTAGTACGTCACTAGCATTGTCAAACACCGTTATACGCCAGCCAAGGTCACTCAATGCTTTTTCGAGTACCCACCTAATTGATGCATCGTCATCCACTATCCAGACGCTAGGTTGGTCGCTCATGCTTATTTCACCACCGGCAAATATAAAAAGAACTTAGTATCACCTGGTTCACTCACACACTCGATCGCACCACCATGGCGAGCCACAATGTCCTGCGCTATAGACAGGCCCAACCCAGCGCCGCCCGTCCGGCCAGACACCATTGGGAAAAAGATATTTTTTCGTATGTCTGCGGAAATCCCTGGCCCGTTGTCGCTAATGAGGGCTTCCAGAACCTGGCGGTGGCATCGATTGCCTAATGTGAATTGACGTCTTATTCGGGTCAATAAGCCGATTTCACCTCGTCCATCCATTGCCTGTACGGCGTTGCGAACTATGTTGAGCACCGCCTGCAATAGTTGCGCTCGATCACCCATTATCTCTGGGAGACTAGGATCGTAATCTCGGCTGATTGTCAAACCTTCCTGAACATCAGCGAGCGTAAGTTTTCGAACGCGCTCTAGTACTGCATGTAGGTTAAACCAAGTCTTCTTAGGCGCTATGAACGAACCTGTCATTCGATCCACCAATGAACTCAGGCGATCTGCTTCATGAATAATTATCCGCGTATATTCTTTCGACTCGCGGTCTGTCAGCTCCCGGTCTAAAAGCTGAGCTGCACCACGCAAACCCCCAAGAGGATTTTTGATTTCATGGGCCAAACGATCGATCAACATGGTGGTCACCGCATGTCGCTCCTGCGAGGGCGTATCTGCCGTAAAGCGGGATAGCGAATCAATCCGTATTAGTTCAACTAGAGCTAACTTCCTGTCTCCATCCCATCCAAATGGAGACACCGTACAGTCAACCACCAATGATTGTCCGCCTATGGACTGTTTGAGCGTCAATTCACGTAATGTGATCGAGCGATTATCACCGGTGGCTGCCAGTGCTGCCTGGAGGGGAGCACCAATGCCCAATAGATCGTGAGCGCGTAGACCATGTACTCGTTCTGCACTGGTCGCCAATACTGTCTGCGCAGCACTATTGACGTAGTTGACCGTACCGTCTATCTCCACGAGCAGGATAGCCGTCGCGAGACCATCGAGGATCTCGTCAGCAGGTGGTGATACCGTCATGG
>CAZEWK010000026.1:0-12482 GCA_964515905.1 uncultured Rhodospirillaceae bacterium | reverse complement strand
TAAAATATTCCTTAAAAATTGATGAAAATTCCCTGTTGCTCTTGCGTAAGGTCAAATTAACAAAACCAAAACATGTAGCGGTAAAAAAAGGTTTGTTTCACAACCCTTTTCGTTCTATTAGTAACCTGGAGGCAAGGTGCTTACCTCGGCCGCAATCTCAAATGCGCGGGCAGCCCTCAAAACAAGATCCTGGCGAAAACTGTCGGAGCCGATCTGCAAGCCGATCGGCAATCCTGCTTCGGTGAAACCGCAGGGGATAGAGCAAGCAGGTTGTTGCGTGAGATTAAACGGATAGGAAAACGGGGTCCAATCCGAATCTCTCAAATTTGAAACCTGGCCAGAAATTGCTCCAACATCAAATGCTGGCACTGCCGTGGCGGGCGTCAGGAGAAGATCGTAGTCTCTGTGGAAACGCCGCATATGGACACAAAGTTCTGCTCTCCGGGTCATGGCATCAGTATAATCCCCCAACGGAATTTCCCGTCCCTTTTCGACAAACTCTCTTAGTGCTGGTTCCAGTTTGGCCTTTTCTATTTCCGGTAGGGACCCTAAAGCGCCAGCCGCGCCAACTCCCCAGTGCGTACGGAAAATCGATAAAGGATTTTCAAAACCAGGAGCCTTTTCCTCAACGTTAGCTCCCAGATCTTCAAATACTTTGGCAGCTGCATCTACAACTTTCCGTACAGAGGGATCGACATTGGCATAGCCGAGGTCGGGACTATACGCTATGCGGAGCCCTGCGACTCCCTTATCCAACCCATCTGTGAAATCTTCGTTGTTGTATACCAATCTCGTCCAATCCCGGTAATCTGGCGCTGAAATTACGGTAAGGAGAAGTGCCGCATCTTCAACTGGCAAGGTCATGGGACCTGCGTGCGTAAGATTACGCATTGCTCCCTCGGGGTACATCGGAACCCGTCCGTAATTCGCCTTGATACCAAACACACCCGTCAAACTTGAAGGAATTCTGATGGACCCACCGCCGTCACCGCCAATGGCTAGAGGACCCATACGGGCAGCGAGGGCCGCCGACGCACCCCCAGATGATCCACCAGGAGTTTTATCGAGATTCCATGGATTCCGGGTGATACCGGTGAGTTCACAATCGCCCACGCCCTTCCATCCAAATTCTGGCATGGTGGTCTTTCCAAAAATCACAGCACCGTGTTCCCTCACTCTTGCAACACAAGGTGCATCTTCTTCCCACGGACCCTCTGGATCGATTGTTAATGAACCCTTAAGAGTGGGCCAGCCTTGGGTTAAAAACATGTCCTTAATCGAAATCGGAACTCCATCTAAAAGCCCTTTTGGACTTCCGTTACTCCATCGCTCTTCCGAATCTCTCGCCTGAGCCAGAGCGGACTCTTCATCAACTAAAATGAATGCGTTGATATCCTTGTCACGTTCCTCGACACGATCAAGAACGGCCTTGATTACCTCCACAGGCGAGGCCTCTTTGTGTTCAAACAAGTTCAACAATTCTTTAGCTGACTTATAAATAAGCCCGTTACTCAATTTGTGCCCCCCTTCTTGAATCGCTTGTCTAGTCCCCCCATCGGTATCATCATAGCAATGATGCATTGCAATGTTACTCTCCATCACTCCAGAAACACTAGATTCGCGTAATCAACCAAGGCATCAATAATAAATTTGAATTAATGAGGATTTTCTTCCCCTGGATCGAGCGGCATAGGGTCATTTTGTAGTGCTAACGCGGAACCTTCATGTAAATTCGTTAACTGCAGAACGTCTTTTGGTGAATCCAGGAAGTTGGATATCGTCGTTGAATTGACAATAGCATTGGTGATCATCCACGCATGTTGTACTGGAAAATCTGTTTGAGCCAATAATTGCAACTCTCCAAATTGATATATAATTTTAAAACTTAGTGGCCCAAACTCTGCAAAAGGTCCCTCCCCCTTTTGAGCTGCATCCGCGTTGGAACGTGACAACACCATAATTTGCATTTGTTTTGTAGAAAATAAGCTGTGTAACCGCTCAAAATGTTTTGCTCGTGCCGGGCGTGCATTGGCTTCAGGCAAGACTTCGTTTAATGCTGTCACCAACCGCCGGGAAAAAGAATAGGTCGGCTCATCAGAAATTGTCGACATGATAAGCAAGTGTTTCTGTCGGTATACCTGATATTGCCCCCAAGGCGAATGGCCACTCACCAGGACCATCACCAATATTATTCCGCCAATTCGAACTAGAGCTTTCATCGAAGCAGTCAACGCAAGGCAAAGGGGTAAGTAAAGAACTTACCCCCTCCCTTAGCATTCTTAGTTTCGGTATTTATCAAAGACGTCTAGATTTAAAACCGCACTTACAACATAATTCGGAACGTCAACGACTTGACCGACACGTAAATCGACCGCAACTGAGCAGAGGATATATGCTTGTTCCTTAGTTAAACCATGTTCGGCTACTATATAGTCGATCATCTGGATCAGTGCATGGCGCGCTGCAATTGTTAAATCCTCATTAAGGTTTTCCAAGTTAGCAATTACTTCTCCACCCAAATACTGGTGCGACGGAGGAATCTCACCTTTCCCTTTAAGAGGAATTCCAATTGTCTGATAATACCTAGTGGGTTCCATGTCGATAATCTGGTCATTGCCAATTGTAGCTGGCATATCCAAAGACGACCCCTTCCCACTATGAATTTTTGTAACGCGCAACGTGGTGATAGAGCCCATTTCTATAGCAGTACCGGATACTTCCCCATCCCCTTGGGCATAATGAATGTCACCAGCAAAGATGCCACAGCCATCTATGAAACATGGGAACAATAACCGAGTCCCAACTTGCATCTGCTGCACATCCATATTTCCCCCATTCTCTCGAGGTGGAATAGTACGCAAGCAGTCGTCGGAATGTGAACCGTTTTCACCACAAACACTTGCCGGAAGTGCGCCACCAGTCGAAGGTCCCAGGACAACACCACCTGCTCCGGCAAGGTCAGCTTCTCGTTCTTTAATCATATCAATCTCTGCTTGGCCGAGCATGACCCCGATCGAACCAGGGAATGCCTCGTAGGGAACTGTTATTCCCGGCATTTGCGGAGAAGTAGCTCCGATCCGCGTCAAGTGCCAATTAACAATATAAGGCTCGGTAAAAATATCCCGCAGAAAACCAAAGCCAGGCGCTATTACAGTGTAACCATATTCGTCTGGGGCGATGTCTACAATTTCCACCTCTATCGCATCCCCTCGCTTTGCACCGTTGATACTAACCGGTCCAGTCATAGGATGAACTAGGCCTAGATCGACAGTTGCCAGATCATCAGGGATCGAATTTAGAGTGAACTCTGAATCCAGCGCATCACGGGTGTGGAGCACGATTATATCTCCAACATTCGCACTTGCGGCTGACGGAATTGCAGGATGATATCGATTAAAACAATTTCTATCATCGACACAGTGATCACCAGTTTTTGTCACTTCAACTTTATTCATCCACGTCTGGTCCGTGGTATCACCAACAGCGGTACCGACCATTAGTAGACTAGTTGCTAGAATACTGCTTAAAAACGTCCTCATACTAGACCCTCCCCAGGTTATAGTAAGCCAACATATTCTTGATGCATTTCGCTCATTATAGCATAAACTTTGCATCATCCAATAATACTAGTGTGGCTGAACTTTAGCATTATTAACTATAGTAAGATAATCTTTCTACAAAGACTTCCAATCACTTGCTTGTTCAAAGGCATGTGCTGCCTGATAAATGGTTTGCTCAGCATAATCCCTACCCGTAAGCATTAGGCCAATAGGAAGACCGTCTGCCATTCCGCATGGAATACTCATAGATGGATGGCCTGTGACATCGAACGGACATGTATTAGTCAACATTTCAAACCCTCGGGAAATAATTTCATCTATCTCCGCATCTGGTTCTGGCAATTTGGTTGCTTTCATCGGCGTTGTAGGCATCAATAGAAGATCGTACTGATCCAGAGCTTTTGAATAAGTTGCTTTTAACTTACGCACAAGGTTTTGCGCTTTCCCATAAAACCGTCCGTTATATTTTCGAATAAACCATTCCCCCATAAACATAGACTGCTTAAGCGTTGGCGATAATTCATCTGCTCGGTTCCGCCATTGAGAATGACGATCCATCAAACTCGTAAGATACATACCCTTCCAGTTCATTCCATATCCGTTCCCCTGCATCATTTGCCAACACGACCCTTCAAGAGCTACTGGTGTCCATATCGCTGGTCCGACCAAATGATCTGGAATAGAAATTTCCTCCACTGTTGCTTTCAAATCCTCAAATATTTTGGCTCCAGCTCGCACTTTCTCGTCTACATTTGTCTGGGAGACCGAGTGCCCAAAGCCCTCTTTTACCACACCGATTTTTAGACCAGCCACTCCTTTGCCCAACGCATCTGTGTATTTTGCGGTTTGTACATTATACTGACGTGGATCCATACCATCCTCACCGGCCAGAACTTCTAGTAGCAATGCATTGTCTTCTACCGTACCTGTCATCGGACCCGTATGGTCTATCGTAACCTCAATTGGCATAATCCCTGTGTAGGGAACCAACCCATGTGTTGGTTTCATTCCATACACCCCGGTATAAGAAGCAGGCATTCGAATTGAGCCACCTTGATCGCCCCCTATGGCCATATCTACCTCCCCGGTAGAGACTAATACGGCAGACCCAGATGAAGAACCTCCGGCCGAATAACCCGTTTTGTGTGGATTAATAACAGCCGACGGAGCGCTAGTGTGGCTACCGCCCGAAAAACAAAAATATTCGCAGACTGACTTACCCACTATGGTCCCCCCTGCATCCAATATACGGGTTGCAACCGTCGCATCGATTTCGGGAACATAACCTTCAAGTGTAGAGGCACCGTTCATCATGGGCACGCCCGCAAGCGCGACATTATCTTTCAAAACAATTTTTTTTCCTTTAAGCAGTCCGTTTTCAGCCCCTTTAATTTCTGTCTTCCAATACCATGCGTTATACGGATTATTCTCAGGTTCCGGTCGATAACCCGTCATCCTTGGATACTTTACTTCTGGAAGGTAATCTGGGAGTTGGTCCACCACATCGTAAGCAGCACATCCCGCAGCAATATTTTCAAGGTAAGTCTGAGCTTCTCCATCACTTAAAGACATTCCAAGGCTGTCAGCAATATCCAGAAGTTGTTCCATTGTCGGGCGCCTAACAGTCATCTTATCCTCCCTAATAAATTATGGATTTGGTTCCATATGTCTGGTGTGACAAATTATGTCTACCTATGTTAGTTTATTGAATATAATAAAAATAATTCGTTTTCATATATTTATAGATCAAACTTACTATATTAAATTAAGGAGTAAGGTAGCGCATAAAGTTAGGATCTTGCCTTAATTCTTCACAGGGACCATTCATTACCGTATTTCCCCTATCCATTACGAAAGCGCTCTCAGCAATTCGAAGCGCCAATTCAACGTGCTGTTCCACAATAATTATGCTTATATTAGAAGTCATTTTTTCCAGCCGTTCGGCAATTTCCTCAATTACTCCCACCCACACTCCTTCGGTCGGCTCATCTAGCAGTAACAATTTTGGTTTAGAAAGTAGTGCACGACCAATTGCCAACATTTTTCGCTCACCTCCGCTTAGTGTGCCAGCAAGTTGATACATTCTTTCTCCAAGCTTTGGGAAAATGTCTACCACCTCTTCTATATCAGATTTGTTCGGGTTGGTGATGGCACCCACTAGCAAATTATCTCGCACAGACAATTCACCAAATACCGAATGTTCTTGTGGCACATATCCTAACCCGCGGCGAATACGCCTGTGTGTTGCTAAATTCGTAATATTATCTCCTTGAAAGAGGATTTCCCCTTTCTTCGGGCGTAATTCTCCAACTATTGTTTTGAGAAGGGTGGTCTTTCCAGCACCATTTAGTCCTAAAATGGCGACCCCACCTTTTCTCGGCGCAATAAGTTTAACATTGAACAGCGCTTGACTCGTACCGTAATACGTACAAATACCGCTGAGCTCTAGAATGGAATCATTAGACACGAGTAACGTATACCTCCTGAACTTTCTCACTTACTTCGATTTCCGCTGGGGTACCGTGATCAAGAATTTTTCCTTGTCCAAGTACAGTTATTACATCCGATATATTCTTAATAAAATCGAGATCATGCTCGACGATTAATATCGAACAACTAGTTTTAATTGGCCCTAATAACTCTCCCGTCACTCGACGTTCCTCTGGACTCATTCCAGCCGTGGGCTCATCTAATAGCAAAAGTTTTGGATTACGAGCCATCGCCATAGCAATTTCTAGCCACTGCTTCTGGCCATGTGATAACTCTTCCGCCAAATCGTCAGACAAATTATCCAAACGAAATTGCTCCAATATTGACAGAACTTCAGAGTCTAGATCTTTTCTGGTATGAGATCGCATTAGTTGCCACGGAGTACCTTCTGCTTGAAGGCTTAATAATACGTTGTCATAGACACTAAGAGTGTCAAAAACACTAGTGATTTGAAATTTTAAACTCATACCACTACGAGCTCGATCAGTTGCTGATCGCCCCGTGATGTTGCTCCCAAGAAAGTGGATCTCTCCAGCCGATACTGTTTCAGCCCCAGCTATACATTTTAATAACGTACTTTTACCTGAACCATTAGGCCCGATGAGACCATGAAATTGATTTTCTGCAATTACAAGTTCGGCACCGTCCAAAGCAACTAATTCACTAAAAACCTTTTTAACATCTTTGACTTCGAGCAGTGACATCATTCTTGTTTCCGATCTCTACGCTTGCCACCTCTCCGGCGAAAGCTTCCAATCCGTTCTCGTTCTGAAACAAGCAACCCAACTAACCCCGTCGGGCGAAACATTACAACAACTAGCAACAAGGCACCTAAAATTATTGGCCAAACATTTTGAAAATAATCGGCCAAAAACATCGTGGCAAATTCAATAGCGACAACACCGATGACAGCACCCACCAACGTCCCAACGCCCCCGAAAAGAACATAAAGAACCGCCTGGGTTGAATATGTTGGGCCCATCAAACTTGGCCATACAAATCCTTCATGGAAGGCATATAAGCCACCGGACAAACCGGCAATAGCGCCACCCAAGGTAAATACGATAACCTTGTAAATTTGAACTTGATAACCAAAAAAAGTGATGCGTTCTTCATGCTGACGGATACCCGCTAACACTAACCCAAGTTGCGACCGAACTATATACCGGCATCCAATGTAGGAAATCAGGAGAAACGCGAAAGCTAAGTAATAAAACCCAACACCCTCATACAATGCTATATCTCCAATTGTAAGGGGATGAGTAACCGAAACACCGTTTTGGCCACCCAGGTAATACCAAGCGCGGGCCAATCTTTCAGCCGCATAGGATCCAGTTAATGAACCAAGGGCGATAAAAATCAGGCTGGGCGGTTTCTTAGCAACCAAAAGAAATGCTGCTAAAAATAGAGCCAGAATCATCCCGACCAAAATAGCCATGGGTATCACTATAAACGCTGAGGAAACATCGAGGTCGCGCGCCATTACCGCCACGACATATCCTGCCCCTCCAAAGAACAATGCCTGACCAAAACTTAACATGCCGCCAAAGCCCCAGACCAAATCAAAGCTGAGTCCGAATAGACTTAGTATCAATACTTTGGTGGTGAAGACGACCCAAAAAAATGAATCATCCACCGACCAAAGTACGCCCAATACCAATGGCAATAATGCAAATACAACGAGTATCATTATTTCAATGACTATAATAGCGCTGAATTTGCCGTGCATACCGGACGGACCTCTAGATCTATGTTCGGGCTGAGACATAACAAACCATTCTTTGCCAACCAAGAATATAAATAAATTAATACGCGCTTTTATTATATTATCCGCGGTGTAACAGAATCTGTTACACCGCGGATTTAAGAAATTAGCACTCTTTTGGGTCTACCATGTTGGATTCAGAAAGGACCTCGTATACACCGCCTTTAGCGACCGCAATATACATATTCATCCGACAATGGCGTTTCCCTGGAACCATTTCAGCAGGCCCCCCAGGACCTTGAGTAATCTTTGCATGATCCAAAGCACCTGCTACATCATCACGATCTACATTGCCGGCCTCGTTCACTGCAGCCTCCCACAGTTTTAAACCTCTATACATACCTGTAGCAGCACTACCTGCTGTAAATAGAACATCGCCAGCAAAACGTTCGTCGTATGCCGCTGCTAATTTTGCACTAAATGGGTCCTTATCTTCTCGAGCTAAAACACGAAAATAATCAAGACAACTTGCTAACCCTTCCCACTCGTGTGCAGCGTTCAAATTAACAGTATTTTCATCATAATAAACACAAGACAAACGGCCACCCCGTTGTTGGAATCCAGCCTCATACAATTGTTTGATGAAGGGTCCTACGCCCGGTGGGATGACAGTATTGAATACAACATCGATTTTCTCGTTCATTATCTTATTAACCGTTGCACTATACTCCACCTGGTCCAGAGGATAATATTCTTCGAGCACCACCTCACCTCCATTTGCCTCAACTACTTTTCTTGCATACTCGTTAAGAACGTGAGGCCAGACGTAATTTGCTGATGGAAGTGCAAAACGTTTTCCGCCGTTCTGAATAAGCCAGGGGATTAACTCATCACACTGCTGCGCAGGAGTTGGGCCAGTGCAGAAAATATACGGTGTGCACTCCCGGCCCTCATACAACTGTGGGTAAATGTAAAGGGTTCGCCCACGACCAACGATTACATCTTTTATAGCATTCCGCATGGAGCTAGTAATACCGCCAAGAACTACATCAACTCGTTCCCGCTGAACCAACTTACGAACGTTGCCCACCGCAACAGACTCATTCGACGCAGTATCTTCAATATGAATTTCTAATGGGCGACCAAGTACGCCTCCGTTGGCATTGATGTCATCAACCACTAATTTCGCAATATTTGCATTTGCATTTCCTGCAAACCCTATAGGACCAGTTAAATCTGTAGCGATTCCCACTTTGATCGGACCTGCAGCACTAGCCCATTTAGCTGGCAATACCCAACTACCAACACCTGTGGCAACGGCAGCGGACATCCATACGCTGTTTTGCAGCAAGCGCCTTCGAGTCAGCCCCACATTATTCCTGATCTTGTTCTTATACACAGACATTTTAATTATTCCCCCTAGTTTCGTTTCATCGATAAAAGGCCGGCAGGCCGCATTTTTACAATAATTATAGCAATAACAAAAACCAACACATCGGCCAGCACTGGATTAAATAAGTGGGGTAAGCCAGCCGTTAGTACCCCGATAATAGCTCCTCCTAAGACTGGCCCCTCGAAAGAACCAATTCCCCCAAGCATCACCGCCAAAAAGCCTTGAATTAGAAAACGTACACCCATATCGGCATACAAAGTAAATAGAGGGACCATCATGGCACCGGCCAAACCTGCAAGGCCAGCTCCGAACGAAAATGTTACCGCATATATCTGTGATGTTGATATCCCCGAAGCACGTGCGAGTTCAGGGTTCTCTAAAGCAGCCCTAACACGTAATCCAAAGCTTGTCTTTTGTAATAAATAATATGTACCTGCTACTACCACAATGGTGACCAGGATTACTACGGCGCGCCACTTTGAAATGCTGACATCCCCAATTAACAAAAAGCCTACCAGTGGCTCTGGAACCTGATGGTACAAACCTCCGATTAAACCCCTCACTGATTCTCGAATTATGACACCTATCGCATATGTCCCTAACATAGCAACAATTGGCGCAGCGTAAAATCTATGGATGATAGTCCGCTCCAAAACTAATCCTACTAAGGCCACGACAAATGGAGCAGCCACAATTCCTAACCAAACGGGCATGTTCCAAATGTGAAATAAATAGGCCGTGTAGCCACCCAGTAAAAGAAATTCTCCGTGGGCAAAATTAAAAATTTTCATCATACTGGCGATGACACCAAGACCAAGTACAATCAACACAATGATTGAACCAAAACTTAAAATATCAAAGCCAATAGTTAGAAAAGTTTCCATTGCTTCTAACTACTATTTCTTATCAAGCTAAATTTGGTGGTTCTGTGTTCCATTCCGTTTCACTCTCATATATATGAGCAACTCTTACAATGGTTTGTTCATCGAAGGGGCGGCCTAAAATTTGCATCCCTGCCGGTAGTCCATCGTCTGTGAAGCCACAGGGAATCGATAAAGAAGGCAGTCCTGTCAAATTAGCCGGGCAAGAAAGCCGGACGTAAGCGCTCGTCACGCTCTCTTCAGAACCATTGGGCCATTGGAAAGTTTCCTGTCCCACCTTTGCTGCGGTTGCCGGTGTGGACGGGGCGGCAAGCACATCAATAGTTCCAAATAATTCTTTCCATGCCAGCTTAATTTTTTCTCGAACTCTAAGCGATTTTATATAATCCGTTGCCGGAATTAGTTCTCCTAATTCAAGAAATGTTCGCACATCTTCTTGATATTTATCACCGCGTTCTCTCAGCATTTTTTGATGATAAGCGCTGGCCTCTGGTAGACAAAGACCAAACTCCACCGCCATATAGGTATCAGCCAAAGGAATCTTAACGTCTACAAGCGTTGCGCCAACTTTTTCCAGAACGTTGTATGCTTCAAAAACTAATTTTTCGACGTCGGCGTCAATTCCATCGAAGAAGTAGTTACTGGGAACTCCAATTCGTAAACCATCCAGGGTTCTATCCGCATTAGTAGGGACCTGAAAATCCGGAACATCAACCTCTGCACTACCGGGATCTCTGCTATCGAATCCTGCAATGACACCAAGTATCGCAGCCGCATCCTGCACTGAGTTAGTCAATGGGCCTACATGATCTAACGACCAACTCAAAGAAGTAACACCGAACCTACTAACCCTGCCAAATGTCGGTTTTAATCCAACTGTCCCACATACTGATGCCGGAATTCGTATAGATCCCCCTGTATCCGTCCCTATACCTCCAAAGCAAACTCTACTTGAAACAGCTGCCGCCGTACCTCCACTAGATCCACCTGGTATACGGTCTTTATCCCAAGGATTACGGGTTTTGGGCGTAATGATCCCGTAGGCAAATTCATGAGTATGTGTTTTTCCGATAACAATTCCACCTGCTGCAATCAAATTCTCCACGCACGCTGCATGTTCTGTGGCTTGATGATCATGTCTTACAGCCGAACTTGCTGTCGTTGGCAGCCCTTCCATATCGCATAAATCTTTCACCACTAGAGGAATGCCATGCAAAAAGCCACGATAGTTCCCTTTCTGTAGATCTTCCTCGGCCCTTCGTGCCGCAGCCAGTGCTTGTTCGTTTAAAATAGTAACAAATGGGTTGATTTCTTGCTGGATCCTCCCGGCCCTTTCCAAACTCATTTGAATCAGTTCAACGGGAGACACCTTTTTTTCTTTAATACAAGTAGAAGCAGACATTAGCGATTTCAACATTGTGTCCATCTTTCTACGGCTTCCAGTTTGCTCGATAAGAGCAAGAAGGTGGCGTATCGTTTAAATCAATATTATCGAGTTCGGCCAACATCGTAGTGATTTGTTCAAACACAGGTGTAATAATTTCTGAACGTTCATCGCTAATATATAAGCCAATATTTTCTGAATATTGTTTAACCATTTTGCTGGTTACTAGACGCTGCTTTAATGTCGTCACTTGATATTTCCTCTCAATAAGATGCCTCAGAAAAATTAAACACTTTAACAGCGAGTTGTCGATAACCTTAAATTCATTTCTCCCTACCCTATGTTGGTAAGCCAATGTTTCTAGATTACCTATTTCTGTTATTGATGTAATTTGCTAGCTTCTGACAGGTAAACTACAATCAAAGCAGTCACTAACTTTAGAGAATGACATGCTAAGCATCAGGGAATGGCTAGCAAAAATAGATCTTGCAGAATACGCTGAGATATTTGAGGCTGAAAAAATTCGGCTCCGAACTTTGCCTCATCTTACTTCTGAGGATTTAAAAGAAATGGACCTTCCAATTGGTCCACGCCGAGAAATAATCGTAGCTATTTCGGAACTTCGAGAGGCGGATATTGAGGCTAGACAAGAGCAAATTCAGCCTCGTTCTCTTAAGGTGGTTGACCCGATTTCAACTTCCTCTTCGGTGGTCACACCTTTGCCGAAGGCTCCTGCTGCGCCTCCATCTCGGTTACGACCGACCTCTCCTGTTTCCCGGCCTACCCCAAAGCCTCTCTCTCCCGCTCCGGCGGAAGCTGAGCGTCGTCAGTTAACGGTGATGTTCTGTGATTTGGTGGGATCGACGGAACTCTCGACCCAGTATGATCCGGAAGTGTTGCGAGAGATGATGGGTGCGTATCAGACGGCAGCCGGTGCGGTGATTGAATCCTACGACGGCCATGTAGCTCAGTATCTGGGCGATGGCCTGATGGTGTACTTTGGCTGGCCCCATGCCCATGAGGATGATGCCGTTCGAGCGGTACAAGCAGGACTGGAAGTCATCGATGC
>CAZEWK010000025.1:0-55179 GCA_964515905.1 uncultured Rhodospirillaceae bacterium | reverse complement strand
CTGATTTCCATCGGGAGTAGGAGCAATTGGAGCTCCGAACGATTTTCCTGCGCCATGTAGCTTTTCTGCAGCGGATAAAAACTTGTCATAGGTCCAAGTGTCAACCAAAGCCGAGTCACGCCCGTTTCCGGCCGGGAATATCTCCTTTAGTTTAATACCTGCATGCTCTTCATAAAGATCTAAACGAGAGACTGAGGCATAATTGAGTGATCCTGCTGGTGCGGGAGCAGCCCGCCAAACATCATCAAGATATGCTAAAAATGTTGCCGACGGATGCAGTGCACCATATTCAGCAATGATATCCTCAACTACATCGTCAACGGGCTCCAGCCTATGTCGAAACATAGAAGGAAACCACAATGGCTGAACATACACATCGTGTCCCGTTTTGGCGCGGGATTCTGCCTGGGCCGTTAGCAATAACTTGTTGCCTATACTAGTAATGAAGTCGACAGTAACGTCTACCCCATTATCGGCACCCCACTGTTCACAGATTTCCAGCAGCACGGCATTCGCACCGGGCACCCAGTGGTCCCAGGTGCCGATGGCAAGTTTTCCTGCGGAATGGGCTGTCTTGACGTATGGAGCTGTAACAGCTGCTATGCTCGTTGCCCCAGCCCCAAGCAAAAACTCACGGCGCCCACCTCGCATTATTGCCAAATTAACCTCCCAGTTAACCGAAAATCGATTTCAAAGGGCCACAACCTCGCCCATTAATAGTGACATCACTTTTGCGCTTTTCCTCAATCTTATGGTGGGACACGTTTTAGCCATCGTCAACTAGTTCTATTAACACAGGGTACCTGTTTGTTTCCAACATTTACGTTAGAAAGAGTTCATTTCCGGAATGAATTACTGTATTTTTTTGAATGACTCTGACTCATCAACTACCTCCACCTCACGGACAAAACATCTAGTACAAATTGACCTCTACCGAACCTCTTTAGACTGAAAGGTGCAGATAATGAGCCCACTTGATACGCCAAGACGTCTCGCGGCGGAGTTGATCGGAACTAGTCTATTGTTAGCTACCGTAATCGGGTCGGGAATAATGGGAGAAACACTATCAAACGGGAATGATGGTGTGGCTTTGCTTGGCAATACCATCGCAACCGGGGCAATCCTAGTGGTCCTAATCTTGATTTTTGGATCAGTGTCCGGGGCACACTTTAATCCGGCCGTAACATTATCTTTTCTTCTTCAACGAAAAATTACTGTCGGCCTCGCCCTGCTATATGTTTTAGTACAGATTTGTGGTGGATTGATTGGGATGGCGACGGCCCACGCCATGTTTGAACTCCCGATTTTACAAGTATCGATCAACGAGAGAACAGGACCCGGACAATGGCTTGCAGAAGCAGTGGCAACATTTGGCCTATTGGCAACAATTATTGGCTGCATCCGTTTTAGACCGGAAGCAGTGCCATACGCAGTCGGACTATATATCTCTGCTGGTTATTGGTATACGGCCTCGACCTCTTTTGCTAATCCTGCTGTAACTGTTGCCAGAGCATTCACTAACACATTTTCCGGTATCCACCCGGTAAATGTGCCTTTATTTATTGCAGCCCAAGTCATCGGTGCTATTGTTGCTACAATCATCTTCGGTTGGCTGTTCCACAGCTCTGAACAAAAAGAACCTTCATAGACCCGCAAGGGCGGAACTCACCGCACCTGCGTTTCCTGAATGCAGATCCACTAATGTCAATATTCTTATGTCGTAGGGAATGTTTACTGCTTCAATGTAACTTGAAATTAACCTCGCCATCCAACAACACCTTGATCCATTAAGTCTTGAACTTCGCTTTGCTGGAGCCCCCATTCTACCAAACCATCTAAGGTATTTTGCCCATACTCAGGTGGCGGGCTCTTTACAAATCCCGGTGTTCGACTAAATCGAGGCGCGGGATTTGGCTGAGGAATTCCTTCGATATCGGTAAATGTACCCCGTGCCTTATTATGCGAATGATTTGGAGCTTCGTTAAAAGTAAGGACAGGAGCAAAACATATATCCGATCCTTCCATTACACTACACCACTCTTCTCTTGTTTTGGTCAGGAATATCTTCTCAAAACGTCTGTGCATTGCAGGCCACTGGGATTTATCTAACTGATCTGGCAAATTTTCTTCCTTGCTAAGGCCTGTTTTCTCAAGAAGAAGCTTGTAGAACTTTTCTTCTATAGAAGCTACTGAGATAAATTTTTTATCCTTGGTTTCATAACAACGGTAAAATGGTGCCCCTCCATCGAGTATATTGTCCTTTCGTCTGTGGGAATAATCCCCGACCCCCGCCATGCCATACATTGCCAAAGCCAGATAGGCCGAACCCTCCGTCATTGAAATATCGATGACCTGCCCCTTGCCCGAGTTTCTTGCCTCATAAACTCCAGCCATGATTCCAAAAGCCATGGACATAGCGCCACCGCCCATATCAGCGACTACATTCAGAGGCGGTGTGGGGAGTTTTTCTGGACCAATAGCATGCACAATACCTGTAAGAGCGAGGTAGTTTAGATCATGTCCTGCAGCGTAGGCTAATGGACCTGTCTGGCCCCAACCAGTCATACGTGCGTAGACAAGTTTCTTATTTTCACCAAAACAGACTTTTGGGCTTATACCTAGCTTTTCGGCCACACCCGGTCGAAAGGGGTCCACCAGTACGTCAGCATCACGTATGAGCTGAAGTAGAGTTTGTATTCCCAGGGGATTCTTTAGGTCGATAGATACCGACTTTCTACCTCGCCGCAACAAATCAGTGCGCCTATCACGCGGTACTCCAAGCTTAGAATCAAAGTTTCGGTCAACTCGGAGCACATTTGCGCCTAGATCACTCATCAGCGCACAGCAAAGGGGCGCTGGCCCGATTCCTGCTAACTCAATAATTTTGAGACCGGCAAGAGGGCCCGGGGTTTCATTGTCTACTTCCATCCGATTATTTCTCCTGATCCTAAAAACTTCTGGCGCCAAATTGGAAACATATATAGGCGCTATACAGAGCAACCATCACAAAACCGCCTATTCGAGTTATTCTCCAATCCTTTAACAAACTAACGCAAAGTAAAACAGTGGCAGCGGACATGACCCAAAGATCAAGAATTAGTACTTGTCCGGGCACTTGCAGGGGTTCCGGCGCAACGGCTGCAGAAATTCCGGTAATACCAAGCATATTAAATAAATTACTCCCCATCACGTTGCCTATAGCTAAGCCCGGCTGTCCTCGCAGAGCTGCTAAAATAGATGTAACTAGTTCCGGTAAAGAAGTACCAATAGCTATTACCGTCAGCCCTATTATAGTCTTTGAGACACCTAAAATTCGTGCGGTTTCGACAGAACCATCCACCAATAGATATGCCCCGAGCACAACCCCAATTATACCGGTAGCTAACGCACCTAACGCTAACCCTAAAGACAAAGGAGTTTCGGTTGTATCAGTATTAGATTCGCCCACTGACCCAACCGACAGCACAGTCTCTTTTTTTGCCGCCACGAAAGACCAGATCGAATAGAACACTAGTAGAATGACTAGCAAGACGCCCAAGTATTGTCCAATTTGGCCACGCCAACAGCACAGTGTAAACGCAATCGTAAAAATAAATAGTGCCCAAATATCTCTTTTAGGTGCAACATTGTTGGACAATACCAACATTTTTACAGCAGAGGCTGCTCCCACGATCAGGACTATATTAGCAATGTTGGAACCTACAACGTTTCCCAATACGATATCTGGATGCCCACCTAACACCGCTTGAATACTGACCACAAGCTCCGGGGCCGAAGTACCAAATGCCACTATGGTCATCCCAATAACCAAAGGTGATACCCCAATCTGAAAAGCAAGGCTGACAGCACCGCGGATAGTTAAATAACCACCACCCAGTAATATTGCTAAGCCAAAGACTACGTACAAGAGCGATACGATCATGTCAGACCATTTTACAAAGGAAAATCAGCTATCGACGATCAACAAGGTGTTTTTTTATCTGACCAATAGCTTTAGCCGGGTTTAAATTTTTTGGGCAAGTGCGCGTACAATTCATAATGGTATGACAACGATAAAGCCGGAAAGGGTCTTCCAATTGGTCCAGTCGATCACCAGTTGCCTCGTCCCGACTGTCGGCAATCCAACGATAAGCTTGTAATAATACAGCTGGACCAAGATAGCGATCGCTGTTCCACCAGTAACTTGGACAACTAGTAGAGCAACAGAAGCACATTATACACTCGTACGCGCCGTCAAGCTTCTTTCGATCATCCCGAGATTGCGTACGCTCTTTGTCCGGGAATGCCGTCTCCGTTTGGATCCAAGGTTTAATAGACGCATATTGTGCGTAGTGTTTTGTAAGATCCGGAACCAAATCCTTGATCACAGGAGCATGAGGCAGAGGGTATATCCGGACGTCATTATTGATATCGCCTATAAATTTAGTGCAGGCCAGTGTATTTGTACCGTCAATATTCATGGCACAGCTCCCACACACACCTTCGCGGCATGAACGCCGGAATGTCAAAGTTGAATCAATTTCATCTTTAATTTTAATTAATGCGTCCAATACCATAGGCCCACAGGTGTCCATATCGACCTCATAGGTATCAACACTAGGTGTCTGTCCGTCATCGGGATTCCAACGATAAACACTAAATGATTTATTATTTTTGGAATCACCGGCCGCACCATGTGTCTTCCCAACCCGGATTTTTGAATTTCTTGGCAAATTGAATTCTACCATCACTCACTGCCTTAATAATTTATTGAAAATAATGTGCGACACTAATAAACCCTGGCCTTTGGTGGAATAACTTGGATCTCATTAGATAGCGTGTACATATGAACGGGACGATAATTAATTCTGGTTTGTCCCGACTCATCACACCAGATGACAGTGTGCTTCATCCAATTCTCATCATCTCTTTCTGGAAAATCTTCACGAGCATGAGCACCTCTACTTTCTTTCCGGTGCGCTGCACCCCGCATATTGCACAATGCCTGAAAAAGCAGATTATCAAGCTCCATAGTCTCTATTAAGTCTGTGTTCCAAATCATCGATCGGTCCGATACCCGGATGTCATGCCGACAGCTCCATAGTTCTTCCAGCTTTGCCAACCCTTCATCCAATGATTCTTCGGTGCGAAATACAGCACAGTGATTCTGCATGATTCTCTGCATTTCAAGTCTCATCTTTGATGTTGGTGTATTACCATTCGCATTTCTAAATTTATCGAGTCTAGTAAGAGCAATTTCGCAAGCAGTATCGGCGATCGATTTATGGGCCATTCCTGGTCTCACTATTTCAGCAGCACGATTAGCTGCCGCTCTCCCAAAGACTACAAGATCAAGTAGCGAGTTAGATCCCAAACGGTTTGCACCATGGACTGAAACACATGCCGCTTCACCAATTGCTAACAAACCAGGTACCACGTGATCCATGTCACCATCTTGCAATGTAACCACTTCACCATGATAGTTAGTGGGCACCCCACCCATATTATAGTGGCATGTCGGAATTACAGGGATTGGTTGTTTGTTTACGTCAACTCCAGCGAAAATACGGGCCGTTTCAGAGATACCCGGCAAACGTTCGGAAACCAGACCAGGGTCCAGATGTTCCAAATGTAGATGTATGTGATCGCTGTCTTTTCCTACACCACGGCCTTCTCTGATTTCCATGGTCATCGAACGGCTTACGACGTCGCGCGAAGCCAGATCTTTGGCGCTTGGGGCGTAGCGTTCCATAAACCGCTCACCCTCAGAGTTAGTAAGATATCCACCTTCACCCCGCACACCTTCTGTGATCAAACAACCCGCACCATATATTCCAGTAGGATGAAACTGGACGAATTCCATGTCCTGGCATGGGAGGCCGGCACGCAAGGCCATCGCATTACCATCTCCTGTGCATGTATGAGCGGAAGTACATGAAAAATAGGTGCGCCCGTAACCTCCCGTAGCCAGAACCACAAGGTGGGCACGAAATTTATGAAGGGTTCCGTCATCAAGACATAATGCTATAACACCACAACATGTCCCCTCCTCATCCATCAGGAGATCAATCGCAAAGTATTCGATAAAAAACTCGGCCTTGTGTTTTAAGGATTGTTGGTACAACGTATGTAATATGGCATGACCGGTTCGGTCTGCCGCAGCACAAGTGCGTTGGGCCAAACCCTCACCATAATTTGTGGTCATACCACCAAAGGCCCGTTGATAAATTGTTCCTTCTACCGTTCGCGAAAAAGGAACACCATAGTGTTCGAGCTCTATAATCGCCGGAACCGCCTCTCTGCACATATACTCAATAGCATCTTGATCGCCAAGCCAATCTGAACCTTTCACAGTATCATACATGTGCCAACGCCAATCATCATCACCCATATTTCCCAAAGCAGCTGAAATTCCTCCTTGGGCTGCAACCGTGTGACTACGAGTGGGGAACACTTTGGTGACACAAGCAGTTTTCAGACCCTTCTCCGCCATACCAAACGTCGCCCTCAACCCCGCACCACCAGCACCGATAACCACAACGTCATAGTGGTGTTCTTCTAAAGGATAGGCTTCAGCCATCGTTCTAAAGTGCGACCTTTAGCACTGCAAAAATACAAATTAAACCAAGCACGATGTTAAGGAAGTCGCTCGCTATCAAACAAGCGAATTTCATCAATTTCGCATGAATATAGTCCTCAACAATAACCTGCAGTCCTAATTTCAAATGGTAGAACAGAGCACCAATTGTCAGCAACAATAAGACTGCAACTATTGGGTTACCAACCCACACGGTTACCGTTTCATAGCTACTCCCCCTAAGTAACACTACCGAAGTCGTAAACCATATTCCAAGGGGGACTAAGGCTATTGCAGTGAGTCTCTGCATCCACCAGTGATGCACACCATCTTTTGCCGCACCCAGATCACGTGGGGCTGTGAATGGAAACCTTTTTTTCATTAAACGCTCCAACGAGAAAACACTGCAAACCAGACTAGGCCCACACATACAAAAGAAATTAACACGACCAACCAGCCTGTAGCATATACATTTTTTAACTCGTACCCTTTCCCTGCATCCCAAAAAAGATGGCGAACACCATTACAAAGATGAAAAAAGAATCCAAAACTCCATGCTATTAGCAGGCAAATGCCAACCCAAGATCCCAATAGATTCTGGGCCGTTTCAAACTGAGAAGGTCCAGCCGCGATCGAAATGAGCCAATAAGTTAACAATAGGGCCCCAATACCCAGTCCGAAACCGCTTATCCTATGCATAATCGAGAGCACAGAAGTCAATTGAGGTTTATAAATTTGAATATGGGGGGATAGCGGCCTATCCGATGGGTCCATGATGTAGATCCTTAAAACCGAAGCTGTACCATTCCTGAATAGCCCGCCAGTTGCTCTGCAACTCTAGTTAAGAGTGTATAATGCACAAACGGACTCTCTTGGTAAGGCACAGTCTACAGTACCTTTATTTCCATTAAAAATACATAATACATATATTCACCTCTAGTCTTTATTTGTAGGCGCGTTACCCATGAATATTTCATCGACACAGTCGCACGTCTTTATCGGACACGTCGGCTATAACTTTGCGATGTTATCCTTGTTATTATAAAATTACCAAGTATGGCACCACACACCAATCCCTTTAGTAACTACAAAGGATATGGAACTATTTCTGGGAACAATATGTCGGGGACGGACATAGAAAAATACTTTTAAGCATAAAGGATCTAAATATTTTCCTAAATCTCATCGAATAATTTATGGTTAGTGGTTTTACTGGAAAACAGTAGAAGTGGTATCTACCGTTATAGACTACAGCAGGAACGGGTTTTATATTTCCTTGCCTGTGGCCGCAGTAATGAAAGAAATGCCCTAAATAAATTCAGAAGCTAGCGGAACCGGAGATAGTCTAGCTGCCACTTTCCTTGGTTATTTAATGAATTTTCGTAACTTTTCATGAAGCTCGGCCCTGGTAGGGCCGACGATACGCTGTGTCTTAAATAGCCCGTAAGACCGCTCCACGGCCTACTCTTTGGTGTGGCACACACTTCGACATCCGGAAATCTTTCCTGCACATAGTTTGTAATAGTTGGAGCCCTATAGAAAATCTTCCGCCAGAGCTTCAGCGATCTGTACGGAGTTAAGTGCGGCCCCCTTTCGAAGGTTATCTGATACAACCCATAGATTCAGACCGTAATCAACTGTCGGATCTTGCCGGATACGACTCACATAAACACCTCCTTCTCCAGCAACCTCAATTGGTGTCACATACTCTTCTTTAACAGGATCATCTATGACTACTACACCGTCTGCATTCTCTAACGCGTTTCTCGCCTCCTCTAACGATATAGGAGCGTCGAACTCAATATTTACGGCCTCCGCATGGCCAACAAAGACCGGCACCCGCACACAGGTTGCACTAACTTGAATGGAAGCATCTAGTATTTTTTGAGTCTCTTGCACCATCTTAAGTTCCTCTTTAGTGGAACCATCTGGCTGAAAAACATCAATATGTGGAATAACATTAAATGCTATTTCACGAGTAAAATTCGTTGGATTCAGCCTTTCATTGAAAAACACTTTCCGCGTTTGATCAAACAACTCATCCATAGCTCGACGCCCTGCACCGGAAACCGATTGGTATGTCGAAACGACCACACGCCGGATAGGGGCTAGATCGTGTAAAGGTTTTAATGCCACCACCATCTGAATAGTTGAGCAATTTGGATTAGCAACTATATTTCGCTCACTGTATCCCCTCAAAGCTTCTCGATTTACTTCGGGGATAATTAAGGGAATATTATCGTCCATCCGAAAACAGGAAGTGTTGTCAATTACGATGCAACCTGAGTTTGCTGCACGCGGAGCATGCTCTGCCGAGACCTTGGAACCAGGCGAGAAGAGGCTGATATCAAACCCCGAAAAATCAAAGTCATCTAAACCTTTTACTTTTAACAATTCGTAGTCGCCGTATGAAACCTCCTTCCCTACAGAACTGGCCGATGCAACCGCCACCACCTCGTCAATGGGAAGATCTCGTTCCGAAAGAACGTTAAGCATCTCCCGGCCAACGTTACCTGTCGCTCCTACCACGGCCACACGGTAGCCCATAACACTTCTCCCACAGTTACATTGACATTGCTTCTACTAGGATAAAACTAATGGATACTTGATATCTTTAGCATTCGTCTACATAACGGACAGTATTTTCTCTCATCGCCTGCCCCACATAGCTTCCGATCTCGTTAATAACCCTCAGACACCAGTCAAGAGAGACGACTAAACCAGCTACACCGCTAATTGATCTAGTTCGTCAGCCAAAGCCTCTCCCATAGCAGATGTAGATACTCGGGTCATACCGTCACCCATGATATCATCCGTCCGCACTCCTCTTTCAAGTACATTGGACACTGCTTGTTCAACTAATGCCGCGTCTTCGGGAAGATCAAAAGAATAACGAAGCGCCATTGCAAACGACAAAAGCATAGCGATTGGATTCGCCTTGCCTTGACCAGCAATATCCGGCGCACTCCCATGCACTGGCTCATACAACGCCAATCGTCTCCCTGTGGGATCGCTGGCACCAAGAGAGGCAGATGGGAGCATTCCAAGTGATCCAGTTAACATTGCAGCAACATCAGATAGAAGGTCTCCGAACAAATTCGAAGTAACCAATACATCGAACTGCTTGGGCTGTCGAACCAGTTGCATAGCAGCATTATCTGCATACATATGATGGATCGGTATCTCTGGAAATTCGCGATCCCGCAATGCTTGCATATCCTCTCGCCACATCTGGCCGCTTTCCATCACGTTAGCTTTTTCCACTGAATGCACAAACCCTTTGCGTTTTTGTGCTAGTTCAAATGCAACCCTCCCGACTCTTTCTACTTCTGACGTAGTATAAACTTCTGTGTTTATTCCTCGCCGTTCACCATTTTTTAGTTCTTCAATACCTCTAGGCTCACCAAAATAAATACCTCCAGTTAGTTCACGCAGAATCATAATATCTAAGCCACGTACTAGCTCCGGCTTTAAACTGGAAGCATCAATCAGCCCTTCAAACACGACCGCAGGACGCAAGTTTGCGAATAGCCCCATGTCCTTTCGAAGACGAAGTAGTCCCCGCTCGGGCTTAATAGAGAAATCAAGGCTGTCCCATTTTGGTCCGCCAACCGCGCCAAACAGAACTGCATCAGATTGCATTGCCTGCTCCACCACGTCATCTACTACAGGCGTCCCATACTTCTCATAAGATGCACCCCCCACAAGCCCTTCTGAGATATCGAAACTCACAGCTCTTCGATGATCAAACCAATCGATAATCCGGTGGACCTCACGCATAACTTCCGGACCGATGCCATCACCAGGTAGTACCAAAAGACGTTTATTACTAGGCATGTATTATTAATCCTTACCTGTTCTTCTACAGCCACGGACTTTTTAGATTTCTATTGGACTCAAAACTATCTATATCCGCTGCTTTTTCCAATGTGAGTCCAATGTCATCTAAACCATTAAACAAACAATGTTTCTTAAAAGGGTCAATTTCAAAGTTAAAAATTTCGCCATTTGGACCCGAAACAGTCTGATTGCTGAGGTCAATTGTAAATGTAGCGTTTGATCCTGCCTCCGCAGCATTTAAAAGACGGTCCACTTGTGTTTCATCTAACTGCACTGGAAGAATCCCATTTTTAAAACAGTTATTATAAAAAATGTCTGCAAAACTAGGTGCAATAACACACCTGATACCGAAATCAAGCAAGGCCCACGGAGCATGTTCTCTGCTGGACCCGCAACCAAAATTACGACCGGCAATAATAATTTGTGAATTTTTATAAGAGGGCCTATTAAGCACAAAGTCTGTAACTTCCGAACCATCAGATTTATAACGAAGATCGTTGAATAGGAATTTTCCAAGACCAGTACGCTTAATCGTTTTCAAAAACTGCTTTGGAATAATTCGGTCGGTGTCAATGTTTATCATTGGGAAGGGTGCCGCAACACCGGTGAGTATGGTGAACTTTTCCAAGATCGTGCTCCTTACAAACGCATGAACCAATTGGTTAACGACTCAGTACGTCAGATCAATTCTCTTACATCCGTTATGTGACCAGTGACCGCTGCTGCTGCTGCCATTGCTGGACTCATAAGATGGGTGCGTCCACCCCGTCCCTGCCTTCCCTCAAAATTACGATTTGAAGTAGAGGCGCATCGTTCACCTGGCTCGAGGCGGTCTGAGTTCATCGCTAGGCACATCGAACATCCAGGCTCTCGCCACTCAAAACCGGCAGTGGTAAAGATCTTATCAAGCCCTTCCTTTTCGGCTTCATCTTTAACAAGTCCAGATCCTGGAACCACCATGGCCCCAACGCCATTAGCAACTTGTCGACCTGACACAATATCTGCCGCAGCCCTCAAATCTTCGATCCGACCGTTGGTGCACGATCCAATGAATACTCGATCAATAGGAACCTGCCCCAACGGAGTTCCAGGTAAAAGTGCCATATAATCTAGCGATCTCTCTATGGACGCTCTCCGGCCCTCATCACTCTCTTCACCAGGATCAGGGATACTAGCGGTTACAGGCAGCGTATCTTGAGGACTAGTGCCCCATGTCACATGGGGAACCAAGTCCGTAGCATCTAGTTTCACCTCTCGATCATAGCGTGCCCCATCATCTGATGGCAGAGACCGCCAACTTCTGAGTGCCTGATCCCAAATATCATCTTTGGGCGACATTTGCCTTCCTTTTAAGTAGTCAAAAGTCACCTCATCAGGAGCAATTAAGCCCGCGCGCGCGCCAGCCTCGATCGACATGTTGCAAATTGTCATTCGACCTTCCATCGAAAGCGCTTCTATTGCCGGCCCAGAATACTCAATTACATGCCCTGTCGCACCAGCAGTACCAATTTTGCCGATGATAGATAGAATCATATCTTTTGCTGTAACCCCGAGAGGACAAACCCCATCCACGGTGATTCGCATGTTCAAAGGTCGTTTTTGGATAAGAGTTTGACTAGCAAGCACGTGCTCTACCTCACTTGTCCCAATGCCAAAGGCAAGAGCACCGCAAGCACCGTGGGTGGAGGTATGACTGTCACCACAAACTATTGTTGTACCTGGCAAGGTAAAGCCCAACTCAGGACCGATGATATGAACGATACCCTGGCGAATATCATCGAGGGGGAGATAAGGGACTTTAAAATCGCGCACGTTTGTTTCTAATGTATCTACTTGTATTCGCGACGTTTCGTCCATTATTCCTCCTGCTCGGTCTAGAGTAGGAATGTTATGATCAGCGACAGCTAGGGTTGCTTGTGGTTGCCGCACCCTTCGACCGGTCATACGCAACCCTTCAAATGCCTGCGGACTGGTGACCTCGTGGACGAGATGACGATCAATGTAGATCAGACAGGTCCCATCATCCTGTTCATGCACAACGTGAGCATCCCAAATTTTATCGAATAGTGTTTTCGGTCCGCCCATTAAAACACCTAATTAGAAAAAAGTTCGAGTTGAATCTTGCACTGACCTCTATTCTTGGCCAGCATCAGAAACCGCTTTTGTATTTTTATCAATAGAGCGACGGTCATCACGTTTCTCCGCAATCCTCGCGGCCTTTCCTGTACGACCCCGAAGGTAATAAAGTTTGGCACGGCGAACGTCTCCACGCCTCATTAACTCTATATCTTGAATAAGCGGAGAATATAATTGGAATACTCGTTCGACCCCTTCCCCATAACTAATCTTCCGCAATGTGAAAGATGAATTTAGGCCCTGATTAGACCGCGCAATACAAACCCCTTCAAAGGCCTGTAACCGTTCACGGTTACCTTCCACGACCCGAACCTGGACACGAACGGTATCGCCCGAACCAAATTCCGGAATATTCTTCCCTTCCGTGAGTTTTTCTATCTCTTCTTGTTCGATCTGTTCAATCGTGTTCATGTCTTAAATCCTGATTTGTCACCTACATAGGCGGATAATATACACAAATGCTCTTCCAGTTTTGCCACTTAGCCGTTAGTTTGTTCGGACAATCGATATCGTCGCCACATATCCGGTCGACGCTTCTCCGTTGTTCGCTCTGATTCTCTGCGACGCCAGCGCCTTACCACCTCGTGATTGCCTGACAAAAGTGTGCTTGGCACCTCGTAGCCTTGCCAGGATTGTGGTCGTGTATACTGCGGATATTCTAGAAGGCCATCCTCAAAACTCTCTTCAACCACTCCTTTAGCATTCCCTATTACGCCGGGCAATAAACGAACGCAACCATCTATTAGCGCAATTGCTGCTGGCTCTCCACTGGACATAACAATATCTCCAACACTCACTTCTTCTAAGTTACGAGCGTTTATTACCCGCTGATCGATACCTTCAAACCTACCACACACAAATAGGACGCCTGATCCTGCAATCCATCGCTTAACATGTTGCTGACTAACGGGTTCCCCTCGAGGAGTCAAACAAACCCGAGCTATCCCAGTCGAATATTTTTCCGTCTCAACTACAAAATCTATGGCAGAAGCCAAGACATCCGGCCGTAATACCATGCCAGGACCGCCACCGTAAGGTGATCCGTCAACGGTACCGTGTTTATCGCCCGCAAAATCTCGAATGTCTACAGTTTTCAGAGACCATAGCCCTTTCTGCAAGGCACTCCCTGCGAGCCCAAACTTCAGAGGTCCCGGAAACATTCCCGGAAACAAGGTAAGAACATGTGCTGTCCAAAGATGAGGCTGTTTCATTGTTACAGTTAGACCAATTCAAGTATGTCTGGATCAATAACCAATCGGCGGTTAGGCAAATCAATCGTAGGAACAATCTCGGAGGTGAAAGGTATCATGAAATTGTTCGCAAGAGCGTCTTCTACTTCCAAAATACCCCCCGCACCAAATTCGTGCACTGCAACCACGTTGCCTATTTTTGCACCTGACAACGATTCGACCTGGACGCCAATCAAATCCGCATAATAGTATTCATCATCTTCCAATTGAGGTAAACTTGATCTTGAAACAAACAAAGATTTTCCGGCCCAACCCTTCGCCGTCTCCCGGTCCGAAACCCCTATTATCCGGGCAATTACAAACCCCTTCTGTAAACGCAAAACCTTGATCCTAACAGGTCTTCCGTCTTCATCCTCGATATTTCTGAAATCGCCTATACCCTGGGGCATATGAGTAAAAGCTTTTATACGAACTTCGCCCTTTATCCCTAAGACACCTGCGATCACACCAACACAAAGGTTATTCGGACCAGAACAATTGTTTGTATTCTCGCCACTATTCCCCATGTGCCTATTGGGCCCTATTGATTGGCCTCTGGTTCAGTCCCCTCACCGTCTTTTTCTAATTTGCTGTCCCCATCCTGTTCAGTCTTGTTGACTTCCTCATTCGAACCTTCTTGTGCATTCTCCTGAGGTGCTTCACCCCCTGTTGGCTGCTCGCTCTCCTGGTTAGGCGACTCATTTTTTTCTTCCACGGGAGAGCTCACTTCGCTATCTACGTTCTCCTTCTCTGCCTCCGCCTTCTCTGCCTCCGCCTTGGCAAGTTCTTCTATCCTAGCCTGGGCCTTCGCTTTTGGTTTCGCTTTCTGAGGATTCTCGCGTTTTACGGCTGGCAAAACTTCAGCATCACTCAAAAATTTCGCAACTCTTTCAGAGGGTCGAGCCCCATTGCCTAGCCAATACTTGATTCTCTCCAGCTTTAGCTTCACGCGATCCGGATGATCACGCGGCAATAAAGGATTGTAGGTGCCAACCCGTTCCAAAAACCGACCATCACGAGGACTGCGTGAATCCGCAATTATTACTCTATAATGCGGGGTTTTCTTGGCGCCCGCGCGACTAAGACGGATTTTCACTGCCATATTTAACTCCTTTGGCCTAATACAAGCCCTTAAAGGGTATGCAAGGCGATATAATTATTTTCAGGTCTATCGTCAATTAATCAAATGTGCTTTAAATAAAAGTACTCACTATGTGGGGAACAAGCCCGGCGGAAAGGATTTTTGCAAACCCTGAGGCAATCCCCCCTTTCCCCCCATTTTTTTGGCTCGTTTCATCATAGTCGTCATATCTTTCTGCTGCTTAATCAAACGATTGACATCTTGTATTGTGGTTCCAGAACCTGCTGCGATACGACGTTTTCGCGAGCTATTCAAGAGCTTGCTGTTTTGCCTCTCGTCCATGGTCATCGATCGAATAATAGCCTCTTGACGAATTAGCTGTCGTTCATCTACTTGCCCCGCAGCCATTTTTTGTTTGATTTTCCCCACTCCGGGCAATAGAGCTAGCATTCCTTCCATACCCCCCATTTTTCGAATTTGGCTTATTTGCAAAGCAAGATCATCAAAATCAAATTTGCCCCTACTGAGTTTAGCGGCCAGCTTTGCTGCCTCATCGTTCTCGATAGTTGCCTGTGCTTTTTCGACTAAAGAAACGACATCGCCCATACCAAGAATGCGGGACGCAATTCGATCCGGGTGAAACTCTTCTAGCGCGTCTAGCTTTTCGCCTATGCCAATAAATTTGATTGGGCATCCTGTTATTGAGCGGATACTCAGCGCAGCACCACCCCTGCCATCACCATCAATTCTTGTAAGCACCAACCCAGTCAAGGAAACGCATTTTTGGAATCCTCCTGCTATTTTGACCGCATCCTGACCTGTAAGAGAATCTGCAACTAAAAGAGTCTCATCAGGTCGAGAGACGTCCACCAACTGGGCCAATTCCGTCATTAAGTTATCATCGACATGCATTCTTCCCGCTGTATCTAAAATAAGAAGATCATATCCTCCCAGACGCGCAGCTTGAGTAGCTCGTTCCGCAATTGCAAGTGGTAGCTGACCAGGAATAGTCGGCAATGTAGCTACCCCAACTTGCTCCCCGAGTACAGCAAGCTGTTGTTGAGCCGCGGGCCGATTAACATCCAATGATGCCAAAAGTGTTTTTTTATTTTGTCGAGTTTTGAAGCGGAGGGCCAACTTAGCAGCAGTAGTTGTTTTCCCAGACCCCTGCAGCCCCACCAACATAATAACTGAAGGCGGATTGCTGGCAAAATTAACTGGAACGTTCGCAGAACCTAAAGCTTCAACCAAGTGCTCATTTACAATTTTGACGACCATTTGCCCCGGCGTAACACTATTCAGCACCTCTACGCCGATCGACCGCTCCTTAACTTGGGCGATAAAATCTTTTACGACCGAGAGCGCAACATCCGCTTCTAGTAACGCAATACGAACTTCGCGCAGAGCCTTTTCAATATCCTCGCTTTTCAGGGCGCCACGCTTGGTGAGATTATTAAAGACCTCACCTAATCGGTTCGCTAAGGTATCAAACATATTAGAAATCCTATAAATCAGCAGCAAACGCCCCTGTTCTGGCACCAGGGCATACTTAATTTGGAACAAACGATAACTACGGCAGGAAGTCAACCCAGTCGGTTAATTGCACCTTCATACTAGACGTAGAGGTTGTATGAGTCCTATAACGCCCATATGACTACATATCAGTTCATTAAAATGCATGGCCTAGGCAATGACTTCGTTGTATTTGACGAAAGAGCCGGAACCATTCCCATGCATAAATCGAGCCTCTTGGCCGTTGCAGACAGAAATACCGGTATTGGCTGTGATCAAGTCATTATCTTGGGGTCATCGGGGAGAGCTGATCTCAGTATGCGGATATACAACGCCGACGGAAGCGAGGCGGAAGCCTGCGGTAATGCGGCACGATGCGTGGCCAAACTTGCGATGACAGAGAAAAAGTCCGGTTCCGCTCTTATTGAGACTCCGGCCGGACTGCTCCGGGCAGAGCATACTCTTGATGGGTTGATCTCTATCGATATGGGTATTCCGAAGTTTTCTTGGAAGGACATCCCATTATCTCATCCTCAAGATACCCTAAATATTGAATTAGAAAAGAATATGCTTAGCAATCCAGTAGCCCTCAGTATGGGCAATCCTCACGCTGTCTTTTTTGTTGAGGATCTTAAGAGCATACCTCTCGAACTCCTAGGACCTGACTTAGAACACGATCCAATCTTTCCTGAAAAAGCAAACATTGGGGTGGCAGAAATCAAAAATGATCGTGAGATACGGTTAAAAGTTTGGGAGCGCGGGGCGGGATTGACCCAAGCATGTGGAACCGGTGCATGTGCTGCACTGGTTGCTGCGCATCGACGTCAACTTTTTGGGCGAGCAGGAATGATTCATACTGACGGAGGGCTGTTGAATGTCGAATGGAAAACCAACAATCACGTCCTCCTGATTGGTCCAGCTGTCTCCACATTTGTTGGAAAAATAAGTATCGCTGATTTGCCATGACTGACAGGACCAGAGAAGCTACTGTTATCACCTTCGGTTGCCGCCTCAATACCTACGAATCTGAGATCATGCGGCAGCACCTACGAAAGGCTAACATCAAAAATGCGGTAGTAATCAATACTTGTGCAGTTACTGCAGAAGCAGAACGACAAGCAAGACAGGCAGTTCGGCGGGCTAAACGAGAACATCCAGGCGCTAAAATCATCGTTACTGGATGTTCTGCCCAGATTTCCCCAAATACTTACGCGCAAATGGATGAAGTAGATCTAGTAATAGGCAATAACGAAAAGTTGCAATCTCATTCATACCAAACAGAAAACACGGGGCGAATCCAGGTTGGTGACATCATGTCTGTTAAGAGTGCCGAAACGCATATGCTTGGCAGCTTTGAGGCCCGCTCCAGAGCATTTGTTCAAGTGCAAAATGGGTGCAACCACCGATGCACTTTTTGCGTCATTCCTTTTGGCCGAGGCAACAGTCGTAGTATTTCCCCCTCCGGGGTCATTGAAGAAATACGAAAGCTGACGTTTTATGGTTACAAAGAATTCACCTTAACTGGCGTAGACCTTACCTCATACGGACGTGACCTGTCTGAACAGCCTACCCTTGGTAGCCTCATCAGACAGATACTTAAGGCGGTACCAAAGGTGCGCCGTCTTCGTTTATCTTCCCTAGACCCCGCTGCTATTGATAGTGATCTATGGTTTGTAATTGCAGAAGAGCCAAAATTTATGCCGCATTTGCATCTTAGCATCCAGGCTGGCGACGACTTAATTTTAAAGCGAATGAAACGACGACATAGCCGAAAAGATGTTGTAGATTGCTGTGCTCGCGCTCTCGCACTAAGACCCAATCTTACCTTAGGCGCTGATTTCATTGCTGGATTTCCGACGGAAACAGAGTCAATGTTTAAGCGCACTCTGTCTCTTGTACAGGAATGCAATCTAAGTTCGTTGCACGTGTTCCCGTATTCGCCGAGAGAAAATACACCTGCAGCCCAGATGCCGATGGTGCCTATTAAGCTCCGACGAGAAAGAGCTGCGAGGTTGCGATCCATGGAAACAAAAATACGGAATGAGGTTCTTAATTCACAGATTGGAAAACAAACTGAAGTGTTAGTAGAAAAGATTCACTACGGAAGGACAGAAAATAATTTTCCTGTCCAACTTAATAATCCCGCCAAGCCCGGAGATATATTATTAGTGCATTTAGTAGAAAAAATTGGTGATACCTTGCTCGGCCAGGCGACATGAAGAGTGGTAATGCCAGGAACTTAACTAGCTGGTTTAATCGCCTCAGATCCAGTCTGGGAAAATCTTCTTCAAAACTAGGAGAAGGAATAACGAATATATTTGTTAAAAATCGCTTGGATCAAGTTACAATTGAAAAAATAGAAGAGTTGCTAATTGCATCCGATTTCGGACCTGCTCTAGCGGCCGATTTTGCTACCAATTTATCTGGCCTACGACCCTCCACTAACGAAACGGGTGAATTAGTTCGTCAGGTTTTAGCGGAACAAATTGCGCGGACATTAGATCCATTAGCCATACCAATCTCTGTTGATCCCAACAACAAACCGCACGTTATGTTATTTGTGGGCGTTAATGGAACCGGTAAAACTACTACTATAGGGAAGTATGCTAAATACCTAGTAAATGGGGGACACAAAGTAGGGATAATTGCTGCAGATACCTTTCGTGCGGCCGCAGTTGAACAACTCCAGCAATGGAGCGAAAGGTCCCAGTCCCGACTGTTTACTGGTAATCCTGGGGCTGATCCCTCTGGGCTTATATATGACGCAATGAAACTTGCTAAATCTGAAGCACTAGATGTGCTCTTAATTGACACAGCTGGTCGACTGAACAATGTGACCAATTTAATGCAAGAATTAGCTAAATTATCTCGTGTTGTAAAAAAAATAGATGCGACAGCGCCCCATAACGTTATCCAGGTTCTTGATGCCACCACGGGTCAAAATGCTATATCACAGGTCGAAGAGTTTCGGCATATCGTTCAGGTCAATGGGCTGATCGTTACCAAACTTGATGGGTCAGCAAGTGGTGGAGTGGTGGTAGCCCTTGCAAACCGATTTGGGTTACCCATACATGCAATAGGCATTGGTGAGGGAGAAGATGACTTGCAAGCATTCGCAGCCAATGAATTTGCTCGCGGACTAATATACCCTGAACTTCAAAGTAATGACTTCATATGAACCAGTTTGTAAGACTTCTTTTGGAAGTGGGACCACTTGTAGTGTTCTTTATCATGAACGCGCGCTTTGGTATATTTGTTGCAACTGGGGCATTCATGGTTGCTACAACTATAGCCCTAACCACCATGTGGGGTTTTGAGCGAAAGCTACCCATCATGCCAGTTGTTTCAGGGTTTTTTATTTTGATTTTTGGTAGTCTAACGATCGTGTTGCAAGATGAACTTTTCATAAAGCTTAAACCCACTATTGTTAATCTTATGTTCGCCTCAATTTTAGGTGGCGGCCTTTTAGTAAAACGGCAACTCCTTAAACTCCTGTTGGGTTCTGTACTGACCCTAGACCAAAAAGGGTGGACAGTCCTCACAATCCGCTGGGCTGCATTTTTTGTAGTCCTAGCAATCTTGAACGAAGTTGTGTGGCGAACGCAAACCACGGATTTTTGGATCCAATTTAAATTGTTTGGGATAATGCCTCTTACACTCGCCTTTAGCATGGCCCAACTGCCACTGATTAAACAGCACATGATCGAAAAAGATGTAAGTGAAAAGTAAGTTCAGAATTTAATTTACATATATATTAAAACAACGAAAGAGACCAAAATGGGTAAACAAGAAGGCGGCTGCCATTGCGGTGAGGTTCGTTTCGAAGTTGTTATTTCAGGTGATTTAATAGCTTACGATTGCAACTGCTCTATTTGCTGCATGGCAGGATATTTACATCTTGTTGTTGAGGCACAAAATTTCACACTTTTACGAGGTGAGAATGCTCTTACTACATACAAATTTAACACAAACACCGCTAAACATTACTTCTGCAACAAGTGTGGTGTGAAATCATTCTACATTCCTCGTTCTCATCCAAACAGTTATTCCGTAAATGTCCGCTGTCTCGATAATATCCATATAGATGACATTTGCATTAAAACCTTTGATGGGGCTAATTGGGAGCATTCAGTAGCAACATTCCAAAAGGAAGTTAATGACAACTAGCGATTGTAAATGTGGGGCGATGTTTTTGCGTGAATGCCTATACTGATATCAAACTAATTGCCTAACCTTAGGACCGCCTATCAAAAAATGGCAGAAGAACCAAGTCCCAAATTCTCTGCCTCCGTAAGTCACGAAATTCTGCGAGGCCTAGCGTCATATTTTGATGGCCCTCTATTGGTTGGGACCGGTACGTTTTGAAAATAAAGTCCCACCAGGGCAAATTGAAACCAAAATTGCTATTAGTTTCCTCAATATTTATGGAGTGGTGAACGCGGTGCATATCTGGCGTGACCAAAATCCCACGAAGTAGGTGATCGACCGACGGGAGAAGGCGAATATTTGAGTGATTAAACATAGAGGACGCATTTAAGAGCAACTCAAATATGAACACCGCCGTAACGCCTGCCCCCAATATTACAATGGCCGCCATCTTTAGACACATCGAAAGAATAATTTCTATTGGGTGAAACCGCACTCCAGTACTTACGTCCAAATCAACGTCTGTATGGTGCACTCTGTGTATTCGCCATAAGCTCGGGACCTTGTGAACAATCACGTGTTGGGTATAGATCAGGAGATCAAGGGCAACTACACATAGTACAACTTCCACCCAGACGGGTAGATTCAAAATGTTGAATAGCCCCCATCCATTCGAAATAGCGTAATAAGCAGCGCCAATCGCAGCCGTGGGAAATAGTAGACGTAACAAAATAGTATTGAGTATTACTATACTTAGGTTATGCACCCATCGCGAAAGCTTCTGTGTAACAGGGGTGCGTCTTGGAAGGATGATCTCCCACACTGCCATTATCAGGAACCCACTAATAAATACACCCAATCGTATTTCTGCCTCATGATTAGCAACAAGGTTATCTATCACTACAAATACCTAATTTAAGTTTATGCTCTTGACCAAGATCCACCTGGAAACAATGACGCAAATCATTAGTAAACGTGCGGCGACAAGCCTTTAAAACACACTACAGAATGATACGTTTGCGTCCCCTGAATAGATTATATATATGCAAGTCAAAAGATACTAATTGGATTTTGTTGACGGAGCATGGGCACAAGCATAGTGTCCACTCGTCATATTCGGAGAACCTATACAGTGTCACCCGACTTTCAATCGCTAGCGGCAAAAAGTACGGCATGGCCGCTAACCGAAGCAGCTAAGCTACTCCAACGAGTGGAACGGTCTACCCCCTCTAAAAACCCGGTTATATTCGAGACTGGCTACGGACCGTCTGGGCTTCCACATATAGGCACCTTTGGAGAGGTGGCCCGGACTGCGATGGTACGCCATGCCTTCCGGGAACTGTCTGATTTACCCACGAAACTTATTTCGTTCTCCGATGACATGGATGCCCTCCGGACGGTTCCCACAAACGTGCCAGCACAGGGTATGCTCCAGGAACATATCGGCATGCCATTGACGTCGATACCAGATCCGTTCGAGACTCATGAAAGTTATGGCCATCATAATAATGCTCGCTTACGAACATTCCTGGATCACTTTGAATTCCAATATGACTTTTATAGCGCCACCGAATGCTACAAACACGGCCTTTTTGATAATGCCCTTCGGACAGTGCTCGAGCATTATGAAGAAATAATTTCAATTATTTTACCAACACTGGGTCAGGAAAGACGCGCTACCTATAGTCCCTTTTTGCCTATATGCCCAGACTCAGGCAAAGTGCTGCAAGTTCCCCTCGTTAGCCATGATAAAACAGCAGGCACCGTCATATATCAAAACGAGTTAAAGCAATCGGTCGAGATTCCCGTAACGGGTGGAAACTGCAAACTTCAATGGAAGGCTGATTGGGCGATGCGTTGGCACGCCCTGGGGGTGGACTATGAGATGTCCGGTAAAGATCTAATTCCGTCTGTAAAGCTGTCCAGCAAGATATGTCGCTTACTGGGTAGTAATCCACCTGAAAACCTCACCTACGAACTATTCTTAGATGAAAACGGCGAGAAAATTTCAAAATCTCGGGGTAATGGATTAACTATCGACGAGTGGCTGACCTACGGACCCAGAGAAAGTCTCGCCTTTTATATGTACCAGTCGCCACGACGGGCAAAACGCCTGTTCTTCGATGTCATCCCTCGCAACGTAGACGACTATTTGTCAAATCTTGAACATTTCGATAATGAAACCAATGAGGAAAAACTAAAAAACCCTGTCTGGCATATTCATAGTGGCACCCCTCCAAAAACCCACTCACCTTTAACTTTCAACCTTCTATTAAATTTGGCCGGAGCATGCCACGCCGAGGAAAAAAGTGTCTTATGGGGTTTTATCAGCCGTTACGCACCAGGATCGACACCTGATAACCAACCCTTATTGGATCAACTTGTAGGTTACGCCTTGCAATATTATCAAGACTTTGTTGCACCCTCTCAAAAGTATAAGAAACCCAATTCTGTTGAAAGAATAGCCCTGGTGGACCTAGCAAAAGCTATGCAGGAACTTCCCGACACCACCGACGCACGAATGATACAAACGGTTATATATGATGTTGGGAAACGCAATTCTTTCCCAGATCTCCGTTCCTGGTTTCAGGCGCTGTATCAAATCTTACTGGGTCAGGATCAAGGACCACGCATGGGATCATTTGTAGCATTGTACGGGCTACAAGAAACCCTCCAGCTAATAAATCAGGCGCTAAGAGATGACGACGTAGAGCAACAACCAGACAGTTAATCGCTTAATTTAGATACGGGGATAAAAACTTTTCTATCCCAGGACTAATAGAAGATTGTACTGTCTGGAGAAGTGTATTTATCAATTCAAATAAAATTTTGTCACGTTCCGCGAGGGTAGCATCTTCGAAAATAGTTGCACTTGCTTCTGCTTCAGCGTTGGCATAAGCGCGAGATATACGACGTTCATCCAAAATATCAATCGTAATCTCTATACTCGCCGTATATTTCCCTGCCTGCTCCCGTGTGAAAATAGACTTAAAATCTTGATCAACGTCTAGATGCTGCCCGACCATGCTAGCTTTAGAAATTGTGACCCGGACCGTCCCGCTTTCCCCGACGGGACGCAGAGTGTGGGAAGCCCATCTACGAAGTGCTTCGCCGGGTGATATCGGTACTAAGTGTTCAACGTATGGGGGGACAAGCGGTGGTTCATATGTCTCGACAATTTCTAATGAACCCACGTCTAAAGAATAGCTCGCAAACGAACTATATACGATATCCTGATATGCCACTTTCGGAGAATTTAGAGAACATGAGGCAACAGTGAAAACAGCGAAAGCACAAAAACTCATAAAAGTAGCTTTACGAAGTATTACTTCTACAAAGAGCAAACACCCCTCTCTATTGAAGAGCCTCACTTTTTTGTCTTCATATAAAACGTTTGCCATCAAAGTAAATAATTTAGCTATCTCTCAGCCCCCTAACTACCTTACGTACCCTAAGTGTTATCGTCAAAATTCATCATCCTCTGTCCGCCAACACACAAAAACGATACTATCATAAACTGCGACGCTTAGGACTTTGTGTTCTCTTTATCAAAACACCAGGCTAAAATACCTTTTTGAGCGTGCAGTCTATTTTCTGCTCCATCCCAAACTACCGAATGCTGACCGTCAATAACAGATTTCGTCACTTCCTTGCCGCGATGTGCCGGCAAGCAATGCATAAATAGAGCATCGGTTTTTGCAAGAGACATTAGCTCGCTATTCACCCTAAAGGGTGTCAGCAAACTCAGGCGATTCGCATCAGGTGCCGTACCCATAGATGACCAGGTATCAGTGACCACACAATCTGCAGCCGTCACAGCACCTCTTGCATCATCTGTCAGTATTATAGTCCCTCCCTCAGTCTCCGCCCATTGCATCAATTCCAGTTCGGGAGAAAGTGACGCAGGGCAGGCTAGACGCAATTCAAAGCCAAACCGGACTGCCGCGTGAATCCAAGACCGAGCTACATTGTTAGCATCACCAGACCACGCAACTACTTTCCCTGAAATAGAGCCTCGGTGCTCTTCAAAGGTCATTATGTCAGCCATTAGTTGGCACGGATGGCTTAGGTTGGTGAGGCCATTAATTACCGGAACATTGGCATACTCAGCCAATTCGAGCAAAGTAGAGTGCTTCATAGCACGAATAACAATCGCATCGACATAACGCGATAAGACTCTTGCCGTATCAGCCATCGACTCACCCCGACCTAGTTGACTATCGTCTTGTGACATCAAAACAGTCTGTCCGCCCAACTGCTGCATGGCCACCTGGAACGAGACGCGGGTACGAGTAGAAGGCCTCTCAAAAATCAGAGCAAGTATTTGACCCTCAAGAGGTTCCATTTTATCTTTATTTTTCTGAGACTTAAAATAGGATGCCTGGTGAAGAATGTTCCGCAGAGTTACAGGATCTAGTCTATCCAAGTCCAAAAAATGCCGTTTCTTTTCCATCAGCTAAGATCGCGACAAGACGCTCGCAATGCTCTAATAGCCTGGTCAATGTGTTCGTTATTGATATTCAATGGTGGTAGAAAGCGAACCACGTTATCACCAGCAGGCACCGTCAGGAGTTGATGGGAACGTAACGTATCAACCAAATCCATGTTGGAACACCGGCACTTCATGCCGAGCATAAGGCCTTTGCTTCTGACGGATTCCAATATGGCGGGAAATTCTTCTACTATTTTATCCACCTTATTTCGCAACAATTCACCTTTCTTTACAACTTCCTGCAGAAAGCTGCCTTCAAGTAAAATATCAAGCACGGCATTTGCGCATGCTGCAGCTAATGGATTCCCGCCAAACGTGCAACCATGGGTTCCTGGAGTCATTCCAACAGCCGCTTTCTCAGTAGCCAAAATAGCTCCGATGGGAAAGCCTCCACCTAGGCCTTTGGCCAGAGCCATGACATCCGGTTGAACAGAGCCCCATTGGTGCGCAAACAGTTTACCAGTTCGCCCGATGCCACACTGTACTTCATCAAAAAGAAGTAATAATCCTGAGTCATCTGCGATATCCCGCAAATCTTGCAGAAAATTGATGTCAGCTGGAAAGATTCCACTTTCGCCTTGCACAGGCTCTACGAGAATTGCCGCTGTATCATCTGTAATTGCTGCCCGCACTGCCCCAGAATCACCAAATGCAACGCGATCAAAACCCTCGGTCATAGGACCAAAGCCTGCCTGACCTTTTTCACTGTCACTTGCAGAAATCGTCGCCAATGTTCGACCGTGAAAAGCGCCCGAAAACACGATCACACGGTACCGGTTCGAGGACCCGTTCTGACTCTGGTATTTCCGAGCCACCTTTATTGTCCCTTCCATTGCTTCCGCACCGGAATTACAAAAGAACACGAGGTCTGAAAAGCTGTTTAAGCACAGTCGTTCGGCCAAACGTTCCTGCTCTGGGATCACGTAAAGATTTGAAGTATGCCACAACGTGCTAGCTTGGGCCTTCAAGGCCTCTAACAAATGTGGATGACCGTGGCCCAGACTGGTAACCGCGATCCCAGTGGTAAAATCGAGATAACGCTCACGATCAGAGGTAAAGAGATATGGCCCTTCACCCGTCGCAAATGATATATCAACTCTACCGTAGGTGGGCATTACGAAGGACATTTCCAAGACTCCCTAGTTACATCGGCTATTTAACTCACTGACGCAAAGAAAGCGCCGAAGTATCAATACCCATCAGGATGTTGTCAACGCCGTGACCTTAGATTTTCTCGTAACCTCATTATCCCTAATCCTTCAACTTGTAACCTACTACCAGCATGCGACGAACGATCCACCAAAGTAGACCGTTTATTAATACCAAAACAGATACTCCGATTAGCAGCGAGCCATCAGCACGACCAATGAAAGAATACCTAAATCCGTCAATCATATAAAAGAACGGATTAAGTTGACTTATTGTGAACCAAGGTTCCGGCAAGCGTTCGACAGAATAAAAAGTTCCTGAAAGGAATGCGAGTGGTGTAATAAAAAAGTTTGTAACCGCCGCCATGCTGTCAAATTTATCAGCCCATATTCCTGCGATTAATCCCATCAGTGATAACATCATAGAGGCCGATATCGCATAAAAGAACATAGCGACAAAATCATAAATTTGCAGAGGAACGAAGAGTGACATTGCAACGGCTGTTATAGTAGCCACTAACATGCCTCGAGATACTCCTCCCATTACAAATGCAAATGTTAACTCTGATGGACTGAGTGGGGGCATTAGCAGGTCTACGATACATCCTTGAACCTTCCCAATCATTATAGTCGAGGAAGTGTTGGCAAAGGAATTCTGTACTATGGCCATCATAACCAAGCCAGGTGCCAGGAAATTCAAAAATGGGATGTCGTCAATTGTACGAACTGAACCACCAAGAGCTAAAGAAAAAATTGCTAAAAATACTAATGTTGTAACAGCAGGTGCTATGATTGTTTGAGTATAGACCTTTAAAAACCGATGAACTTCTTTAACATATAAAGTCTTTAGACCTATCCAATTAACGATACCAATGTGGCGGGCTTTTACAGAGACCTTACTATCAGTGTTATAGTTGCCATTCTCTGCTGCCTTTCCTTCATCAAAACCCTGGGCCAAGAAGTTTTCGGTCTCGCTCATCCTGCATCACACTTTTTTATTTTCCTGAAAATTGTCATCGCAAACATATGAGACTGCATTACTATTTTTCTCTAATAATTGACGGTGTATGAGAAGTTGCGATTCAATCAAGCACAAACAATTTTAATTTATACATAATTGTAGCCATTATACAGACGTCTCGCTACTAAACTTTAAAATATTCCACACAAAAAGACTTTTGAAATACTCCTTTAACCGCAAATTAATTGTTCCTTATTAAACTAGCTACGCCGTAACTTCCTCTTGACCGGCCCCCCAGACTGCCACAATCTAAAAATACGAAACGACAAGAAAAACTATTGGACAAGGCACCGGACTTACTTGTTTTGGACCTTGACGAGCCACTTTTGCAAGGACAATGATTACAGCTGGAAATCTATATAGGCCTATAAGCAAAATTGTTAAACCAATCCACCTTGTGGGACTCGTAATATTGGCAGCTTTGTGGGGCTTTCGACATTGGAACCCGCCGCCACTCCAGACCTTGCAACTAAAGACCTTTGATCTATATCAGAAAATACAGCCTAGGGAGTTCCAGGACCTCCCGGTTCCGGTGATCATTATCGATATTGACGAAAAGAGCCTTGAGCGCTTAGGACAATGGCCTTGGCCAAGGACCTTGTTAGCTCAGCTAGTGGATAAAATCCGTGACTATGGAGCTGGTGTTGTAGGTTTTGATGTCTTTTTTCCAGAATACGACCGGATGTCGCCAACGCTCTTGGCTGAAAATTTACACGGATTGGATAGCGAATTAGTTGACCAGTTAAAGGCGCTGCCAACTACAGAAGCCGTATTTGCAAAATCATTGCAAAGAATGCGAACGGTGCTGGGCCAAGGGACCTTACCTGAAGAAGGCGAACCAAGGGAGACAGATCCACTAAAAGCTAAGATAGCCTTAATGGGTAATCAAAAGAAAATATATGCCCGAATACCGAACTTTCCTGGCCTACTGCGAAATGTGCCTGAACTCGAGGACACAGCCATGGGCCTCGGAATGGTTGCTTTAGAACCAGAAATTGATGGCGTCATCAGGCGTGTCAATATGGTTCTCCGAATTAAGGAACAAATCTATCCTACAATTACACTCGAAATTATGAGGCTAGCACTTGGACAAGATAACCTCCTAATTCGTCTCGATGAAAAAGCCCAAACACAAAGCATACGGATACGCGGTTTAAAACAAATTGGGACGCCAGAAATTCCCACTGATACGCGCTTTCGAACTTGGGTACATTTTAGACCGCATGATCCTGAAAACATGTATGTGTCTGCAGTGGATATCCTTGAGGGCAAGATCCCAGCAGAAAGACTGAAAAATGCCCTAACCTTGATCGGAACTTCTGCTCTGGGCCTTAAAGACATTAGACATACACCGCTGAGTGATGCCTTGCCGGGCGTCGAAGTGCATGCCCAATTGTTAGAAATGATGTTATCTAACAGTTTCCTCCATCGGCCTCCGTGGAGTCAAAATGCTGAGGTATTCGCCATCGTCCTGGTGGGGCTAATAATGATTATTCTAGTTCCACTGCTTGGTGCTACATACACCCTTTTGTTTGCCACAGTATTAGTCGGCGGCATGGTCGGCTTTTCCTGGTACGCATACACCGACATGAAAATGCTGATAGACGCTGTTTATCCTTCATTGTCTGGATTGATTCTGTATATGAGTCTTACGTACATGAATTTTATTCGCGAAGAAAAGCAAAAGAAACAGGTTCGTGGTGCATTCAGTATGTACATGTCACCAGCTCTAGTAGAAAAGCTCGCGGACGATCCTGATTTGTTGAAATTAGGGGGAGAAATGAAGGAAATGACTCTCCTCTTTGCTGACATCCGAGGATTTACGACTATCTCAGAAACTTATAAAGAACACCCAGAAGCCCTAACTGAATTTATTAATAAATTTCTCACACCGATGACAGGGGTAATCCTGGAACGCGAGGGAACTATTGATAAATATATGGGCGATTGCATCATGGCATTTTGGAACGCCCCACTCGATGATGCCCAACACCCAACTAACGCCTGCGATTCTGCTCTTGCAATGATAAAAGCCTGCGATGATGTTGGTGTTATTGTAAAACAACAAGCTGAAGAACGTGCTGCCAGTGCACGAGCAAATATAGAGCATGCAAAAGCCAAGCTGAGGAAAGGCGATACCAAGGCAGAGAACGAGATACAAGCAGCCGAGCAAATGTTAGCATTAGCAGAGCAAGAACGCGACCTATCCGTAAAAATTGGTATCGGTCTAAATACCGACATCGTCTGTGTTGGCAATATGGGTTCCGATCAACGGTTTGATTATTCAGTACTAGGCGATGGGGTTAATTTGGCAGCTAGGCTTGAGGGCCAGTCAAAAACCTATGGGGTCGCCATCGTACTTGGCGAGGACACCCACAATCAGGCCCCCGACTATGCTTGTATCGAATTAGACTTAATTCAGGTAAAAGGACAAACTCGCCCAACTCGTATCTTCGGCCTCCTTGGGAATGAACAAGTGGCTTCATCGGCAGAGTTCGTAAAGTACAAGGAAAAACATGATCGACTGCTTCTATGCTATCGTTCGCAGCAGTGGGATGAGGCGTCCAAGCTATCGTCGGAGTGCTGGAATTTATGCGGCCCTTGGGGAAACACTGGCTTATACGACCTTTTCGACGAACGTATCAAAGAGTATAAAGATAGTCCACCAGGTGATGAGGAGGGGAATTGGGATGGCGTGTACGTTGCCACTTCTAAATAAACCATGACAGTAACAATTTATCACAACCCTCGATGTAGCAAATCTCGCCAAACTTTGGCGCTTTTGCGCGAACACGTTAAAGAGCCAGAAATTATCCAATATTTGGAAAACCCGCCAACCGCCAAACAACTAACCAAGATTTTAAGATTATTAAATCTACCACCTCGCGGATTGATGCGACAAAAAGAGCCTGAATATAAATCATTAGGTTTGGATGATCCCAATCTAGTCGATAGCGTCTTGATTGCTGCGATGTCTGCCAATCCCAAGATAATTGAGCGGCCAATTGTAGTTAATAATAATAAGGCGATCCTTGGCCGGCCACCAGAAAACGTTCTTCAAATCCTTTAAAGTCTTTATTTTGGTTCTCGACGCTGTTTATTAGCAATGGGAAATGATCGACCAAATACGAAACACCGCGGATTCTTCGGCCTACGCTTGCGGAGGTGGTCTGTTTTCATACTCGCTTTTCTTGGGTTTATTTTCCTTGCATCTCAAACGGATTGGAGAAGTTTGCAAAATCAAAGAGAACTAAAGAATTTTGTTTATTTAATTTGTTTATTAGCGATTGTCGCTCCTCTAATGCTTAGGGGACGTCTTACACAAAACCTCCGTCACTTAGCGGCATGGGCCTTGCTTTTACTCTCATTGACGTATGGGTACGCAGCCTGGCGAACAGATAGCCTAACTCTTGATAAATTCACCGGCGCTCTTTTTCCTAGCCGTGATTCTGCAAACTTAACTGGCACGGCGCAGTTTTTTGCTAACGCGAACGGTGAATTCCTAGTTGCTGGAAAAGTTAATGAGGTTGAAGTGATTTTTTTACTAGACACGGGCGCATCTGATCTAGTGTTAAGCTATCGTGATGCGATACGGATCGGTATGACCCCTGAAAACATGGTTTTTTCGCGAGTCTATCAAACAGCGAATGGGACCGTTTCTGGGGCGCCCGTTCGGCTATCTGCAGTTACTATTGGTGGTGTTCGTTTAGAGAACGTTCGTGCATCGGTGACTAGTGGTGATCTGCACCTATCTCTGCTAGGAATGAGTTTTCTAAAACGACTGTCAGAGTTCTCCGTGAAAGGCCCTGTGCTTAAATTGTATCAGTAGATACACAAATCTTTGCCCCTCACGTTCCAGCGGCAGGAATCGATATTTTAGAGGTTCTCTGCGGCCTCGCGCAGGAGGAATTTCTGGATTTTACCCGTAGAAGTTTTTGGTAATGGCCCAAATATCACTGTCTTGGGAGCTTTATAATGAGCCAACCTAGCTCGGCAAAATGATATCATTTCGTCCTCTGTAACGGTCTCTTCTGCTCCCCTTAATTCGACAAACGCGCACGGTGTTTCGCCCCATTTTTCGTCAGGGCAGGCAACCACCGCCGCCGCTAGAACAAGAGGATGTTCATAAAGAGCTGCTTCTACTTCAATCGATGAAATATTTTCACCCCCTGAAATAATAATATCTTTGGATCGATCCTTAAGTTCGATGTACCCATCAGGATGGGTTACACCAAGATCTCCGGTGTGGAACCAACCACTTCCAAACGCTTTTTCTGTAGCATCTTTATCCTTCAAGTATCCTTTCATGACAATATTGCCCCGCATCATCACCTCACCCATCGTCTCTCCGTCACTCGGACACGGTTTCATGTCATTGGGGTTCGCCACCATCAGTCGATCCAGTGTGGGGTAAGCGACTCCTTGACGTGCTTTGAGGAGCGAGCGTTCAGATTCAGATTTAGTATCCCATTCATCGTGCCAGGCACATACGACCCCGGGACCGTAACATTCCGTAAGACCATACACATGGGTCACTTTAAACCCTTTTTTTTCAATGGAAGCTAGGACTGGAGCCGGGGGGGGTGACGCGGCTGTCATGATTTCGACTCCACTCTGAATATCTTGAAGCATTTGGGCGTCCGCATCATTCAACATATTAAGAACTATTGGTGCTCCACAAAAATGGGTGACTCCATTATCGCGGATTTTTTGTAAAACCGCTTTAGCGTCCACATTCCTTAAACAAACATTCACCCCTGCGAGGGCCACAACGGTCCAAGGGAAACACCAACCATTACAGTGAAACATGGGCAAAGTCCAAAGATAGGTGGGGTGCTGCTTCACTTCCCATGCCATAACGTTACCAAGCGCGTTCAAATAAGCTCCTCGATGATGATATACGACTCCCTTTGGGTTACCAGTAGTGCCCGACGTGTAATTTAGTGAAATGGCATCCCATTCGTCATTTGGCTCGGAAATTTTAAAGTTAGGATCTCCACCCGCTAGAAACTCTGAGTAAGTTTTTTTACCCAATAATTCCCCATCTCCGGTGTACAGGGGGTCATCAATATTAATAACGGTCGGTGGATTCTGCATCAAGGCAAGAGCCTTCTTAACTACTGGACTATACTCCCTATCGGCAAAAAGCACTTTGGACTCTGCGTGCTTTAGGATAAACGCGATGGTGCTGGGGTCTAAACGGATATTTATGGCATTTAAAACAGCACCGACCATTGGAACAGCATAGTGGGCTTCAAGAAGTGCAGGAACATTTGGTGCCATAACTGAAACTGTGTCACCAGTTCCTATACCTATGTCAGAAAGTGCCGACGCAAACCTTATGCACCGTTCACCAAATTCTTTGTAGGTTCTGCTATATTCACCATGGATCCACGCGGTCCGTTCTGGATACACTTCAATAGTACGCCGCAGAAAAGTCAGAGGTGTAAGCGGTTGATAATTGGCCGCATTTTTTCCAAGATTCATGTCGTACATGCTACGTCTCATTCCAACCGATAGATTTCTCGTAAAAGCAGAGCACTGTTTGAAACCACATTCTATTTATGGTCGCCTATAAAGCTCCCTTACCGTCCAAAATAACTTGACCCCTAGTCGCACGCTCTAATCCGCAACGACCACACATTGAGCGCTCTGTTTCCGTTTCAAAAACAAACTCTTTACTCCACGTAAAACTAAATTGTCGTCCCAATTTGGCACTTGAGAAACAGATTCGAACTTCTTAAATAAAGGCACCAAGTGTTTGAATGCTACCTCTGCCTCCACTCGAGCTAGTTGCGCACCTATACAGAAATGAATCCCATATCCAAAGGACAAATGTCGGTTGGGGTTTCGTAAAATATTGAAGCAATCTGGTTCTTCATAATGAAGTGGATCACGATTAGCAGCACCTAACATCAAAAATACACGATCCGACTGTTTAATTTTCTTCCCACATAATTCCATGTCTTCATTAGCAACCCTAACAATCAGGAACGCCGCTGATTCATATCTTAAAACCTCCTCAATCATCAGTGGGATCAAACTAAGGTCTTCCTCTAATAAGGCTAATTGGTCCGGGTTCTTAAGTAAAAGAAGCGTCGCATTTCCAATTAAGTTCATTGTAGTTTCATGTCCAGCAAACAAGATCAAAATACAGCTGGCAATTAATTCTTCCTCACTCATCGGCCCCCCTGAGTCGTATGCTGCAATGAGGTCATCAATGAGCATTCCTGTCTGCCCAGTTTTTCTCCTTTTTGAAACCGTTTTGCGAAAATAGTCTGTAAGTGTAAATAATGCTTCTGATCCTCGTTGAAATCGATCTGGCACTCGACGGCTATTGCCGATGACCGTGGCCAAATCATTGGACCAGTTCCTAAATTGTTTCACATCTGAAGTCGGCACCCCTAAAATATGAGCAATGACGGTAGCCGGCATAGGAAAAGCAAAATCGCTGATCATATCAAATTCTTTGTTGCCAACAACTAGCGATAAAAGGTCTGTTACAATTTCTTCGATTCTCGGACGAAGCGCCTCGATTGACCTGGGTGTAAAGGTATCAATCAGTAATCGACGAAGAGGAGTATGGGCCGGCGGATCTCGAAATAGAAGCCATTGATTCAAGAGTTCACCCATTTTTTGTAACTCAGGGCGGCTTGTCGCAGCCATATGTTCAGTAAATGGCTTAACTCTTTCTGCGGAAAAGCGTTTATCCTTTTGAACCGCTTTTACTTCATTATAGGTAGTTAAAAGCCAGCCTTTAAGTGGTTCACACCAGTACACAGGCTCTACAGAACGTAGTTTAGCGAGTTCCGGATACGGATTTTCTATATTTGCCGGCGTAAACGGATCAAATAAACTATTAGTTGGGCCCAAATTGTTCATATTGCCTCAATAAGTATATCGGTTCTCGACGAGGCGATTAGACGTATGGGTATAGATCGGATCATCCCAACCAAATTGGGCAATCAAACGATAACATGCACCCAAATCTATTCTTTGTTCCCACCCTTCTGAGCTAACTTGTTCCCCTAAAACCTCAGTTGCCATGTTTAATGCAGTCATATCCATCTTCCTCTATTCCCCTAGCGAAAGTGCTAGAACCAAGCCAACTAATATTGAACTCTTTGTGTCAGGGCACCGTCTACCACAAGGTTAGCACCAGAAATAAAGCTAGCGGCTGGGCTGGATAAAAAAACTACCGCATTAGCGACCTCCTCGGGGCGGCCCATCCTACCCATTGGATTGCGATTTAACATGGTAGAATAAATCTCTGGAGAATTTATTTTTGCTTCCCCCCATACCCCTCCTTCAAAATAAATAGGCCCTGGCGACACTGAATTTGCCCGCATGCCTTTTGATGCAAGTTCTCTACTCAGTCCTTTTGCATAGGCTACGAGTGCCGCTTTCACAGAATTATATGGGCGTGGCCCCAGATAAATTTCCAGTGCAGCTGTGCTTGCGACGAGGACGACTGAGCCAGATTCGGAAGCCTCTAGGTAAGGCATTGCTGATTCAACCGCATGTACCGTTCCCAAAATATCTGTATCAAATCCGGCACGCCAAGAAGCCTCCGTATTCGTGACAGCCAAAGCGCTTACGTTAGGGATCAAAATATCTACACCTTCCAACGTTTCGGCCGCCTGCAGAATCCACGCTTGAAGTGCTTCACGATCCGTGACATCAATAACTCCCCCAACGCTGCGCACCCCCGTTTTTTTCAAAGACTCCACCGTCTCAGTCACACCATCTTTGCCCCGTGCACAAAATGCCACATCACATCCTTCAAGAGCCAGCCTATCGACGATTGCTCGTCCAATGCCCTTTGTTCCTCCAGTAACGACTGCTTTTTTACCCTTTAATCCCAAATCCATCAGTTTATCTCCCAATGTGTCGCTTATTTAGTCATTTTATACTGGATTACCCTCGTCAAGTCTCGTGAGCAGAATTTATCACACCAACCCGAAAACTCAGACATAACTCATACCAACATCCGTTGGATATCAAAAATCAAGATAGTCAATAACACAGGCTACGGTGGTACTGCTGATATTAACCTCACTATTAAAGATAGTTGCATCTTGTCCTAGTTCTTTCAAACCACGGTTGATTTTTCCCTTCTGATAGTCGATCCAACTGTCCCACTGTTGAGCCATGGGCTCGAGAACATTTTCATACCTTACTAAAACTGCCATATTGAGGATGCCTTCTCCAGGAGCCTGACGATATCCGGTTTCTGCTTCGACCCCGTACATTCTGGGAATATTGAATTGAGTGACCACATAGTATCTAAATACTCGCGTATTACTCCAGAAACGTATATTGACGCGCCATCGTTAGTTACAACAACTGACATTTTTCTTAGCGCTCTGTGGCAAACTAGGGCCGCATCGGTTGCAACCCGGGCCGTACTTGGAAATACTCCTTGGATTTTTCTCCTCTTGATCCCAAAAAGAGCCTAGCTAAAACCATTCTAAGCAAAGGGGGGGAGAATGCGTGACAATGTTGGTCTATTCTTAAGTAAACGGGCAAGCCTCAGTTCAGACTTGGAGGCGTTCGTCGATATCGCCAGTGGTTTGCGGCTATCCTACAAAGAGCTTAACGAACGCTCCAATCAGATTGCACAGGTTTTCCGAGAACGTGGCATACAAAAGGGTGACAGAGTTGCACTATTGATGCTGAACTGTCCTGCCTACTTAGAATCTTTCTTCGCCCTGGCAAAACTTGGTGCGATTACTGTTCCTCTAAACATCCGTTTAATCGCGAACGAACTTGCCTACATCCTTAAAGATTCCGGTTCACGGATACTTGTATATGGAGAAGAATTTTCTGATACCGTCACAGATATACGAGGTAAAGGTACAGAGGGTACTTCAGTCAAACAATGGTTATTTGTGGGCGCCCCAAACGGCGATACAAAAAACAAGGATGTTTTTGCGGAAGACTATGAGGAGCTGCGCCAATCTGCTAGTTGCGCTGAACCAGAGATAGGGGCGGAAAAAGACGATATGCTCTACATAATGTATACCTCTGGAACCACAGGTTTGCCCAAGGGGGTTGTGCATACACATGATTCCGCTATGTGGGCCTGTATCACTTGGGCCGCCACTGGAGATGTTCGGCAATACGATAGATATCTTTTGATCCTACCACTTTATCATGTAGGAGCACTTACTCCTGTAACAGCTAACGTGTATTTAGGTGTAACCAATATTGTTCAGCGAACTTTTGATGCGGGTGCCGCATGGAGATTGATAGAAAAAGAACGCATTGATACCTGCCTGGCCGTACCATCGATGCTAAATTTTATGATTCAGGCTCCAGAACTTACTAAATACAGGCGCGATCGTTTGCGCTGGATTATGAGCGGAGCTGCACCCGTACCCGTATCCCTTATAGGGTCATACAGAAAAATCGGTATCCCTATAAATGAGGCCTATGGACTTACCGAGTCCTGCGGACCCGCGACCTTGCTAACTGGAACAGACGTTGCAAGTCACGCTGGATCATGTGGGAAAGCATTTTTCCACACCGACATACGAGTCGTGAATACGGATGGCACAGACGCAAGACCTGGAACTGCTGGCGAGGTAATTGTTCGTGGCCGTCACATTATGAAAGAATACTGGAAGAATCCGACAGCTACCAAGGAGACCCTCCGGGATGGGTGGTTGTACACCGGAGATGTTGCAACTATCGATACAGACGGGTTCATATATATACAAGATAGGATAAAAGACATGATTATCTCGGGAGGTGAAAATATCTACCCGGCAGAAATTGAAAATGTGATTCTTTCACATCCAGATGTCACCGATGTAGCAGTCATTGGACAAGAGAGTGTTCGATGGGGAGAGTCACCCCTTGCGGTAGTAGTTCGTCGCACCGCTGATTTAAGCGAGGAAGGAATAATTGCATATTGCTCCGATAAACTGAGTCGTTTCAAACTTCCAAAATCTGTGGAATTTATAGAGGCGATACCTCGCAACCCTAGTGGTAAGGCTTTAAAACGAGAGTTGCGGAAACAATATCCGAGTCAAGCACCAGAATAATTTTTCGATGGGCGACAAAAACAATATAAAAGCTGTTCTTTGGGATTTCGGTGGCGTTTTTACAACAAGTCCTTTTGAGGCTTTCAATCAATACGAAAAAGAACACAGCTTGCCACAAAATTTTATTCGTACGTTGAACTCCACGAATCCGGACACCAATGCCTGGGCTCAACTAGAGCGCAATGAACTTAGTGTATCCAGTTTTTGCAAAGCCTTTGAGATGGAGGCACAGCATGCAGGCTATGCAGTTGACGGTGCTGGGATTTTGTCTTGTATTCACGGTTCTCTTAGAAAAGAAATGGTTCGTGCACTTCGTTCACTAGCAACCAAATACAAAACCGCCTGTTTGACCAATAACTTTGGGCAAACACCCAGACAAAGCCACCACGATTCCCAGGCAATACGCGAAGTTATGGGTTTATTCGATGCCGTCATTGAATCCAGTAAACTTGGCTTCAGAAAGCCTGAGAAACTCTTCTATGAGTACGCTTGCAGTACTTTAAAAATATCTCCGGAAGAGGCTGTTTTTCTTGATGACCTTGGTGTGAACCTTAAGCCCGCAAGGCAAATGGGGATGCAGACCATCAAAGTCACCAGCGCTTCCCAAGGCCTGAAAGATTTGGAGAAATGTTTAGGCCACAAGATTAGTTAGACACCAAGGACCGATAACATGTTTATAACCGCGGCTGCACCTTTTAGTCCATAAAACTTTTTTGCCTAGGTCATTCCTTTGGTCGGTAGTTCCCATTCGTCGATCCACCTGACGGAGGGAAATACGGAGCACCATAACTCTCTACGATCTGTCTCAGTTTTCCATTTTCCAGAAGGATATGAAGGGCATTATTAAAGAAATCCTTAAGTTCATTTTCATCCTTCAGTACAACCATGGCGATGTTCCACATCAATTCTGGCTCTGGCACGTATTCAGGGATAAGTTTAAATTCTGAACTAGGGAAATTCTTTCGCGCAACGGCAATGGATGGAGACCATACAATCGCTGCATCCACGTTGCCAAGGATTACTGCATCCATCAAGAGAACATTCCCAGCATATTCCTCTCGCAAATATCCTTTGTTGACAAGGTATCTATCCACAGGTGTCCTGATATCAACTCCAATTGCGGTATCCTTCAAATCGGAAAACGAAGTCGCGTCAACCACAGCACCCTGAACGACCGGCACAAAAGCCAGTGACAAATATGGTCGGGTGAAAACCAGATCTAGCCTTTTTAGTTCTTCTACTCTTTTTTCGTCGACTAAAACTCCTGTGAACACATCACAGAGTCCTTGAACGATCGATTGACGTAATGCGCGACTTAGACCACCCCGCGTACCTGTATCAACCCATACCTCGTTAGTTCTATAACCACCCGAACCTGCAATAGCATCAATAATCTCAATATCGTATCCTGGCGGATACGTCGCAACTGACGCTGGGTATGTATAAGGGTCCGCACAAATAGTAATTAGTTCGTCTTCCAAGGCATTGTTAGCGGACTGAGCAGTAGCTGACAGCAGAATCCCGTGCATGGTGCAGAATATTGATAACGCACTTAATACAACATGAGGTTTCATTATGACTCCTACAAAAAGAAAAATCTTAGAGCGGATTTGACCTCTTTTTGAACACTGTGCGCAAACAAGAAGTTATCTAGGTAACCTTAACACAGCAAAAAAATATATTTTAATTCAGGTCTTCGCCAGAAGGTCTATTGGGGAATTAATTTGTTACTGACCTGAATTTGTATTAACCGGGGGCAAACCTAGTCGGTTGCGCAACAATTGTTCATCACGTTTCAACTCATTATAGGTGTCGCGGCTCACTGGGACACCCTGATCCGCCAATTTTTGAATTTTATTTTCCGAAGGTCCCATGAATTTGACCAAGAATGGGCAGGCCGCAAGGCTATAAGCGACGCGAATCTTATACTTGTCCTGAGTTTTAGAAATTCGAGCTGCCTCTTGTTGCGAAGTGTGACCACTTAAGGCCAAAACCCCGCCAGCCAAACCCGCGGCTCTTCCCGCAGCGATATCACCTTCGCGATCACCGACAATCCACGATTCTGATAATTTAATCTCCATTTGTTCCGCAGCAGCTAAAAGCATGCCCGGATTTGGCTTTCGCCACGGATGACTTTCCCTCCTGTATGGGGGTTCTCCCTCATCATGATACGCGCATGCCAGCACCATATCTAGGTGGGCACCAAGTCCTGAAAGCAATCTAGTAATTTTGTCTTGTACTAGGGTAAAATCAGACCAACTATACAAACCTCTGCCTATACCGGATTGGTTAGTGACCAAAATCACTGGGATCCCGACCTGGTTGCATTGTGCGATAATCCTATGAACGTTGTCTATCAGTTGCACGTCCTCTAGTTTGTGCAAATAACCTACCTCTTTGACAATCACACCATCCCGGTCAAGGAAAAGTGCTGGTCGGCCAACAACACTGGAAGAATGCCTTAGATCATCACACCAAAGTCCCTCCGAACCTGGCACTAATCCATTAGAAAAACTGCTGCCAACACCGCTCATGTTTCTGTTTACCACTCCGTTATCACCTTACGATAGGTCTTTATCTCAATTCCGATTCAAGATACCACGCATAAGTAGATTGCAACCCATCAACAAGATTGATTTTTGGAAACCAACCCAGACCGTTAATAAGAGTGCTATCCGCAAGTTTCCTTGGGGTACCATCCGGTTTATCTAGAGCATACGTAAATTCACCAGTGTAACCGATTACTTTGGCAAGCAATAGGGCTAACTCGGTTATAGAAACTTCTTTGCCGGAACCCACATTGATTGGCGCATTCTCGTTATAGTTTTGGAGTAAAAATACCAGGGCATCGGCCAAATCATTAACATGCAGAAATTCTCTATGCGGGGTGCCAGACCCCCAAATCTCGACCGCCGGGTTATTATCGCATTTCGCATCATGAACTTTCCGCATGAGAGCTGGAAGCACATGGCTAGATTGAAGATCAAAATTGTCGTTTGGACCATATAAGTTTGTAGGCTGGGCAGATATATAGTCACAACCGTACTGCCGACGGTATGCCTGACATAATTTAATCCCTGCAATTTTTGCGATGGCATACCACTGATTCGTAGGTTCAAGGGCCCCAGTGAGAAGAGAACTCTCTTGCACCGGTTGTGTAGCCAAGCGGGGATATACACAGGTTGAGCCCAAAAGGAGAAGTTTTTTGATACCTAACTTGTAGGAACAATTTATTATATTCGCCTCTATCATTAGGTTGTCATAAAGAAATTCTGCTGGTCTCTCATCATTTGCGATAATTCCACCCACTGTCGCGGCGGCTATTACCACAACATCTATGCGTGAATCTGCCATCCACGCTTCAACCTCTGACTGCCGCCTAAGGTCCAAGTCCTCTCGCTCGCTCGTGATAACCTCACAAGATTCTGAGATAAGCCTTCGGCACACGGCACTTCCGACCATGCCACGATGACCTGCAATCCAAATTCGACGACCTGTTAGATCAAAGATCAAGTCACCCACTCTCAAACATCCCACACACCTTCATAGAAATATTGTACTTGTAGACCAACATGTTCGGTCCACAAAAGGCTACCAATGTCATTTAAATGGAAAAGTATTAACAAGGCCGGTATAAAACAAGCACTACCCACACCTAATGAAACTAAACTTTTATCAGGCTTCTGCAGCCGCCGACATCGGGTGCCAACCAGTGACCGGAGGAGCCATGCTCTTTAATTCCCAGTTTTGATCCCTGGAGAATAATGCCTTTAGTACGGTATTGTTCAATTGGTGGCCTGAACAGCGAGCATCAACATGGCAAATTAGTGGGGCACCAGCCAAGTAAAGGTCCCCGACGCAATCCAAAACTTTATGACGAACAAACTCGTCTTCATAACGTAAACCATCTTCGTTTAAAATACGGTCATCACCCACCACTACAGCATTATCTAAAGACCCGCCTCTTGCATAGCCGGCCTCGTGTAAAGCCGCAACTTCTTTCGCAAAACCAAATGTCCGAGACTGACTAATTTCCTCCTTAAAAGCAAAAGGTTCTCCGCCAAAACAATTAGATTGGCACGCAATCATCGGATGTTCAAAATCGATCAAAAAATCGACAGAAAAAGTATCCGCTGGCTCTAAAGCAATCCTCTTTTCGCCATCAACGATCTCAACCGTCCGGCAGACTCGTATACCTTGTCGAGCGGCGTCTTGCTCCACCACACCGGCGCACTCCACCAAAAACACGAATGGTGCAGCACTTCCGTCCATAACAGGCACTTCTGGTCCATTAATATCAATAAACAGGTTGTCAATCTCACAACCCCATAAAGCAGCCATAAGATGCTCAACGGTACCCAGGCTGGCACCATCACTGTTACTCAATGTTGTCCCAAGCTTAGTGTCGCACACTGCGTCATACACAGCCGGCAACGTTGCATTTTCCAGATCAACTCTGGAAAATATGATTCCTGTTCCCGCAGGCGCCGGGCGCAAGGTCATATCTACACCTAGCCCGCTATGTAGACCAATCCCAGTACAGCTGATTGGACTTTTGATAGTTTTTTGTCGAATGGGTGTAAAGTTCGCTATCGGATCATTACTACTCCACCTCACCAGTCCACACTCCCGCTATAATAAAACCCGTTTTCAAACGGACAATGTACAAGTTTTAACAAACCAAAGAACTATGCTCAATTCACGTTTTGTTACCAAATATTACAACCACATTTTGTGGGTAAGGACGGTCAAGTCTGCGGGTATAAGACTAGCAATAGTTTAGAAGTTATCTCGTAACCATTGCGCAAATCGGCCAATTTGACCATCGGGTTCCGAAAACCTTCCAGTCCTAAAAATTTCTGCAGCATTCGTTTGTTCTAGGGCGTATAACAGAAGTCCTGTACATGTCGCAAAAGCCGGATTTCTCATGGACTGAGCCAAGCCAGGAATGGCAGGTGGGGACCCAAGCCTCACGTGCTTTCCAAGTATTTGATTAGCCAGATCTCGTAACCCACTGAGTTGGCTAGCCCCCCCGGTTAGCACTACCCGCATTGTGCCAGAGTTACTGAAACCAGCTTGTTCCATTCGATCCCGCACTAACTCAAAAATTTCTTCCATCCGAGGCCGGACCACCCCTATTAATATTTCCCTGGGGATATGATTTGGGCCAGCCCCATCGCGTTCACCCAGAGGAGGTACATCTATCATGTCTTTATTATCCGTTTCGTTTCCAATCGCACTTCCGAAAAGAGTTTTCAACCTTTCCGCATCCCTCATCGAAGTGTCTAAGCCCCGGGCAATGTCACTTGTCACGTGCCACCCACCAATAGGAACGGCGTCTGAGTGCACCATTGCGTTATTTTGAAAAACGCCAATAGAAGTAATACCTGCACCCATATCTATGCATATGGCACCAAGATCCAACTCGTCTTCAACTAGGGAGGCCAATCCTGATGCGTATGGGGACAAAACCAAGGCATCCGTGTCCAAATGGCAACGATTAACACAATTTGTTAAGTTTTGAACGGTACTTCGAGCACCGCTCACAACGTGCATGCGGACCAGTAATTTATCACCGCGCATACCCCTAGGATCTCGAATGCCCTGAAGACCATCAATCTCATACCCAACCGGAATTTTGTGTAACACTACCCGATCTTCTCTTGCCCCCTCATTTCCACTTCGCTCAAAAACACGCTTTAAATCCGCGTCACCAACTTCATGCCCACCCAACTCCAACTCAACCTTAAGAATCCTCGACTGGGGCTCACATCCTGCCACCCCGACTACTACGGTTCGAATAGTATCGCTGGCCATATCTTCAGCAGCCTGCAATACCTCTCTTATGGAACTTTCCACCGCTGACATATCCACTATGGCTCCAGCCTTTGTGCCCTGAGCAACTTGGTGGCCAATTCCGATAACTTCAATTTTCCCATCTTCTTGAAATTTGGCGATTAAACAGCATATTTTTGCCGTACCAACATCTAGCGCCGCAATGAGACCACGCCTCGAAGCATTACGTTTTCCAGCACGCTTTTTCTGGTGATTTCGTCTCACAAGACCACTAAGCATCATTTCCCTGCGAAACTAAATTTTCATTTTTTCCATCGTAGTCCAATGCGCCCTCTGAAACAGGGGGAGGGTCTTTTCGGTTCTCATCACGTATTGTTGTACTCTCCCAGACAGCCTCCGGGTGAACCTCAACAACAATTTGTCCAGTCTTCCGAAGATCCACAGACAGTAGATCCATAGACAATAATTTTTCCATATCGACAGCTTCTGACAAGTGGTCCCACGCCACTCCAAACTTACCCTCAGGAAGAAAGATTTCGAGCCCATTTGCCAGTCGGAGATTCCAACGCCTCCTGGCAACCCAAGTGGCTGCTTCAATTTGATGGGTAAAACTAGTTTCAAAGCCAAAAAAGTCCCACAAATCCTTAAAGGCGCCAGGGGCACCCTCCCCAACGATAAGCGGCAAGTGACCGAAACGCTCGATAGCTACATCTTCTAGAGGTTCTCCGAGTGCGTCGACCACAATAAAATCTTTATTTCTTTGCCAAAGGGCGATTGGTTCTCGCTCTACAATGCGGAGTCGGAGTTGATCGGGTAAAACCCTCCTGAGTTCAGACGCTCGCACCCACTCCAGGCCCTCAATTCGACGCCGGGCCGCATCTATATCCACAGCTGCCATCGGTGTCCCAGGATTCACACTCAACGTTGCCTGAAGACTCTGGTCGGTGAGGTGGTGGTTTCCAGCAAACTGGATCTCGGTTACAATGAAACCAGCCCGCGCTGTTGATAGCAAAAATACCTCTTGAATCTTTGCGAGCTTGTCATCCAACCAAAGTCTATCAGCCCAAAAAACCATTGCCAACAGAGAGCCTACAAGTCCCATGGCGAACGCCCATTGCCAGACAAATCGTGAAGTAATTTGGTATCGCCATGTAGAAGTTCTAGATCGACCCGTGTTTCGAGACTGCCGCAAACGCTGTGATCTAGTTTTATGTAGCCGATCACTGGGACGCGCTATCAGGTGTTGCATAATGCATCCTCTACCATCCAATTAATGAGTGAAGCAAACTCAATGCCAACATATGCAGCAATTTTAGGGACAAGGGATGTCGGCGTTAGCCCCGGCTGGGTATTTATCTCTAGTAGCCGCAATCCCAAGCGGTTATCGGTATCATCATAGCGAAAATCTGCTCGGGTAACCCCTCGACAAGTAAGCACCTTATGAGCTGTTAAAGCAAAATCCATAACATTATTCCTAATTTCACTGGGAATAGGAGCTGGAACTAGTAATTCTGACCTCCCCTTAACGTACTTCGATTCATAATCATAAAATCCATCAGCAGGTCTAACCTCACATACTTCTAAAGAACGATTGCGCATTATCGCAACTGTAAGCTCCCGCCCTGGCACGTATTCTTCGACCAAAACCATTTGACCTTCGTTCCCTGCATCAGTTTTAAAAGGTAAGCTCTCACCTTCTCGAATAATATGCACCCCTATACTTGAACCCTGATCAATTGGCTTCACAACAAACGGACGTGGCATCGGGTCTCCCTCAAGAATTTTTTTTACCGAAAACAAGCTGCCACTAGGAACTGGAATTCCAGCTTGGATGAACAGATTTTTTGCCACGGGTTTATTCATTGCTACAGCAGAAGCCAAGACATCAGAATGAGTATATGGTAGACTTAGAAGTTCACATACGCCTTGAACACACCCGTTCTCTCCAGAGGAGCCATGCAAAGCGTTAAACACAACGTCTACGTCCTGCCTAATTTCCTGGAGCTTGGCCAGCATATCTTCACCCACATCTATAGAGCGCACTTGATACCCCAATTCGACTAAAGCTTTTGCCACTGCTGCACCACTACGAAGCGACACCTCCCGTTCTCCAGAAGTTCCACCCATCAATACTACCACCTGCTTTTTCATTCTGTGACCGCCTGTCCAAGTGAATTAGGGCAACCGAATATTTGAATTTCCCACGAAAGCAGCACACCGGTCTCGTCAAAGACTCGTCGGCGCACCTCATTACCTAGGTCCTCTATATCGGCTGATGTGGCATTCCCAGTGTTGATTATGAAATTACAATGCTTTTCAGATACACGAGCGCCACCAAGTTTCAAGCCCCTGCAACCGGCTCTATCGATCAAACGCCAAGCGGTTTGTCCTGGCGGATTTGTAAAAGTACTACCACCTGTGCGCATCTTAATAGGCTGGCTAGTCATTCGATCATTGGCAACTCTCTTCATTCTTTGTAAAATTTCAAAAGGCACACCCATTTTACCTCGAAGGCGAGCTTCAACGATCACATTATTGCTGGGCAAAGTTGATTTTCTGTAACCAAAGCAAAATGCATCTGAATTTTGCGTTCGAATTGTACCTTTCTCGTCAACAATCGTGGCTGAAATCAATACTTCTGATACTTCTTGTCCAAATGCCCCCGCATTCATGCGGATTGCACCGCCTATACTTCCTGGCACTCCATTCAAAAACTCAAGCCCACTAACACCGGCCCCAGCTGCTATCCTTGATACTTTAGCATCTGCTGCCCCCGCACCAACAATTAGATCGCTCCCCTGCACGCGCACCGACCCCAATCTCCGAGAGATTTGTATGACGACCCCAGCAATACCACCGTCTCGTATTAAGACATTAGAGCCGAGGCCAATGACCGTAAAAGGGGTCTTCTGGGAGCAGTGATTGAGAAAATTTACCAAATCATCCGGATCTTCCGGAGTAAACAATATCTCTGCATTTCCACCAGTTCTAAACCAAGTATAATTTGCCAACGGAACGTTAGTTTGCAGATTTCCTCGCACGGTAGGTAGTTCTTTAATTAAATCACTTGTACTTACTAACGTGCTCATTAAGACGATCCATTTAAATTGACCTCAATAGCTAAGGAAGTCATCTGTGCCGGCAATTCATTCGCCCATTGCGTGATTGTTCCAGCGCCAAGACACACCACCATGTCTCCAGCTGTAGCCAGTGAGTTAATTAACCGGGCCAACTTGTTAGGATTTTTCAATGCATGCACATTCCGATAGCCAGAGGCGCTCAAACCCCGCACAAGGGCATCTTTATCAACTCCAGCTATTGGGGACTCACCAGCAGGATAAACATCCGCCACTATGACAACATCTGCAGCATCAAAACAGGAACAGAAATCCTTAAAAAGCGCTTTCAAACGTGTAAACCGATGCGGTTGGACTACCGCTATAATTTTACCATCACAACGCTCTCTAGCAGCCCCTAAAACGGCTGCTATCTCTACCGGATGATGACCATAATCATCAACCACGGTTACTCCGTTGGGTCTTCCTACTATTGTAAAACGCCTCCTTACCCCTTTAAATCCAGACATGGCACGCTTAACTACGTCTGCTTCAATACCAAGCTCCACTCCTATTGCTATGCCGGCCAGAGCGTTTTGAACATTGTAAACACCGGGCATACCAAGCGTTATATCTTTGATCAAAGTTCCAGCACCACGTGATCGACCCCCTAACCGAGCATTAAATTGGACTCCATCCCGTATAGGACGAAGATGCATCGCCCGTATGTCGGCATGGGGGTTTAGACCAAAAGTAATGATTCGGCGATCGTTTATACGGCTCATAACTGTCCTAACTTCTTTGTGATCACTGCATACTGCCGCAAAACCGTAAAAAGGAATATTTTCAATAAATGACTGAAAGGCAGCGGACAAAGCATCAAAACTACCGTAGTAATCCAGGTGCTCTGGATCGATATTTGTTATGACTGAGATCAATGCTGGCAAACGAACGAAGCTCCCGTCAGATTCATCAGCTTCTACAACTATCCAATCACCATTGCCAAGCCTTGCGTTTGTCCCATAGGCATTAATAATTCCTCCATTAATAACTGTAGGGTCCATGCCGGCAGCATCCAACAGCGACGCTACCATTGATGTCGTGGTAGTTTTACCGTGGGTCCCTCCTACAGCGATGGACCACTTGAGGCGCATTAACTCGGCTAACATCTCCGCCCTACTCACTATGGGCAAATGGGCTGCACGAGCGGCTAGAACCTCTGGATTATCATCTTTGACAGCGGAAGAAATCACTGCAGCAGAGACGCCTTCGATGTGGCCTGGGTTATGACCGATTTCAACACGGATGCCAGATGATTTAAGCCGCTTTATATTAGAATTATTTGAAATATCGCTACCTTGAACGGAATATCCCAAATTATGCATCACCTCAGCGATACCACTCATCCCAATACCACCAATACCAACAAAGTGAATGGTGCCAAGATCAAGGGGGAGGTGTTTCATATAGCCTCCTGCAAACTCCCTGACTTGGCAATCAAATCGCAAGTGAGGCGAGCTAACAAGTGATTTGCTTCTGGCCGACTTAGAGCCCGTGCTTTCCCACCAGCATCAACCAAATAGTCTACGTCACTCAAGAGTTTAAACAGACAAATTTTCAGTTTATTAACATCGAGGTCCTTCTCATGCACCATCCAGCCGGCACCCGAATCCAATAGGGCTTGAGCATTAGCCGTTTGGTGATCATCGGTTGCATAGGGGTAGGGGATTATTACAGCAGGCCGCCCAGCGACTGCAAGCTCTGCCAGAGTGGAGGCACCCGCCCGGCATACAACAAGGTGTGACCCCTCCAGAGCCTCAACCATATTTTCAATGAAGGGCTCCACTTTTGCTTCAATTTTTGCTGTCTCATATACTAACTTGACGGCATTCTCTTCTGAGTGCCGACACTGATGGACCACGAATAAACGATGCCGTAGTTCAAATGGTAACTTGGCCAAAGCACGCGGCACTACGGCACTAAAAGTTCTAGAACCCTGACTACCTCCAGTGACCAAAAGTCTAATTCTGGATTTTGGCCCCAAGCACTTCACCGCCAACTCGGTTATAGCCGAAATGTGTTCCCGCACTGGAACACCGGTATAAACAACTTTGTTTTTATGGCATATTGGTAGTCTCTTTGTTTCAGGGCTAGACGTTGCTATCACCGAAACACGAGCGGCAAGGAATCGATTGGCCCGGCCCATAACTGTATTCGCTTCATGAATTATAGTAGGAATTTTCATCTGTGACGCTACCAGAACCGTAGCAACAGACGCGTATCCTCCGAACCCAATTACGGCAACTGGAGCTAGCCGGGAGATCAAAATGCGCGATTCGATGAGCCCCCAGACCAATTTATATCCCGTTGACACAATTGAAATTAGGTTTTTAGACCCAAAAGATCCAGCGCTTAACGAGTAAAGGGGAATATCTGGAGATTGCGGGAGAAAACCTAACCCTCGCCTGTCTGTAATAAATATTGGCCTCATGCCCAATCTTCTCAAACAATCTGCTAAAGCTAGTGCAGGAAATATGTGCCCCCCAGTACCACCAGCAACGATCAGAATATTATTTTGCTGCCCTATATCCATAAGCGCCTACGGCCCTCTCCAAGTATGTCGATTACTCCTTGTAAGAGCCAGTAACATACCCATCCCTAAAGCCAAAGAAATCATGGACGAACCGCCATAAGACACAAAAGGTAGAGTCATTCCCTTGGTTGGTATCAGGTCCAAGGTCACTGAGAGATTAACTAAGGTCTGAAGTCCAAATAGAACTACCAGACCTGAACCAGCTACCAACGAAAAAAAATCCTCGTTGGCAAGCAAACGAGAAATTCCTCTAAGGACTATAAATCCAAATAAAGTGATGATTGCCAAACAACACACTAAACCAAATTCTTCCCCCGCCACGGCAAAGATAAAGTCAGCATGCGCATCAGGCAGCACGTCTTTCACAACCCCTTCACCAGGGCCACGTCCAAAAAGTCCACCATTTGCAAATGCATTCAAGGCAGTCTCAATCTGATATCGATCCCCTATATCAGAGTCAATGAAACGATCTATCCGGCTCTGCACATGAGGCAGTGAAAAATAACCCACTACCAACCCTATAAAACCTAACGCGGCTGCTACGACTAGTGCGAAGACTGGCATTCCTGCAATGAAATGTTGACTGACCCAAACGGCAGCCACAACCACCGCCATCCCAAAATCGGGTTGTGCAACCAACACGAGTAACACAAGCAGTAGAAGCCCTACTGACCATATATATCCATGAAGCTGACCATTTGTTTTTGGCCGTGCCAGCAGCCATCCAGTAACAATGGCAAAGCTAGGTTTTACTAATTCAGAAGGTTGCAGTGAGAAGTTGGCAAACGTTATCCATCGACGTGCACCATTTATATCTACCCCGCTGATAAGCACCAAAAACATTAGAAACAACCCAACAAGAAATAAAACCCAGGCGCCCCTCTGAACCCCAATAGGTGAAAGTAAAGAAACAAAGAACATCATCAATAATGCAGGGCCTAAAGTAGCGAGATGGCGATGGACAAAATGAAAACTATCGAAACGCATCCTTTCTGCTACTGAAGGACTAGCCGCCATGACTAGAATAGCCCCGACAGTGCACAATAGCAGTAGTGCGGCCATCGACCACCGGTCAACCGTCCACCACCAACGACCTAGGATACTGTCGTCCGTGCGAGGGACCGATATCATAGCTTTTCCCCTACCTTATATTTCGAAGTTGATCCTCCTCCCCAGTCCGTGCTTTCCAAACTAATCCCTCTCACTAGCTTATGGAATGCCTCACCTCGCGCCTCAAAGTTGAGAAATTGATCAAAAGAGGCACAAGCAGGAGAAAAAAGAATTACAGGATCACAAGTATGGTTCTCTAAAGCCTTCTTAACGGCTTGCCTCAGGGCAACATCTAAGGTTCTACTTATTGTCTTAGGCACCCTTTTTCCTAACATGTTGGAGAAAACATCAGCAGATTCTCCAATCAAAAACACATGTGCAATCCGAGGAATGACGTGCTTCAGAGCGTCAACTGACATTTCTTTCGCCTGCCCACCTGCTATCCAGTAAATTGACGAATAACATTCCAAAGCTTTTGACGCAGCGTTTATGTTCGTTGCCTTACTATCGTTGATAAAACGAATTCCATTGGTTATCGCTACTTGTTCGAGGCGGTGCGGCAAACCGGCATAAGTATGCAAGGCAGCAGCGATAGGAGCGACTTCGAGGCCCGACAAGCGAGCAACAGCATAAGCCGCAGCAGCATTTTGCCAATTGTGTTGTCCTAAAAGGCGCGGCGTATCCTTAAAATCTGTAACCAGTACATTGTGTCCCTGTAGGTTGTCGTAGAGCCGTCCCCTTGTAGCATAAACACCGCCCTGAACAGGAGCTCTTGAGGAAATTTGAACGACGTTCTGCACATTTACTGCCATCAATTCACTAGCTACGTGGGAAGAAACAGGATCATCAACCCCAATGATTGCGGTGCACCCCGAATTTTGCCGCTCAAAGATTTTCTTTTTTGCTGCAATGTACCCGTTAATCCCTCCATGCCGGTCTAAATGGTCTGGCGTTAGGTTTATCCAAACAGCAATATCAAAGGAAGTTGTTTTCACAAGATCAAGTTGATAGGAAGATAGTTCTATCACGAATGTGCCCGGGTCTTCGAACGCTTGCAGACTTAAAACTGGTTTTCCAAAATTACCACCGACCTGCACATTAATGCCACAAGTCGACATGATATGTCCGAGCAATGCCGTAACTGTTGATTTCCCGTTAGTCCCCGTAATTCCAACAAGCCGGTCCTTAGATACAGACTTAGCAAACAACTCTATATCCCCCAAGACCTCAAGACCTAGGCGCTTCGCCATAGAGATAACAGGGTGAGGTTGTGGATGAGTCAACGGAATACCTGGGCTAACCACCAGACAACTTGCATCTAACATGCCTCTGACCTTGAAATCAATCAGTCTTAGGTTGCAGTTAGTTGCCTCCTGCCGTTTTTCCAAAACGTCGTCCCAAGCAATCACTTCAGCCCCACCCGCAATAAGAGATAAAGCTGCTGAAATACCTGAACGACCCAAACCAAGAACGGCTACTTTTCTTCCATTGAATGATGTAACAGGCACCATTGAATTTAGCGCAATTTCAATGTTGCTAGTCCAGCCAAAGCCAGTATCAAAGCTATAATCCAAAACCGAATCACGATAGTTGATTCTTGCCATCCTTTTTGCTCAAAATGGTGATGCAATGGTGCCATTCGAAACACCCGACGACCAGTAAGTTTGAAGGAAGTGACTTGAACGATTACTGACACAGCCTCAAGGACAAATAAACCACCGACAATGGCTAACACTAGTTCATGTTTTGTAACTACGCTGATAGCGCCAAGGGATCCCCCCACTGACAAACTTCCCGTATCCCCCATAAAAACCATTGCAGGAGGAGCATTAAACCAAAGGAACCCAAGACTTGCTCCTACCAGTGCACCACAAAATATAGATAGCTCACCAACACCTGGCACAGAATTTAATTGCAAGTAACTAGCAAAAACCATATTACCGACAAGGTAACTTATAAAGCCAAAACATGCCGCTGCAATCATTATTGGAACAATTGCAAGTCCATCGAGTCCATCGGTCAAGTTGACTGCGTTGGACGCTCCCACGATTACAAAAATAGAAAACGGTACAAAAAACCAAGTCAAATTAATTAAAAAATCTTTGAAGAAAGGCACAGCCAGTACATTACTCAAATCTGCCGGCAGTAAGTTTATCATCCAAAACGTCGCACCACATGCAACAACCGTTTCCAATATCAATTTAATCTTTCCAGACAATCCGTTGTGATGTTGCCGGGTCACCTTGAGATAATCATCTGCAAAGCCAATCATACCGAACCCTAAAGTCACTAACAAAACCACCCAAACGAACAAATTAGTGAGATCCGCCCATAACAATGTGGCAAAAATAAGGGCGAACAAAATTAATACTCCACCCATGGTGGGCGTTCCTACTTTAGTCGCTAGATGTGATGGCGGACCATCCGCTCTAATAGGTTGACCACTTCCTTGCCGCAATCGTAACCACCTAATAATCACTGGACCAAATACAAAACTAATGATCAGTGCAGTCATGATAGCTCCACCAGTCCTGAAAGTCAGGTAGCGAAAAAGATTTAGGATAGCGTATTGGTCAGCGAACGGTGAAAATAAATTATATAACATCTGTAAACCCTTCACACTTATCTTCAGCGACATTGTCGGACGCATTAATTATTGCTTCAACAATACAACCCATATTTGTGCCATTAGACCCTTTTACTAAAACAACGTCATTAGGACCTAAGAAAGATAAAAGTGGTGGAATTATTTCAGGAGCGAGGTCTGCATGTGAGCCATGTTGCAACGCGGGGAGGCAGGCGCACAAACGGGACATATGAGGACCCACAGAAAAAATAGCATCAATGTTTGAGGAAATTAGCTCTACAAAAAGTTCATCATGTAAATACTCTGAGGCATCTCCTAACTCCAGCATATCGCCAATAACAGCAACCTTACGACCTTTCGGTTTGGGCTGGCTTGCCACAAGTAACTTTAGAGCAGCAGACATAGAACTAGGATTTGCATTGTAACTGTCATCTATTAGTTCAATTTCTCCACTAGAAAGCTTTACCGAGTGCCTCAATCCTCGACCATTTATCCCACGATATTTTGACAGGCATGTAGTAAATTCTTTCGGGTTCTTTTTTATCCCCTTTATAGCTCCAAGCACCGCTAGAAAATTATGGGCCCAATGTATTCCATCAACCCCTAGTTGGTACCGTATAGTACAGTTATCAATTTTCACTTTAAGTATATTCATGCCTTGGGCGGCTTCGTATTTTGTTAGTTGTAAAGTTACATTTCCCCCACTCCCAAAGGTAATAATATGATCTGTCTTTTCTTGGGCATACTCAGCAAGTGTCTCATAAAATACATCGTCATGATTTAAAACCGCGATACCTCCAGGTTCAAGTCCACCAAATATTTCTGCTTTTGCTTTTGCAATTTCCTGAACGTTTTGGAAATTTTCAAGATGTGCAGTCCCCACATTCGTTATAATACCAACATGGGGACGAGCAATCTTTGTTAGTTCCGCAATTTCACCTTTGTTGCTCATGCCCAGCTCTACAACAGCGTAATCCGCTTCTTTGGGCATATTTGCAAGTGTCAACGGAACCCCTATTGCATTATTGTAGCTTTGCAAACTGGCATGGACATTGCCGATTCTGGAAAGAGCTAACCGCAACATCTCTTTTGTACCAGTTTTACCTGTACTGCCCGTAATTGCGATAAAATGTGCCTGACTTCTTTCTCTCCCCACAACACCCAGGGAAGTCAACCCCAATTTGGTATCGGCAACAACCAACTGGGGCAATATGTTTGTGTCAGCAGCAATAGGGCGAGAGACCATTGCCGCAGCAGCCCCTGCCCGATATGCATCAGCAATATAGTCATGTCCATCCATTCTTGCTCCCACGAGTGCGACAAATAGCTCCCCTGGGACGAGTGTGCGGCTATCGATCGAAACGCCTTTAGCCTTCCAGGGTTTGGTATTCCAACCACCTGTCGCCCTCGCAGCTTCAGCCGCATCCCATAATGCTGTCCCCACAAACTTCGTCATTACTGTCTCCTGGACCAACAAATTCCCGCACAACCTGTCTATCGCTAAATGGAATTCGCCGACCGCTAACGATTTGGTCTGTCTCGTGCCCCTTGCCAGCTATAAGAAGAGTATCCCCTAAATTTAGCTGATGTATCGCAAACTCTATAGCGCCAGCGCGGTCTTCAAATTCATTAGACTTTGGGCAACTTGAAATTATTTGTGATCGTATCAAAGCCGGATCCTCTCCACGAGGATTGTCGTCTGTCACAAAAACGTGATCAGCAAGCTGTCCAGCCACTTTTCCCATTAAGGCACGTTTGCCAACATCACGTTCCCCGCCACACCCGAAAAGGACGTATAACTTTCCCGATGTATGCATCCGCAACGCGGACAAAGCATTATATAAGGCGTCCGGTGTATGGGCATAGTCAATGTATATTTTTGCCTTACTCTGGGATTGGCCTACTAAGTCCATCCGTCCACGAACATTCACAATCCTTGGGATGCTCCCAATCAATGTATTGAAGCTCAAACCCCCGGCCAATGCCAAACCCATTGCACAAAGCAAATTTTCTATCTGAAAAACGCCAATTAAAGGGGCATAAAAATTTCTGATTTGGTCTTTGTAGCAAATTGTAACCCGAGACCCTGACCCGTCTGGCACAACTTTTAGTAAGTCAAGATGGACAGCACCCTTTTGCTTAGATGAGTCACTTACACCGTAGCAAATCACTTTGTGTGCCCGTGACTTACAGATATCAAAAAGTTCCTTATAATAGGAACTCCCCCCATTGAGGATGGCGATACCTTCCGACCTCATGACTTCTGAAAAGAGACGCGCCTTCGCAGCAAAGTATTTTGCGAGAGACCCATGATAGTCGAGATGGTCTCGGCTTATATTTGTAAACCCTGCAATAGAAAACTTTATACCGTCAACACGGTATTGATCCAGCCCATGACTGGAGGCTTCTATTGCCACATGCTCTATGTTTCGTTTAACCAGATTAGAAAGTTCTTGGTGGATAACACTTGGATCGGGGGTAGTGAGCGGCAAGGGTGTTAGTGTTTGATCGTACTCTACACCAAGTGTACCTATGCTAGCCGCCAATACGCCACTTTCACTCCAGAATTGACGCAAAAATGAGACCACAGAACTTTTACCATTCGTGCCAGTAACTGCCACTATAGTACCAGGCTGTGTTCCATAAAAAACCGAAACAATAAGGGCATAAGCTTTTCTTATATTAGCAACTCGAATTATCTGCACCTTGATATCACTAGGTACGAGCACTTGATGACTTACCAGAACTGCTACAGCACCGTTCGATATGGCATCCCTAATATATTGTACACCGTCTTTCCTGCTGCCTTCTATTGCTGCAAAAATAAAGCCTGCCTTTACTGAACGACTATCATTAGCCACTCCTTCAACTTCTGGATCATTGGAAA
>CAZEWK010000024.1:0-120828 GCA_964515905.1 uncultured Rhodospirillaceae bacterium | reverse complement strand
TCGCCCATTTTAGCGGGATGACCATAAAGATGCACTGGCACAATTGCACGCGTCCGTTCTGACAGCGCTGTTTCGAGTGCTTTTGTATCAATGGTATATGTGTTTGGTTCAATATCCACTAGGACTGCTGTTGCACCAGTTTCCTCTATAGCACTAACTGTAGCTAAAGCGGTATGTGACACGGTAATCACTTCGTCATTCTCACCTATTTCAAGAGCCATAAGGGCTAATTTTAAGGCGTCGGTTCCATTTGCAACACCGATGCCAAAGTTAGCGCCGCAAAACCTTGAGAATTCTTGTTCTAAGGCATCGACTTCAGGGCCAAGGATATAAGTTCCACTCTGTAGAACTCGTTGTATGGCTTCATCAATTTCAGTTTTGTGGGCCACGTATTGGGCTTTTGGTGAGTTAGAAAACTGCATGCGCCACCGCCTCCATCCTACAGCGACGGCTTCCCAATGGCGTCCTGTTCCATCTTTGATACAGAACCGTGCTCTATTCTATATATGGAATCAGCCATTGTGAGAATTGCTGGTTGATGTGATATAGCTACTATCGTGACTTTCCCTTTTAGTTTGGCCAAGGAATTTATGACTGAAACTTCGGTTTCGGGGTCCAGAGATGCGGTGGCCTCATCCAGTATTAGCAAATTCGGTTTACGAATCAGAGCCCGAGCGATTGCTAACCGTTGGCGTTGTCCCCCAGACAAACGAGTCCCACGTTCTCCAACCATAGTTGCAAGACCGTCAGACTCTTTTTCGACAAAGCTCCATAGGCCGGCGTCGCGAAGGGCATGTTCTGCATCCACTTCGGTCAAGCGAGGGTCTCCTAAGGTAACGTTGGCAAGTATACTATCGTGGAAAAGGATGCTGTCCTGAGGAACATACCCAACGCATGTGCGCCACCAACGTAGGTCAATGTCTGTTATTGGAACCCCGTCAATGACGATCACACCTTCATTGGCATTGATGAGCCCAGTGAGCAAATCCAGAATAGTAGTCTTTCCAGCACCTGAAGGCCCTATCAATGCAGTACATCGCCCAAAAGGTATTTTGAAATTTACACTTTGAAGAACAGATTCCTGACCATATGAGAATTGCATATCACGGAAAACGATGCCGTCTTTCAATTCGACCCTTTTAATGCCTGGGAGTTTTTCTTCGGCATCTTCAGCTTCATTGATTGAGCGTTGCAACCGCCAGAACGTCGTTTGGGATGAAACTAATGCTTGGTAGGAGCCCTGGACTGTACTAATTCGTGTGACCATGCGTTGCAAAATAACAGCCATAAAGAGTACTTCCGAGAACGGTAGTCCGAGATGTACAAGGGTAATGAACGCTCCTATGGCGAGTATTAACACAGTTAACGGTTCGGAAAGGCCCTGAAACAGCGCGACACCGAGTATTTCGCGCCTATGACTGAGATTAATTTCGTCCGATTCATGTTCGAGCAAAGGTAAAAGTCGTGGCTCAAGGGCCATTGCTTTAATTGGTTTAATCAGTGAAATACTATCGGTGAATCGGTCCACAAGTGACCGCATTAAATATGCGTTCCGATCACTAGCAGAATGAACGACACGTATGAGACTGTACAAGGCTACGAATGACACACTACCAAAGAAGGCAGCAGCGATCGTCAGCTGCCACGAGGCGAGTACAGCAATTCCTCCATATATCATGACCTGCAAAACTTCTGAGACTAATTTTATAGCTTTGTTGTATGAAGAAGAGGCTAACTTTGCTTCGTGTCCTAAAGCCGTTGCCAGCACCCCACTCGGTTGGGTTACAAAATATGACCAGCGGGCCTTCATTAACGAACGAATCAATTTGATCCGTAGATCTGTCATCATCCGAGCAGACGTGTAACCAACTTGAGTTGCAGCTAGAACAGTCAACCCAGATTTGGCCATAATAAAAATGACAATAACGATTAGTATTGGTCCAATTGTAGGCTCAATACCAACAGTAGATAAGCTTTTATTAAGAGGGTCGATAAGGCCCGAGGTAAGTTCAATTGGCTCCCCCATTACACTGGCAAGCAATGGGAGAAACATCATTACTCCGAAGCCTTCTGATAGCGCTGCTAATAATATTAGTATTAAGGCGGTAATATTACGCGTAGGATACGCACGAAAGACGATCTTCAATAAATCCATCGACTCCCGCCAAATGCGGGGCCTCTCGGCTGCTTTAGTTGTCCTCATTGGTTTATTAGTGGGGTCAGTTTAGTCCGAGCACCAGGCGCCGCAATGGGTCATCCGGTAAGTTGGCATGCGTTTTTTGTAAAGGAGTTTGATGGTTCATCGCTGCGTAATAGCTCGCGAAGTTAAACATAAGAAGCATTCGCTCGCCCTCCTGAGTCCGCGCGCCAAAATGAAAACAACGCCCTGAGTCTACCACACAACAACTTCCTGCCGGTCCGACAGCTTCAACTGAATCATTGGGTGAACACAGGCGGTACATTTCCTCATCTGGAATCGAGCGGCGCCAATTTTCAAGTTTTTTGGAGACATTTAATGAGACATTGGCTGGTAAAAACGTCAAAGGTCCATTATCTGTTTCAACATCCGAAACATTTATAAAGAATTTAAGTTCACGCCAATCCATATTGTCACGGTGATAGAGTTGGCTGTTCTGTAAATATTCGTTTTTGGGTGACCACCATGCCTGAACAGATTGTAAAACAGGTACCGTGCTAAAATACTCACAGGCTATCTGCAATACTTCATCCGACAACACTAAATCTAATACTTCTGGATAATCAATTAGATCTTCCGGTAAGAATATTTTTTTCTGGAATGGATCCCACCATTCGGCGGTGTTTTTTCTTTTAACCGCGAGATTATGGATTAGCCGGACAATTCTTTTTGTACCTGGCAATGCATTTGGTGGAAGTTTCACGAACCCACTTTTGCGTCCTACCAAATGTGTTGTTGGTACTTCCTTTTGAATTTTCAGAAAAAGGCTCTTGCGCTTCAACCAAGAGTAGGGACTGCGAACAAATTTTAGCGTGCGAGCAATATAGTATGCATATTCAATGTTTAGTCCTAGGCGTGCCACGTAGCCTCGAATCTGGCGACCATCTGCCTCGTATAAGGAGCGGATGACCCGTTTCACTCGTGAAAGATTATTTGATGCAGGCGCCATTATGTAATTATTTCATTTTAAAATTGATTTTGTTTTCTGTCGTTTCGTAACTCAAGAAAGGACTTTGAAAGACTGTCGCGATCCAGTCCATGGAATGATAAAGCCTCTTCATTGGTTCCACACACAGGAACTTCATTAATGCCTACCCGTTTCACCGCCAGCGATCCAGATAATCCGTTTTCCATAAGTGTGGTAGCGACGCGTTCACCAACCCCGCCAGATAAATAGTGATTATCAACAGTCATAAGATAGCTTGTGTCGTTTAGTATTTCACAAAGCCACTCGGAATCAATGAGGTTCAGCCAGGGAAAGTTGATGACTCGGACCTTTAGATCCTGATTATGTTCAAGAAGCTGGGCTGCTGCTACTGCTTCAGCAAGCATAACAGGTCCATATGCCAGAATCGTTCCGTCTGTTCCATCACGAATGATTGTACCTTGTCCCGGAGTGAAAGAATCGATTTCTGGGGAGGTAAAACCCAGGGATACTGGTATAGAGGTGAGTCGTAGATAACAGATCTGATCTGTATGGTTTAGCATCCAATTGACGGCTATTTTGGTCTCTTCAGCGCTATGGGGTTCAATTGCGATTAAATTAGGGATACATGACATAAGCGCTATATCGCGCACAGACTGGTGTGAATGGCCGGGGCCAGCGGGAAGAACACCGGCTAATCCACCAACATAAATGACTTTAGTTCGTTCGGAGGCATTATTGTATATTTGTTCGTTAGCGCGGGGAGTGAGAAAGCAAGCGAAAGAATGCACAATTGGTAACTTTCCCGCTAACGCTAATCCACCCGCTTGGCTAACCATATCCATTTCGGCGATACCACATTCAATGTAACGTTCGGGGAATGTTTCTCGGAATGGAACGAGGCCACAATCTAAAACCAAGTCTGCATCAAGGACCACGATATTTTTATTTTCTTGGCCGCCCTTAAGAAGGGCTTCGCTATATGCGGGGATCAAGTTCTCCCTAGGCGACAGGGACGAAGAAGCCTCGTGCTCGTACGTCTCCAGATTAAGAGGCAAAGAACCCGAGTTTTTGAGTTGTTTATTTGCGCTTTCACAGAGCTCTTCTATTGCTTGGGCATAGTTATCTTGTGACAAAGCGCCACTATGAAATTGATAAAAATCTCGATCTCCTAATTCTGTCGGCTGCAAGTAGGAAACACCAAAACCCTTTATGGTATCTGCAATAATCACGCTAGGCTTATCGCTTGTATCGGTTTCTTTAACTGCTAGACTAAACTCTCCAGTGTCATGACCATCACATCGTAGTACATTCCATCCAAAGCTTTTAAAACGTTCGTCGAGTCTACCAAGATCACTCGTACTAGAGACCCAGTGGTCCGACTGAATTTTATTGTGGTCCACTATTACAGTTAGTTCGTGCATGCCAGCGTTCGTAGCGCCCATAAGAGATTCCCAGATTTGGCCCTCTTGGAGTTCGCCGTCGCCAGTCATAACGAAGATATTTTGCTTTGTCCCTGAAATTCGGTTTGCCTGAATCAGGCCTTTAGCTTTAGAGATTCCCATTCCTAAAGAGCCAGTATTAGTTGAGATGTGTGGGATACTAATGTCGGGATGCCCAGGAAGTCCGTCTAATCGGCGAAGAGAATGGATTTTTTCGAAGGGAAGGAGCTTAAGCGCTATAAGGACGCTATAAAGGGCCGGAGCATCATGACCCTTTGAAGAAAAAAACAGATCTGGCAAGGTTTTTCCGTGAATTGGTCCTACTCTATTCAGGTAGAGCCAAGCCACCATATCTAGGCACGAGAAGCTCGAGCCAATGTGTCCTGATCCGGCCCGGGCGATCATATATAGTGTGTTTATTCTGCACATGGTTGCAAGTAATGTTGCACGTTTGTTTGTATCGTTTACCGAACTTAGTATTCGATCGATCTCCGATGGTAATACAGCATTTAAGTTTGGCATGTGGGCCTCATCACCAAGCGGAAAACCCTCCATCAACTAAAAGGTCGGAACCGGTCATATAACGTGATGCATCAGATAACAGAAATACTATCGGACCCGTATAGTCTTCCGGTGCAGCCATTCTTCCCAGCGGAACTTTTGGGAGGTACAATTCTAAAAACTCCGGATCCTGATTGTCATAGACACCGGCAAAAGTTACGGTGTTGGCCCGCACTCCTTTTGGTGCCCAATACGTGGCAACGTAGCGTGTCAAATTATATAACGAAGATTTCGATGCCGCGTATGCAACCGGTTTATAGAATATTTCCCCACGCTTGCGTCTGTATTCATATAAGTTTTGATCCGGACTCAGCGTCCCATAGATTGAGGCGATATTGACAATAGATCCACGCCCTGCTCTTGCCATTGCAGATCCGATAACCTGGCAGCATAGGAACACTCCTTTTGAGTTTACAGACATCACTTTGTCCCAAGAAGCTTCAGGGTATTCCTCGAAAGGGCCATTTTCCTCGATTGAGGCATCGGGTGGAGAATCGAGCGCAGCCGCATTTACGATTCCATGAGGGATATCCCATCGAATTTCAATTTTCGATAATGCTTCTTCTATGGAATCCCGATCGGTAACATCGACATTGTAATATGCTAAATCCCTGCCATCGGTCATCGGTTTGGTCTTGGTGCTTGGCTGCTCAAGGTCGAACACGGCTACTTTAGCCCCAGCCTGCAGAGCGGCGGATACAAAAGCATCGCCTAACTTTCCGGAGCCGCCAGTGATTACAATAGTTCGTCCGCTCAAAGAAAAATGGTCGCAACTCATTTTAATAAGATCATCAACCTTGTCTTTTTGAAGGCCATGGGTTTATAGAACTTTCTATTAACTTCTCTGAGAGTAAGGATTTGACAAAAATTGCGCACTGCTCAAAGGGCAACTGTATTTGTTCCGATAAAGCAATAAGATCGATGGTCCCATCAGCGTATGCAAGAAAGTTTACGATGTCGCGTACGCTATGGGGCAGTGTTTTTGTATTGAGATCTGGATAGAGTCCCCTTTTTCCTAGTTGAGGCTCACAGGGGTGCGTAGTTCGGAAATAATAATTGTTTTCAAAGGCAGCTATACATTTGCGCATTATTTCAAAGCTACCACCTAGTCCAGATGACGATATAAAGGAGAGATCATCGAGAGAGGTATGGTACTCTGGAAAAAGATCGAATTTCGAACGCGTTATCACAGCAATCGGTATATCAACCCCGGGGCTGCTATATTGTCTTTCATCACTTCCACGTTCTAAGTAAGTCGAAGTTTGGAACTGAGAAGTGTGGTGGCGCAATACGTGACGAGAAATTCGATCTACTAACGTATTTCCCCAACGGGTCTCTTGGAAGGAATAACTTTGATCATCTCCCATACAACTGAAAATATAACCGGCAATAGTTTTCTCTCTCATCACTTCAAGATGTCGGCTTAGATAAACAATAGAACCAATAGTTTCGGGTGCGAATATGATTCGGTAGGTGTACCTACGGTTTTGTTGCGTTGTTAACCATCGAGCAATTGCCATTAGGACACTGATTCCAGATAGGTTGTCGTTGGCCATTGAGGGATGGCACGTATATGCTGACAACAATATTTCGGTCTTTTCTGATCCATGTAAAATTAGATCCGAATATGTCAAAGAACCTGGTCCTAAATGGGAGTCAATTTTTACTTTATATGGGCCGGGTCCCAGTGATCTACGCTGCCGATCGGGTAAACAAAATCCCCAACGCGGCTTATAGTAGGAAGATACGTAGGGTATCGCATCGGGTTGCTCTGGCAACGAATGAAGGTGTGGCTCGAGTTCATCTAGTGTCATTGTTTGGTTCACTGAGATTGAGTAATTAACGACAGAAAGATTATTTTTTTTGAAATCAACAATACGGGACCCTGACGTATCGGCAATGTAGGCATCTCGAATAGTCCATTCGTCGGGTATCTTCCAGTCGAAGCATTCCGTGCCGGTGGGAACTTCGTGGACCTGAAGGCTAGGTAGTATTTTCCTAAGATATGCTGTCGTCTCCCGGACACCATCCCCAGTAATGCTTCTGCATATTGGAAATAGATCCTGTGTCCAATTGAACATTTCTTCGTGAACCGCAGGTTCGTTATCCGGGATTTCAATAGTCATCAAAAAGTCTAGAAGGTATTTTCCAATTGAACCAAAATATCAAAAATGTTTTTAGTCGATGACAATATCTATGGATATATCGTCGTCCTCGTTGAGAGAGACAGCTGTCATCCTTCCTATGAAAGTTTCCAGTTCGTACGGTGGTGTACCGTCGCCCGGAGATTTAAGGGCGATGTCCGTTCGAGTCAAAGTATGCCCTTTTGGAATACGACGTGACGCGACCAATTTTTTCCTCATCTTGATAAGAGGGAGAGACTCGGCTTCGTATTCTTGCTTAATCCCGTCACCTAAAGCTATTCGGGATCGTTTTAGATCTCGCACCAAACGACGGAGACCGCTGGATTCCAAAGAAAACGCGTGATCGGTTCCTTTCATTGATCGCGTCAAAGTGAAGTGTTTTTCAAATACCTGAGCGCCCAGCATGTACGCGATGAGAGACATGGTATAACCGTTATCATGACTTGAAAGGCCCACTGCTATTCCTGGGAACTCTTTTCTATAGGTTTCTATCACCCGGAGATTTAGCTTATCAAAGTCACAGGGGTAGCTCGCGGTACACTGCATTATACATAATTGTGAATTGATCCTTGTTGCGGCGTCATGTGCACGTTTGACATCATCCATGGAGCCGCCGCCGGTACTCATGATCATCGGTTTTCCGATATGTGCAACATGTTGGATGAGAGGTATATTTGTAAGGTCGGCCGATGCGATCTTATAGGCAGGCATATTTATATCTGCTAAAAAGTCTGCACTCTCAAAATCGAAGGCGGTCGAGAAAAATATAATGCCGAGTTCTTTTGCGTAGTTCTGTAATTCAACATATTCATCTCGGCCAAATTCAAGAAACTCACGATGTTCGCCATAAGTTTCTGCGAAAGCATTCTCACTATTATATGGCTGATCGAACATCTCTTTTGTATAAAGAGTGCGATTTGAACGTTTTTGTAATTTAACAGCATTAGCACCACAGTTTGCTGCAGACCGAAATAACTCCTTAGCTTGATCTAATTTTCCTTGATGGTTATGCCCGATTTCGGCAATGACAAATGGGTCATTTTTTTCATTGATGATATAGTTATCGATATTAAGTTCGTGCATCTGATATAGCCCCTTATGGCGGGATAGATTAAAGGCTGCTGACGGCTGGAATAGTCATTTTTGGTATAAGGGTCCGTAGTAGGTGTCTGCGTATGTTGTCGCCCGCACCCGATGTGCGCCGTGGATGGCAGCTAATAGATCTTCCCAATTTGGCTGTGGCCTATTTTCCGAATCCAGTGGGACAGGGACACAAATACAACGTTTTTCTAAAAGAGCACGGGCTTCGGGCCGAAACGAAAATAAACCGAAATCGATGAATACAGCAGGCCGATCAGATGATAAGGCGGTGGCAAAAGCTGTTGATGATGGGTCGGGTAGTAGAATAACGTCAGCGCGGTTTAAAACTTTTTCTGATGGTTGGTTGAGTTCCTGACTGCCAAACGTTTCGGCCATGTGCCTTGGCGCGCGCGTAACAATTAACGGATGTGGTTTATATAATGTAGGTAAGCCCCACTCTTGTAGGTGTGCAAGACACCGTGCTTCCCAATCTAGGAACGGAATATCAGGCATAAAGGATTGATGTGTTGCCCAGTCACCAAAGTAAAAACTTGAGAGTAGCATTACAGTTGGTTTCCGTCTCTGTGAAAGATTAGAGGGTCTACGTGCTGAGAAAACCGTCTCTGAAGGGCATGTAATATTTGGCTCATCTTTACGGACTAAAACCTCACTGCGAATGTGCTCTTTAAGGCCTTTAACTTGAGCAGGCGTAAAAGAGACAAATGTGTCACATGTGTCGAACTCCACGATGTTTTTGAACCATTCTCCTAAAAACTGTCCTGAACCTGAGCCATGGTCATGAGCCCAAACATGGCCTCCTCTGCGTCGAACTGCACAGCGCAGTATGCGAGACCATATGTTGCCGCCACTTCCCGTCCAGAGTTTTCTCGGGGTTGGGGTTCCAGCCTTACCAATATTGTCTAAATGGGTTGCCACCAAGCCAATTGCGGAAGGGAACCAATTTCGTAAATAATCTCCAATGAAGTCGGGGCGTGGCATTTCAACGACAGCAAACCCGGCTTCAAACGTAGCAATGGCGATGGAAATACAGTGTTCTATTTCCTCTTTGAGGATTAATTGCCTATCCGATTTTTGGGCTTTAAACCATAGATGTGGACGCTGGAATGTAACTCGCTCATTTATAGCCCGCGCGTGAGCTGCGATTAGAGGGTCAACACCTACAGAAATAATATCATGTTTAAAGTCAAGTTTGGAAAACCGACGTCGAGTCAGGCCGTCGTGTAATAGAATATCTCGGCAGAATCGTAGGGGTGCTCGTACGCGTCTCGGAATCTCAGGACCATTTTGGAGGTGCTGGATTATGGAGGGTGGGGACGGTGCTATTTGGTTTAACACAGCAGAAAGAGCCCGACCACGATTAGGTGGTTTAGGCTCTCTTTTGGCTTCTCGAAACCGGCTAGCAACTAAAGAGCTTTGAAATAACGCCAACGCATCAATAAAAAAATGATGTGCTAATATAAAAAAGGCTTGGTTGGTTATTGAATCCTTCATAGAAAGATCCCTAAGCCCATTGGCAAGTTGAACGGCTGCGGCGTCACTCATTGGCCGATGAGCTCCGATCGAAATTGGCCACAAGAAATCGGAAACACCGTCTGCGGTAATCGATACGTCTTCCATCTCCAATTGGTAGGGTAAAAAATTTGTAGGTACAGAAATTTGGGGCAGTGTCATGGGGTCAGCTGCCACACCGTCCAAGTGTCTCTTGAGATTCCTTTGCCAGTCGAAGAGTTTCGTATACGACCTGCTCGACTTCGCCGACGGCAAAAGGACCGTCTTGATTCAGTATTTTTCTAACTGCAAATTGAATTTTCGCGCACGTGGCAAGAGCTAAAACAGGTTCTTCGATAACAATCTGTTCAAGTTGGTCGAAGGGCGCTTTGAATTTATTCACTATTTCTGCGGAGAATGGAGAGTTGGAACCATACTCACTGTCACTGATAGGTCTTCCGGTTCCGTCCACAACAGCCGTTCTTTTCGTTGTTAAATATCGAAGATCGCCGTCTCCAAGCCAAATAATATCTTTTGGAAAAATTGTGCGGCGGTGACTTGTGTCGTAAGGAACTCCGTAGGGAAGCGGTTGTGGTTTGTTAAAACCAAGATCCTCTAGTCGTTTGCTAAAATCAGCGTCAGTATACGTCCGGAGATAGGGAACTTTCCAGTCATCAAGGTACTCAGCAACATATCGGTTGGCATATCCCATTAGCCTAAGAGTATTTATGCATGCGTCGGCAGGAATATATGAAAGTAGTGAGCGAAAACGCCTAACTATGTACCAATACGTGCCCCCAGATCCGTATACGTAGATCCAAGCTTTGCCTCCAACTCGAAGAACTCGAGCGAGTTCCTTTAGGCAAGAATCTGGGTCGTGGGTGTGCATCACAACGCCATTACACCAAACAAAATCAAAACTCTCATCCTCAAACGGTAGTGTTTCAAGGCTAGTCTCGTGGCCATTGCAATTACTGAATCCAAAGGTCTCTAGATTTTTTTGAGTGCTATCAATATTGGTGGGACTGATGTCGGCAAAATCAACACGTTTTGCCTTGTTTGACATCATAAAAATTGAACCACGGCCGTTGCCGCATCCTGCATCAAGACAAATCTTATTATTAAATAGTTCTGTGGGATTGATTCCATTTGCTTCGAATCGGTGCTCAAAAAAGCCTACAAATTCTTCCATTTCCGTCTTGTTGTATAGAGCTAACGTTTTTCCAAAAACCGTGTCATGCTGTGATTCAAGATTTTTACTCATAAAGAATCCAATTTGTATCTGTTATTGTTTGCCAACAATGGAACCCGGAGGGATATCGACTAAGTGTCCAGGTATGCTCCATCGTCCTTCATTGTTGCGGTGCCAGATTTCGGTGTTCCGGTAATTGTTTAAAATAGATTCAAACTCAGCACGGCTCATATTTATATAATCGATAAAAGCGCTGATATATGACTCGCCCAATTCCTGAAGATCATGGTTGCGAACCAATGGTTTTGCCCTTTCGCGTGTAATACGACCATTGCGAATATCCTCGCATGCGTGGTCGGTTGCTCGTCCATATCCAAATTTCAACACTTTAAAATATTGGTGAATTCGGTGAATCTTTTCGTCTATACCAACATAATTGCGGAATGTTCCTTCCGCTGGATCAGTTAAAGACTGGAACCCATATCCTTGAGCGATCTCTAAATGTTTCTCGGAGTCCCAATGAAAAAAATGACTCATAAAAATTGCTTTGGTTGGAGAAGAGTCCAAGTCCACCGGATAGTCATAAGGGATTAGAAGGGAATAAGGTATATTGTAATTTTTGGATACATAATGTGCGTCCTGCCCATTGTTGGCCGCGTACTTCAAAAACCATTCGTGGGACATCTCTGGATTTTCCGCTATTGAAGCATCACCGCCATATTCGAATGCGGAATTCTCGCCGAGAAGGACAAGTGGTATGTTTAATTGGGTTGCAAGCCTCAGCGGCATAGCGTGCAAAAGGGTATGGCTTAGTAAGTCAGGATCGCCAAAGTCCCTAAACCCAATTTTGATGAGCTCACGATGTAAAGGTTGGGCAGGGGTGAAAGTAAATAAATTTGCACCCATTTTGGGAATTAATGAAAGGTTATGACGACCTATTTCCGTCTTAATTCCGTAATCAATGTTTACGGCAAGTATCCTAAGATCTCTGTCAAGAACCCGATGAACTTGTGTGATGCTATCTTTGCCTCCGCTGACAGGAACTAAAACATCATATAGCGGCGCTTTAATCTTTTTAGCTTCTGAAAGTATCGCTTCAAAACGGGAATTTCGTTCATTCCAATCAATGCCAGCATAGAGTTTGTTCTTATACTCGTGTGTACGACAAGCGTTGCAGATTCCTAATTCATCAAACACAACATGGGGTTTCGTGTTGGGAATCAGACATTGATGGCAATATTTCATAGAACAACTATTCTCGATATTTTATAATTTTAGCAGGTTGACCCTGAACAATTGCATTTCTTGGGATGTCACCAGACACGACTGAAGTGGCAGCTACGACAGCGCCGTGTCCGACACGAGCGCCTCGTAGGACAAAAACGTATGCACCAAGCCATGCGTCTTCTCCAATACTTATGGGGGCATGCTTAAAGCCTTGCGACCGTATGGGTGTTCCAGCAGAAAAATTATGATCCGAAACATTAATGTAGCAGTATCCAGCGGTGATTGTTCCCCGACCGATGATGACATCGTCTCCAGCATTTATTATCGACCCCATACCTACGCTGGCATTTTCACCTATCATAATATGGGCATTGTTTGCAGCTACTAGTCGGACATTGGTATCCAGAGTTACTCGGTCGTGTAGGAAAATCGTTCCGTTTTCACGGTTTTTTAAATGTACTCCTGGCATTAACGTAACGTTCTTACCGATATGGAGATTTTCTGCTTTTCCATCAATTTGCAATAGCAGCCTTCCGCGGACTATTAGACCAGCCCCATATCGAATTCCTAACCAACGAAACCGGATTTTATAATATGTGGTCCAAAACCCGGCCGTTCGCCGAATATTTTGATCCCCATCATATTGCATAGGAATTTCAGAAGCATTTTTGTACCCAATATTCGGCAGGACAGTCTCTCCACTCATTGTATTGTCGTGGAATACGAAGACTTTGGCTCTAGTTTTGGAAATTCTTCTAGGAATATCCGCGCGTTTATTACAGCAAACAAAAACAGTCCTTCGTGGTTTTCTAGGTCTGGACAATTCATCAGCGTTTCGACAGTATCCCGCCGAACTATGTCGTAGATTTCTCCGTCGTCCAGTACTTGGGACCTTACTTGAGGGTCAGTCCTATCCAAAAATTTAAATAACGGTGCGTTGAAGCCGACTTTACGGCGATTATCCAATATTGCATCCGGAACGATCCCGCGCATTGCTTCTCGCAGAACAGCTTTAGCCATACCGTTTTGAACGAGATGCTGGGTAGGTATCGTATAGCTTGCTTCAAAAAGACCGGTATCGAGAAATGGGGATCGGTTCTCTACCGAGAAATACATTGCATTTAGATCTTCCTCATGTAGCGGCGGAGGAATGGTTTCTATAAAAAGCTCATTCAACATACGATTTCGTAAAATATCCCGCTCCCAATAATCATCGGTATGAGTTTCGTTCCACGGGGTTGTTAAATGTTTTCCATAAGTCTGCGCATTCATATAAAGGTGTCGTTGCTCCTTTGGATTGTCGATAAACATATTGGGATTTCGGAGTAATGGGTTTAAAACATGAGGACGGACGTATGTTTCCCACTTCTTTAAGGCAGAGGGGTATTCTGGTGATCCATACATATCGGCCAGGTAGGCAAGATGATGATCGTAGTAACCAGAAAATAATTCGTCAGCACCAGTGCCGCTGATTGCTATCCGATATCCCGCTTCATGGATTGCTCCCATCAAAAGCCAGTGACAATATGCTGAAATTGTGAAAATAGGAGCATCGTGCTGGCGAATAAGAGTCCTTAGGCAAGAAAGAAAATTATCTGTGCTAATTGGGATCTCGGTGTGTTTTAATCCTTGTGTTTCTACAGCCACATTTACCATATCTTGTTCGGTATAACGGGAGTCTTCGTTTACGACGGTGAAGCCGTGCACATCATAATTGAAAATCTGTGTTGCGATGCTGATCAGGGTATTAGAATCGATCCCGCCGCTCATGCAAAAGGCTAACGGAACATCAGCACGAAGCCGAAGACGAACTGCTTCGATGACTGCGTCTCTGCTTCTCTCTACAGCGTTATCAAACGTTAGAGTTTCATCGCGTTTTATCTTGGGTTCCCAGTATCGAGTAGGAACATTATTGGTGCTATTGCCAAGTCGCAGCGTACACCCAGCGGATAGTTCATAAATGTCCTCAAAGAATGTTTCGTTTTGTTTATAAAGTGCTCTGTAACCATAGATTATCAATCTGCGAAGTTGTGTTCGATTCGGAGTAAGATTGCTTTCTGCCAGTGCAATTAAAAATTTAACCTCGGAACCGAAGAAGATTCCATTGTTGGCCCTCAAAAGAAAAAGTGGTTTTTCACCAAAACGGTCACGCGCTAGAGTCAGAAATCCAGTGTCTTTATTGTAATGGGCTAATGCCCACATTCCTTCGCACTTTCTAAGTGCTTCTTCAACGCCCCAGCGATTAATTGCTGCAAGTAGAACCTCTGTGTCGCTTTGAGTTTCAAAGCCATCACCTAATTGCGCCAGTTCTCTCCGAATTTCCACAAAATTATATATTTCGCCATTCGTTATAATTATGTGTGCCCCCCGCTGCATCGGTTGATTTGCTCGGGCATCAAGATCAATGATAGAGAGCCGGCTATGAAGCAGCACAACATGTTGCTCTTCGTTCTTATGGTGATAGTAACCGACCGTATCTGGTCCTCTGCGTCTCATTAAGTTATGACACGTTTGGATGACCCCTTTGTTTGGAGGCGTGGTTCCAATATATCCGGCAATGCCGCACATGATGCTATCGGTTTCCCAGCTCACCGTCGGTGTGTTCATCAAGCCAAATCAACACTTGCGACCCCTGTTCTTGAAGATACAATTCGAATTCTGAAGTGAAGCGTTGTTCAACCAACACAACAAAAATCTTTTCCGTTTTGTTTTGTATAACTGCTGCTCTGATTCCAAATTGGGCTAGACGAGAGTTGATAGATGGTGTGGCGTAGAAACCCCAATCTGTCCGAGTAAAATCACACTCTGCTCCAGATGGAGTCACGAATGATACCTGCTCGCCAGGTTCAAGATAAATACTTCCACAGTCGTTTAGGGTATTGTGCTCGACCTTAAACGGACGTGGTGGGTTCTTAGTATCGATTTTCACTGGTTAGCTTAATTCGTTAGGCAGTGGTGGGGAAAGAGCTTGCACATTCAAGAAATATCCGACTGGAAATAAAATTGAATAGAAACTTGCTCTCACTGTTTTCAAGAGTGGTTTTACGGAGAAGTTCCTCGATTGCGTCTCGACGGACCAACTCAAATATTGGTCCGTCATCAAGAATTTGGGCGCGGATGTTGGTGTCATTCGTATCAAGCAACTCGTTAATTGAAGCGTTGAAACCCACTTTTCGCCGATTGTCCACTATCGAATTTGGTGCTATCCCACGAATTGCCTCGCGAAGTACTGCTTTAGCTTTTCCGTCTTGGATAAGGTGACGACTCGGGATTTGGTTGGTTATTTCGAAGAGCTTCCTATCCAAGAAAGGGGAACGGTTTTCGATAGAGCAATGCATGGCATTGTTATCGTCTTCATGAAGAATTACCGGAACGGATTCATGGAATAGCTCATTTAACATGCGATTTCGCAATAGACTAGTAGTATATTGGGTTTCCTCGAAGGGTTCTGACCAGGGTTCAATAAGCGCCTTAGAGAACACGTCAGAATTGAGATAAATATGGTCTCGAAAAGCAGGATCTTCCACAAATAAGTTGGGATTTTTCAAATATGGATTCCGAACTATTGGCCTTACATATTTTTGCCAGCTAGCAAGTGCTGTGTCATATTCATTGGGGTCTGAATAAATTTCGTAAAGGTAGGCGTTGTGGTGGTCGTAATAACCTGTAAAAAGTTCGTCCGCGGCAGTTCCACTCAGAGCAATTCGGTAGCCGGCTTCTGAAATAGCGTTCATGAGAAGCCAATGGACATAGTAGGAAATGGTATAGATAGGGGCGTCGTGCTGTATCACTAATGAACTTAAATTCTCAAGAAACCCTTCAGTGGACAAAGGTATGCTAGTATGACGAATGCCCAACTCCGAAACAGTGGAGTCCACGAGTTCTTGCTCGTCGTAACGCGCATCTCTGCTGATTATGGTGAACCCGTGTACATCAAAATCATGAATTCGTTTTGCAATGGATACAATTGCATTCGAATCGACCCCTCCAGATAGGCAAAATGCGAGTGGAACATCAGCACGAAGGCGTAAACCAACAGCATTAAGCAATGCATCCCGAGCAATTTCTACAGAGTCATTAAAGCTCATTTTTTCATCGGGCTGGATTGACCAAGACCAATATCGATTATTTAAGACTGATCCATCGCCTTTGAATGTTGCATAAGTTCCAGGGGACAACTCTCTCAAATTATCGAAGAAGTTGTCCTTTACTTTATATAACGCTTTATACCCGTTCACGAGGTAACGAATAAGATGATTGTGATTAACGAAGGGTTTTATCCCTGCGAGGGCAAAAAGAAATTTTGGTTCGGAGCCGAAATACAGTCCACTTCCAGCACTCATCAGATATAGTGGTTTTTCGCCGAAACGATCTCTTGCAAGTGTCAAGGTCCGTTCATTCTCGTCAAGCATTGCAAATGCCCACATGCCTTCACCCTGGTCAAGTAACTTATCCAGACCCCAATTTTGGATACCAGCAATCATGACTTCGGTGTCACTGTTGGTGTGAAAAGCCACTCCTTGACTTCGAAGACTCCTACGCAACTCCAGGTAGTTATATAACTCTCCATTCATAGCAATGACCTGCTTGCCCCTTCGCATTGGCTGGTTAGCCCTAGGATCTAGATCAATGATAGACAATCGGCTATGAAGCAAGACAACAGTATTTCCGTCTCCAAGTTCAAATTGGTGACGGTCTCTTGAATCGGGACCACGTCGGATCATCAGGTTTTCACAGGCGGTAATGCGGGCATTCGTTGGCGGATGGGCCCCAAAATATCCTGCAATTCCACACATGAAACTATAGAAGGTTCTCGTCTTTTATCTGCAGCCCCGCCTTTACAGACTGTTTCAAAGTTCGGCCCGCCACGGTAGCCTCTTGTGTCGGACTGATGCCATCACTCGGTCTTAGGCAAATGGTATCACTTGACGAAAGCAAGTGCTCAGGATCGAGGTCTTTGTTGGCATGGACCGAACGACGGACTGCAGCCCGCGTCCCTTCCTCGCACCCTAATACAGTTTTCCCTAGGGATCCTATCAGGGTTTCTGCATGACGGATTCTTTCAACTAAAACAGTCATCTCATCCGGATCAGCAGATAAAGTGTGGTCTCTAAAATCCGAATAATTTTTATCTAAGGTGAAGTGTTTTTCGATGACCCTTGCGCCCATTCCTATAGAGAGTACCGCGGCATCAGTTCCGATGGTATGATCCGAATAACCGATTGTGGCTCCAAGTTGAGCTAAATCTGGAAGCGCGGATAAGTTTGCGTCAGAGTCACTTGTTGGATAGCTGACTACGCAGTGTAATAACACCAGTCTCGGTTCGATCCCAAGTGATCTATGTATGTTCGAAATTGTTTCTTGGGATTCTTGTACTTCTTCTAAAGTAGTCGCTCCGGTAGAAAGAAGAACAGGTTTCCCTGTCTGAGCTATTGTCTCCAAAAGTTTTGTATAGTTGCAGTCTCCGGACGCTATTTTGAAAGCCGGGACAATGTTATTCAACCAATTAACAGCTTCTATGTGAAACGGAGTAGAAAGAAAATATACACCATGAGAGTCAGCTACTTCTGATAATACTTCGAATTCATTTCGTGAAAATTGGAAGCGAGTCAACTGATTAATTCTCTCCGTCTGATCACTAGATACTAGTTGCGCGGGTTCTATGGTCTGGAATTTGACTGCGTTGGCGCCGGAGTTTGCCGCGGCAGCAATCATCTCTTTGGCAACACCAATATCACCTTCGTGGTTGTTCCCTATCTCTGCTACAATCAGTACTGATTCGGATAGGTTGTGATCCGATATACGTACATCGGGTGCTTTACTGAATGACGTGATTATGGAAGACATGGTACGCATCCTCAATCTTAAATCCTAACGCCTCATAAAAACGGATGGACGTTGTGTTTGTTAATTGTGTTCCAACCCTCATCGGAGCATTGGGCTCGCAAATAGCAGTGGAGTAGCCAATCATTTCAGCGGCCAGACCGGTGCCGCGCGCATTTTTGTCGACACCGATTAAGTCTATAACAATATAAGGGTCATTTTTGAGAAGTTGCAGAAAACCGGATACTTTTCCTTTGATGCGACCAACAATCATCCAGTCTCCGCGTTGACCAGAAAAATAATTTTTTGCCCAGCTAGCTTTGATTCTATTGGCAGTTTCGTTGGGTATATCAGGATCAGCATGGAACCGATCGAAGGTAAATACTTTAGCAGCAATTTCTTCTATGGATGGAGCATCCTCTAGTTCTGCTTGCCGTACTTCAAAAGCACTATTTGAAGTTTGTCCGTGGTTTGTTCGTCCTAGAGTGATAGTTGTGTTGACTAGGTTAAAGCCTGCCGAAAATAACTCCCTGCAGTATTCAGTGTCATTAGGGGTGGCGCGTGCGTCGATAAATGCCGGCGCCGTTGTAGAGAGTATCCCCTGTTTCGGGTTAGCGTTAGATTTTAGATGCCATGCCGGTTTTCCCAATTGATCTCCTAACCAATCGTCTCTAACTAGTTCGTTAAATTCTGTATTCACGAAATAGTAAGTCCATTATTTCTAAAAAGCTCCTTATACCACTGAATATAACGGATGAAGCCCTCTTCAAGGGGCCAACTTGGATTGTAGCCGATACATGTTCTTGCCTTATCGACAGCGAGTGTCCCCCGTTCTGGCATCAGGTTGTCGCGTTCTTCATATTTGACAGAAATATTTGGGAAGTGGTTTCCAATAATTTGTGCCATGTCTGAAATGGAACGTGCTCCCCCATAGGTTAAATTAAATATTTCATTGCGGGCGTTTTCATTCTCTATAACTTTCACAATTCCATCCACTAAGTCACCGATGTATGTGAAATCCAGTGCATCTGACCCATCGCCATAGACGGTCACATCTGTTCCGCTGAGGGCGTTTTCTATAAAGATTTGTCCCACCCGACGGCTAACGCAACGTTCTCCATACAATGCTGAGGGCCGGACAATGGTATAAGGTAAGTCGAAAACTTGATTGTATGCGATAACCATCTTCTCGCCTGCAAATTTTAGTGCGCCATAAATCCCTAATGGTTCGCACGTTGTATCCTCCGTTACTGTGTTTCCCTGAAAGTTTCCGTAGACCATGGAGGAGGAGAAAAATATAAAATGCTCTACGTTGTCTCTGCTATAATCCAAAGCATTTTCTAGGGTCCTAAGGCTGTGATCAAAAGTACTATAGGGGTCCTTATTGGAACGCCCAGCATGTGAAACGGCTGCTAATTGGATAACTACAGAAGGTTTAATGTCGTTTAGGACTTGGTTCATTGCATGATATTCACGTGCGTCTTGAAGGTGCATGGGGACGTCGGATGTACGCAGTAAATCAAGGCGTTCTTGAATTATCTGAACATATAATTCACGATTTACAATTTCTGATTGTGCCTGGGTAAATGCGTATAAATTATTTACTTGTAGGCTGTCGATTAGGTGAACATCTGCCCCTAACTCCTTTAAACGAAGAGCTAGATTATGGCCGATGAATCCAGCTCCTCCAATCAACGCAATTCGGCGGTTTACGATGTCGATCATTAATCGAGTACCTTAAGGATTGTGTCTTTCACAGCTGAGATAATTATTTTCATGTGACTGCTATTCAGATGGGGCCCAACTGGTAATGCTATTGAGCAGTTGCTGATCCAGTTTGCAACAGGATGGTCGGACGGTATATGGCCGAAACGCTTCCGATAGTAGGTGGTTTGAGGCACAGGGCCTGGATAGTGCACCGATGTACCAACACCCTTTTCTTTGAGTGCGTTAATAAACTCCGTGCGTAGGCCAGTATTTGCCTCTGTCAGCATTATATTGAAGCAGTAATAACTGCTATGGAAACGCGCCGGTTGCCTACAAAAAAGAATCAATTCTTGAATGGAGGATAGGCCGGTTTCAAGCGTGTTGTAATTCTTTTGTCTTTGTTTCAAGAATCGATCAAGTTTTTTTATTTGCTCAATGCCGAGGGCACCTTGGATCTCATTCATACGAAAGTTGTAGCCGAGAGTAACAACATCATAAATACCCGGAACCTTTCTGTCCTGCATTGCACTGTCGACTCCGAAGGCTTTACGTAATTTGAGTCGTTCAGCCAGGTCGGAATGACGAGTAATAATCATGCCGCCTTCGGCAGTGGTCATATGTTTGACAGGGTAAAAGGAAAACACGCCGGCATCCCCTTGCAGTCCGACGTGTGTCCCGTCTAGTTTAGATCCCACTGACAGGGCGCAGTCTTCAAGTACGAATAACTCGTGTTCTTCGGCAATGGGCATCAGACGTCGCATGTCAACGGGCACACCAAGATAATGAACTATTGCGATGGCCTTAGTCCTGGTGGTTATGGCACTCGTTACCGCATCCAAACAGATATTACCGGTGTCTTTTACTGCATCAACGAAAACGGGAGTCGCCCCAGTATAACTAACAGCATGGGCTGTGGCTGTGTGAGTCATAGCGGGCACAATTACTTCATCTCCTGGTCCGATTCCAAGAGTGAACCAAACAAGGTGCATGCCTGCAGTGCACGACGATACACTTACGGCTTCAGGCGCTTTGGTCCAAGAAGCAAAGTCGCGCTCAAATTGTCGTACCCTAGAACCATGAGTGAGGATGGGATTTTTAAGTGCTTCGATCACGGCGTTGCACTCTTCCGTTTCAATAATGGGTTTGCCGAAAGGGATATCGTTCATAAGAAATAACTAATTAGTTGTATTGGATGAACTGGGGTGTGCCTGTGGTTGCAGCACGCTCTATCGCTAAGGATACTGACATCGCGTTTAACACATCCTTTAGTTCAACCTCGGACTTTGCGCCATCCAAGATTGCTTTTACAAAGGAGGGAATTAAGTCACTCTTAAGAGAGCCGGGGTACGGGTCATCAAAATGCTGAGGCTTACTTGCGGGATTTTTACTATGGTAAAGGAGTGCAGAGTCCCTGGCATTTCGCCATGTGGCGGATGTGCCAAATACAACTACATCATGGAAATGAGGATAAATGCATGGAAAATTTGCGGAAATTTTCGCTATCATTCCGTCATCAAACCGAAGGAGCGATACTATTGTATCATTGTGGGGGAAGTCGGTCTTTTCTGATGCTTTTCGACCGCCGACGGCAGTTACTTCTACAGGCAGTGAATTTGTAAGCCACAATACTAAGTCAATCATATGAATACCGCCTCCGTGCATAACGGAGTAATTGGCCTGCTTTCCTCGCCATCCGTGATAAATTTTTTCCATTCGCCCGTAGTTATAATCTCCCTCGAGATAATAAATAGAGCCCATAGTTCCGTTATCCATAAGAGATTTGAGGTGTAAAAATCGCGGATATTTACGCAGTATCAAATTAGATGAAAGTAAGAGGTCGTCGTTTGTTGAGAGTGCCTCCTTGATGGCATGAAATTCGTCATGCCGGCAGCACAGTGGTTTTTCAACAAAAATATGTTTCTTGGCTTTAATGGCTTTTAATACTTGTTCCGCATGGGCGTTGTCCCAGGAAGCTATCGAAATAACATCAGTTTCTGAATCTTCTATTACGAGGTTGGGATCCCTTACTACTTTGCATGTAGGATGACGAGAGCCAACTACCGCCAATTGTTCCTCGTCCATGTCACATAAAGTTGTTACCCTGCAGCGTGGATCCGATTCAAATCCATCAATGTGCTTTTCACCAACACCGAGACCAATTATACCAACACGGAGTAGTTTGTCGTTCATACAGCTGCTAAGTCGGTTCCAAACATTAAATGGAGAATCTCACCAAGCCCATAAGTCCAATGTGGTCGCTCCATTCGGGCGATAACTTTCGAAAAACCAAGAAAATCAGCTTCGGTATCCACACTTAAATTGATGCCATGAAGATCGTGTTCGTTCTGGAATTCCTCTATTTTCCATTCATCAGGGTTCTTATAGAAGACCCGAGTTACGTGTTCCTTATCTGCTGCCTTCGTTATTTTGGCATATGCCATTCTAAAGGCCTTGGCATCAACGATTTCCACCGACATTCCTTTTGGATAGGTGCGATGTAAAACATTAGTGACAAGATCTGCATCTTTGATGGCAAATAAGTTTTGACCCCGCTTGATTAGCTCTGGGTCCATCAAAGGGCTATCAGCGCTGATTCGGACGAATGAGGTGGCAAGGGTTTGGTCCAGTACTTTGGCAACCCTTTCTGCGACGTTATCTAACGGTCCTCTCACGCATTCGGTTCCTCTTGCCCCACAGTATGAGTTGATGACCTCATCACTTTCGTGTGTCGATGTTGCTACTATAATACGCTGTTCTTCCCCAATTTTTTCCAAACGATCTAGCAAATAACCTAGCATGGGTTGGCCGGAAACTAATCTCATGACTTTACCCGGTAGACGTGCCGAGGTCATGCGCGCTTGTACTATTACTATTGGAGTGTCCAGAAGAACTTTCCCACGCTACCGCCATTCAGGTGATAACAGTCACCCGATCAAAAATAAAAATATACCTCTACCTAAACGGCCATAGCAGTCGGTTACGCTGCGACTACGTCCGTATAGGGTACTTTGACAGAAACTTGCCGGCCAAGCAGTTCAATTAACAATACGACTCGTTCCTTTTCCGACATCCTCTGGAAGACCCCCACGTGCAAAGCCATAGGACCCTCACGTATCTCCAGAGTTTGGCCCAGAGTAAATGCTGGTGGATGCAAGCTTATGTATCCCGCTTGATCCTCCATCGATTGAATTGATTCAACAATGCCTTCGGGTACCGGAAGTGGTTGAGTTCCTTGAGTAATTAAATGCCGCACACCATAAGTACCATTTACAGACCGCCAACGGTCGAACCTTGGATCAATTGAGACGAAGAGATAATTTGGAAAGAACGGACGTATGACCGTAGTGACTCTCCGGGCATGACGTCTTGTGGCATGTAAGCAGGGGAGATAGACATTAAAACCTTGTTGTTCCAAATTTACTTTGGCCTTTGCTTCTGCTTTTGGTTGGGTGTAGGCGACGTACCACTGCTTCATCGGATTAGTCCGCCTAAATCTCGGAAACGGCTGGTCCGATCGATCCGAAGCATTGGAGGTGTAAGGACCTCGGCCTCAGGCATCGATTTTATAAGGGTGTCAAAAGTTTTCTGAGGGGCATTCAAATCTGTCACAATGATGGCATCAACTCTTCCGGCTTCCGAAAGATCATGGACTACGGGTATTCCAGCTACGTCTGGTTGATTTGAGGTAGCGTCAATTACAACAGTTATTTCAATATTGCTATTACGCGCCGACAATGCTGCGATTTCTGCAAAATCACTAGCACCGGCTACTGCTATTCGCTCATATCCCAACGCTATGCAGTTAGCCAAAAGTTCATCGCATTGGTTGCGGGCGACGCGGAACATCGCAAACGAATCCGATAGGTATTCTGCTGTTAACCGAGCTTTTTCCTTAAATCCCTTTGGAGTGAGATAATAAAAATAACGATGAGCCGGAGCCTGGACCACTTTTATCCAGCCTTTGCGCATAAACCTTTTTACATACGTGTTGGCCATACCGAGAGCAATTTCGGCTTCTTTGGCCAGTACGCGTTGCGACTTTGCATTTCCTCGGTCGATAGTCTCGATGATCTTCAAAGCGGTATTTGTTCCAAGAGAACGTCGTCGGTGGGCCATTTTGGATCCAAATTAACTTTGGCTATTTAGGTGTTCATTAATTGAACGTACAATTTGGTGGATCCGCTGTCAATAGATGTTCAATCTATGAACATCATATATTTCAATGGTTTACGAGTTTAAACCTGCGATATTGAGTTGATGGCGCCAATAATCGATGCAGCTTTTGAGGGCCGTACGCCAGTTGAAAAGGGGCTGAAAATTCATCTGCGATTTTAATCGGTGAACGTCGGCAACCAGTTTGGGGGGGTCTTCGCCCCGACCAGGAAGGGCACCAAGCTCAATTTTACCCCGTCCGATCTCCATTTGAGCTGTTTTCGCAAGTTTAGCGAGACTGACACCAAACCCGCTAGCTATATTTACGGCGCCGGTTTCGTCATTATCGACTAGCATCGCTAGCGCTCTACCAGCGTCACTGACATGTAGGAAATCTCTGATCTGGCTTCCTTGGCTCATTTGTGCCGCGTTTCCAGCAAGAAGAGGTAGAATTATCGATGGAACGAATCGTGATGGGTGCTCTTCGGGTCCACAGAGGAAGAATAAACGGCCCCAGGCGATCGAGGCACCATCACCAATAAGATTTTCACAGTGCCTATATAGACTTAACTTGCAGGACCCATAACGGGTCGCAGGCCGACAGGATGAATGTTCCGATAACGTGTTTTCGGCAACACTCCAGTCATATTCAGCGCATGTACCGGCAATTATAGCTCTTTTGCCACCAGCTTGAAAAAATTGCTCAATTAAATCACCACTAGCATTTGCCCATGCAACATTGTGTGGAGATGCCCAAAACTCTCCAGGACGAGTAAACCACGCCAGATGAACCAATGCGTCAGCTTTTGCAGCTTTCACCAGGCGTCGGCGCTCCGCTTGATTTAGTAAATTTCCACGATAACTGGACGGGCCAATTTTGGTATTGCTGCTTAGCACAACGCTGTCATGGTTAGCTTGTCTGAGAGCGGTCACTGTTGGTTTTCCCAAAAACCCATTCCCGCCTGTTATTAGGACACGCATCACGGACACTTGTAGTCAGGATAGTTTGCATCACGATTTGATATAACAGTGGGGGGCATCGGCCACTGTATGTTAAAAGTAGGATCATTCCAACGGACACCTCTTGCCAATTCCTCTACGAATGGGGCGCCCATCATGTAAAGAACTTGTGTGGTGGGTTCCAACGTAATAAAGCCATGGGCACAGCCCTTTGGAATTATTAAGGCACATCCCTTATTCGCATATAGTTCAGTGGCAGTCCACCCGAGGTAAGTCTTCGATTGAGGACGGAGATCAAGAGCGACATCCCAGATCGCACCGCGCTCGCAGCGAACGATTTTTGAATCCTCGACTGGTTTATCTTGATAATGTAGCCCTCGCAAAGTTCCTGTCTCTTTATTAAAGGAGATGTTTGTTTGCACAACCTTAAAGGGGTGGCCCGCAAGAGTTAATGTCTCCTCGCAGAACGATCGGGCAAAGAAGCCACGATTATCATAGAACGGCTCTATATCAATTTTGACAACCCCCTCAATCGTTGTTCTGATTAATTTCATGGGAGTACTTTCAATTGTGGTATAGCGGTAACAAACTGACCGCCCCAACCTCTTACAAAACTACATGCCGAAATAATTTCTGTCGCGATGTTCCAAGGCAAAATAATGATGTAGTCCGGACGATTTTTTTCAAGCGCAGCTATAGGTTCTACAGGAATATGACTTCCTGGTAGCCAGGTCCCCTGTTTATGTGGGTTGGCATCAACGACAAATTCCACTTCTCTAGTTGTGAGTTTGCAGTAATTTAGGAGTGTATTGCCTTTCGCTGCAGCTCCGTAGCCTGCTACTGTTTTCTTCTCATTTCTTGTCGCGTACAGAAATTTTGTAAGGTTCTGGCGAACAGTCTCAGCTTGTTTGGTTAGGCCATGATAGGTTTTGTACGTTGAGATTCCAAAGTCCCTTTCTTTCTGTCGCACAAGCGTTAAGCCTGGGGCATCGGGCCTTAAATCCGAGCAATGACAAGCCCATATACGCAAACTTCCCCCATGCGTATCAAGCTCTTCGACATCAAAAATTCTTAGTCCGTGTCGGGAAAGGCATATTTCAACAGAATGTAAGGATAAATAGGAGTAGTGCTCATGGTAAATCGTATCTAATTGAGTGTCTTTAATTAAATTCATAACGTTTGGAAACTCAAAGGTCGCCACGCCGTTCTTTCTGAGGCACGTGCCGAATCCCGATAAAAAATCGTTGATATCTGGAACATGGGCCAGCACGTTGTTTGCTATTATTAGGTCCGCCTCGCCGTATGTGTTGCGTAATTTTTTTGATGTTTCTGAGCCAAAAAATATCGTCTCCGTCGGTATATTTTGGCCACGTGCCACATTAGCGGGACCGATAGCTGGATCAACTCCAAGCACCGGGATGTTTTGTTCGGCGAAATAGCTCAGAAGATACCCGTCATTGGAAGCAATTTCTAAGACAAGAGAATTGTTAGTTAATTGAAGGCGGTCAATTGCTAGAATGCAGAAGGCCTTAGAGTGGTCCAACCATGTTTTTGAATAGCTCGAGAAGTATGCATAGTCGGTAAAAATATCTGCAGGTGGAATCAGATGATTTACTTGGACTAAAAAACATCTGTCACAAACGCGGGCGTGAAGTTCGTATTTTGGTTCAGAATGTTTTTTATTTTCCCCAGTCAAAAATGCGTTTGCGAGAGGCATCTTGCCGAGATCTATGAGAGTTCTGGTAAGTGGAGTGCCACAAGAACGGCATATAGGACTAGTCACGGTTTCTTGAGTATTTCTTCGTACATAGAAATTTGATCTTTTGTAATTTTTATTGCATCCCCTTGGTCTCTGTAGCTTTTATGCCATGTGACTGCCATTGATACCGCTTGATCGGTAGTAAGCCGTGTTTTCCATCCAAGTGTGGATAGCGCACGAGTGGGATCCAACTCTAAAGCCTGCGTTTCTGGTTCGTAAGACGTCTCCGCAATCCACCCAGAATTATTTGGCCAAAGTGATAAAACAGTCTCGACTATATCAATCACTGTGTCCGATCTACTTGGGCCAAAATTAAGCGTTGCATCCTCTATAGTTCCAGAGGCCAATGCCTCTGCATATAAAAGGTAGCCCGCCAATGGCTCTAGCACATGTTGCCATGGGCGTGTCGCCGAGGGGTGGCGAAGCGGAATGGGTTTTTGCTCAATTACAGCCTTCAATATATCAGTCATGAGCCGGTCTTCAGACCAATCTCCGCCACCTATAACATTGCCCGCTCGTGCAGTGGCAACACGCACGGTCTTTTGCCGGAAGTAGCTTTCCGAAAAGCTACGAGTAATTATTTCTTGAGCTGATTTAGAAGCACTATAAGGGTCTACCCCACCTAAAGTATCCCCTTCTCTAAACAATTTTGGTTCGTATGCTTCACTGGATGGAATGTTCTCGTATGCTTTATCACTGGTGACAACTACAATTGCTTCGACCGAATCCACTTTTCTGAGTCCCTCGAGTAAATTCGTGGTTCCCATTATGTTAGTGGAAAATGTATCAATAGGATCGTGGTACCCGCGTCGAACCAAGGGTTGTGCAGCCAAGTGAAATACAAATTCAGGACGCACCTTATCTACAAAGTTGGAGGTCCGTTTGTAGTCACGCAGGTCTGCAATCGCTTCAGCTTCATAAGGAAGTTGCAAGCAAGTGTATAAATTTGGCGTTGTCGCAGGCGCAAGTGAATAACCGTATACCTTTGCTTTCATCATGTTTAGCCAGCACGCAAGCCACCCGCCTTTAAAACCAGTATGACCCGTCAGCAGGACCCTACGGCCTTGCCAAAATTTTGTGCTAGGTGAAGTCATTTCCATGTCACCCAGGGTGCCTGGCTATTTGCTATAAGCTGGTCAAGTAGTTTCCGTTCTCGAAGAGTATCCATCGGTTGCCAAAATCCCTTGTGAACCCATGCGGATAGTTCTCCCTCCTTGCTCATTTTGTAAAGCGGTTCCTGTTCCCAAATTGTCATATCGTCTTTGATATAACTGAGGACAGTGGGCTCACACACAAAAAACCCCGCGTTGATTTGCCCTCCAGTGCTGTCGGGTTTTTCCTGAAAAGAGGTAACCTTAGTCCCATCAAGTATGGCAGCGCCGAATCTACCTGGTGGAGACACCACAGTCATCGTCGCTAATCGTTTCTGCTCCCTGTGAAAAGCAATGGAGGCGGTTATGTCGATGTCGCCCACTCCGTCACCATAGGTTAAACAAAACGGCTCGTCGTTATTTAGATATGGTTGAATACGTTTGATGCGGCCGCCTGTCATGCTGTTAGGGCCAGTGTCTACAAGCGTAATTACCCATGGCTCTGTATTTGCTTCATGGAATTCTAATGCATTGGTTTCTAGGTTTATAGTCACATCTGTGTGATGCAGAAAGTAGTTAGCAAAATACTCTTTTATTATGTATCCCTTGTGGCCTAGACACACGATAAATTCGTTTAATCCGTGTGCTGCATATATCTTCATGATGTGCCAAAGAATTGGTCGGCCGCCAATCTCTACCATTGGCTTCGGCTTTAATGCCGTTTCCTCGCTTAGTCGACTGCCATACCCTCCGGCTAAAATAACCACTTTCATAGGTGTAAAGTTCCTCCCTCTATGGGGTTATAGTGTCATCAGCTAAATCCTTTCGAGCGACTCTCACACCGAAAAGCGCTGAGCAGGTCCCGGCAAACCGTGCTGTATCCCGCCAACATTTATGATGTCGACCACTTATTCCATTACCCATAGCCTTACAAGCAAACCTCATTCCTAGGCGAATGGCTAGCACGGTTTTCGCAACAGTGCCTCGGTATTTTCCTTCAATATATATTCTCGACCATGCCAGATGCCAGAATTTCTCCCAATAATATGCACGGTTAGGACGTACTGATCCACCATTGAAGTGCACTACAACGCTATTCGGTACGAGGACTAGACTAAAGCCGGCTTTCCGTATGCGCAGACACATATCATCATCTTCATAATATAGAAAAATATTGGGATCATAAAAACCAGTTGTCCCAAGGACTGCTGTTCTGACAAGGACAACGGCGCCTGAGAGAAAATCGACGCATATAGGTCCTGAAGGGACTGTTTCAGTTGAACGCTTGCCGTACTGCACACGTTTCCAAAGATTTACGTCGTAGCTTGGTTCTATTTTTCCATCAGAAGCCTTGTGTTGTGGGCCAAACATTGCTGCCTCAGGAAACTGGTCAGCTGCATCGATTAGCATCAAAATGGCTTCTTCGGTGACAAGCGAATCTGGATTCGCAAGTAAAATAAATTCTGTTTTGGCAATGGTAAGCCCCTTGTTTGCTGCACGTCCATAACCAAGCCCGTTTAAATTTTTAATGACGCAGGCGTCGGACCGTTTGGAAGCCACGATGTCTAAGGTATTGTCCGTAGATGCGTTGTCAACGATTACCAAAGGAAGGTCTGCGGGGAGGCCATCCAATAATCCATTGATTACGAGCCCGCTGTTATGTGTGATGGAAATAACTGTGATCCGATCTAACATTCAGCCTTCTACCGGAACCGTTTGTTTAAATATAGAGTACATTACCGTTATTCTGCTGGAACGTCACTATGCCTTGAATTGTTAAGGAAGTTCTTTGAGACGATAAAACTTGTGATACGATCCATGTTAGAATGTTGTAAAGACTCAAGATATTGGATTGGTATAATATACAAGAATGAGTTTACTTATACTCGTTATAAGGGCCGCACTCCAGTTCGCGACGCCTCCGCGTTAATGAAGACGCGTTGGTAATAGAATGCCTACCCGGATTGTTACAATTGTTGGTGCTCGGCCACAATTCATAAAAGCCTCAGCAATTTCGCGAGTCTTGCGACGTATGCCAGAAGTGGAAGAAGATATTATCCACACTGGCCAACATTTTGACGATAACATGTCAGAATGTTTTTTTAAGGACCTGCAAATCCCATCCCCCGCCTTAAATCTTGGCATAAATGGTGGTACTCACGGTGAAATGACCGGCCGGATGTTGGCGGGCGTCGAGCGTGTGTTATTAGACCGAAGGCCTGAATGTGTACTGGTCTATGGTGATACGAATTCTACTCTGGCTGGTGCGCTTTCTGCAGCCAAGTTGGGTATCCCGTTAGCACATGTAGAGGCGGGTCTTCGCTCGCGCCTAAAAACCCAGCCGGAAGAAATTAATCGAATAGTCACTGACCACTTAAGCACGGTTTTGTTTTGTCCGACACATGGGGCGGTCAACAACCTAAATAAAGAAGGTATTTTTGAGGGAGTGTTCCATGTGGGTGACGTCATGCGTGACGCCGTATATTTTGCAAAGTCGTTGGTAAAGTCTTCCGAGGTTTTGCAGCGCTTTAATGTAAAGCCAAAGAAATACTGTCTAGCTACCGTACATCGTGCTGAGAATACGGATGATCATCAACGCTTGCTCTCCATAATCAAGTATTTGCAGACAAATTCAGAGGGGTTGGTAGTTTTGATGCCTGTGCATCCTCGCACTCGCAAGGCTGTGAAAAGTTTTAATATAGATTTGACTGGTATCAGAACGTGCGACCCGGTTAGTTATTATGACATGGCAGCTCTAACATTTAACGCTTGTAAAGTGTTCACAGATTCTGGTGGTCTACAAAAAGAGGCGTATTTCCACGGTGTTCCGTGCGTTACTTTACGGGATCAAACGGAGTGGACGGAACTGATTGATGCTGGTTGGAATCGCCTTTGGATTGAGCCACAGTATAAGCCTAGAAAAATAATAGAGGATTACGGTGCCGGATCAGCTGCTGAAATTATAGTAGAGAAACTAAAGGAATTATTTGGGCAATAATTGGTTTATACCTATTGTAGAGATTAAACATTAGTATGGTAATTGTTGTTTACTTTGACTCATGAGAATTCTTGAAGTTTGTGCTGTAGATTTTACACTGTATCATTTCTTGGTTCCACTTATTGAGACAATGTCGTCTCGTGGGCACGAGGTGGTAGCAGTTTGCACGGATGGTCCAAATGCTGAAGCGGTCCGCTCCAGGGGCATACGCGTTGAATCGATTCCGTTCGCGCGTCGAATGGTTGCAATCCGACAACATATTCAGTCGTATAAAATGCTATGCAAATTATTGCAAAATGAGCGGTTTGATATTGTTCATGTTCACACTCCCATCGCCGCTGCGCTTGGTCGTTTGGCCGCATGGAGAATGCATGTGCCTAAGGTTGTGTACACCGCTCATGGTTTCTATTTCCACGAACAAATGCCAATGCCGAAATGGTTATTTTTCGTAGTGCTAGAGTGGCTTTTAGGTCGGATTACAGACGTGTTATTTACGCAAGCGGAAGAGGATGCGGTGACAGCAAGGCGTTTCCGACTTTGCCGTGGTGGGGTCATAGAGGCGATTAAAAATGGTGTTGACCCGGCACGTTTTTTCCCATCGGCTGACCTTAAAACGCGTTTGGTGAAACGGAAAGAACACAATAATTCATTGGACGATTGTATTATAGTCATTGTTGGACGACTGGTGGCGGAGAAGGGCTACATAGAATTATTTGTGGCAATGCGTGAGGTGGAGGCGGTCCTTTGGGTAGTTGGTGAGCGCCTCTCTAGCGATCATGCCGCGGGAATAGATCATCACATAAGAGAGATTCAAAGTGATCCTAAGCTTGCAAATAAAATAAGGTTTTTAGGACAAAGAACGGATGTGCCCGAGCTATTGCGAGCGGCCGATATATTTGTTCTTCCATCTCATCGAGAAGGAATGCCTCGTTCAATACTTGAAGCGATGATGAGTCGTTTACCTGTGGTTGCTACGAACATCCGTGGTAGTAGAGAAGAGGTTATAGATAGACAAACTGGCTTTTTAGTCACGCCACGTGCGCCTCAGGAGTTAGCTAGAGCTCTAAAGGCATTAACAGACGACCAGCATTTACGTTTGCAAATGGGGGAGACTGGCAGAAAACGGGCCTTGGAATACTTCGATGAAAGAAGGGTTATAAGTCGCCAAATTGAATTACTTGGACTATGAACAGGGGTAACAAAGGAAAAGTTTTTTAAATTGTTACCAACTATTTCTAAGTTCCCTGAGTCTTAGAAAAACATCCTTCGAGGTAGGTTGCTCCGGCAGGTCCGGGAATGCATCCCGCAAAGTTTGAATTACAGTGGGGCTTTGTAAACGGAAAAAGGTATTTATGCTTTTTTCTAGACCCAGTGTAGTGACCATCGCTTCGTGGGGGGCCTGTTGTTCGGCACTTGTTAGTAGTTCGCGAGCCCTGTCATTGTCGGGCTCTCGGTCGAGTGTAAACTCAAGATTATTTGCAATGTAATCATGCCCAGGGAAGACTCGTGTTTCATCCGGGAGTTTAAATATTTGGTCGGAAAAAGTTTCGTATAACTCTGCCGGGTGTCCCCCATTGTGACAGTTTCCAGCCCCTGCGTTAAACAACGTATCGCCACAGAAAAGTGCAGGCTGGTCAGTGTGAGACAAAAGGCATACATGGCTCATGGTATGACCAGGAGTGTCGAGGACTTGAAATTCAACCGTTTTACCAACTTTAATAATGTCACCGGCCTTTAAACCGAGGTCCATATTCGGGATTTTGTTTTTTGCTCCGCTGTGAGCGAGCAGTTTCGCTCCGGTGGCAGCGATCATGGGCTCGTTCCCTCCCGTATGGTCACCGTGCTCGTGGGTATTGAGAATTTTTACGATGTCCCAACCGTTATGTTCCGCTAACCTGAGGCACTTCTCGTGGTCCAATGGGTCTATAGCGAGTGCTTCCCCTGTCTCGGGACATGCAATGAGATAATTAAAGTTCCGCCATGCATTATCGGTGTAAATTTGTTCAACAATCACTGGTATGTTCCTTGTCGTTTATCTTTCTTTCAAGTAGAAGCCGCCAAATGTGTATTTACTTTTGGCATAACCTCGTGCGCCATTAATTCCATCGATCTTTTCATTTTTCTTTTATCGGTCCAATCGTGTGCCGTCATCAATATCGTGCCAAACGGCCCTACGTCTTGGCGGAGCCGAATGATCTGATCTGCTACGCTATTTGCATCGCCCCGAATGACGTATGCTTTCACCATGTCTTTTGGTGTCAGCTTAGATGGATCATCACCAGGGTTAAGGACGAAAGGCCCTTTCATTTCCGCGCGCTCAAATATTCCAAAAAGGTATTTATAATATGTCATGAAAGAATTATCGGGGTTCAAGACAAATTCCTCTGCTTCATCACTGGTCTCTCCAACAAAGATGCTACGGGCCACGCTCCATTCATCCCCGGTAGGGTCTTTGTCATGTTTGAGACACTCCTCCTGATAGGTGTTCCAGTGGCTTTCGACAGACCAAGCGCCAATGAAGTTGGCAGATATTGCACCCCAACCTCTTTGCGCTGCAAGGCGAAGGCTGCCTGAGTTCGGGCTCATAGCAGCTAAGACTATTGGGGGGTGGGGCTTCTGGAACGGTTTTATCATGGGACCCAAGCCTAGCTCAGGCACTGACCAATCGATCACCTGACTTTTCCAGAACTTCCCGTCGATTTGATAGGGCGGGTCAGATTCCCAAATATTTAATATGGTATCTATGGATTCCATAAACATGGAATTGCGGTCGGCGTCCATGATACCAAATAATTCAAAATCGGGAGGAAGTCCACCCGGCCCTATCCCCATGATAAACCGTCCCTCAGAAAGATGGTCAAACAAAGCCGCATAGCCTGCCACGATCGCAGGATGATTTTGAGGCAAACAAAGAACGCCGGTTCCAAATCGGATGTTCTCAGTGCGGCTTATCAAATTAGACATAAAAATCAGAGGAGAGGTGATAGGCTCAGCTGCGCTTGTAAAATGTTCTCCTACCCACGCTTCGTCGAAACCTAGTCGGTCCGCATACACTATGGCTTCGCTGTCTTCTAAAAGCAGCTGATGAAAATTTCTAGCTGGCCAATGGACCGGTTGCATAAAATAACCTAGCTTCACTTGTCTCTCCAAAACTCCATTGCGCATAACAGAGTGCGACTCTAATGAAAAGATAACAGCTGTCGAGTAAATTTATTGTCAGTTTATTTGTGTTTGCTACTGGTCCATGGTAACGGAACGAGACATAAACTTGGTGCGTGCGCGCTTTGGGAGGATTGATCATGCCAGATACTGTCGGAAAAGAGATCAATGTTGGAGCTGAGTTGATCGCCCGAGCTACCGGCTTAAGTCAAGTCGTGGCAGAGAGAGCACGAGATTGCGAGACATTACGTCAGGTTCCAGATCAGACCATTCAAGATTTTCACGAGTCAGGACTTTTCAGAGCTATTCAGCCCAAAAACGTTGGGGGTGGCGAAATAGCGTTCTCAGACTATTTCCAAATGTGTACAGAAATAGCCCGCGGATGTGCCTCGAGTTCTTGGGTTCTGACGAACCTGGCTAGCCATCATTGGATGTTGGCTTTTTGGCCAATCAAGGCACAGGATGAGCTTTGGGGAGAATCGCCTGATGTGTTAATTGCGTCTGGCCTAGCATTTCCATGTGGAAAAGCCTCTCGGGTTTCTGGTGGATACAAACTCTCTGGCAAGTGGCCATTTTCCAGTGGTGTAGATGCTTCTACGTGGAACATGCTTGGTGGCATTGTAGCCAATGATGATGGCAAAGCCTCTGATCAACTTTTGTTTCTGGTTCCAAGCACTGACTACGAGGTTATTGATGACTGGGATGCTAGCGGACTAAAGGGTTCGGGAAGTAAAAGTGTCGCTGGAGAAGAGATGTTTGTGCCAGAACACAGAACTTTGGATCTCCAGGACATTGTGAATGGTCAAGCACCTGGGTTAGGGGCAAATCCAGGTTCGTTATTTCGCCTACCTTTTTTTGCTATGTTCCCATACGTAGTGGGGTCCGTTGCATTGGGAACTGCTAAGGGTGCCTTGGAAACCTATGCCACTTGGAATCGGGATCGTGTCAGTAATTACACGGGAGCGAAGATCAGTGAGCTCACAACAGTCCAAATGAGAATTGCCGAAGCCTCAGCGTCAATTGAAGCAGCCGAGCGGATGTTTATGCATAGGTGCGAGGAAGCTCAGGCACTGACCGAGTCGGGGACAAAAATGACCCTTGAAAAACGATCAGAATATCGTCGCGATGGAGCGTTCGCAACGAAACTAAGCGCCATGGCTGTTGACACTCTTTTTGAGGGCAGCGGAGGGAACGCACTGTATGCGGATAATCCTATGCAAAGATATTTTAGAGATGTCCATGCTGCAGCTAGTCACTTCGCATTGGGTTGGGATGCTTCGGCAACCATGTATGGGAAAATACACCTGGGAATACCTTTCAGTGGCAACTTATAAAATAGCTCCTTCAAAAAACCGTGGTTAATCTTATTCCATAACGTTCATTAGGACGGCATCTAATAGGACCTGAGTTCCCGCGATTAAGTGGTCATCTGTGGCGTCTTCCAATTCGTTATGACTCAGTCCATCTTTGCAGGGAATAAAAATCATCGCTGTGGGGCATATGTCTGCCATATACTTTGCATCATGGCCTGCTCCACTAATTATGCGCATGTTAGAATATTGACGCAGTTGGGCTGCACGCTCCACCATGTCTACAGTTGCTGGATCAAATCGGGTGGGTGGTGAATACCATATTTCTTCCAACGTTCCTTCAAGACCCATTTCCGGAACGGTCGATTGGACTAGCACGGCGATAGATGTTGCCATGGAAGACAGAACCTCGGGGTCTGGATGTCGTAGGTCAATTGTGAAAGATACTTTCCCCGGGATAACGTTTCGCGAATTGGGGAATAATTGAAATTGCCCAACGGTGGCACGCCCATGTGGACTGTTCCGTTCTGCGATGGACCGAATTCCTTGAATGATATGGGTTGCAGAGGTGAGAGCATCGCGACGCGCAGCCATCGGAGTAGGACCGGCATGAGCCTCCTCCCCAATAATTGTACAATCGAACCACCGTATTCCCTGAATGCCTTCCACAACACCGACAATCTTTGATTCCGTTTCCAGAATTGGTCCTTGTTCAATGTGAGCTTCAAAATATGCGTGTACGGCTCTGTGACCACAGGGCACATTACCGGCATAACCAATTTGGTCTAAAGATGTTTGTAGGGTGCAGCCCTCTAAGTCCGTGGTAGTCAGAGAGTCTGCTAAGTCCAGTGCACCGGTAAAGACACCGGACCCCATCATCGCGGGCGGAAACCTTGAACCTTCTTCGTTGGTCCAGGAGACTGCCTCGATGGGCCGGTGTGTTTCAATTTGACTGTCGTTTAGTGATCGAATTACCTCTAGAGCAGCTAGCACGCCGAAAGCCCCATCGTATTTTCCTCCAGTCGGCTGACTATCTAGGTGACTTCCCAGAAGAACCGGTGATAGGTCGTTGTTAAGTGCTGGCCTTCGGCAGAACAGGTTCCCTATTTCGTCAATTTCTGTTCTGCAGTTGGCCTGTTTAGCCCACACCGCTAGGAGGTCTCGTGCCTCGCCATCTTCCTGGGTTGCAGCTAATCGGCATACGCCACCCTTAGGGGTAGCTCCGATCCTCGCCATAAGCCTTAAAGACTCTAATAGCCGGGGTCCATTTACGTTAGGCATCTTGTTTCAGAGCTTCGGACGTTGGTCTGAAAATGGACGAACTTTTTCGAATGCTCGGCTGGCATTGAGGACCATTTGTTCTCCATAGGTGGGCCCAATAATTTGGAGTCCAATAGGAAGGCCGTCACTGTTGAAACCGCAGGGAATTGATGCCGCGGGTTGCCCTGTGAGGTTGAAGGGTGGGCTGAATGGGATCCAGCCATAGGGATCATTTACATATTCGTCGGGGCAGGCTTTTCCTGCCTCAAATGCGACAAGGGGTAGTGTTGGACACAGAACCAAGTCATACTGACTCAATAATTGGTTCATGTATATTCCGTTCGATACACGATCTAATTCCGCCTTTTTAACCGTTAGCATTTCTAATTTACTACCTTCAGCCGCTATTGCTTGGAGAGTGTCCTCGATTTGATCCTTTTGGCTGTCTGTCAACATACTCATGAATGTTGCGGCTCCGCTGCCAAAATGCACCATGAATAAATCTCGGGGTGAAATGGGCCATTTGACATCAACCGATTCAACTTTGGCACCAAGGTTTGAAAATTGTGCGGCCGAGTCTGAGACGGCGTCGGCCACTTCGGGATCGACCTTTGTATCCAAACCAAGAGTCGGACTGAATCCAATTTTTAGTCCCTGGACTCCGTTTTCAATTAGATCAGAATAATTTGTCTCGTGACGTGGTAGGCCGTACCAGTCTCTGGGGTCTGGCTGCGAAATTACTTGCAGCATTAAGGCAGCATCTTTAACTGTGCGCGTCATTGGGCCTGTATGAGAAAGAGTACCAAACGGACTTGCGGGGTACATAGGAACACGGCCAAAGGTCGGTTTTATTCCGTAGATTCCTGAAAAGGATGCAGGAATACGAATCGACCCACCTGCGTCTGTTCCAATAGCTAACTGGCCCATTCCCGAGGCCACTGCGGCGCTCGCTCCCCCGCTAGAGCCCCCTGGGGTTTTTTCCAGATTCCACGGATTCCGTGTGATACCAGTTAATACACTATCTGTAACTCCCTTATGCCCAAATTCTGGCGTTGTTGTTTTTCCTAGGAGTATTGCGCCATGTTCTTTCAGTCGCGCAACACAGGGAGCGTCTTCATCCCAAGCTTGGTTTGGATCAACCGACCGGGAGCCTCTCAGTGTGGGCCACCCTTTGGTGATAACTAGGTCCTTAATTGTAGTTGGGATGCCGTCACACAGTCCTTTGGGTTCTCCAGCCATCCACCTCTTTTCAGAGTTTGATGCGGCAGTAAGCGCCTGTTCCGGGTCTATAATTGTAAAAACGTTTAGTTTCTCACTATGTCGTTCGATTTGAGCTATTGAGGCTTTTGTGGCTTCAACGGGCGAGAGTTTTTTTGTCTTGTACCTGTTAAGCAATTCGGTAGCTGATGTAAAAGCAAGTTCTTCAGACATAGCGTCGGCGCTCCTTTCAAGGTGCAGTGCGGACCAGTTTTTATTGCTAGCTGAGATCGTCGACTTGTTTCTAAAAATTTTAAGTTAGAAACCCTTCCTGACCCAATTACTACCTGGCTATTGGAGACTATAAACCATCATATTCCTATTCGAACAGCAATGTATACGATGTGTTTAAGTTTCATTACCACATTTTGGATATCAGGATTATCTCCTGGGTATCAAAGAATATTTATATACAATATGTTGAAGGGTCAGTACACACTCGTCTCGACAGCAATTGTATCCTAGTGTTAACTGTTTTTAGCAACTTCAAGTGTTCATGATTCGTGTGGGCGCCTCATTAGTGTTTATGACTAGGGTTTTCTTTAGATATATGCGATGCCAAATGTTGAACCTAAAAGGTTCTGTTGCGGCCGGCAAAAAATAACCAACGTCAAAAGTGTTTTTGTGGAGATTGGGGTGAAACGAGGAAGTGTAGCACTAACAGATAATTTTAACATATAGCGTGATGGGCTCAACACAATGACAGGAATACAAATTCTTTATCCAGATCGATTATCCGCTGACGATCATGCGGTTGAACGAGCTATGGTAGGGGACAGTGTCCAGTTTGCGACATTTAATGAAAGTGATCCCAAACAAATTCCGACTGAAATCTGGGCTAGTAGCCAAGCTCTAGTCACTGGCATTACCATGCCAATCGATAAAGATGTTATTGCCCTCCTTAGCAGCTGTAAAATAATCACGAGGTTGGGGGTGGGGTATGATTTAATCGACATTCGGGCTGCCGGTGCAGCCGGGATAGTAGTGTGTAATGTACCTGATTATGGGACCAATGAGGTTGCTGATCATGCCATTGCGCTCCTGTTATCCTTTACTCGCGGTGTCCCGCAATACACAGAAGCCTATCGAGAGAATCCGGATAAAGGGTGGGACTACAAGATTACTCCCGCTATGACTAGAATGACCGGAAAATACTTTGGCGTAATTGGCTTAGGGAGAATCGGGACAGCTGCGGCGATGCGTGCTAAAGGATTCGGCATGAATGTTATTGCGTATGATCCTTTTGTTCCATATGGCCAAGAGCTAGCCCTCAATGTAGAGAGGGCCTATAATTTGGATCAACTATTGGCAGCAGCTGATTTTATAAGCATTCATACACCGGCTACAGACCTAACCCATCACTTGATAAATCACGAAACCGTTTCGAAAATGAAGCCAGGTGTGATTTTAATTAACACAGCTCGAGGTCCCATTTGTGAGTTGGACGCAATATACAGAGGTTTAAAGTCTGGCCATATCGGAGCTGCAGGGCTCGATGTTTTTGATCCCGAGCCGCCGAATTCCGATCATCCGTTGATGTTGGCATGGCGGGGAAGAGAAGACTGGATAGAGGGGCGTTTTGCAGCGACACCTCACGCGGCATTTTTCAGTCCAACATCCTCTCAACTTCTCCGAGAAAAGGCGCTACAAACCTGCCTCGATTATCTACAAAATAATGAATTAAGAAACTGTGTAAATGGCGACCACCTTAAGAAGTAGGGTCAGTCGTACTGATCGGTTCTCCGATCGAACTAGGGGTTCGGGGTACAATACGGCTTGAATTAAGCTTCTCTTGGGGAGTATGTCTATGCCGTAGCGCTGGGCCGCTGTTTTGTTGTTTCATACCAGCGTTGGAGATTAGTGTGCTTAGCATCGATGACGATTTTTGACCAGGCCGCGAACTCAATCATAATAAATGCTGTGATGTCTGCTATCGTAAAAATATTGGTTGCCACGAATTCGCTTTTGCCTAGCTGCTGATCCAGAAGACCGAAGAAGTACTCTACTCGAGCACGACCGCGAGTTGCTAACTCTGGGATTTGTTCATATGGCTCCGGTCCGGCAATTGCTCGCCCAGTGAAGTTTTTGTTAAAATTACGGAACGCTTCTCCGGCAGGGAGGTAGCCCTGAAGTTCGACCTGGCGCTGCCACATTTCTACTATTGCTTTTTCTTTGGCATCTCGTCCCAACAATGGAGGAGCAGGTTGCAATTCTTCAAAATATCGACAAATGGCTACTGATTCAGTGATCAGTGTGCCGTCATCGAGAACAAGTGCTGGAACAGTGCACGAAGGATTTATTCTTCTGAAGTCATCTCCCTGTTGCTCTAGGCTCGCAAGATCAACTTGGATAATTTCAACGTCTTTAATATCTTTTTCTGCCATAAATATTCGAGCGCGGCGTGGGTTTGGTGCCATCCCAAAATCGTATAGTTTCACTTCGGTATCCTCCCGGTTTGGTGGTGGTCCTATTAGGTACAACAGTCATCTAAAGACCAATGAATATTAACAGTTGTTGGCTTGCTGCCATGCTTTGGTCGGTCCCTGAATTAAATGGTGAGGGCTCCATTGTAGATCTGTTAATGCGGCACTTTATTGCCAGATTATGGCACAGACTGTTAGCCCACTATTATAGTTTCGTGCAATTCGGTGGCGCTAATTGATACAATGGTTGTTCGCCTTGTGCTACTCTTTCTACATTATCCAATGCAATGGAAAAGTTGCGCCGTTTGGAATCAATTGTTTGCCCCGAAATATGTGCGGTCAATAACACCCGATTTGGGTGCTTGTAAACGAGCTTTAACAAAGGGTGATCACTTGCGATGGGCTCTTCTTCAAAAACGTCAAAGCCAGCCCCTGCTATTTGACCGATTTCGATGAGATTGGCCACAGCGGATTCGTCCACAGTCCCACCACGACCACAGTTTAGAATGATTGCATCTTGTTTAACTTTTCGTAGCAAGCAGGCATCCAAAAAGTTTTTCGTGCTTTCTTTGGCGGGCAAAGCTACGACGAGAATGTCAGAGGTTCTAAGCACCTCTTCTAAGGCAAGCGCTGGAACTTGGTGCGCACCTTGCTCAGCATATTTTGCTCTTATCACGTCCAAGCCTATCCCTATAAATAATCTAGCGATAGCTTGGCCGATATGCCCGTAGCCAATTATGCCGACGCGACCCGAAAGTTCATAACCATGAATGTTATCATGTCGGGCATTCATCCATTCGTTGCTCCCACCTGATTTCAGTAACGTGACAGGACGGCGTAATCTCAGCGCCATTTGCAGCATTGTCTGAGCTACAGAAGGCGCATTTAAACCAGGCATGTGGGCAACTGGTATATTACGTAGTTCGCATTCACCTCTATCAACATTGTCGTAGCCGGCGCCTGTCAATTGGATCAACTTTACTTTGGGAGCCAAGTCTAGAAGAGGACTGTCGATGATACCTGCTCCAGACGGCGTGATGATATAATCTGCATTTTTGCAGGCCTTTTCAGCCTCATCGCGTAGACCGGCGCGCCCAAAACTTACATCATAATTTTTGGGTGTCCTTAACCCAAGAGGATGGAACTCTGATTTGGGCCAAAGGAACGCAATTTTCTGCATTACCACTTATCCGAGTTTCTTGCGTACTATACTAGTGCCACTTGTTAATGCCTGAAGTTTGGCGAAAGAGATATCTCTGGGCAAATATTTGAAGCCGCAATCGGGAGCGGGGATTATCTTTTCAGGCGACAAAAACTCAAAAGCGCGCTCTATACGGTCTGCTACAACCTCCTCACTTTCCACTGTTAGGTCATCAAGATCGATAACACCTAGTATGATTGTCTTGTTTGCTATCGGTGCTAGAACAGAGAGGTCCAGATTGGGTTGAGCCGTTTCCACGGAGATTTGGTCTACACTGCACTCACTAAGTTCTTCCAAAAAATGATAGTGGTCTGGTCGATCTTTTATCATCGCTGCATAGCCCATACACAGATGCAATGCCGTTGTTCCTGTTACACCTTCAAGCGCTCGGTTAATGCACGGTATCGCGTAGTCTTTTGCGGCTTGTGGGCGAGCTTGCACCCAAGGTTCGTCAACTTGAACAATATCTGCTCCAGCAGAAAATAGATCATGAATTTCTTCATTTACGGCTACTGCATAATCCATAGCTAATGCAGCTGGATCTTTGTAATACAGATCCTCGGCTTGTTGAGACATCGTAAAAGGACCGGGGAGAGTAGCTTTTATTTTTCGGTCGGTGTTTGCACGCAGGAATGCTATATCGTTGACCCCGATAGGACGGCCACGTTTGATTGGGCCAATTATCAATGGGACTGGGTTGGGGGTGCCTTTGCGAGAAATCGCCGTGCCTGTTTTTTCTTTGTCCAGACCTTCTAGCGCCGTCGCAAAATGGTTTGAATAGCTTTCCCTGCGCATTTCGCCGTCGGTAATAATATCGATGCCAGCTCGTTCCTGGTCACGGATTGCCAACAAGGTTGCGTCGTTTTGCGCTTGAAGAAGCCATGGATCATCGACTCTCCAAAGATCCCCTCTCGGAGACCGAGGCGGTGAGCCTGAGGCAAGGGTATCTCGGTCTATCAACCAATCTGGTTGGGCATAACTTCCAACCACAGATGTTGGCAAAATTGGAGTGGTATGTGTCATTGTCCTCGCTCGTTTTTTAAAGGCATTGATTTATGACGGAATAATCACCGAAAATTGATAAAGGAACCTTATCTGGTCCACGTAGAATAGAAACAAGCTTTCAAAAATCAAACACGGTTGGAACATAATATAAAAAATGGATGGCGTCAGTGAAGTATGGCGGCCAAATGTCATAAATCGTAGAATATGTTTTAGGGTTGTGGCATGAAATATATGCGATGTGCTAACGGCATTGCGTTATTGTGATAATAGGAAACGGTATAAATGGCAAAAATATTGTTGTTACAGGGAGCGAATATGGCTTGGCTGGGTCGCAGGCAGCCAGAAATTTATGGAACCACGACAGCAGACAAATTGAATGAGATGCTGCGAGATCATGCCTCCATGCACAAATATCAGTTAGATATTTTCTACACTCATGTTGAGGGCGAGGCAATTGCGCGAGTATTCCAGGGTGTAGAGGAGGGGATAGATGGCCTTGTGATGAATCCCGCTGGGTTTACTTATCGTGGGGAAGCGTTGCGAGATTGTATCCTTGACTGTGGCGGTCTTCCGTATATTGAAGTGCATATCTCTAATATAGAAAAACGTGGTATCAAATCAGTATTGGCAAATTCAGCTCAGGGTATGGTGATGGGTTTTGGATTGCAGTCTTATTTTTTGGCACTGGACGCAATGCTGAATTTACTACAAAAGCGAAATGAATGACCGGACCTAGAATTAAACAAGGAATTCTTGATATAGCTCCATACGTGCCGGGGCTATCAAGTGCACCTACTGATAAACCCCTGTCTAAGATGTCGTCAAATGAGACACCGCTTGGGACTAGCCCAAAGGCATTAAATGCATTTCTCTCGGTCGGCCAGGATCTGCATCGATATCCCGATGGTGCTTCCTCAGACTTGCGTGTTGCAATTGGGTCGCGGTACGGTCTTGATCCAGAACGCATCGTTTGTGGAAACGGATCAGATGACCTGCTATACCTCCTAGCGACAACTTATGCCGGCCCAGGTGACGAGGTGCTGATTACAAAGTATTCCTTTGCTATGTACGAGATAGCAGCCCGATCGGTTGGTGCTAGGCCGGTTATTGCTCCCGACCATTGTCTGGGTGCCAACGTGGATAACCTTTTGAGTCATGTGGGCTCGGATACTACTATCTGTTATGTAGCAAACCCCAATAATCCTACTGGTACTTTCCTGACTTCGGATGAACTCGAACATTTGCGTCAAGCCCTGCCAAGTCATGTTTTGTTGGTAATAGATGCAGCCTACTCAGAGTATGTGCGACGTGGCGATTACAACGATGGTATTAACTTGGCCAACCGATATCAAAATGTCGTTGTAACCCGAACCTTTTCGAAGATTTATGGGTTAGCTTCCTTAAGGCTCGGATGGCTCTTTGGTTCATCTGAAGTGATAGACGCTTTGAATCGTGTCCGTTGTCCTTTTAACGCTAACGGAGCAGCCCAGGCGGCTGGTGTCGCTGCATTAGAGGATACCCAGTTCTTAGATTCTGCAGTGGCCCACAATGAGGAGTGGAGACCATGGCTGGAGACTGAACTAGCGCACCTCGGATTATTAGTGCATCCTAGCATTGCCAATTTCGTGCTGGTGGAATTTGCAAAATCACCCACCAAGGGGGCAGAACAAGTGTACAACCACCTCTTAAGAAATGGTGTAATCGGACGCGCCCTGACGGGTTATAAGTTGCCCAATTGCCTCCGATTCTCGGTAGGGCTTGAGAAGGACAATAAGCGATTGGTCGAGGAAATTGCTAGTTTTATAAATTTAAACTGAGTGGCATGACTATCTGTAGTGTCTAATAAAGAGTTGACGATAGCTCGGAATTTAAGAGCCAGTGAACCACTCGGTTGGGATGACTCGAAAGTAGGGTGCTTAAGTGTTATTTCCTGCTAATGCTGTGGAGAAAAAAATGGATAAATATATTATAGCGATCACAACTCTAACCCTTATGTCATGTTTTTCAAATGGTTCTGCAGCACTTACCATTACAAATGGCACAGCCGAGAGTTTAAAGGTGACAGTCGAAAAATGGCAAAGGCGAATCAATCCTGGAGATAGTGCTACATTTACTCCTACTAAGCCTCCTGTATTGCTACAATTCGAACTTAGAAATTATTTTATCCCGTGTGAAGCAGGGACTAATGACTTTGTACTCGTGGAAAACGCTAAATGTTTTGTAAATGGTGTAGAAACTGGAGAAAGCCAATTAAGAATGTAGGACACTCCTTCGAAGGCCCAGTTTTCGTTCATTTGTGAAGTGCGCCTGGCTTATAAATGGTGTTGAGTGGTCCTGTGAGATTAAATCCATTTTGCATTTCGAAGGAGAAATGTCTTGGCGTTGCTTGAAATTAGTGGTGTGGAGCATAGCTTTCCCAAAGCCCCGTCATTGGCCTTCCCTGACTGGTCTGCCCGATCGGGAGAGCGTTGGTTAGTTCTTGGGGCATCTGGAAGTGGGAAAACCACGCTTTTGAACATTCTATCGGGCCTCCTGTCGCCAAGTAAAGGGAATGTTCGGGTAGGTGGTCAAGAACTGTCATCCTTAAAACCTGCTGAATGTGATGCTTTTCGCGGCAAGAATATTGGTATGGTGTTCCAGCAACTCCACCTAGTGAATGCCCTTACAGTAATGGGAAACCTGATGTTAGCTCAGAGTATGGCCGGGGTTAAGTCTGACCCCGGCGCCGCAAAGGCGATCCTAGCTAATGTGAGGCTTGCGGGCAATGATAGGCGATATCCTCATCAGCTTAGTTACGGTCAGATGCAACGGGTTGCCCTTGCGCGCGCCTTAATAAACAGACCCAAAATGATTTTAGCCGACGAGCCAACCTCTAACTTGGATAACTCTAATGCTGAACGAGTCATGGACCTTATTTTGGAGCACTCTCTTAAACAGGGAAGCTTGCTTGTAGTGTCAACCCATGATGAACGTATCCGAGATCGATTTGAGAAAACCCTATGTCTCCCGTCAACGGAGGCTATGAGATGAATGCCTTTGTGATTGCGTTGGCATATATGAGATTGCGTCCCCTACATACAACACTCAATGTCCTCTTATTAGCCTTGGGTACGGCCGCTATTTCCTTGTTGATGCTGTTTTCTGATCAATTAGAAAATCGAATGATCCGAGATGCGGCTGGCATAGATATGGTGGTTGGTGCGAAGGGTAGTCCAATGCAGTTAATTCTCTCTAGTCTTTACCACCTTGACGTTCCAACGGGAAATATCCCGTTGGAAGATGTGGAGCAACTCAAAGCAGATGCTAGGGTTCGGTCGGTGATGAATTTGGCACTTGGCGACAGCTTCCGAGGATTTCGAATAGTCGGTTCAAGTCATAGTTATGTGAACCATTATGGGGCAAAGGTAGCGATAGGTGCCTTGTGGGAACGTCCGATGGACGTCGCGCTCGGTTCGATTGTAGCAAAAGCTTTGAACCTGCGTGTGGGCGACAAATTCATTCCAAGCCATGGGTTTTCTGGCGGAGGAAGCAGCCATAGAGAACACACGTATCATATAGTGGGCGTGTTAAAGCCTACGGGTAAAGTCATTGACCGACTGATTTTAACGTCAGTGGAAAGTGTCTGGGTCGTGCATGGCCATGAGATGGCAGAGGGATCTGGAGCAAACATCCAAGGCGAGGAACGGCACGGTGAAAGTGAAGTTACTGCTGCGCTAGTAAAATTTGCGAATCCTGTTGCGATAGTCTCTCTGCCTCGTGCTATTAATGCTGGTACATCGATGCAAGCAGCGCTTCCTGGATACGAAATCTCGAGGTTATTAAAACTCGTCGGATTTGGTATTGACGGCTTCCGGGCGTTTGCAGCGGTTCTAGTGATTAGCGCTGGATTGGGCATTTTTGCAACTTTGTATAACGCGTTAGCTGATCGGCGTTATGACATAGCAGTATTTCGTGCTCTTGGCGCAAGCCAATCACGTGTGTTGTGGCAGTTTTTGTTAGAAGGCGTCGTTTTAAGCTTAATGGGGTCCGTATTAGGCCTTTTGCTAGGGCACTTGGTCGCTGAGCTGGCGGGCAAGTGGCTTTGGAGCGAACATCAAATATACTTTTCTGGGTTGACATGGTTGCCTGAAGAGTCCCTGCTATTGGTTGCAGCTATACTAATAGGTATTCTGGCGGGTCTACTGCCAGCAATTCAAGCATACCGACTAGAGGTTTCGCGGATACTGGCAAGAGGGTGAACTTATGTTCCGTATTTGTTTGTTAACTATTGTGGCATCAATACTTTTGGCTCCTTCAAGTGGTCCCTTGTTGGCCCAAAGCAATACAAACCCCTGGGCGGACGGTGGTTATGCTGCGGTCCCCCTGCCTGAAGTGGATGGGGCAGTTTCCTGGGATGTGTTGTCCAAAGTTGATTTAGTATTCGATGACAACGATCTTGTTCCGGATTACTCAGAAGAAATCCGTAAGCTTGATGGAGAACGGATTACAATGGTGGGGTTCGTGCTTCCACTCGATAGCTACGGACAGAGGCAGTTGCTTAGTCTTAATTCGCCGCACTGCCCTTTTTGTCTCCCTTCGGGACCGGAGGGGTTTGTCGAGCTTAATTGCCAGGAACCACTAGAATTTACGACTGAACCCGTAGTAGTGACTGGGGTTTTTAAAATACTCACCAAGGATTGGACCGGATATTACTATCAAATGGACGACGTCCGGGAGATTGTGCAATAAACATAACGGCAAAAGCTCTAACGATAAGAAGCGACTACTTGCTTCACAGTTTAGTGTTAGGTATTTCTAGTTTTTTTGGAAATAGTTTTGGGGGATGAGGCCTGATGAGTTTTGATCTTGACCAGTATACGGAAGAGCACCGCCAAGGTTGGGCTAGTTTTATAAAACTAACGATATATGGAACTGCGGGCGTCATAGCTCTTTTAGTGCTATTAGCCCTGTTTCTTCTATAAATATTACGATCTGATGTAGTTCGGGGCTGTGGGGTATTACGTATGCAGCACTCGCTTTTTTCGTCCGATGGGATTGCGGAACAGAAACTTCCACATTCAACCAAGGCCATCGGACTACCTAGTAACGCCACGGAAGTAGCGAATGGCGTCCGAAATTTATTTTATGACTTAGGGTATTCCTCTATTACGGAAATGCGACTTGCTTCGGGTCGGCGAGCAGACGTCGTTGGATTAGACAGACGCGGAAGATTTAGCATTGTAGAAATTAAGACAAGCCGAGCTGATTTGCAGTCTGACCATAAATGGTTCGAATACCGGGATTTCTGCGACGATTTCTATTTTGCGGTACCGGTTGATTTTCCGTTACAAATTGTACCGAATGACACAGGATTAATTGTTGCAGACCGTTTCGCGGGAGAAATTATCCGATCCAGTACCCGTTGCCCTATGCCATCTGCCAGAAGAAGCCGCCAAATCATGCAATTTGCTCGTACCGCAGGAGTCCGACTATGGAAGCGTGAGCGGCATTTCGCTGGTTTCTGAAGATATATTATTCGATTTAAATGTCTGTAAGTTTACTGGAATAATTGCGCCTCATCATGTGGTGAACAAATGTTTAGCAAAGTTAGAGTTTTAATACCTGTGTTGATGTTATTGCTAAGTTCGTGCCAAGACTATCGGAACGTCTTTAATCCGATACAGGTATTATGCCCGGGAGATTTTGATGCAGCACAGAATCGCTGTGTTGTGCAGACACACGGAAATAGTGACGATTAACTGTAACTAATATTGAAGCAGCGGGGGTTCTGGTGACCCATCGTAGTCAGTGATGTGTTTGGTGCAAGCCACATTGTGTATGAGATGCTGCTAGGGGAGTACGCTACATGTCTAGCAACGGATTTTCTGCATTTGCTCAATTTAGATTGGATAATGAGATCGCCCTAGTTACGGGATCGGGAGATGGTCTAGGTCGTATCGCAGCTTTGACTTATGCCGAAGCAGGTGCACACGTTTGTGTTTCTGACCTTGATGCCCAGCTTGCAAAAAACGTAGTCCGAGAAATCGAAAAATCTGGGGGTTCTGCGGATCCTTGGCATCTGGATGTTATGGACAATGATCAGATTATCGATGTGATTAGTAGAGTAGCGACCAAACACGAGAAAATTGATATTTTAGTGAATAATGCAGGGTCCGCTCATCGAGAGCCTACTGAAGACTTGCCCCTTGAGGTGTGGGATAAGATTGTGCAAATAAATCAGACACAAGTATTTTTGTGCTCGCGGGAGGTCGGACATCATATGCTGCGTCAACAAAAAGGGTCTATTATTAATTTAGCTTCGATCATGGGGCTAGTCGGCGGCGGGTTTTATCCAAATTTTCCATATCACGCGACCAAGGGAGCAGTGGTAAACATGACCCGCGCTCTCGCAGCAGAATGGGCGTCGCATGGGGTTAGAGTAAATGCTATTGCCCCTACATTTGTGAAAACTAACCTGACAGCCCCTTTGCGCTCTGACGAAGAGCGAACGAGAATTGTGATTGAACGGACTCCTATGGGTCGATTTGCTGAGCCAGAGGAGTTGGCAGGGCCATTCCTTTTCTTGGCAAGCCCAGCGTCAAGTATGGTTACTGGACACATTCTCGCTGTTGATGGGGGATGGACCGCTATTTAGGGCGCAACTGGCCCCAACTCTTTTATCAATTCTTGTAATTTGGTTGTTCTAACGCAATCAATCGTTTTAATGCTTCAAAGTGGCGATGGTAATTTGCAGCGGCCCCAGAACCGGCCGAATCAATTTCTTGGCGGACGGACTGGACCATGGATTCGGGTATTTTCTTGAGAGGACGACCAGTGGACATAGCCAGTATTTGGGCATAGCAGGCTCGATTGAGAAAATAAAGTTGCTCCCAGGCATGGGCAACGCTATTGCCGGTCACGGTGATTCCATGATTAGCCATAAACAAAATGTCTTTGTCCCCTAGCGCGTGAGCAATTCGAGTTCCCTCCTCCTCGTCCAACGCACCTCCACTGTAATCATCATCATAGGCTATTCTGTCAAAAAATCGGCATGCATTTTGATCCGCAAATTCTAGGCGACCATCTTCAATCATGCAAAGAGCTAGTGGGTAAGGGGGATGGCAGTGCATAACGCATGCCGCATCTGGGCGTGCAGAGTGTATAGAACTATGGATATGAAAAGCGGTTGGCTCCACAAACCCTTCCCCTTCCAGTTTTTCCCCTTTGGCGTTTACAACCAAGAGGGAGCTCGCCGTCACCTCTGACCAGTGCAATCCGTATGGAATAAGGAGGAATTGATCGTTCTGTTCGGGTACCGCCAGCGTGAAATGATTGTCAATTCCTTCGTTAAATTCGAATTTATTGGCAATTTGGTATGCTGCAGCTAGATTCTCTCGAGCCAAACGGATTCCTTCATATGCACTCATTTGTATATTCCCAATAGAAATCTGTACGATCCATTTATAGGATAAATGTTATATAATTGGAGTTAATTATTGTAATCCTAACAGAAGTATATGTTATCTGCGATTGCAAAAATATTTACTCAGTAATTATTCTGGTAAGATAGGAACTTTTGCCTCGGTTAAAATTATGCTCATTAGTGCTGGAGGAACAATCTCATGTTAGACAATCTCACAGGCCAAGTTGCTGTGGTGACTGGCTCGGGTAGTGGAATTGGAGCCGCAATAACTCAATCTTTTCTGAATGCAGGTGCAAAGGTACTTGCTACTGGCAAACGAATTGAAAAATTGAAAAAATTAGGGTCTCATGAAGGACTTTCTATAATGGCTGGTGATATTACTGAGCCAGCCTTTGCGGACCAGCTCCTCGGCCGAGCACTGGATGAATTTGGACGTTGCGACATTGTTGCTAACAATGCGGGTGTCATGTGGAGTGGTGCAGCGCATGAGATTGAGATCGATCACGTTGTCTCGATGGTACGAGTCAATATTGAGGCGGCGTTTCGAGTGGCACATGTTTTTGTTAAACATTTCTTCCAACAAAATTCTGGCCAAATTATAAATACATCCAGTGTACTTGGCACTAAAGTACGAGCGAATGCGGGTGCATATAGCGCAACGAAGTATGCTGTCGAAGCTTTGTCAGAAGCAATGCGTCTTGAGTTGGCCGATACTAATGTCAAGATAATTTGTATTGAGCCCGGTTTGGTTATGACGGATCTGCATAATCATTTTGAAACTCATCCAAAGGACATGATCGGACTAGAAGATCCACTGCAACCAGAGGATATTGCAGAGATTGTTCTTCATACCGTTTTGCAACCTCCTCACGTGCTAGTGCCCAAAGTCATGGTGTTACCCAAGCATAATGCAATTTAAATTTTATGCCGATGACTTTAAATGGGGATCCCTAATCCATGCATAAACGGAGATTGCTACGCCGGAAATTAAGGCGACCGAAAGAAACAAGGTTGAATAAGCTTCTGGCGTACGGACACCATTTGTTACTGCAAAATTGCCAATGACCCAACCACTGATTAGTTGCATCAAACCAACTCCGCCAAAGCTGAATAGATTTGAGAGTGTCAAGCCACGCCCCATTAAAACGTTGGGTACAATCATCCGCACATGACTAATAATCAAAACAGGGTATGCTCCGAATAAGCCATGAATTAAAAATAATAAGAATAAGAGATAGAAATTCGTCGAAGGAAGTATCGCCAGCAGTGCAAAAATCGAAGTGGAAAGTATGCTTCCCAATAAAACCAATCGCTTAATTGAATGTATGCGAGAGGCTAGCCAGGCATATATGAGCCCACCAAGCATGCTACTTAGTGCCATTACCATTAGAAGTGTGGATGCGTTTACTGTGTTTAGTCCGTGAACATCTTGAAGGTATGGGGTGCCCCAAAGTCCCAGTATCAGCATAATCGAGCCATAGGCTACGGTGTTTAGAGGCAACAGGAGTGCTAATTGTCCATTCAAAGCTACTTTGCGGACACCGCGAATAGCGTTGATAAGATTTTCGTCGGATCTAATTTGAGGCTTTAATTGTTCAGGTGCATCACGGACAACTAACCAGGTAAATGCAGCAACAAATAGAGTGACCAAGCCAATAACAAGGAATGTACCCCGCCAACCGACCCATGACGCCACTATGGCGAGTGGAGTGGTAGCTATCAAGGCGCCGCTTCCTCCTACAGCACTCGCAAGTGCGGTCATAATAGGAAACCGGTTTGGGGGGAACCATCGCGATAATATAACCAAAGTGCCCATAAAACAGGTTGCACAACCTAATCCAATGATGCCTCTACCAAGGATCAGCGCAGTAGGACCGTTAGATAAAGCAAAGACAACCGCTCCTGCAGCAGCTATAAGCAAAAGCACTGTATTGATTAAACGGGGTCCGTAATGATCTAAGAGTATGCCGCAGGGAATTTGAGCTACTGCAAATACTATAAAATAGGTTCCACCAAGTATGCCAAGAGCCTCCGCCGACAGATCCATCTCCCTCATAAAGGTAGGGCCCAAAACACCCACTGAGGCTCGATAGAAATGACTGATCAAAAAAGCTAGAAACAGAGCGGAGACCATCGCTAGCAAATGCGTACGTGTTGTCACGATAATTTTCAAGCCTAGTTTATTGGGAACTAAATAAGAAAAGGTTTTAAGGAAGTGTTTAATCACTCCAAGTCAGTATGACACAATTAATGAAATCCAAAATAATGAAATTCAAAATAATACTGTTGTGTTCTGTCGGCGGCCCTGAAACAATGCGCCGCCATTAGTGGTGACAAGTCTTAGTGAGCCTCCGCGCTATTTAGGTCCGTTGGGTGTGGGCTGTTTGCGAAGGCGATAGGATGACCTGAGGAGCATTATGATGCAGCAATTACTGGCAGCTAGTCGCGCTATCGACCGGTTTCAAACGGTTATAGGTCGCACTGCGGCATGGCTACTAGTTCCAATGATGATGGTGATTATCATTGATGTAGTAACCCGCAAATTTGGCCTGTTAACTAGTGCAAAGGACCTTTTTATTGCCAGTGGCATGGAAGGCGGAGCAAATCTGATTGATAGTTATTTTACGTCTACTAAGTTTCAGGAAATGGAGTGGCATCTGCACGCAGCACTGTTTCTGTTATGTATGGGGTTTGGTTATGTCAAGAATTCTCATGTGCGGATTGAAATCGTGCGAGAGAAGTTTAGTACGCAGACGAAATCCTGGTTGGAAGTGATTGGGATCATCGCATTTATTGTGCCGTATAGCTATCTGCTGTTTCGTTTTGGTTTCAATTTTGCGGAGCGTTCATTCCAGGTGAATGAAGTCTCGTCAGCATTAACGGGGCTCAGCCATCGCTGGATCATTAAGTCCTTTGTTCCTTTGGGCATGGTCCTACTGTTTATTGCGGCAATGGGGGTACTGTTCCGCAATTTGGTATTCCTTTTTGGACCGGAGGCGTTGAGCCGCGAAGCGCAGAGTATTGCACCCGAACTGCGACTTCCTGAAGAAGCGAAGGAGAAGCAACAAGTGGGCCAATTGGGTCCAACGAATACTGTGGAAGTGCCGGCACCCGATGTTGACGGCTTGACCCGGTCTAACACGGAGTAAAGCTATGGATCTCGTTTATTTGTTGCCCGCTTTTATGTTCATAGCCTTAGCGCTCCTTTTGTTCAGTGGCTTCCCAGTAGCTTGGGTTTTGGGCGGCGTCGGAATAGGGTTTGGCTTCATAGGCATGCATTATGATGTTTTTGAATTTATCTATTTTTTCAACGTAATTTCCCGGATTTGGGGCACTGCCGCTGAAAATTTGATTTTGGTAGCGGTACCGATGTTTATTTTTATGGGCACTATGTTAGAGCGCTCAGGCGTGGCGAATGATCTCCTGCATTGCCTCCAGGTTTTGCTCCGACGGACACCTGGAGGGCTAGCTCTCTCAGTTACGATTATGGGTACTATAATGGCTGCGACTACTGGGATCATTGGTGCCTCTGTCGTAATGATGAGCCTTTTAGCCCTACCTGTCATGCTCGATCGTGGGTACGATACGCCCCTAGCAACTGGCACCATAGCGGCTTCGGGGACCCTGGGAATTCTGATTCCACCGAGTATTATGCTGGTGATAATGGCTGACCTGCTTTCGATTTCTGTGGGAACATTGTTTTTAGCAGCCATCCTTCCTGGTTTTCTGCTTGCGGGCCTGTATTTGGTTTATATTTATTCACGGACGAAAATTAATCCCAGCCTGGCTCCACCTTTGCCAGATTCCTTGGGCCCGGAGAGTCGATCCGAACTGATTGTTATGATTGTGAGAAGTTTTGTGCCCCCTATCATGCTGATAGTATTTGTCCTGGGCTCAATTTTTGCTGGTTGGGCTACTCCGACTGAGGCTGCTGGTGTTGGCGCATTAGGAGCACTTTTGCTAGCAGTTATGAATCGGAAATTAAACTATGTTGTACTCAAAGACGTTTTAACCCGCTCTGCCCTCACCATTGGTATGATTTTTGGTATATTTATTGGAGCTACTTGTTTTTCGTATGTCTATCGGGTGCTGGGTGGTGATGATGTGGTGCATAACTTCATCATGCATATCGGATTCGGTGATTGGGGCCTGTTGTTTTTGATGATGGGCATGGTGTTTCTTCTTGGTTTTTTCTTTGACTGGATTGAAATCACGCTCATTGTTCTGCCACTTTTCGCTCCCATAATGAAAACCATGGATTTCGGGACGCATATACCTTACGCGGTTGATATCGTTCCATGGATTGCAATATTACTAGCGGTCAATTTACAAACGTCATTTTTGACACCGCCTTTTGGGTTTGCGCTATTTTATATGAAGGGGGTGGCGCCACCCCACGTAAAAATGCAACAAATCTATCGGGGTATTATTCCGTTTGTTTCTCTTCAATTAATCGGGCTGGGTCTAGTAATATGGTTCCCCCAATTGGCTCTTTGGTTGCCTCGTGTTTTGTTAGATTAATTGTTTAGTTAAGAGGAGATAACGGGTGGTCAAGTCGTTTGGGATCAGCATATGTGTGCCTCTACTCATAGTCTTCAGCACGTTTCCGGTGGTTGCTGATGAACTGGATGCTTCTTCCGCTTATAATCTCGCAAAGATCGGACAATTGACAATAGTTGATATTCGACGACCCGCGGAATGGCGAAAAACCGGAATGCCAGATAAAAGCAGGGGTGTAAGTTTGCAAAATGTCATCAAAAGGGTAAGGGCCCGATTTTTGGAGGACGTTTTGACGCTGACGGGGGGTGATAAGAACCAAGCTCTTGGTTTGATTTGTGCCAGCGGTGGTCGATCAGCGTATGCCACTGAATTGTTAAAAAAAGAAGGGTTTTCAAACATTTACGATATTAGCGAGGGAATGTTTGGGAATGATCGTGCACCTGGTTGGATTGCAAGAAAGTTGCCCTTGGTATCCTGTAATGGTTGTTGACCTTGCTAAAGACCGGGTTGTAAGGATCGTGTTTGCCTAATAGATTGGCTACGGATAAGGGAGCCCTGAACCCAATTATGAATATCTAAAATAACTCCAACGAAGGAATAGGATTTATCAGAAATGAATTATCGCAATTTGCTTGCCGCCATATTTGGCGTTTCATTTTTAGTGAGTGCGACGGCGGCTGTGGCACAGGATCTAGCCAAGGGCGAAAAGGTTTTTCGAAAGTGTAAAGTGTGTCACTCCCTAAAGGAGGGAGGGAAGCATAAGATTGGTCCCAATCTTTTCGGTATAATCGGTCGCTCTGCAGGAGGTGCTGAAGGGTTTAAGTATTCAAAAGCAATGAAGGAAGCTGATCTCATATGGAACGAGAATACGCTTATTTCTTACCTTCAGAATCCTAAGAATTTTATTCCGGGAAATAAAATGGCTTTCCCAGGACTCAAAAAGGCGGACCAAATTATAGATGTGATTGGTTATATTGCAGTCAATACAAAATAAGAGTTGCCGCCAAGAGCCCCTGCTTTTAGCAAAGGCTGGGGTATCCTACCTCGGCCTTTTGGTTTTTTGCCTGCAGGAGATCAGATATATTAATATTGTGCCAATATAGGTTTATCGACCATCATGGAACTAAAGGGACAATATGAAATTTCTGCAACCCGCAAAAAAGTGTGGGAGGCTCTCAATGATCCAAAAGTTCTACAAGGTGCAATCCCGGGCATAGAAACTCTCGAAAAAAAGTCAGAGACGGAATTTGGGGCCTTGCTCACTGCTAAAGTGGGGCCCGTAAAGGCGAAATTTAAGGGGGTAGTCACTTTGTCCGAACTCAATCCGCCAAGTAGTTACAAAATTTCTGGCGAAGGACAGGGAGGAGTGGCTGGTTTTGCCAAAGGTGCTTGTCAGGTATTCTTAGACGAAGATAACGGTATCACATGTCTTCGTTATGAGGCAGACGTCCAGGTGGGTGGTAAGTTGGCTCAGATTGGGTCGCGGATGATCTCCGGTGTTGCAATTAAGATGGCCGATGAATTCTTTTCAGCTTTTGGTGGGCTGGTGGAGGAGGCAAGTGAGCTAGGAGATTCGACCGTCACGGAGACCTCAAATAACGACCAACAGGATGTATTCGCTGTGGAAGATCGAAAAGCCATTCAGCCATTGGTTTGGATTAGTGGTCTAGTGGTCATAGCGGGCGTTCTAGTATGGTATTTTTCGTGATTCTCCGTCTCAAGGAAAAGACAGCTACTAACTTGACCTAATCGACGCACACCTTCACACTTGTCGAGAATTGCTACAGAGCAAGATTTATGAGGCACGAATGACAATTAAGGTTGAAGCCACAGTGAACGGGAAGTCAGTATCAGCCGATGTTGAGCCCCGTACTCTTCTGGTTCAGTATTTGCGTGACCACTTGGGTCTTACAGGGACTCACGTTGGTTGTGATACGAGCCAGTGCGGTGCATGCGTAGTACATGTTAATGGTCAAGCAATAAAGGCATGCACCATTCTGGCAGTCCAGTGTGAGGGGGCCACTATCGTTACAATTGAGGGGCTTTCGGAGGGTGACCTGTTGCATCCAATGCAGGAGGCGTTTCGTGACAACCATGGCCTGCAATGTGGTTTCTGTACGCCGGGCATGGTAATGGCTGCTGTCGATTTGGTTACGCGAAATCCACAGCCCAGCGAAGCTTTGGTTCGTGAAAAGTTAGAAGGTAATCTGTGTCGGTGCACAGGCTATCACAATATCGTCAAGTCCGTAGTAGCTGGCGCCAAAGCAATGAGCAGTTAAGGGACGAAATGATGTCGACGGTATTCAAACATGTATAACTTCAACTACCACCGGGCAGCCTCTTTTGAAGATGCTCAGTCTATCTTTAATAAGTCGGTGGATCCTGTGTATCTGGCCGGTGGCATGACGTTGTTGCCAACTATGAAACAACGTCTGGCGAATCCAAGCGATGTGATTGATTTAGGAAACATAGCTAACGTTTCTGGTGTTGATCAAACGAATGGTGGAATTTTTGTTAAGGCGATGACGACTCATGCTGCGGTGGCAGCAAACTCGGAGGTTGTGAAGAGGATTCCGGGGCTCGCGTCGGTAGCTGGATTGATTGGTGACCCTCACGTGCGTAACCGTGGTACCCTTGGCGGTTCCATTGCAAATAATGACCCAGCTGCTGATTATCCGGCCGCGCTAGTGGGCCTCGGAGCAACCATTAAAACGACCTCTCGAGAGATCGCTGCGGACAATTTCTTTACTGGTATGTTTGAGACCGTCCTAGAATCGGGTGAGTTAATTGTCGGAGTAGATTTCCCAATTCCTGATGTGGCAGCTTATATGAAGTTTCCAAACCCAGCATCCAGATATGCCATAGTGGGGGTTGTGGTCGCTCGTATTGGTGAAAAGGTTCGTGTAGCGGTTACAGGTGCAGGGCCGAGTGTGTTTAGGATATCTGAAATGGAAACCGCGTTACAAAAGAATTTTTCGCCTTCAGCGATAAGCGATATATCGGTTGCCGCAGACGGCTTGAATAACGATATACATGCGGGCCCAGACTATCGTGCGCACTTGGTTCAGGTGATGGCAAACAGGGCGGTGTCCGCATGCAACTAGTTTTTGCATAAAGAGTTTATGCTAGCTGGGTCAACAAATGACGGTGTCGCTTCCCAATAGTATTGATGAATGTGTCACATTTCTTCGTGAAGGCGATTATGTATGTGATCGTGGCCTTGCGACTACGTTATTTTTATCCCTGAAAATGCGTCGGCCTTTGTTTTTGGAGGGTGAGGCAGGTGTTGGTAAAACAGAAATTGCAAACGTCATCGCACGTCTATTAGGCCGATCGCTGATTCGCTTGCAGTGCTATGAAGGACTAGACTTGTCATCTGCTGTGTATGAGTGGAATTATCAAAGACAAATGATAGAAATTCGCTTGGCAGAATTTGAAGCTGTCGATACCCGAGATACCATTGAACAAAACATTTTTTCAGAAAAATTTTTGATCAAGCGACCTTTGCTACGTTCTTTAGAAACCGACAAAAACGGTCCGCCGGTTTTATTGATCGATGAGCTTGATCGGTCGGATGAGCCATTCGAAGCATATCTGCTTGAGTTGTTGGGGAATTTCCAGATTTCTATACCGGAACTGGGAACAGTGTCTGCGGAAGAACCCCCAATCGTCATCGTCACTTCTAACAGGACCCGTGAAATTCACGATGCGTTGAAACGCAGATGTTTCTATTTTTGGTTGAATTACCCTGATGCCACCCGTGAACTGGATATTCTGTCTCTAAAAGCACCTGGCGTCAGTGACCAGCTGTCTTCTCAGGTAGTGGCTTTCGTCCAGGAAGTCCGAAAGAAAGAAGTTTTTAAAAAACCGGGAATAGCAGAAACGATTGATTGGGCAACCTCATTGCAAATGCTGGACTCTATGGAGTTGGATCAAAAAAGCATAGAGGCAACCATTGGTATTTTGTTAAAATATCAAGATGATATTGAGATGTTAAAGGGAGAAGAGGTAGAACGAATTCTAACCAATCTAGATAGCGAATTAATGGCCTCACAGTCTAAGGATTCTCTATAGCAATGGCCTCTATCGGTGAGCATCTTCGAAGACGTATCCCAGGGGAATCGCCAAAATTTGTAAATAATATAATGCATTTCGGGCGAGCATTACGGGCAGCAGGCTTACCCATTGGAACTGGTCGTTTACTGGACTCCGTAAAAGCTGCAACACATGTAGGGTTAGGTTCTCGTGAAGACCTGTATTGGACCCTTCACGGCTTATTTATTAGTAGGCCTGAAGACCAACTAATTTTCGACCGAGGGTTTCACTTGTTTTGGCGAAGGCCAGAATTGCTGAAGAATTTATTGCTATTAGATCCATTGTCCTTCGATAGAAGGGACGAGAAGAGCCCCTCAAAAGCAGGGAGTCGGCGTTTAGGAGAGGCGATGTCTCTTGCAACCTTCGGAGCAGATGAGAAACAGTCTGAGTTGGTGGATCAGTTTGGGGCGTCGAGTCAAGAGGTGTTAGGGAAGCAAGATTTTGATAAGATGTCTTCTGAGGAGATTGCTGAGGCCAAAAGTGTAATAAAAAATTTGTCATTATCAGCCTCGCAGTGCCCCACTCGTAGGTATAAAATCAGGCGCAATGGAGCAGTAGTAGACGCAAGAGCGAGTATCCGAGCTAGCTTGCGCGGCGGAAGAGATATGATGCAATTACGGTATCGGCATCGTCGATGGCGGTCACCGCCGGTAGTCATGATTTGTGATGTCTCTGGCTCTATGAGTCGTTATTCAAGATTGTTTCTTCATTTTGGACATGCTTTGGCTTCTTATCGCGGCGATGTGCACGCATTTGTATTTGGGACTCAGCTTACAAATGTTACGCGCCACTTAAGACGTAAAGATCCGGATGAAGCGTTGGATAATGTACTCGATGCCGTTTATGACTGGTCAGGTGGCACAAGAATCGGCCAATCCTTGCATCGGTTTAACCACGACTGGTCGCGTAGAGTACTTGGACAAGGGACAATAATTATTTTAATTTCTGATGGATTAGAGCGGGATGACAGCACTAAATTAGAGGCGGAGATGGAAAGATTACGGAAATCCTGCGATCGCCTAGTATGGCTGAATCCACTATTACGTTATGCTGGATTTGAGGCGAAGTCTCGAGGTATACGGGCAATGTTGTCTCATGTTGATGACTTTCTGCCGGCGCATAATTTAGAAAGCATGGCAGGCCTCGTTGAAATTTTAGAGGCAAATGTTCGAGAACGTTTTACTCACTGATGGAAAGTTAGAGGATGTAAAATCATGACGGGAACTGCCGAAGATATTTTAGAAATTGCTGCGCACTGGCGGGAAGAAGGGAGGGGCGTTGCCTTAGCAACTGTAGTGCAAACTTGGGGTTCCAGCCCACGTCCTGTTGGAAGCCAACTAGTTGTTGATGAAGCGGGTGCGATGCTTGGTTCTGTTTCTGGAGGATGTATAGAAGGTGCGGTGGTGCTTGAAGCCCAACAAGTTATTGGTGAGGGGGAATCAAAATTGTTGGAGTTTGGTGTAACTAATGAGCAGGCTTGGGAAGTCGGTCTAGCTTGCGGTGGTAAGGTGCAGGTTTTTGTTGAACGTGTCGATTAGCCAATGAAAAGGGAATTGTTGGATGCATTAAATGAAAAGCGTGCCGCAGGGAAACCTGTGGCGGTAGCAACCCTGTTGAATAGCTGCGACCAGTGGTTGATAGACTCTAGCTCGGATGGTGGGGCAACAAAGAAAATAGCGGATGTTGTTCGTTCGGCCATAGCTGAGGATAGAAGTCAATTAATCCAATTAGACGGTTCTGAGCTATTTGTTCAGGTACACAATCCACCACTCCGAATGGTTATTGTGGGGGCTGTTCACATCGCTCAGTCATTGTCCTTGATGGCGGTTGAGACTGGCTACAATGTAACAGTCATCGATCCACGGGGGGCCTTCGCAACTGCGGAAAGGTTTCCTAATATAGAAGTGTCCAAGGAGTGGCCAGATGAGGCCTTGGAGAGCCTCAGGCCTGATTCACGTACGGCTATTGTTACGTTGACGCATGATCCAAAGCTAGATGATGCGGCGTTGCAAATTGCCCTGGAGTCAAATGCCTTCTACATTGGGTCTCTTGGAAGTAAAAAAACACATGGCGCTCGGATTCGTCGTTTAGAGCGACTTGGTTTAAAGGAAGCTCTGATAAATCGAATACATGGTCCTATTGGTTTGTCCATAGGAGCAAAGTCTCCAGCAGAAATAGCCGTAGCAATTCTTGCAGAAATTACCCAGACTCGGCGCTTGTCGGATGCTCAATTAGTTAGTGCAAGGGAAGAAAAATGAAATTCGGTTGGATGCATGTGGACAAAGCAAAGGGTGCACTATTAGCCCATAGCATTCGGACTCAACAGGGAACATTAAAGAAAGGTAGAGTACTTTCTCACGATGATACTTTGTCTTTAAAGAATTCTGGAATTGAAAAAGTTGTTGCAGCAAGGCTGGACATCGGCGACGTATCTGAGGATATGGCCGCCAAAAGGGTCGCTCTATCGGCTCGAGGAAATGGCGTGAGTATGAACGCACCTTTCACTGGTCGGTGCAATTTATATGCGGAGACTCCCGGGTTGGTGGTAATAGATCGGGCACGCATTGATCAAATCAATCTGCTCGATGAATCTTTGACAGTAGCAACGTTGTCGCACTGCGATGTGGTGCAATCAAAACAGATGGTAGCAACAATAAAAGTAATACCTTTTTCAGCTCCGGAACCAGTAATCAATCAGGCGTCTGCAATCGCCTCTATGCCAGGTCCGCTGATTAAAGTGGAACCATTTAGTAGCAAACGGGTGGGTTTAATTCTTACTTCACTGCCAGGTACTAAGCAGTCTGTGCTTGAAAACACAATAAACACGGTGCGTGCTCGGGTTAGGGCAGTGGGTTCAGAGCTATCAATGAGCAAGGTAGTGGATCATAACGAGACCGCTATATGTGCTGCGATTCGCGATCTAGTTCGTAAATTATGTGATTTGGTTCTCATTAGTGGGGCCTCTGCAATTGTTGACCGGCGTGATGTTGTTCCAGCTGGTTTGGAATTGGCTGGTGGTGTTATAGACCATTTTGGAATGCCTGTGGACCCCGGTAACTTGCTGCTGCTCGGGCATCTTGATAAAGACGGTATTAGTACACCCGTGCTTGGTTTACCAGGGTGTGCACGTTCCCCAAAACTAAACGGTTTTGATTGGGTGTTGGAGAGAATTGCTGCCAATATTGAAGTTACGTCCAACGATATCATGTTAATGGGTACCGGAGGATTGTTAAAAGAAATATCCTCACGTCCTCAGCCTCGCAATCATATCGATCCTAATGCAGAACAGACACGCAGCGAGCTATCCATCTCTGCGATACTACTTGCTGCAGGGCAATCTCGTAGGATGGGATCAACTAACAAACTTTTAATGCAGATCGACGGTGTTACAATGGTACGCCGAGCTGCAGAAGCAATAATTAAATCCAAGGCGAGTCCAATTATTGTGGTCACTGGGTATGAAGCAGACCGGGTGAAAAAGGAGTTGGACGGACTTGACGTCGTATTTGTCCATAATACCCATTATGGTGAGGGCTTAAGCAGTAGTTTAGCTTCCGGAATTGGTGCGCTTCCAGATAAAACAGATGGAACCTTGGTTTGTTTGGGGGATATGCCCCAAGTTGTGGCAGAGCACCTCGATAAGCTGATAGCAGCCTTTGATCCTTTGGAAGGCCGGTCAATTTGTGTCCCAACAAGTAATGGCAAGCGCGGAAACCCTGTTCTTTGGGATTCACGGTTCTTTCCACGAATGGCAAAAATATCTGGAGACGTGGGGGCTCGCCACTTAATCGGAGAACACGACGAGTTGGTGTGTGAGGTAGAGACTGCTGACACTGGGGTCCTTATTGATATTGATACTCCACAGGCGTTGCAGTCGCTGCGGGCTGTGGCTACCTAGGGTAGTGCAAAAATATTTTTGATTCCATTTGTGGGATAAATATAGGTTCAGCAATGCTAGGTCGTGGGATAACCATTAGTCTTTAAATTTGTCTGTCTTTTCTTCTATATCTTCTGGGTCTTGATGGATAATTACTTCGGCATTAGGGAACTCAGAGAGTAAATCAGCTTCTACTTGGTCCGATACAATATGGGCATCATGCAGTGTCATGTCGCCAGGGAGTTCAAGATGTAGTTGAATAAAAGGTTTTATTCCCGCCATCCGTGTCCTGAGGTCATGAAGGCCTTTCACCTCGGTATGTGCACTTGCGACAGCAGTTATTCGTTCGCGATCTTCTGGTGACAACTCATGATCCATTAACGAATCCAGAGCGGTTCTGCCTATAGTCCATGCACTGTAAAGAATATACACTGCAACACCAATCGCTATGACTGGGTCTGCCATAGGAAAACCAAATCGAGTTGACAAGATTAATGATGCGATTATCCCAGCATTGACCATAAGATCTGTCTTGTAATGAATAGAATCGGCATTAATCGCGGGTGACATAGTTTTACGAGCCACATGCAATTGAAATTGTACTAGTCCAAAGGTCAGGATCACAGAAACTAACATTACGTAAATCGCAAAGTTCCCGTACTCTATAGGTTGTGGGCGCAATAGGCGATGCCCAGATTCAAACAATAAGAATATTGCAGATCCTGTAATAAAAGCAGCCTGTCCCAACGCTGCAATCGATTCTGCTTTCCCATGTCCAAACCGGTGTTCGCGATCCGCCGGCGCAATAGCATGGTGTACAGCAAACAATGTTAAAAGTGATGCAACGGTATCCAGAGAGGAATCAATCAGAGATGATAGTATTGCGACAGAGTCACTAAGCAGCCACGCACCTAATTTTATAACAACCAAAGAAATGGCCACCGATACAGACGCGTATGTCGCTAGCCGCATCAGTTTTTTGGATGCTTCAGGTGTTAAAGATTGAGTGCTCATTTTACTGGCCATTCTTATGGGAAAAGCCAACTACGTTTCCAGGTTCCATCGCTAAGCGTGTATATAAGGCGATCATGGAGACGAAAGTTTGCGTTTTTCCAAAATTCTATCCTCCTAGGAATTAAACAATACCCGGACCAGTAGTTAGGTCTAGGAACTGGGTCCGGACCGAATTTAGTTGAGTATTCCTTAACTCTTCGTTCAAGGTCTGAGCGAGCTTCAAGGGTTCGGGATTGTAAGCTTGCCCACGCACCTATCTGGGCCTCTCGTGGACGTGTTGCAAAATAAGTGTCCGCAGTACTCGCAGGAACAGAAGCTATGCTGCCTTCCACGCGCACCTGACGCCGTAAGGACTTCCAGTAAAAACACAGTGCTGCATTGGGATTTTCCGTAATCTCTTGTCCCTTCCTACTATCCAAATTTGTATAAAAAACAAATCCATTTGGGTCAGCACCCTTCAATAATACCATCCGCGCCGATGGGATGGCATTTATTCCTGCAGTTGCCAAGCAAGCCGCTGTATGGTCGGTTTCGTCTTTTGCCTCAGCTTCATTCAACCAATCATGGAATAAGACCAGCGGATCATCAATCTCTGGTATAGTCATTAATATCTAATGCCTCATCTTCCTTATTTTTGCCTTATTATAGCATTATGCTAATAAAATAATTGGTATTGTGATAGTTGCTACATTCAGGTGTGGTTGTAGAATGCTATGTTTTTGATTTAGTAGCTTGGCAGACAATATAGATATAGGCGCATGACAGGTAAAAAGATGAAATATTTTTTGATGCCAGTCCTTGGCACGGTGTTTCTTCTTTCGGGGTGTATGCAGAATGCAGGTCCAAAAGAAGGGTTAGGCACGATTATAGGGGCTGCCGTAGGTGGAATAACAGGGGCACAAGTTGGAGACGGAAGTGGCCAACTTATCGCAGTCGGGGCGGGGGCTCTATTGGGCGCTTTAGTGGGAAGTGAGATCGGTCAGTCTTTGGATAAAGCAGACCAACTATATGCTGCCGAAGCCTACAACGAGTCAATCGATACTACTCCAACTGGGACAACAACTAGTTGGGCTAATCCCGACTCTGGTAATTCAGGAACATATACTCCCACTCAGACCTACCAAACGGAATCTGGACGCTATTGTCGAGAATTCCAACAAACAATTACCGTCGGAGGTAAAACTGAGGACGCGTATGGTACTGCGTGCAGGGAATCTGATGGGACTTGGGAAATAGTTGGTAATTAGTACGTTTGAGGTTTAATCAAATATTTTGGGTCCTGTGGAGCCAAAAGTTGCTTTTGACAAGGGGCTCCACTACTGAACGTTAGGTGTGGGATATCCGTTGTATCTGATCTTTTTTGAAGAAGATTGCCGTCGTCATTCCCTTCCTACATTAAAGCACGGACATGTGCAGTGCATGACTTTGCAAGAGCAGGAAGGTCATAGCCTCCTTCGAGAGCCGAAATAATACGGCCACTTGAAAATTTGTCGGCGATGCGAGTGATTTTTTTTGTTAGCCAAGAAAAGTCTTCAGTTGTCAAATTTAACTGTGCTAGGGGGTCATCGTGGTGTCCGTCAAAGCCGGCAGAAATAAATATGATTTCAGGTTCAAAGGTTTCAAGACACGGCAAGCCTATAGAAGCCCATGCGTTTCTAAACTCTTCGCTTCCAGAGTAGGGATCAAGAGGCATATTGACTATATTTCCCTGTCCTTTTTCGTCAGCTGCTCCGGTACCAGGATAAAGCGGCATCTGTTGGCTACCTGCAACCAACACTGCAGGATCGTACCAGAACGTTTTTTGGGTTCCATTACCGTGGTGAACGTCGAAGTCAATCACCGCTATTTTCTTCAGAAGGTACCTGGTCTGGGCATACGCTACGCCGATAGCTATGTTGTTAAAAATACAAAAACCCATAGCCTTGCTTGGTTCCGCATGATGGCCGGGGGGTCGAACAGCACAGAAGACCCTTTTTGCATTGTCTAGCAAGATTGCGTCGACACCACCGCAGACGGCCCCTGCAGCTCTCAAGGCAGCTTCACCAGAGCCCGAAGAAATAGTTGTATCCGGGTCAAGGGGTACAATACCAGAATTCGGAATAGAGGAGAACACACGTTCGATATGTTCCAGGCTATGGACTTTGGATAGTTGATCAAATGTCGCTCGAGGAGCTTCTTTATGTGCTAGTTGATTAAAGGGTGGTTCTGACAGGGCAGCCAATACTTCCTTGAGCCGATCAATTTTCTCAGGATGATTGGGACCAGTAAAATGTTCTAAACAGGCTTTATGGGTATAGAGTTGGACTTTCATTACAGCACCGTATCTGAACCAATATTGTATATTCTACAGCGTATTGGGAGGAAGACAGCAACAGATCTAATATTATTGCTACCTTCCAATATTTTCTATTGTTACATGAAGTAAGTTATGTCCACCCTCCTTCCCCTTTTTTTATCCGAAAAGTAATTGTTCCCTGCTACTTGCTCTGGAGCTTTATATCGGAATAATCCGCCTTTCCTTAGCAACAGGGGAAATAGTGTGTCAAAATCGATACGGTCTACGATTACTCAGCTTGTTATCGTGTTTGTTCTAGCCTTTGGTGGGTTGGGGATTTGGAAGTATGGAAATCAACTGCCATTAATAGGCACGTATTTCGGAGGTGCTGATACACAGGCCAGTGCTAAAAGGGATCGTCCGCCAACCCCAGTGGATGTGGCTATCGCTCGTACGGGCCACGTCACCGTAATTCTTGAGGCCATTGGTACAGCCCTGGCCAATGAAGCTGTGACAATCACCTCAGAGGTATCAGGTATCATAGAAAATATTCACTTTAAGGAGGGGGAAACGGTCGAGAAGGGATCAGTCCTAGTGAATTTGGAATCTGGGGTGCAATTGGCTGAAGTGGAAAAGGGAGTTGCTGAAGTCCAAATGAGGGAGGCCCAACTGCAAAATGTTAAGCAGCTTCATCAACGGGCGGTTCAGCTGTTAACTACAAAGAATATACCAGAAGCGAGAGTAGAAGAGTTGGTTGCGGAACTTAAAGCGGGTGAGGCTGCGGTCCAATCAGAGAAAGCAAAACTTAGGGTGTCAAGAGAACGGTTGACAAAACGTCGAATAGTCGCGCCATTTTCGGGAAAGCTCGGGATACGGCGTGTGAGCCCTGGCGCTTTAATCGAACCCAACGACGTAATAGTTACGCTCGACGACGTATCTGTGGTTAAACTCGACTTCCAGATTCCTGAACGCAATTTATCGGACATTCAAGTGGGCCAGGAAATCAATGCCAGCACGGATGCATTCCTTGGTCGTGTATTCTTTGGAACGGTAGCTTCTGTCGATACACGTGTTGATAGTGTAACCAGGGCGGTAGGCGTTAGAGCTTACATTTTAAACGACGATCAAGCCCTTAAGCCGGGGATGTTTCTCCTGGTTGAGCTTGGGGTTGAAGAACGAATGGGTGCCATCCTGATTCCTGAAGAGGCTATAGTATCGGATGGGACGGCCAATTACGTCTACGTGGTCATCGACGGATCAGCAATCCGGCGCCCTATTATTATTGGTGAACGGATGCCTGGAGAGGTGGAGATTTTGGATGGGGTAGCATCAGGTGAGGCGGTTATTATTGGTGGTGTTCAAAAAGTTCGTGATGGGGCTCTGGTAAAACCTCGTCAAATGGAACAGAGCTCATCGAGTGGGTAAGATACGGAGAATGCAATGATCCTTTCTGATGTCTGCATTAAGAGGCCGGTATTTGCGACCGTGTTAAGTGCAATACTTGTAATATTCGGAGTATTTGCGTTTGAACGTCTCTCAATTCGAGAATATCCAGATATTGATGCTCCAAAAGTTTCGGTAATCACACTTTATAAGGGTGCATCTGCACAAATAGTAGAAACCCAGGTTACCCAGCTGATTGAGTCAGCAATTGCGGGTATCGAAGGAATACGTCAAGTCACGTCGAAAAGCCGTGAAGAACGTTCACAGGTAGACATAGAGTTTACTCTTCGCCGAAATGTTGACGATGCAGCCAATGACGTTAGAGATAAAGTTTCCGCCATTATTGGAAAGCTCCCAATCGATGTAGAGACGCCGATCATCTCTAAAGTGGAGGGTGATGCAAGTCCAATGCTATGGATTGCTTTATCATCGAACGAATGGGATGCAGTTCAGCTAAGTGACTACTCGGATCGGTTTTTGGTGGACAGGTTCTCGATAGTCCCTGGAGTTGCCGCGGTCATAATTGGCGGAGAGCGCCGCCCAGCCATGCGTATTTGGTTGGATCGTCGGGCCATGGCAGCGCGTGGCCTTACTGTCCAGGATGTCGAGGTAGCCCTACTTGCACAAAATGTGGAGTTACCTTCGGGAAGAATAGAATCAACTTTGCGTGAATTCACTGTACGCACCGATTCAGGGCTTATTACCCCAGAAGAATTTGGCCAGTTAGTTTTGAAAGAAAAGGATGGTTATTTAGTGCGGCTCGGTGAAATCGCCGATGTTGAGTTGGGAACCGAAGAAATGCGCTATGAAGTGCGCGCCAACGGTGAAGCGGCAATTGGTCTTGGTGTGATTAAACAGTCAAAGGCTAATGAACTTGAAATTGCTGAGGGTATTTATGAGGAACTCGAGCGTATCCGCCCCTCTCTGCCGCGGCAGATACATATGTGGGTTGCATTCGATAAGTCACGTTTTGTGGATGCCTCCATTAATGAAGTATTTCATGCGCTTGGCATAGCACTGGCCTTGGTTGTTGGGGTCATTTTTCTTTTCCTTCGAAGCCTGCGCGCTACTTTGATACCAGCTATCGCAATACCTGTCTCTCTTACAGCCTCTTTTATGGTTCTTTCTGCAATGGGTTATTCCCTCAATGTATTGACTTTATTGGCGTACGTGCTTGCGGTTGGTTTGGTCGTTGACGATGCAATTGTTGTACTCGAGAACATTCATCGACGTATCGAAGCTGGGGAGCCGGTCTTGTTAGCAGCCGTTCGTGGTGCACGACAAATCGGATTTGCAGTTATTGCTACTACTTTAGCACTGGTTGCCGTATTTGTGCCTATTTCGTTGATGAGCGGGAATACAGGGCGATTGTTTAGTGAATTTGGTGTATCGGTGGCGGCAGCAGTGGTGTTTTCAGGATTTGTGGCACTAAGTTTGACACCGATGATGTGTTCAAAATTGCTAAAACCCAAAAGTGAAGAGGGACTTTTTTACAGACTTACGGAACAATTTTTTGTGGGGCTTAATACAGCATACTCCTATGCCTTGCGTGGGGCCTTATCATTCCCCATCGTTATTTTAGCTGTTGGAATAGGGCTATCCGCCGCGGCATATGGTTTTTATCATGGGGTTAAGCAGGAGTTTGCGCCGACAGAGGATAGGGGGGTATTCCTGGTTGTTTTAAAGGCCCCAGAGGGGGCAACAATTGATTACACTTTGACGTATCTCCAAGAATCAGAAAGGTTGCTGCAACCGTTGTTGGATAACAACGAAGCGGATACCATCTTTGGCGTAGTTGCTCCTGGTCTAAGTCGTCCCAGCCCTGTAAACTTCGCGATTGCTTTCGTCGTATTGCGACCGTGGCAAGAGCGAGACCGCTCTCAGCAAGCTATCGTGAAAGAAATGTTTCCGAAACTTTTGTCCATTCCGGGAGCAAATGTTTTTGCGATTAATCCTCCTAGTTTGAATCAGCCAGGGCGAAAAAGTCCGGTGCAGTTTGTCATTGGTGGTCCAAGCTACGATATGTTGAGAGAGTGGAGCCAAGTGATTGTTGAAGGTGCGCGAGAAAATCCACGTTTATTAAGTGTTGATAGTGACTTTAAGGAGACAAAACCCGAATTGCGCGTTGATATCAACCGCAATCGGGCAGCCGATCTCGGTGTATCAATTCAGGCGATTGGCCGAACTCTGGAGGTTATGCTCGGATCGAGATTTGTTACAACATTTAACGACAGAGGAGTCCAATATAATGTGGTTTTACAAGCGCGGGATGAAGATCGTTTAACCCCGAGAGACCTGACCAATATTTATGTGCGTGCCAACTCTCAAAATGAGTTAATTCCTTTATCTAACTTGGTTACATTGAGGGAGACTGCAGGTGCTAAAGAATTAAACCGATTCGACCGAATGCGTGCGGTAACTATATCTGCCTCATTAGGTCCCGACTATTCCCTTGGTGAGGCACTTGAATATTTGGATGAGTTAGCTCGGACTCGATTGCCAGGGGAGGCGCGTATTTCTTACGCTGGTCAATCGCGAGAATTTCGAGATTCTTCAGCCTCGCTTCTGGCAACGTTTTTATTAGCCTTACTTATTATATTTCTTGTACTTGGTGCTCAATTTGAGAGTTTTATTCATCCGTTTATAATCCTTCTCTCTGTCCCCCTAGCTGTGACTGGGGCGCTTGGCACTCTTTTGCTGACAGGGATCACTCTGAATATATACAGCCAAATTGGAATGATCATGCTGATCGGTCTGGTAGCCAAGAACGGAATTCTTATTGTGGAGTTTGCGAATCAGTTGCGGGAACAAGGTGCCTCCGTGCAAGAGGCGGTTCAAAAGTCAGCTGAAGCAAGATTGCGGCCTATTCTTATGACGGCCATTGCCACTGTGTTTGGGGCAATCCCGATAGCGCTGGCTACTGGCGCAGGAGCGGAAAGCCGTTCTTCTATCGGTTGGGTAATTATTGGAGGTGTTAGTTTCTCAACTTTGCTCAGTCTCTTTATAATTCCAGCGCTCTATTCTCTGCTTGCAAGCTTAACTAAACCCTCTAGCTACGTCGCCAATTATTTACGTGTACTAGAGGCTGAATACACAGAGCCATTAGGTTCGGCCCCCTCGTCTGCAACAGATGCATCAGTGCTCGACGGCAGATGAGCAAATTAAAAGAGAGCTGATTTTTTGGACCTGTGTGCGCGGACTGCGGGCGCATCAGTGGGATCTTCCCTAAGTGAACATGGGCAGGCTATACTTTTGGAGTCAGAGGCGCTGCAGGGTTTTTTGGTTTGTTGGTCAGGAGGGTGCCTACGGAATCATAGCATCGTCTTATATGGCGCGCGCGACACCTTCCCTAGCGATCCAGGAATCTTCCCCGGAGAATCTTGGGAAGTACGGGGTATTCGCAGAGGATTCAGACTCAAGTCGACCAACACTAGGAAGCAATTTTAGAAACTAGATTTTACAGCCACGCTTTTTGGATTTTTTGAGTTAGTTTCACTATCTAGGGAAAGTCGCAGCGTTGCTCAGTTGCCATCACAAATCCTCGGGGTTCTCCAGCTTTTATGGTAAAACGGTGCTCGCTCTGGCCTGTTGCCAACGAGTAGTGTAAGGGCAGCTTCCCGTCTGTTTGATACTCTTCTCCACCAATTATTGTAAACACGATGGTTACCTGTTCTGTGGGGTCAAACCATGCTTGTAGATTGTTATTTGTATCCCTAGAAGGCAGCCCCCAGCCAGTCACGGTAATGGTGTCATTCGAGAAGCTAACGGCTGCATTTTCACCTGTTGTGAGTGGGGTTTGTAGCAAGAAACGGCGGGTGTCAGTGTCCTGGGTACAGTTTGAGTCGTTTTTTGCCATTGCGACAAGGAATGCAATTCGATCCGGACTTACCCCGTATTCCAGCCGTTCTTTAACCAAAGCCATGATTTGTTGTGTTGCTCCGTGGGGGGCATCCTCGGCATATTTTTGTTCTAACTTGTTCGTATGTATTTGGATTTCAGCCATTTGTGTCCGCAAGCTTCTATTTTCAGTAATTGAGTCTTCTAGCTCCGCTCGCAATTTAAGCTGTACGTCGACCGCCCGATTTTGACCAAAAAAGTACGATAAGCAAACTAGGACAATAGACACCGAGAGTAACAATAAAATTTTTAACTGGGTCCTATGCTTCTGCCACCTAAATTTTGTGCTTTCTTCAATGGCTGGTTGTTCGTCTACGTGTTCGCTCATGATTTACCGTTCTGTCAGTTTAAGCTCTATACGGCGATTTGCCCTATAGGCTTCATCAGTATCTTGGTCGATCAATGGTTGAAACTCCCCGAACCCTGCCGCCATGACTCGGCTCGGTGGAAGTCCTTGGTTAATCAAATAACGTGCTACGGAAATTGCTCGCGCGGCAGAAAGTTCCCAATTAGATGGGAATTGGAGGGTATTAATAGGGCGTTTATCAGTGTGTCCATCAATGCGAAGCACCCATCGGATATCTGTCGGAATGTCTTGGGAAATATCCAGCAGTAACGTCGCCAGGTCATTAAGCTGCGTTACTCCAGCTGGATCAAGCGTTGAGGATCCACTGCCAAATAGGACACCTGTTTGAATGACAAATCGATCGCCCTCTATTCGAACAGCACTACGGCCTAATAGAGACTCCCGAAGCCGTCCGAAGAACTCTGAGCGGTAGCGTGATAGCTCTCCAACCTTATCGGCTAACGCGACATTAAGGCGTTGGCCTAAATTAGCAATTTGGACGTTTTTTTCCTCCATCTCGAGATCGGCTGCATCCAGTGCACTTTGTATAGAGCTTAATTGTATGCGCAGAGCTGCTATTTGTTGGTTTAAAAGAGTGATTTGCCTTTGGGCTGCTGTTGATATTTCTTTTTGCTCGGTCAAGCCGCGTTGAGCCGTATCGGCTTTATCCCTAGACGCATTAAGCGCAGCTTTTTCGGCTTCGAGCGCCGCAAGTGCTGCTGATAGACGTAACTCAACATCTTTGCGTTCTTCTTCGCTTGCCTCTAAAAATCGCTCTATCGATCCCAGTTCGGTCCCTAGATTATCTTGCTTCTCCAGCGATAGGAACAGTTGTCTATTTAAAGCCTCCCGGTCCTTTGTGGAAGCCTGCAGCTGAAGTCCTATTTCCGAAATATTTTCTCGCAACTGTTCATTTGTTAATTGTTCCAATGCCAGGAGGTCAGCAAGCTCCGAGACCTGTCGATTCAGCTGGCTCAACGCTTCATCACGTCCCGAAAGAGCACGCGATAGGAAAAATTCTGCTAGAATAAAGACTACTAACAAAAATATTAGAACTAATAAGAGTGTAGATATTGCATCGACAAATCCGGGCCATATGTCTGGTCCCTGTTTGACTCTACTTCTACGGGCTAGCATATCTCTTACGAATCCCCAGTGGTCGTGACAATTAATCTATGCCACTTTTTGGTTCGGTTCTGCTATGAGCCTCCCCAGAAATATTTGCCCCCGATTGGGCTGTGGCCGCAACTGTTCTTGCTAAGAGTTTTATTTCGTTGCGTAACTCAGAGACCATTTGATTTCGTCCATTGATGGTTTCTTCTACTAACCGGACCATATGTAAATCGAGGCTCCGGATATGGCTCCGTGTCGCCTCGTCGATACCGGTGTCGGCCCGTTGCATTTGATCGCCAAGTGTTGCAAGTCGTTCGGTCAATTGCAAAATACTAGAAGTAGTGGACCTTCGGTCGTCTTCGCTGCGCGAAAGGGTAGTTTGGAGATTTTCTAAACTTTCAGCTGTTTGTTCCAGCAGCGCTTGAACGTAAGCAGGAACAGATTGTTCTCCCTCCCCAAGCCCGCTGCCAGTCCCTAGCCGCGTCACCCCGGAAAGCCATTCTTCTAGGTCATTATAAAACTGGTTTTGTGCCTGCCCTGCTTGAAGATCAAGAAATCCTAGTATCAATGCTCCCGCGAGGCCAAACAGTGATGACGAAAAAGCAGTCCCCATCCCGTTTAAAGGATCTGCTAAGCCGTCTTTTAATTTAGTGAAGGTGTTAACAATGTCGTCGCCGGTTACGGACAGGTTATTAATGATGAGCCCCACGGAACTGACTGTCTCTAACAAGCCCCAAAAGGTTCCAAGCAGTCCTAGAAAGATTAACAATCCGATCAGATAGCGGGAAATTTCCCGAGATTCATCGAGGCGAGCCGCAATACCATCCAATAGTGACCGCATGGCAGTCGCGGAAAGCATTACCTTTCCTTTTCGGTCTGACAACATGCGGGCCGTTGGAGACAATAGTTTTGGAGCTGACTGTGTTGAAAGTCCTGGTTGATTTGTGCGGAATGTTTCTATCCATCGCACTTCTGGCCCCAGTTGTGTGACTTGACGGAAACAATAGACTATCCCAATCAAAAGAACGCCAAGAATCAACCCGTTCAGAGGAGGGTTAGCATCAAACGCCTCCATCAATTGCGTGGATAGCAACAGCATTACACCGGCGGCGACTGCCAAAAAGAACACCATGCGAGTAACAAAGCGGCTGGGCTTGTTCATTGGTTAAAAGTGAGGTCCTTCCTAAAAATTGATGTCCTAAATTGTGTTTGTGGTCTAGCTAATTTACGATAATTAGATCAACTCGGTCAGCAGGCCCTGATTCAGTTTTAGATCCAAGTGCCCGGACATCAATGCGTGTTGAATTAATTCCTGATTCTATCAAAAAAGAGCGAACAGCCAACGCACGGGAAAGTGACAACCTTCGCGCAGCGCTTGCAGAACTGTTTTGAGCATCCGCATATGCCTTTAGTTGTATACGAGTTCCTTCTTGGTCTTTGATTTCAGTAACTAAGGAGACAAGGGTAGGTTCGTTGTCGTCACTAAAAGTGGCGGCACCTACTAAGAACCGAATGGTAACAACTCCTGCTTGGCTGTACTCGGAGGGCAAGGTCGTTGCTCCCGGTTCATGCCTTTGGGGGTCTCTAACCGCCGTCAATTCTTGTTGCCTATTATCTTGAAGATCTATTTCTTTTGTGTCGGGTTGCCGAGGTGTGTCTGATTCTTCGCTTACAACATCGGAACTGGACGAGTCTATAGCTTGTGGTTTAGGTGAGGCCTGTGCAACATTACTATCAGTTTTGGGGGGTGTAGAACTGACACCAATATCTTTATCACTTTCTAACAAACCGTCAATTTCTACACTGTTAGAAGGTACATCTGATGTGGTTATAATAACGTCTTCGTCAGTGGATTCGCTGTGGGGAAGTTCTATAACATGAGATGTAGGCTTGTTTCCACGTCTCAAGGTTCCATCAGATCCTTCAGGTGGTTTAGATAAACCAGAATTGAAGGGAGGCCGCAAATTGACCACCCGGGATTTTAGATTATCTTTCAAGGGATTGAATAATCGAACGTTGGGAGTGGTTATGGGTTGCCGATAATTAGGCAAATTATAATAAACGGCATCTTCATTAATTTCGATTGCTGGTGCTGGCGCCCCAACTTCCACGCCTTGTTGCGCCGACACCTTACTAATTGCCGGCAGACACAAGACGACTCCTAGTGTCATGTACCTGAGAATTCCGCATAAACAAATTTGTTGTGACCAATGCTCAACTGCGTGAGAGGTCATGAGCATCTCTAAATTCCTCGCTTACAGGCCCGTATTCTCTTCTGTTTACTCTAGTAACCTGAACAACATAAAAAGTCGAAATATTTTAGTCACACAATAACGAGGCGAACAGATCAGAACAACTGGTTATGATTTTAGACGTTTTGGCTAGCCTTCCGAAACAATGCGGAGAATTCTCCCTGAAGGTGGGTATTCGAAGCTAAAATGCCAGGACCTTTGCCCGGCCGGCCAGTCCCGAAAATTCCACTAGCAAACCCGCCAGCTTCTTGAACAAGGAGGCCTCCCCCAATAACGTCGTATGGCGCAGCTGTTAGACTCCAAAAACCATCCAGCCAACCAGCAGCAACATATGCAAGATCTAATGATATAGAACCAAGCATGCGGACATTCAGGGCCTGTTTCGTGACAGATTTTTGATATTTGTAGATATTTGTGTCACCCATATTAGTTTCGTAATTCCCTACTATCGTATCGCGAAGATTTCGTCGTTGCGACACACGTATTCTTCTGTCGTTCCTGTATGCACCGATGCCTTTCTCTGCCCAGTAGAGGTCGTTATGGACGGAATCGTAGATTACTGTTGATAGTGCTGCTTGCCGCTGGATATGGGTGATAGCTACCGAGAAGTGAGGAATTCCTCTGGAGAAGTTGACGTATCCACATATCGGATTTGCTAGCCAGAGGTCATCATTTTTGTCAAGTTCTAGGGTGCTGGCACCGGACATATGAACCTTTCTTTCTGGTCTGGCCTTAATCAGGGTCTCTTGCATGATCCCCGCACCATTGTTGAAAGATCTATCTGTAAAATTTGCACTGCCGGCCTCGCTAGCCTGCAATTGCTCTAATTCAATAAAGTCTCTGGCTAGGGCTCGTGCAACTTTAACAGCACTAGCAGCCATCACATTAATTTCTGCGGAGCGAACTGCCATCAGATGAAAGAATCTGCCAAAATCAAATTAATCTTTGGCACGCTCTGCATATGAACCATCAGCGGTATTTACAATGATATTTGTGCCGCTTTCTATATGAGGGGGCACCATGATGCGCAGACCGTTTTCGAGAACTGCTGGTTTATAACTTGAAGCTGCTGTTTGTCCTTTTACAACTGGCTCCGTTTCCGCCACAGATACAATGACTGTGTCAGGCAGTGCGGCATCTAGTGGCTCCCCTTCAAAAGACTGAATTATGACCTCCATTCCGTCTTGGAGAAAGGCGCTGCCCTCACCAATAATGTCAATGCTAAGTGTAACTTGCTCGTAGCTTTCCGTATCCATAAACGTTAAAAGTGAATCATCGGCGTAAAGAAATTGATACGGCTTTTCTTCCAGTCGAACCCTTTCAACATCTTGGGCGGACCGAAACCTCTCGTTGAGCTTGCTTCCGTCCCGCAAATTCCTGAGTTCTACTTGATTATAAGCTCCTCCCTTTCCCGGCTGAGTTGCTTGTGATTTTACAGCACGCCAGAGTTGGCCTTTGTGTTCTATGATCATTCCGGGTCGGATGGAGTTTCCGTTAATTTTCATTAGTTGGACCAATTATTTTTAATGATTAGCTTAACATGAAGGACCGTAACAAGTAGTGAAACGGATGGCAACGGAGCGTTTAAACGGGCCCTAGTTAATGGCTTTCAATGTTAAGATTAGAGCCTTTGTTAGTTGTATTTTTCCATTTCGGTGTGAAACAAATTTATTGCCTTTGTTGGTCCATACTTATGGTCCCAAACCCCAGATATTATAGCAAGGAAATTAGCACCTGCTTTAACGAGTGCTCCACAATTTTTTGTATTTATGCCGCCAATCGCAACGCTCGGTATAGTGGTTGTTTCTTGCCACCAGGATAGAATATTCGGCTCTACGTGTGTCCGAGCCTCTTTTGTTTTTGTCGGGTAAAATGCCCCAAATGCGACATAATCGGCGCCTTGTTCCCCTGCAAGTATGGCCAAGTGCCGAGAATTATAGCAACTTACTCCAACTGTTGCCTCACTGCCGACAATTCTTCGAGCAACTTCATAAGTTACGTCGTCTGAGCCTACATGCACTCCGTCGGCTCCCATTTCGGCAGCCAAATCGGGCCTGTCATTTATTAAAAAAGCGACGTCATAATTTCGGCATATGGGCATGAGGCGTTTACTCGCATCCCTAATAGCATTGTCATCCGTATCTTTTAGACGAAGCTGAAAGCAAGCCACATCACCTCCGCTCAAGGCGTTGAGCAGCTGCTTTTCAAAATCGTCTAAAAAGAAGTTAGGAGGGCTTATCAAGTATAAACGGCAAGACTCTGTCATTAATTTTTTTCTTTAATTTTCAGGGTTCCCGAATCGAGGGTTTCCAGCCAGGCCCGTAAATGCTCGGCGGGTGCAGGTATGTTTATCAAATCTAGAACAGGATTTTGATCAATTTGTATTATACTGCCGCCATTCTGATGGACAATCTGGCAAACTTTTTTATGGGTGGTTGGACCACCTTTGAAAGCAAAATTAATCCAGCCAACCCGAAGTGCTGCTAATACAAGGCTAGGGTCATCTTCGCAATCCACTACTACAAACTTTGGTTCACTGGGGGATTGTTTAGCTGATTGGGCTGCAGACCATAAATATAAAGCTCCAGCATATGCTGCAGCACCAGGGGCGGTCCGTACCAAGATCGTCACCCATCTAGCTTGTTCGCGGGCTACGTCAAAAGCAGCCTCGAAATGCTTGCGTGAGTGACAAATTACCTCAGCGCTTGTCTGCACGATGGGCCTTGGATTTCAGTGATGCGACACCGGGGAGGTCACGGCCTTCCAGCCATTCTAGAAATGCCCCTCCGCCGGTTGAGATGTATGAGAAGCTTGAACTCACACCCGCTTGATTCAAGGCCGCCAGAGTATCACCACCACCTGCTACACTTGTTAGTGTTCCTCCGTCTGTCATTGCTGCAGCTTTCCTTGCTAAAAAATTTGTAGAAGTATCAAAAGGTGGTATTTCAAATAAACCCATTGGTCCGTTCCACAGTAAAGTTTTGCAATTGGCGAGTCGGTTCGCAATGAGTCGCATGGTAGCTGGTCCAACATCTAGGATAGATCCATTCTCTGGGATCTCGTTAACGGAAAGTATGTGGGCTGGTTCATTGGTATTTCTATCTCTAACAGTTGCTGCATCAACAGGGAGCAACATTTCGCACGAATTTTTTTCTGCCTCAGCGATAATCTGTTTAGCATCATCCAACAATTCTGGCTCGCATATTGAACTTCCAACATTGACGCCTTTTGCATATAGTAAAGTATTTGCCATACCACCACCAATTGCTAACACATCAACGTGTTTTGAAAGGTTAGCCAACAGTCCAAGCTTAGTAGATATTTTTGCACCCCCGATAATGGCCATTGATGGAGTAGCTGCATCTTTAAGCACCCTTGATAACACTTCTAATTCCTTCTGCATTGAACGACCGGCCACGTGAGGTAGTAGAGCCGGTACTCCCACTATAGACGCATGGGGCCGGTGTGATGCAGAAAAGGCATCGTTTACGTATACGTCGGCCAGACAAGCAAGGCTCGATACAAAACCGGGTTCATTTTCTTCCTCCCCGGGATGAAAACGTAAATTTTCCAATAAGGCAAAATGTCCGGGTTGAATTGCATTAACCACTGTCTTTGCAACTGTACCTATACAATCTGAAGCAAATACCACCTCTTTCCCGTCTATGAGTTGGGATATGGGATTGGCAAGGAAACGAAGTGATAGCCTGTCTTCTCGTCTTCCTTTCGGTCGCCCAAAATGGGAGATCAAAATAGTTCGTGCTCGCTTTTTAGAAAGTTCCTTCAGTGTAGAGCTTATACAATCTAGTCGCGTGTAATCTGTTACTTGCAAGGTATCGCTCACCGGCACATTTAGGTCAACACGGACTAAAACGAGACGTTCTTGAACGCTTACATCGTCAAGTGTTGGAACAAGTTTTACGACCACTTATCCAGCCCTATTTTGCAAATGTCCCCAAAATTGCTGCGATGTCATTCATACGGTTAGAAAAACCCCACTCATTGTCATACCAAGACAGAACGCGAACAAGGGTCCCATCAACCACTTGGGTTTGAGAAGTGTCAAAGGTAGAGCTAGCCGACTCGTGATTGAAGTCCACAGATACCAATGGTTTATCATTGATCTTCAGGATGTCTTTCATCGGTCCGGCGGCGGCTGTTGTGATTGCCTTGTTTACTTCATCTGTGTCGGTTGGTCTCGAAGCTGAAAAAGTCAGATCAACAAGGGATACATTTGGTGTTGGGACACGTATGGCGGTCCCATCAAGTTTCCCAGCCAATTCCGGCAATACTAGTCCTACTGCACGGGCAGCACCCGTCGAGGTTGGAATCATCGACATACTTGCTGCACGGGCTCGATGGAGATCTTTATGCAGTGTGTCGAGGACCGGTTGATCGCCCGTATAGGCGTGGATGGTGGTCATAAATCCGCGTTCGATACCAATCGCATCATTTAAGACTTTTGCTACGGGTGCTAGACAATTCGTAGTGCAAGAAGCATTAGACACCACCAAATGTTTAGAGTTTAGTTGGGAGTGGTTGACCCCAAAAACAACTGTCATATCGGCACCTGTTGCAGGTGCTGAAACTAAAACTCGTTTAGCTCCAGCTTCAATATGTGCGGCAGCACCATCGCGGCTTGTGAATATACCTGTGCATTCTAGCGCCACGTCTATATCGAGCTGCCCCCACGGCAGTTTGGAGGGGTCTTTCTCTGACGTAACTCTGATGGGCCCATCTCCAATATCAATGGCGTCACCGTCGACTTCGACCTTGCCTGGCAATCGACCGTGTACTGAATCGTACTGCAAGAGATGGGCATTCGTTTCAACCGGACCAAGGTCATTAATAGCTACAACCCGGACATCTTCTTGTTGGCGTTCGATTGAAGCACGCATTATTAGCCTTCCAATCCGACCAAATCCGTTTATAGCGAGCCGAACTGTCATATTCTTATCCTTTCTAAATTGCCGTCTATGATTCCAGGCGTTTCCGAATTGTTGAAGTTATTTCTTTAGCGGACAGACCGAAGTAATCGTAAAGGTTTTTATATGGCGCTGAAGCGCCAAATCCCGTCAAACCGAAAAACATTCCATTCCCTCCAATCCATCGGTCCCACCCATTTCGCACTGCTGCTTCAATTGCTACTCTTAGTGTTTTCACCCCCAGGATGGAGTCCTGTTCCTTCTTCTCGAGTCTTTCGAATAATTCCCAACATGGCATTGATACTATGCGGGTTGGAATGTTGGCTTCCTGTAACAAGGTGCGAATTCCTTGGGCTATTTCAAGTTCAGAGCCGCTGGCTAAAATAGACACCACTGGTTCACCGTTGGCCGGAAGAAGCTCATATGCGCCCTTCTCACATAAATTATCACGAGTGTGGAATTTGCGGACTATTGGAACAGTTTGACGAGTCAACGCTAACACCGATGGTCCACTATCGGGGAGAAGTGCCAAAGACCAGCATTCTGCAGTTTCTATGGGATCAGCGGGCCGAAATATTTTTAAGTTCGGTATCGACCTCAGCGCTGATAAATGCTCCACTGGTTGGTGCGTCGGCCCGTCTTCTCCGAGACCTATCGAATCATGGGTCATGACGTAAATTACCCGCAAATTCATGAGCGCGGAGAGCCGCATTGCGGGTCGGGCATAGTCGGAGAAAACTAGAAAAGTCCCGCCATAGGGAATAAAGCCTCTGTGAAGAGCTATGCCATTCATTGCGGCGGCCATTGCATGCTCCCGAACACCGTAATAAATATAATTACCCGAAAAATCTGTGGGTGTAATTGGGTCCATTTCGGGTGTTTTAGTGTTGTTAGAGCCTGTAAGGTCAGCTGAGCCGCCGATCATATCAGGAATTTCTCTATTAATTATTGTTAGAAAATCCTCGGATGCTTTCCGGGTCGCAACGGGTTTGCCATTAGAGATCAAGGATTCTTTATAAGCTTCCAATTGTGCTTTAAAGTTTTTTGGTAGACCTCCGGAAATTGCATGCTCAAACCTCGGTCGATGCCTAGAATTATTGAGGCGATCTAACCACTCACGGTGTTCGGCTCCGCCTTGTTCGCCTATACCTCGCCAATGTTCTAGAATTTCCAGCGGTATTTTAAAGGGTGGATGCGCCCAATTTAGCTCTTCTCTCGCTTCGGCAATTTCTGCTTCTCCAAGGGGTGCACCGTGTGTTGCGGCCGTGCCTTGCTTATTTGGGGCGCCGTATCCAATCACGGTTTTACACGCAATTATGGATGGGCGAGGGTCATTGATCGCGTTTTTAATAGCATGAGCTATATCTTCATGATTATGTCCGTCCACCCTTTGGACGTGCCAGCCCAATGCGGAAAACCTGCTAGTTTGGTCATCAGACGTAGTCAAGTCAGTGGGGCCATCGATCGAAATGCCATTGTCATCAAACAGAACTAACAACCGAGCTAATTTTAGGTGCCCGGCCAGCGAAGCAGATTCATGGCTTATGCCCTCCATTAGACAACCGTCTCCAGCAATCACGTAGGTTCGGTGGTTTACAATATCAATCCCGTAACGTTCCGACATCAGACGTTCGGCGATCGCCATTCCCACCCCATTCGCGAGGCCTTGACCCAAAGGTCCGGTGGTTGTTTCTATGCCATCAGCTAGGCCGAATTCTGGGTGCCCAGCGGCTGCGCTCTTAAGTTGGCGAAAGTTACGCAGTTGTTCAATTTCCATACCTTTATAGCCGGTTAGATATAAAAGTGAGTAGAGCAGCATGGAGCCGTGCCCTGCAGATAAGATCAGTCTGTCTCGATCAGGCCACTTCGGTTCTCTTGGGTAAAATTTAAGAAACTTTGTAAATAAGACGGTTGCCACGTCTGCCATGCCCATAGGCATGCCCGGATGCCCGGACTTAGCTTGTTGGACGGCATCCATTGAAAGGGCGCGAATTGTGTTTGCAAGGTCGTTGTGGGAAACGCTCATTGGCGTATTTTCCATTTTTGAATTGTAGGGTAAAAAGAAGAGGGTTCCATTATACAGATGTTTCAGTGTTCTGTTTCGCTACGCATTCAAATAGCTTCCGTCCGGTCGCACCTTACCTCCCTTGTGTCTGCCGTCAACTAGCGATGGTCAGTAATTCAAAAGGATTTACGTTCAGTGTCGGTTGACGATGTGTCGGCCCTCGTTTTATCCTGAATTCAGGAACGAAATACCAAATTTGACAAGAATGAGGTAAGTTATTGGCCAAAGAAAATCTAGAAGCAGCCAGTGAACGCCTTCAGAAAGCACTGGACCAACTCCAAAGCACAGTGGATGGAGTGTTTGATAAAGTAGAACGAGAGTTGTCCGGGTCTGCTGCGGAAAAGGCTTCCTTGCATGACGAGAGGAAAAATTTCGAAGCAAGGCTGCATGAAGTTGAAGAAAAGTATGCTGATTTGCATGCCGTAGCTCAAACTGTTTCAAATCGCCTAACAGCTATATGTAAAAAAGCACGTAATATATTAGATGGATGAAATGATAGAAATTTCGGTTAACATAAACGGCCGTCAGTACCCTGTTACCTGCGAAGAGGGCGAAGAAGAGCATATAACACGCCTTGCCCGTTATATCGATAAACGGGTTAAGGAACTAGTTAAGAGTGTTGGGCATATTGGTGAGGCTCACCTTCTAGCTATGACGAGCCTGTATATAGCGGATGAGTTATCTGAGGCGAATGAACGTGCACGAACTGCAGGAGAAGAAGCGGTTAATGCAGTGTCAGAAGACTTTGTCGCAAGATTGGATAGGGCTGCTGTCGCGGTTAAAGGGGTAGCTAGCCGTCTTGAAAAAGAACAGGCGTAATCAACAAAAGGCAGGATAACAACAGAAACTAAAAGTGCGTTCTGTGATTTTATAATTTTGGAATACGGGTTATACTTGCTAATTGGTGGGTACTGCGAGATTTGTTAGCACCGATATGTCCCTGGGCCAATGATGTCCACTAGGGAGCTGTCTCTACCGGCGGTGTGCCGTCGGCACACGGCGCCCACCTGCACCAGCAGGCCACAGTGGTTCATAGGGTCGACGGTCTTTGCGGTCTCACCTTTCGTAGACCTAGGATTACCAATTATTGCAATGGGCAAGATTTTTTAGTGGAACTAACAGGTACTGAGACTAAATCTAGCTTGCGCAATCACTGCAGATCGCAGCGGTCACGGCGCCACTCAGTACGGAACACACTGGAATCTGAACGACTTGCTGATAATTTTCTAGCTAAGATTAAACTTTCTACTGCAGACTGTATTGCCGGTTATTGGCCGATAAATAGTGAAATTGATGTAATTCCGTTACTCATCAGATTACATAAGTTGGGATTCAAGTTATGCTTGCCAATAGTACAAGCGAGAACAAAGATTTTGGATTTCCGTTCTTGGTGTCCCGCTGACGCTCTAGAAAAAAGGGCGTTTGGTATTCATGTGCCGAAGGCCGTGAAACCTAAAGTTATACCGCAACTGTTAATTGTGCCCTTGGTTGCGTTCGATGAGAAGGGGAATCGTCTTGGTTATGGCGGTGGATACTATGATAGCACCCTTTTTGGTATGGCAAAATCCAGGCCAATCGCCATAGGTGCGGCATTCGAGGACCAGTGTGTTGAGGATGTTCCAACAGACCCTCATGATGTTCCGCTTGATTGGGTGATAACAGAAAAGTGTAGCCGCCGGATAAGAGGCATCTAGTGCTATTTTTGTTTTGTGATTCAAACGGAGAAAGTTAGTGCGGCTGTTATTTTTCGGAGATGTAGTGGGACAACCGGGACGCAAGGTGGTGTTGGAAACCGTCAGACGTGCGAGGCAAGAGCTCGGTGTTGAATTCATTATTGCGAATGGGGAAAATGCAGCTGGAGGGTTTGGCATAACACCGGCAATATGTAATGAGTTTTTTGAATCTGGCATCGATGTGATCACGACGGGCAACCATGTATGGGACCAGCGTGAGATTATTCCCTATTTTGATCAAGAGCCGCGTTTATTGCGGCCACACAATTATCCGACGGGCACGCCAGGATCTGGGGCCCGTTTATTTTCATCTAAATCCGGCAAACGCATCATCGTGGTGAACGTGATGCTGCGGTTATTTATGGATCCTTTGGACGACCCATTCCGATCTATTTCCTTATTCCTAAGCGGCCACAGACTAGGCAAAAATGCAGATGCGATACTGATTGATGTGCATGGAGAGGCGACTAGCGAGAAACAGGCGTTCGCACACATGTTTGACGGAAAAGTTTCGGCAGTGGTTGGTAGTCATACGCATGTCCCAACCGCCGACGGAAGGGTTTTGGCAAATGGGACAGGTTTTCAGACAGATGCAGGTATGTGTGGAGACTACGATTCTGTCATAGGTGGCGATAAAGGTGCATGGATCCGGCGTTTTGAGACACGTATGCCTACTGGGCGCGTCTCGCCGCCTAATGGCCCTGGGACCGCATGTGCAGTGTTATTTGAGTTAGACCAGAGGACTGGCTTGTCACGAAGTGTCAGACCAGTTATCCAAGGGCCTAACTTAAAGCCTTGTTGGCCCAAATGACAGCCTTGATTGTAGCCCAATTCTTGCCATATTGATTTGTTAATTAATGTTAGTGCGTTAATAGAAACGCCCGATTTGTTTTAGAAGGGATGCAGTTGCTTGCTTATAGATTGTTGCCTGGAAAGGAAACTTGTATTTCAAAATGGCCGGTCACTCTCAGTTTAAAAACATCATGTATCGAAAGGGTGCGCAAGACGCAAAGCGTGCCAAAGTTTTTGCAAAACATGCTCGAGAGTTAACCGTGGCGGCAAAGGCGGGTGGTCCCGACCCTGATATGAATGCCCGTTTGCGGTCGGCTATATCTGCAGCGAGAGCTGCAAACATGCCCAATTCTAACATAGAACGGGCTATTAAGCGCGGCGGTGATCAGGATGATGGTGTGGACTACGTTGAGGTCCGTTATGAAGGGTATGGTCTTAATGGTGTTGCCGTCATAGTCGAAGCGTTAACTGATAATCGAAATAGGACTGCTTCCGAAGTTCGTGCAGCTTTTACCAAGCACGGGGGTAATCTTGGCGAGACTGGGAGTGTTAATTTTCTCTTCGACAGAGTCGGTCTGATTGAATATCCGGTCGGTGCCGCTGGTGAGGACGAGATGTTCGAGGCAGCCCTGGATGCCGGCGCCTCCGATATTGAAACAACGAGCAATAATTACACTATTAAGTGCAAATCAGATCTATTTAATACTGTTCGCGAATCTTTAGAAGAGAAGTTCGGTGATGCCGTGGCTGCAAGGCTCGAGTGGATTCCTCAGAGTACTCTCTCCTTGGATGAAGATGCTACTCGCACTTTGCTAAAAATGATAGAGACACTAGAGGATAGCGATGATGTTCAATCTGTACATGCCAATTTTGAGATTAGTGAACAGGTTCTCCAGCATTTGAGTGCTTAGGTCATTGTGTCTTCGACTATTCGCCTTATCGGGTTAGATCCCGGCCTTCGCAAAACAGGCTGGGGGGTGATTGATTCCGATGGGTCCTCTTTACAATTTGTCGCGTGCGGTGATGTTGATACATCGCCTAAAATGCCGCTCTCGGACCGGTTGGCATTTTTGTACAGTGGCTTAGTGCAAGTGATTGATACGTGGCATCCTAATTCGGCAGCAGTCGAAGAGACCTTTGTGAATACTAATCCAAGCTCAACGTTGAAGCTGGGTCAGGCCCGGGGAATCGTTCTCTTGGCTCCCGCGCTAGCAGGACTCGATGTAGCAGAATACCACAACCGAACTGTTAAACTGGCAGTCGTTGGGACCGGTCGCGCCGCAAAGCAACAAATAAAGCTAATGGTTAAACATTTGCTTCCGACTGCCAACCCTAAAAGTGCCGATGCCTCGGATGCTCTTGCCATTGCCATTTGTCATGCGCACCATCTTAGCATCCATCCAGAGACTATTACGGCTGGGGCTACCTTATGATTGCTAAGCTGCGCGGGCACATAGATTCGGTGGGTGAAGATTGGGTCATCATCGACGTCAGCGGTGTCGGTTACTTGCTTTATTGCCCTGCGCGGACTCTTCGTTCTCTTCCTGATATTGGTGAGTTAACAGAGCTATACGTGGAAACTCATGTGCGGGAGGATCATATCCACCTTTATGGATTCTCTATTTCGACTGATAGAGACTGGTTTTCCCTCTTGCAAACAGTTCAGGGAGTTGGAGCTCGTGTAGCACTGGGAGTATTGTCGGTTCTTGGTCCAGATGATTTAAGTCAAGCAATCGCGGCGCGGGATCGAGCTCCGCTCACTCGTGCTAACGGAATTGGTCCAAAGGTTGCGGATAGAATCCTTGCCGAACTGAAGGACAAGGTGGGTGAATTGCCAATGACGTCGGACACACAACGTTTAATGTCTGTCGGCCCTAGTGATGGAACCAAAACAGCAGACGCCATTTCAGTTTTGGTTAATCTAGGCTATGGACGGACTGAGGCCATCAAAGCAGTGGGTGCTGCCGGTCTTGCGCTCCCTGTTGATAGTGATTTAGCCGCTTTGGTTCGAGCTGGTCTTAAGGAGTTGGGCAATGAATAGTCACGAACCGGATAAACGAAACGTGTCAGTCAACCAATTTGATAACGAGGTAGCCAGCGAGGAACACCGCCGACCACAGACTTTTGGCGAATTTGTTGGGCAGTCTGCGCTTTGCTCGAACTTGAAGACCTTTATAGAGTCAGCCCGTCAGCGGTCCTCCGCTTTAGATCATGTTCTTTTATCTGGGCCACCTGGCCTAGGCAAAACCACTCTCGCACAAATTATTGCTCGCGAATTAGGTGTTGGTTTTCGTATGACTTCCGGTCCTGTCATTTCTCGTCCTGGGGATCTCGCAGCATTGTTGACTAACCTGGAACCAAGAGATGTCTTATTTGTTGACGAAATTCATCGACTTCCGTCACAGGTTGAGGAAATACTCTATCCGGCGATGGAAGACTTTCAGCTTGATTTAATGATAGGAGAAGGTCCTGCGGCAAGGTCGGTAAGGCTAAACTTATCGCATTTCACTTTGATTGGGGCTACTACGAGGGCCGGTTTGCTAACTACGCCGCTGCACGACCGTTTTGGTATACCTAGTAGGCTTAATTATTATACAACAGGCCAATTAAAGGAAATCATATGCGGTTCTGCGGAACGACTGAAGGTTAGTTTGACCGAAGAAGGAGCCATCGAAATAGCGGGCCGTTCGCGTGGGACTCCTCGGATCGCAGGACGTTTGTTGCGGCGGGTTCGTGATTTTGCGTTAGTTGCTCAAAATGAGGAGATTGACAAGGAGGTTGCCAATAAGGCGTTGATGCATCTGGCGGTTGATTCGAAAGGTCTAGATGAAATGGACCATAAATATTTGCTATGCATCTTGCGCTCTTTTGGTGGGGGACCGGTTGGTGTCGAAACTTTGTCTGCGGCACTTTCGGAGGAGCGGGATACCCTAGAAGACGTGATTGAGCCTTACTTGATCCAGCAGGGATATATCCAGCGCACGCCACGAGGCCGAATGACTACAATGGAAGCATTCAATCACATGAAGGGCTTGAGGCCTCAAGAGATGGAAAATGTGAGGCCGGCTTCTGTCGAGGATCCCTTTGATGGTCAAACTAACATGGATAATATGATTAAAGTGAGTGCGAATAGAGAAGAATAAATGGGCGAAGCAAAAACACACGTGCTACGACTGCGAGTCTACTATGAGGATACTGATGCGGCAGGCATAGTTTATTATGCAAACTACTTCAAATTTGCAGAACGTGGTAGGACAGAGATGTTGCGTTCGGCGGGATTGGAACAAAGTTTGATACTAAAGAAAACAGGGCTGAGATTTCTTGTTCGTAATTGCTCAATTGAGTACTTATCATCAGCCCGACTTGATGATGTGATTGAAGTGCACACTAAAATTTTGGGAATCAGGGCGGCTAGTATGATCGTGATGCAAATAATAGGTCGGTTGGGAAATACTCTAGCTTCTATAAAATCACGTATTGCATGTGTTGACACACATGGGAGTCCAAAACGGTTGCCGCCAGAACTGGAAACATCGCTTCGGCCTTATTTAACATATGGACAAGGGGCCCGCTAGAATGGCAACTACTGAATCGGTATCTATAGAAGAGATGGTGTCTTCAGCAGACTTATCAATTTGGAGCTTAGTTGCACAAGCTGATTTAGTTGTCCAAGTGGTAATGATTGGATTGGCGGTCTCGTCAATTTGGTGTTGGGCAATTATTTTTGACAAGGTTAAATATTTTAGGCGTTTGCGCCAGCAAGCGGAAGAGTTTGAGGAAGCATTCTGGTCTGGGGGCTCCCTTGAAGAGCTGTATGGGCGTGTAGGGGATACTCCGGAGCACCCTTTGGCGGCTCTTTTTGTTGTTGCAATGAGAGAATGGACACATGCAACAAAACGTGGTTTCAGCCAACAAGATGGCTCGGCACATTCTAATCTTCAAAGTCGTATAGACCGCGTTATGAACGTTACCCTGGCACGCGAAATGGAATCTTTAGAGCGACACATGGGTTTTTTAGCAACAGTGGGGTCCACAGCACCCTTTGTCGGGCTGTTCGGAACGGTTTGGGGCATCATGAATAGCTTCCAAGCAATTGCAATGACCAAAAACACGTCCCTTGCTGTTGTTGCGCCGGGGATTGCCGAGGCATTGCTAGCAACCGCCCTTGGATTAGTGGCAGCCATTCCAGCCGTTGTGGCTTATAACAAATTGTCCAGCGATTTGGGTCGCTATGCCAGCCGATTAGAAAGTTTTGCTGGAGAGTTTACTGCTTTGTTGTCTCGTCAATTGGGCGAGGGCGTAAAATAATGACTGGTGTCAGCATCTCGCAGAATAGCACTGTGGTCAAACGACGTTACCAACCGATGGCCGAAATAAATGTAACGCCATTCGTAGATGTAATGTTGGTATTGTTAGTTGTTTTTATGGTCACGGCGCCCTTACTAACAGTTGGGGTTAAGGTAGATTTGCCTCGAGCGGAAGCTGATGTTTTAAAGGGGAGCGATGAGCCACTTACTGTGTCGATATCTGAGAGCGGCAAAATATTTTTGCAGGAAACCGAGATTAGTCTTTCGGATTTAGTCCCCAGGCTGCAGGCTATTACAGGTGAAAATCCGAGCGTTCGAATATTTGTACGGGGGGACAGATCAATTGATTACGGGTCAGTTATGGCAGTAATGAGCTCTATTAACGGTGCTGGCTTTACTAAAGTAGCGCTGATAACCAAAATGCCAGTAACTGCAGAAACTAGAGAATAGTCATGGGTGGGCCTGTTGTTATCTCAGCAATAGTCCATGGACTGGCCATGGTGCTGTTATACATTGGGTTGCCGCACCTCAGCCGCGAGGAACAAGTGAGGGAGCAAGTTGTTGTGGTCGAGTTGGTCGCAGTCGATGAAAACAGGAACCTTCCCAATGAGGTGGCTCAAAAAACTAGAGATACCGACATAGAAGATGTCCGGAGTGAACTGCCACCACCACCACCTCCTCCTCCTACTTCTTCTTCGACGGCCAATCTATCAGAGAAGGTTTCAGCGCCTTTGAATATGCAACTGCCACCTAGTAAGCCTGTTAGTGCAGCCGCTCAAAGGCAGGAAACAGAAGTTATTAAAGAAACGATAGTTCCAGATTATGTCAAAACACCAGTCGACAAACCACTTAGGCCTGATCCATTTGCGTCGGTTTTAAAGAGTATAGAGGATTTGGAGATTAACCGGGAACAAAGTCCAGATAAGGAAAAACCTGAACCTAAAAAACTTGCTCAGGATCCGCTTGAGCAGGTACTAGCCATGGCAGATAAAGAAACAAAATCCAACATTCCACTTAGCATGACTGAACTGGATAATATCCGTTACCAAATACAGAGGAATTGGAACTTGCCGGCTGGTGGCAGAAACGTACACAATATGCAGGTTGCTCTGCGAATAAAGCTGGGGCCTGATGGGCAGGTGTTGGATGTCTCGGTGCTGGACAATCGTCAAATGGCGAAAGACCCATTTTTTCGTGCTATGGCTGAGAGTGCGGTGAGAGCTGTTTTAAAGACGGGCCAAATAAAAAACCTATCACCTAGTAAGTATCATTTATGGCGTGATATGAAAATTAATTTTGATCCGAAGGAAATGTTTGGCTGATGCGGAGAATTAATGTGAGGTATATTTACCGAGTGATGAAAAGGGGCATTCTCCAATATGCCAGTGGGGCTATGAGTTTTTTGCTTTGCCTCGGATTTTTGTTGGTAAATCCATCAAACGCTGTGACGGAAGTTGAAATTACACGAGGTGTTGTTGAGCCTCTTCCCATAGCAGTAACACAATTTTATGGTGTGGCATCTGACGAAGTTGATTTGGGTGTAAATCTTTCCGACGTTATACGCCACAATTTGGAACGGTCGGGCTTGTTTAGAGCTCTTGACTCCGCTGCTTTTCAGCAGACGCCAGAGGAACTGCAGCTTACCCCACGATTCATTGACTGGCGTCAAATTAATGCTCAGTTTTTGGTGGTAGGAAAGGTAAAATTTCAAGAGGATGGGCAGGTGAGGGTAGAGTTCCGGCTATGGGATGTTTTCGCAGGAGAACATTTAGTTGGACTGTCTTTGTCAACCCCACAAAAAAACTGGCGCCGGATAGCCCACTTGGTATCTGATCAAATTTATGAGCGCGTAACTGGGGAAACTGGTTATTTTGATACACGAGTAGTTTATATTGCAGAGTCGGGCCCACCCGATAAACGAGTGAAGCGTTTGGCATTAATGGACCAAGATGGCGAGAATCATCGTTTTCTAACTGACGGCAAATACCTAGTGCTTACTCCGAGGTTCTCTCCCACTTTGCAAGAGATCACCTATTTGTCGTATTTTCAGGAAAAGCCAAGGGTCTACATCTATAACATTGATACGGGGAAACAAGAAGTATTGGGCGATTTTCCTACAATGACCATAGCGCCACGTTTCTCCCCTGATGGCAAGAAGGTAATAATGTCCATGGCACCCAATGGCAACTCAGATATCTATGTTATGGATCTTGGAACTAGGATTGTAGAAAAATTAACTAGTAACCCAGCGATCGAGACGGCGCCTTCTTACTCGCCGGATGGAACACAAATCGCTTTTGAGTCGGACCGATCAGGAGGACAACAAATTTATGTTATGGATGCAATACCTGGAGGTAAGGAGGCTCGTATCAGTTGGGGTGACGGTAGAAATGGGACCCCGGTATGGTCACCTCGCGGTGATTGGATTGCATTCACAAATATTTATAAAAATCAATTTACGATAGGTGTCATGCGGCCGGATGGCAAAGACTCGCGTCGAATAGCTAAGTTAGGCTTTCTTGCAGAAGGGCCAACCTGGGCACCAAACGGCCGAGTTCTGATGTTTTTTGGGCAAGAAAGGCCCGGTGCTGACGTTAAACTTTACAGCGTCGATATCTTGGGTACAAACCAACGACAGATAATTACTCCAATGGAAGCATCCGATCCCGCATGGTCGCCCTTGATTCCTTGAGATTTTCAAATTAACATCGTGCGCAGCCTGAATTGATCCATTGCGAAACATGTTGTATTACAAGGATGATTCAGTTCCTGAAGGGCAACTGTGCATTAGCCCCTGTATCAGACGGGGATAGTGAGGAGGTAAGACTCGATGTGGTCTAAATTACTCGCCTTGGGTGGAATACTACTTTTTGTTGCTGCGTGTGAAACGGCACAGGAAGAAACTGCTGACGGTGCTGGTGGCGGCGCGGGAGCAGGTGGAAGTGAAGCAGTCTCATCTGGTGATGGGGCAGCCGGCAACGACGCAGCACGGACTCAAACGGCTGCCGTTGATCCTGCAATGTCATTGCAGGATATACTGGTGCAAGAGGTTGGAGATCGGGTGTTTTTTGACTTTGACCAGTCGGTGGTGCGCCCTGACGGTGAGGAAACACTGCGACGTCAAGCTGAATTTTTAAGACAAAACCCTGAACTCACTCTCACAATTTCCGGTCACTGTGATGAGCGCGGAACCCGGGAGTACAACTTGGCCTTGGGTGAGAGGCGTGCTAACGCTGCTCGAAATTATCTGATTTCGTTAGGCATTCACCCAACTCGTATTTCAACTATCTCTTACGGCAAAGAACGACCCATAGTTCTGGGCCATAATGAAGCCGCTTGGGCGCAAAATCGTGTAGGTGTATCCGGAGTCAACTAGCTGCTGATTGTGGTGTAGTTATTTGGCTCTGTTGCTGATGTCGGCGACCTGGCGGCGTCGAGGGCTGTATTGGGCCCAATACTCTCCTGATACAAGCACCTCATATTTTTGCCACAATTTTGCGTTAGATAGTTTGCTTTGAAGTTGGCGCCACTAACCAGTTCTTCTTTAATGTGCAGTGGCGACGCGATCAGTCTACAAAAATAATATTAGGGAAGATCATTTGTATCGAAATTGCGGTTGCACAATTTCTATCCATCGGCTGGTATTAGCGGCATTCATTGTAAGTGTGCTGCCTCTAGTGCCTATGTCTCAGGGGTTTGCCCAGGATAGAACTCTGGAAGCTATAATCCACCGTTTAGATCGGTTGGACTTAGATATATCTGGCCTCCAAAAAAGATTGGCAAATGGGGATGGGTCAAGCCTAGCAGTTCCTTCTGTCCAGACGACTGACCCACTGTATACTGGTTTGGCCGACCAGGAGGTGCGGTTAAACGAGTTAGCTCAACAGTTGCGGGCGCTCACAGGTCAAATAGAGGAAGCACAGCATAGTGTTGACTTGGCACTTGACGAAATTACAAGGTTTTCGGCAGAGATAATGGACCGTTTCGAGAAAGTCGAAAACGATATGGCGGCAATATCAAACATCGATTCTTTACCGCCAGAGGCTATTAACCCTCAGGAAATAGATTCTTATGATGTTGGAGTGCGCGAAGATGCCGCTGGAAACGGACAGGTGACGGTTGAGCAGGACCCGAATACTGAGCAGTACGAGACAATGAGAGTATTGGGTGAAATTTCTGCGGACGGTGAATTAAACCGCTTTGCAGACAAAGATGGACAGTCAGCGGCACCTGCACCACCCGATGACGAAGTAAAATCGACTGATCCAGAGTCATCATATGATGCGGCGTATCAGTTGCTTCGACGAGCGGATTACGCCGGCGCCGAACGAGCGTTACTTAATTTTATTGAGGCCTATCCGGAGCATGAATTGGCTGGAAACGCTTTTTACTGGCTGGGTGAAACATTCTATGTACGCAACGATTATGATCAGGCTGCGATCGCTTTCGCACGTGGCTATAAAAAGTTTCCCTCCGGTGCAAAAGCCCCAGATAATCTTTTAAAGCTTGGTATTTCCTTTCGGGGGATGGAAAAAACGGCGGAGGCGTGCCACACTTTTGCTAAATTAAAGCTCGATCACACTGATGCACCAGTGGTGATACTAAGCAGACTCGAGCAAGAACGTGCTAAGGCGGGTTGCCAGTGATTGTTAACATGTAATGTAGAGATATTGAACCCAATTGCCGAGAGTGAATTTGACGAACTAATTAGTGGTTTTGGGCTCTTTGAAGCCAATCCAGTGGTTGCAGTTGGCCTATCTGGCGGGGCAGATAGCCTTTGTTTGCTATTGCTCCTAGATCGTTGGTTGCGCCGCAAGGGAGGGCGTCCTGTCGCTTTGATGGTAGATCATGGGATGCGTTCTGAGTCACAAAAAGAGATCAAACAAGTTGTCACATGGCTCGAGCCTTATGACATCGAAAATCATACTTTGGTCTGGAAAGACCCGAAACCTAAGACGGGTCGGCAGGCGGCCGCACGTAAGGCGCGCTACGAGTTATTGACAAGTTGGTGTCAGAAAAATTCTATTTTGCATTTGGCCGTGGCGCATCATCAGAATGATCAGGCGGAGACACTCCTGCTTAGGAAAGGGCGCGGTAGCGGGCCAGATGGTTTGGCCTGTATGCCGCGTGTTTGGGAAAGGAATCATGTTCGCATTTTGCGTCCATTGCTGAGCGTGCCACAGCAACGGCTTAAAGCCACTCTTCAATCTACTGGGCAGAAGTGGATTGATGATCCTTCCAATGATGATGGAAGGTATGCACGCACTCGTGTCCGACGTGCCATTGCTCAAACGCCAAAGGCAGAATCTCGGGTTGCGCAAATCTCTGAACTAGCCGATGAATATGCATGTGAGCGCTCTAAGACTGATGTAGAGGCGGCTCGATTGTTGGGTTCTGCATTACAGATTCATCCGGCCGGGTTTTGTGTAATAGATAAAAGCTCCTTTAAGAAGATTTCAGTAAAAGTTGGGCGGCGGTGTCTCACACAAATATTGATGTGTATAAGCGGAAACGAATATGGGCCAAGAAAGAAAAGCGTCAGTTTACTGTACGAAAAAATAAGAGAGAATGATCAACTGCATGGACGGACATTAGGGGGTTGTTGCATAAAGGAACATAGGGATGAACTGCTTTTCTGCCGGGAGCCAAAGGCCGCAAGTCAACGTCTGGCAATTTCCTCCGGGCAAGCCAAGTACTGGGACCACAGGTTTATGGTAACGTTGGAATTTCCTTTCCTTATGAGCAAGTATGCATATGAGGTGCGCCAATTGGGTGAAACCGGTTGGGTTGACGTGAAACAAAGGCTCAAGGGAAGCTTTGCACAAGAGCTCCCCTTGGTTGTTAAATACAGTCTACCGGCACTCTGGGATCTTGACGGTTTAGTTTGGGTACCCCACTTAAATTATAAGAGGTCTAATCAATCCGGATCAGATAGTATGGTGTTTCTGACTCAATTTAGGCCAAGACAAGCGCTTGCCGGAACTGCCTTTCAGGGGATAAAGTGGACCAAACGGTGACAAATGTGACCGAAAGTAATCAAAGATCCACTGCGAACGCTTAATATATTTTAAGGCAAAAGTATCGGAGAATATCTGTAGTGAATAACGTAGGCCGCAATATAGCTCTTTGGATAATAATAGCACTTCTCCTTTTGACTTTGTTCAATTTGTTTCAGGGGAAATCGAAGCAAGGTGAGGCAACACCGTTGCCCTTTTCAGAATTTTTAGACCATGTTGAAAGTGGACAGGTCAGGGATGTAACGATTGAAGGAAATCAAATTACTGGACACCTTTCTGGCACGGGGCAAACATTTTCTACATATGCGCCTGACGATCCTAACCTTGTCAGCCGTTTGAGGACACACGGAGTGTTAATAACTGCCAAGCCCGCTGGTGATGAACAAGTATCCCCTATTTTTGGGGTTCTGTTAAATTGGCTTCCAATGTTGTTGATAATTGGCGTCTGGATATTTTTTATGCGCCAGATGCAAGGGGGTGGTGGAAAAGCACTAGGTTTCGGAAAATCGCGGGCAAGAATGCTCACTGAGAAACAAGGCCGGGTAACTTTTGAGGATGTTGCTGGTATAGACGAAGCTAAAGAGGAACTTCAAGAAATCGTTGAATTTTTGAAAGCTCCACAAAAATTCCAAAGGCTCGGTGGGAGGATCCCTAAAGGTGCGCTTTTGGTAGGTCCGCCTGGAACAGGGAAAACCCTGTTGGCACGGGCAATAGCTGGTGAGGCAAACGTCCCATTTTTTACCATTTCCGGATCTGACTTTGTTGAATTATTTGTTGGTGTCGGAGCCAGTCGCGTTCGAGATATGTTTGAACAAGGTAAAAAGAACGCCCCATGTATTATTTTTATCGATGAAATTGATGCAGTGGGACGGCATCGAGGAGCTGGACTGGGCGGAGGGAATGACGAGCGAGAGCAAACGTTAAATCAGCTCTTGGTAGAGATGGACGGTTTTGAGTCTACAGAGGGCGTCATTCTAATTGCTGCTACGAACCGCCCCGATGTTTTGGATCCTGCACTATTACGTCCAGGCCGTTTCGATCGTCAGGTAGTGGTGCCGAACCCGGATATTATGGGTAGAGATAAAATCTTGAAGGTACACATGAAAAAGGTGCCACTTGCTCCAGATGTAGACTCGAAGGTAATCGCTCGAGGGACGCCAGGGTTTTCTGGGGCAGACCTTGCAAATTTGGTAAATGAGGCTGCGTTGCTGGCTGCGCGAGTAGGGCGTCGAGTTGTCACTATGGCCGAGTTCGAGACAGCTAAAGACAAGGTTATGATGGGGGCCGAACGACGGTCTGCGGTGATGTCCGAGGACGAAAAGAAGATAACTGCCTATCACGAAGCCGGGCATGCTTTGGTAGGGATTAACATGCCAGGACATGATCCTCTCCATAAAGTTACCATTATTCCCCGGGGAAGAGCATTAGGTGTCACCATGTCGTTACCAGAACGAGACCGTTACAGCCATACAAAGCAGGAAATTGAATCCAGACTCGCCAGTATGTATGGAGGAAGAGTTGCTGAGGAATTAATTTTTGGTGCCGAACATGTGACGACTGGAGCAGCAAATGATATTCAACAAGCTACTGGGCTGGCTCGCAAGATGGTTACAGAGTGGGGGATGAGCGAAAAGCTTGGCCCGTTGTTGTACGATTCCAACAATGAAGAGGTGTTCTTGGGCCATTCTGTTACTCAACACAAAAACGTTTCAGATGCCACAGCAGAATTGATAGATCAGGAGGTCCGTAGTCTTATAGAACAAGCTGAGGCATCGGCAAAAGATATTCTGACTGAAAAAATTGACGGCTTGCATAAGATTGCTGAAGCTCTACTTGAATACGAAACACTGGGTGCAGAGGAAGTGAACAGTCTGCTAAAAGGGCAAAAAATAGTGAGAGACCCTGAGGATGAACCGCCGTCGTCTGGTCGAGGGAAACGCTCCTCTGTTCCATCAAGCGGATCCACTGGAAATGCGCCAGGCGACCTCTCTCCAAATCCACAAACGGGTGGCTAGCTGCATAAATAAGCGTGGAATGTCTCATTATGGGCTTATCTAGCTCCGGACGGGCCCTAGCACTAGCCTTCACCGAGACGAGCAAAGTGTATGTGCGGCCATTCGGGATCCTTCATGGTCATCGGGCCAAGAGGGCTGTAACGTCTGGCCAAGGGCTTCCCCTGGCTGGTGTTGCGGCGTTTACAATGTGTGAGATAGTCGTTCGTAATGGTTGTGACTTAAGATCGGAACAATTTCCCACTTGTTTTTTGGCTAAATTAGAGACGGCTGTTGGTCAATGTCTCCACGCTCGCGTGCGATCCGTGATTAGCCGGCTTACGGCCATTCGGGAGAGGACTGTGTTGAGTCGCTATTCCAATCCGATTATAGCGGGAGTGGTAAATGTAACACCGGACAGTTTCTCTGACGGTGGGGCTTTTTTTTCTTTGGAAAAGGCAATTGTACAGGGACGCGCCTTATATAAGGCAGGCGCTGCATTTATTGATGTGGGCGGCGAATCAACGCGTCCTGGCAGCAGCCCAATCACTGCAGAGATGGAGCAAAATCGGGTGTTGCCGGTTGTGAGGGCACTGTCTTCGGAGGGAATGCCGGTGTCTGTTGATACTTATCATGGTGAAACCATGCAGTTGGCAGTGAAGAACGGTGCAATGATCATCAACGACATTAGTGCTTTGACCGCCTCTGAGAGAAACCCCTCCCTTGTTGCATCTATCGGTGTGCCCGTAATTCTAATGCATTCTCAGAGGCAGAATAATGACACTGTAAAAAACTACTATGGCGCCAGAATTTTTGACGTCTATGATTATCTAGAGGATCGTCTAGAGGTTGCATGCGCGGCCGGTATTTCTTCGGATAAGGTTATTTTGGATCCTGGTCTTGGGTTTGCTAAGACACCCAAAGAAAATTTCGAGATTCTTGAGTCCCTAGGTCTTTTGCATGGCTTGGGGTGTCCTCTGATGGTTGGGGCCTCCCGAAAATTCGGCAAAGTGAGCGATCAATCATTGCTTAAAGATCGGACCGGTGGTTCCTTGGCTGCTGCTTTGCATGCAGCTAACGAAGGAGTCCAAATAATTCGAGTCCATGATGTTGCCGAAACTGCACAAGCTCTCGGTGTGTGGAGAGCCATTAACGGTATCTCCCGATGAAAAGGAGTACGGTTTCCGTGGGACGATGATATTTAGATATTGGTTAAAATATAGTGTACGATTTAAGTTCGAGAAAACATAAAACAAACTAAGTAGAAAATATGCCTCGTAATTTATTTGGAACCGACGGCATCCGTGGGTGCGCTAATCAAGAGCCTATGACGGCAGCAACTGTGCTTCGTGTGGGGTTGGCTGCAGGGCATTATTTCACCCGAGGTAGACACCGGCATAACGTTGTGATTGGTAAGGATACTCGTTTGTCCGGTTATATGATTGAGCAGGCGCTTTCGGCGGGTTTTTTGGCCATGGGTATGAATGTAAATCTTGTTGGTCCATTGCCGACACCGGCCGTTGCTATGTTGACAAGGTCTCTCCGTGCAGATTTAGGGGTCATGATTTCTGCTTCTCACAACTTGTTTGAAGACAATGGGATCAAATTATTTGGTCCAGAAGGTTTTAAGTTGTCCGATGAAGCTGAGGCAGAAATTGAGGACATGATTGATCGAGGTGCGGATCTTAAAGCAGAATCTCCTGAGAGATTAGGACGCCTCTGGCGAATGTTTGATGCTCAGGGTCGGTACATAGAATTCGCAAAGAACACATTCCCAAAAGGCATGACATTAGATGGATTAAAAGTAGTCATTGATTGTGGAAACGGCGCCGCATATCGAGTTGCGGCAACAGTTCTCCGTGAACTAGGTGCGACTGTTTATGCCACGGGTGTAAGTCCTGATGGTACTAATATAAATCTTAGGTGTGGTTCGACTGTACCCAGCCATATGTGCGAAATTGTTTGCAAGGAGGGTGCAGATATCGGGATCGCCTTAGATGGAGATGCAGACAGGGTTGTCATAGCTGATGAGAAAGGCGAATTATTAGATGGCGATCAACTTATGGCGCTGATCGCTGGTCAAATGTACGCTCGTGGGGAGCTAGAAGGAAATGGTTTGGTGGCAACTCATATGTCTAATTGGGGTTTGGAAAGGTATCTTAATGTTTTAGGGCTTCATCTTTCGCGGACCCAAGTTGGAGATCGATATGTTACTGAGTACATGCGTCAACATGGCTACAACTTAGGTGGTGAGCAGTCCGGACATATAATCTTAGCAGATCATACCACGACGGGAGATGGCTTGATTGCTGCGTTAAAGGTCTTATCAATGTTGGTCAGGTCACCTAAACCAGCGAGTGAGGTCTGTCGGGTATTTACTCCGTTACCACAAGTACTACGAAATGTAGCTTCGACGAATATTAGGTTGTTGGAAAGAGAGGAGGTTCGTCGATGTATTACAGCGGCGGAACAGAAACTGGGTGATGATGGTCGTCTTTTGGTGCGGCGATCCGGAACGGAACAAAAGATTCGGATTATGGGTGAAGGGATGAATGAATCTCTTGTGCGCGATGTTGTTGAATCCCTGGCGGGTTCGATTGAGCAGCAAGCGAAGTGAACAAATAAAAAATAAGGATCCAAAATTATGAAGGGGCGTGTCCTAATAGTTGCGGGTTCCGATTCAGGTGGTGGTGCTGGCATCCAGGCGGATATTAAAACTGTTACGGCACTAAATAGTTACGCTGCGACAGCAGTAACAGCGGTGACTGTGCAGAATACTAGGGGTGTTCAGGCAATTCATGAGGTGCCACCAGAGTTTGTAGAGCAGCAGATGACGGCAGTACTTAGCGATATTGGTGCAGATGTGATCAAGACAGGAATGCTTCACAATGAGGAGCTTATCGAACGTGTTACGCAGGTAAGTGCATCCAATACCCTTGAAATTAGTATAGTAGTAGATCCTGTTATGTACGCCAAAGGTGGGGCTGTTCTTCTAGAAGACAGTGCTTTAGGTGCTTTAGTTTCAAAGTTGATTCCAAAAGCTGATTTGATTACCCCTAATTTGCCGGAGGCCAGCCGAATACTCGGCACTCCTGTGAAGACCGTTGAGGATATGAAGATAGCGGCACTTGATTTGCTTTCTTTAGGCCCAAAAGCGGTTTTGTTAAAGGGGGGACATCTATCCGGCGTTCAAATAGTCGATATGCTTGCTACGACTGATGGGATTGAAGAATTTAGCTCCATAAGAATAAATACCCCTCATACACATGGGACAGGTTGCACGTTGGCATCGGCAGTAGCAGCGGGCCTTGCCCAAGGTATGGCGGTCAAACCTTCAGTGCTTCGGGCGCGTGAATACCTTTTCAAGGCTATTAGGACAGCTCCTGGTTATGGTTCAGGTCATGGACCAATTAATCATGCTCACACGGTAGTTCATAAATTATAAGTCGTAGAATATTTGTGATGCTGCACTGCAGTATTGACGCTTTACGCCTGTACCCATAAGATCCCCACGCTTCTGCCGTCATACGTTTGATTTTGAGATATAAAACCAAATATGAAACCGAGAGCCTATCCGGCGAACCCAAATTTCTCGTCGGGGCCCTGCACAAAACGGCCGAATTGGTCTTCAAATGTCTTAGCTAACGCGCTTGTAGGTCGGTCTCATCGCTCGGAGCCAGCCAAGAAGCGTATTAAGCAAATTCTAGATAAAAGTCGGGCCTTACTTAATTTACCTGAGGACTACCTAATTGCTGTTACCCCGGGGTCCGATACTGGGGCATTCGAGATGGCACTATGGTCCATGCTGGGCCCTAGGGGCGTAGATGTCTTGTCGTGGGAGAGCTTTGGTTCTAGTTGGGCCAGCGACATCGTATCACACCTAATGTTGACTGATGTTAATCTATTGCATGCAGAATACGGCTTTATACCGGATCTACGAAAGGTAAATTTTTTGCGAGATGTCGTATTCACTTGGAATGGCACAACATCGGGAGCCTGCTTGCCGGATGGAGACTGGATTCCGGATGACCGAAAAGGGTTAACATTCTGTGATGCCACGTCGGCGGTATTTGGGATGGCTTTGCCATGGGAACGCCTAGATGTTGTTACGTATTCGTGGCAAAAGGTACTAGGTGGCGAAGGACAACACGGAATACTAATTTTAGGGCCAAGGGCGATTAAGAGACTGAACCATTATAAACCTACGTGGCCGCTGCCGAAATTATTTCGAATGACAAATAATGGTAAGTTAAAAAAGGGTTTTTTCGAAGGGGATACTATTAATACTCCTTCGATGTTGTGTGTTGAGGATGCCTTGGATGCTTTAAATTGGGCCGAGTCGATAGGTGGAGAGCAGGGATTAATTGATAGGAGCAAATCAAATCTTGATACCATTGCTCGTTGGGTTGAAAAGTCTATTTGGGTATCCTTCTTAGTTGACGATCCTAAAATTAGGTCTTCTACTTCCGTATGTTTGAAAATTGATGATCCATGGTTTGTGTCATTATCAGTTGAGTGTCAGCGGAAAGTTATGACGCAAATGTGCTCGTTGCTTGAAGGAGAAGGAGTTGCCAACGATATTAACGGATATCGCGACGCTCCACCTGGGCTTCGAATTTGGGCAGGTGCCACAGTCGAAAGGTCGGACCTTGATTTACTATTTCCCTGGTTAGATTGGGCCTTTAACGAAATCAAGCCACCTAATCCTTGAGCACCATATTTTGAAGGTTCCACCTGCGAGAGTTTCATGATTAAAGTTTTGATATCTGATCGTCTGAGTTCTAAAGCGGCTGATATTTTTCGGGCGCGGGGAATTAATGTAGACGTAAATATTGGCCTAGATCAGAAAGATTTAGCAGAAGTGATTCCGGGCTACGATGGTTTGGCGGTTCGTTCGTCTACAAAAGTCACCTCTGACATCCTTGCAGCTGGGGAGAACCTACGAGTGGTTGGCAGAGCGGGAATTGGTGTAGATAATATCGATATTTCTGCCGCGACTGAACTTGGTATTGTGGTTATGAATACCCCGTCTGGCAATTCAACGACCACTGCTGAGCATGCAATTGCATTAATGTTGGCCCTTGCACGGGAAATTCCACAAGCAGATCGATCCACACAATCTGGTAATTGGGATAAGTCCCGATTTATGGGCACTGAAATTACTGGCAAAACACTGGGTCTTATCGGTTGTGGTAATGTTGGTTCGATTGTAGCTAATCGGGCGCAGGGATTAAAAATGAAGGTCATTGTCTACGACCCGTTTATGACGAATGAGCGAGCTACTGATTTGAGTGTTGAGAAAGTATATTTAGATGGTCTTTTACGACGAGCGGACTTTATAAGTCTACACACCCCTCTGACTGACGCAACACGGGATATCATAAACGCAGACGCTTTGGCAAAAATGAAGTGTGGTGTTCGTATTATAAATTGCGCACGCGGAGGGTTAATAAAAGAGCAGGACCTTAAAAAATCGATAACACAGAAACATGTTGCGGGTGCGGCGCTAGATGTATTTGAAGTGGAACCAGCGGTCGACAATACATTGTTCGGTATGCCCCAAATTATTACGACGCCGCACTTAGGGGCATCAACGAATGAAGCGCAAGAAAACGTAGCAGTCCAGTTGGCAGAACAGATGTCCGACTATCTCTCCACAGGATCTGTGACGAATGCATTAAATATGCCCTCTGTTAGCTCCGAGGAGGCTCCGCGACTGGAGCCTTATATGGTATTGGCAGATCAACTGGGAAGTTTTGCGGGGCAAATTACGGAGGCCGGTATAAAAACTATTACGGTAGCGTATGAGGGGGCCGCTGCTGCACTTAATACTAGGCCTCTTACAGCAACGGTCCTTAAGGGTATACTTACTCCATTGCTTGACTCTGTGAACCTGGTTAATGCTCCTTTGATTGCAAAAGAGCGCGATATTGAAATTCAGGAAGTGAAGCGAGATGGGCCTTGTGATTATAATAGTATGATCCACCTAGAAGTAGTAACGGATTATAAAACACAAAGTGTCGCTGGAACCTTATTTAGTGGGCGGCCGCGCATCACTCATTTTTCTAATATTAATATAGAAGCCGAGTTGGGTCCGTATATGCTTCTAATTTCTAATCACGATAAACCGGGCTTTATTGGGAGTTTCGGAAAGACACTTGCTGATGAGGATTTAAACATCGCTACCTTTCATCTAGGTCGTGTGGCACCCGGTGAAGACGCCGTTGCACTCATTGAAGTGGATCAACCAGTAACTGACGCCGCTTTAGATAAGGTCCGAAAACTTCCTCACGTTGTGAGAGCGCACGCATTGCTATTCCCTCGGAAATAGTTAACAGCATCGTTAGCGTTTACAGCAACAGAGTATTAATATGAGATTTAAATTATGGTCAATCGGTCATTAAAGAATTTATTGCCAGCAGGGTTGGAAGACTTGCTACCACCTGAGGCTGATTACGAGGAATTTATAGTTCGGAAGTTATCGGACTATTATACCAGGTACGGTTATCAACGGGTTAAACCTCCCCTGCTAGAATTTGAGACTAGTTTGTTAGACGGTATAGGGGCCACGGTATCTGAAGAAACATTTCGTTTAATGGATCCCATTTCCCAACGTATGATGGGATTACGAGCAGATATGACTCCACAGGTTGCACGTCTAGCTGCCACTCGATTGCAGGGGGCTCCGAGGCCCTTGCGATTAATGTACAATGGTGAAGTACTGCGGGTTAAAGGGGGACACCTACGGCCAAATCGTCAGTTTCGTGCAGTTGGCGTTGAGTTAATTGGGTCAGCGAAAACAGCTAAAGCGGACTCGGAAGTTATTGTAATTGCGGCAGAATCTATGAATTTAATCGGCGTCAACGAGTTGTCCGTTGATCTAAATGTCCCATCTATGGCAGGGATAATCTGTGATGAGTACCATGTTTCCCAAAAAGAACGAGCTGAATTACTGGGCGCGTTAAATAGGAAGGACGTATCTGCAATAGAAAAAAGTGCTAGTAATGTGGCTTCTTATCTTTTGGGGTTGTTGGAAGCGTCAGGATCGGCATTAGAGGGGTTGGTGAAATTAGAACAGTTAGACTTGCCGGGAGAAGCAGCTGGTTTGGCTTGTCGTTTAAAAGAAGTCGTTGGACTCGTTCTTGAAGAAGCACCAGATCTCAAGGTTACGATTGACGCGGCTGATAGTCGCGGGTTTGAATATCATACCGGCGTTAGTTTTTCATTTTTTGCACGAGACTCGCGGGCCGAGCTGGGCGCTGGTGGCCGTTATTTACTGGGTGGTAGTGAACCTGCTACAGGGTTCACATTATTTACTGATGTTATAATGGCGGTGGCACAGCTTCGCACGCATGGGGAACGCATATTTTTGCCAGTAGGGACAAATAGAAACATTATGCGCAAACTGCAGGAGGAGGGGTGGCTTACTGTGAACGGATTGGTCGCAGAGGAAGATTTAGAAAGTGAAGCCACCCGTTTGCATTGTAAGTATGTTTGGTTGGAGGGGCGATTGCAAAAGTTAAAAGATGAGTTTTCGGGTTAAGGTGTTGCTATGCCAAATGTAACCGTTGTTGGAACTCAATGGGGGGACGAAGGGAAAGGTAAAATAGTAGATTGGTTGTCACAGCGAGCCGATGTGGTAGCACGGTTTCAGGGCGGTCACAACGCGGGGCATACTCTCGTAATAGATGGAGTTACCTACAAACTTAGCTTGCTTCCCTCTGGAATAGTAAGACCCGATAAGTTGTCAGTGATCGGGAATGGCGTGGTTGTAGATCCATGGGCATTGGTGGAAGAAATCGACAATATACAGCGACAAGGTATTGTTGTTTCGCCAGATCGTCTGCGGATAGCCGAAAACGCATGTTTGATTTTGCCCTTCCATGGTGAATTGGATCGTTTGCGGGAAAGCGCAAGCACCGGCAAAAAGATTGGTACGACAGGGCGAGGAATAGGCCCAGCGTATGAGGATAAAGTGGGGAGAAGAGCCATTCGTTTATGCGACTTGCTAGACCCTACGGAACTTAGTGTGAGGCTCGAGAATGTTATTGCACATCATAACGCCTTACGTCGTGGTTTAGGTTTTCCACTCATCGATTTCGAAGAAATACTAGAAGACTTGGTGCGAGTGAGGCCTCGGTTGACACCTTACCTTGATAGGGTGTGGCACTTAATGGAAACAACGCGACTTCAAGGTAAACGAGTGCTTTTTGAGGGCGCTCAGGGAGCTATGCTGGATATAGACCACGGAACTTATCCCTACGTTACGTCTTCCAATACTGTGGCAGGCGCTGTCGCTGCGGGATGTGGCGTTGGCCCTAGATTGGCAGGATATGTTCTCGGTATAACCAAAGCTTATACCACGAGAGTCGGGTCTGGTCCCTTCCCCACTGAATTATCCAACGAAAAAGGTCAATTGCTAGGGGAACGTGGTCGGGAGTTTGGGACTGTGACTGGAAGGCGCCGAAGATGCGGATGGTTTGACGCGGTGATGGTTAGGCAAGCGATTTCTGTCGGAGGAGTAGATGGAATTGCGCTCACCAAGCTTGATGTTCTTGATGGGATAGGGGAACTTAATATCTGTGTAGGATATCGATATGATGGAAAAACCTTTGAATATTTTCCGCCATCTTCCAGTATTCAGACAGCGATAGAACCAATTTATGAATCCCTCGAGGGTTGGTCACAAAGTACGTATGGTGCAAAGTCTTGGGGTGATCTTCCTGCAACCGCTGTCAAATACATTCGGCGAATAGAGGAATTAATTGGTGCACCAGTCACTTTGTTGTCAACAAGTCCTGAACGAGAAGACACAATTTTGGTGCGCGACCCATTCACTGATTAATTACCAGCTATTTGTAACTTACTAGCAGACAGCATTAGTTCGTCGCTGCAGTTTGCGCTTATTTGTTAGAGGCTGATGGACAACCTATATTAGTTAAAAGACCTATATTGTATTTTCGCGATCAATATTCTTGATTGCCGCCTGTTTGTGGATTGCTTCCTGCACCTTTTCAAAGGCTCGGACTTCAATTTGTCGAATCCGTTCACGACTTATGTTGTAGATTTGGCTTAATTCCTCCAGTGTCATAGGCTCTTCTATTAAGCGTCGCTGTCTCAGGATATATTGTTCTCTCTCGTTTAAACCGGCCATGGCAGATTCAAGCATGCCGCGTCTGACTGCTAATTCCTCTGATTCAGCCAGTTCAGTTTCTTGATTCGGAGTGGTGTCTTCTAGCCAGTCCTGCCACTCTCCATCTCCATCATTTTTAAGGGGGGCATTGAGCGAGTGATCAGGTGCAGCAAGTCGGCGATTCATGTTCACAACTTCATGTTCCGGCACATCCAATCGATTTGCAATCTCTGTAACAGTTTCTGGATGTAAATCGCCATCGTCTATTTGCTGAATCTGTCCTTTGATCTTTCGTAAATTAAAAAAAAGTTTTTTCTGTGCCGCTGTCGTGCCTATTTTAACCAGCGACCATGAATGAAGAATATATTCCAGTATTGCCGCACGAATCCACCACATCGCATAGGTAGCAAGACGAAATCCGCGATCTGGGTCAAAGCGTTTTACCGCTTGCATCATTCCGATATTGCCCTCAGATATTAATTCATTAACAGGAAGCCCATATCCACGATAACCCATCGCAATCTTTGCGACTAAGCGGAGATGTGAGGTAACCAATTTATGTGCGGCCTCGACGTCCCCGTGTTCTGTCCATTGTTTAGCTAGGGTAAATTCTTCCTTTTGGGTAAGCATGGGGAACCGGCGGATTTCTTGCAGGTATCTCGATAAGCCACCTTCATTGGAGATAATTGGTAATTTTGAACCAGGCATCTATAAAATTCCCAGATTTGTTAGAATTCATGGAACAAAAAGAGAACGAAAAGTTAGTTGCTTTGCCCTATTACCGGGCAAAGATAGTATTGTCAATTGCAAGTCAAGGTATCTAAGAACAAGCATTCACTTAATGATTTGGTTCTTTCTCGATAGATCTTCAAGTAGCTGTTTCATATCACCAGGTAATACACTTTCAAATATCATTTGCTTGCCCGTCGTCGGATGCGAAAATCCTAGCTTGTAGGCATGCAAAGCTTGGCGTGGGAAATTATGGATTGGAACACGGTAGATAGGAGGCATGCGTGAGGCAATAGCACTACGTTTACTGTACATTGGATCAGCAACGACAGGGTGTCCTATGCTAGCCAGGTGAACTCTAATCTGATGAGTGCGTCCTGTCCTCAAAGTGCAGACAACTAGTGACGCAGCATTTTCAGCCAAGTTTCGTTCAATTCTATAATCTGTATGAGCAGTTTTACCGCCAACCACTACAACTGCCATTTTTTTTCTATTCTTTGGATTGCGGCCAATACGGCCTTTTATTTGTCCTTGTGCATGACGAGGAATACCAGACACTATCGCTTTGTATGCGCGCGTAATGTCGTGTTGGAAGAATAGTTTTGCTAAATGATGGTGAGCCCGGTCATTTTTTGCTGCCACCAATAAGCCGCTAGTGTCTTTGTCTAATCTATGGACAATTCCCGGTCGGCGGACGCCCCCAACACCCGACATAGTTTCCCCACAATGGGCCAATAGAGCGTTTACTAAAGTCCCATCTGGATTCCCAGGAGCAGGATGCACAACCAAACCGGGGGGTTTATCGATGACGATTAAATCGTTGTCCTCGTAGGCGACCTTCAATGGAATTGATTGAGGCTGGGGTTCAGCTATTCTTGCTGGTGGTACAGTTATGGTAATCTTTTCTCTAATAGATACACGGTATGCAGGATCAAGAATGGGCTTTGCATCTATTTCTACTTGGCCAGTCTGTATGAGCGTTTTTATTCGCGTTCGCGACAGTGATCTGACCAGCCCAGCCAAAGCTCGGTCTAACCGGTTATCGATATCTTTTGAGCTAATAACTAGCCGATGTAATTTTGTGTCAGTCATTTTTCCAATCAATCGGGGTCTGAACCATTAATATAACTGTTCTCAAAACTATCGTAATCATTTTGGGCATCCTCATCATTTCCGGGATGATGGTTATTGGTGTTACCATAACGACACGTTTGAACAATATGGTAGACGATATATCTCCTGTTGGGAAAACAGGAGTCATCTCTCTGCATGCTCCTAAAGATAGCGTCATAAAAGGTCTCGATGCGAACGAAGGTTTGCTATTTGTTGCATTATCTTCCCCGGCCGGGGAGATAGTGATGATAGTAGAAATAGAAAGCGGCAGGTTAGTGGGGCAGCTAGTAGTTGAAGATGAACCATGATCGTAATTGAGAAGGCTCAGCTGGCTGAGATAACTAAGCATTCAGAAGATGCTTACCCCTACGAGTGCTGTGGTTTGCTGGTGGGCCAATTTCGTAGGGAACATGCCTACGTTGCAGAGGCTCACAAAAGTAGCAACATTGCGAGCCAACCTAGAAAATTATTCGAAGTGGATCCACAGCTTCGGTTTGACCTAGAAAAGCGTTTAAGAGGAGACTCTCTATCACTCGTGGGTGTCTACCATTCTCACCCCGAAGGAGAGGCAATACCGTCAAAGACCGATGTAGAACGAGCATGGGAGCAAAATATGGTATGGCTTATTACGTCTGTTAAAAATGGGAACGTAGCGTTAACAGCGGCTTATTTAGTAGTCGAACCACAAACAAAATTCGTGGAAATACCAATGAAAATCGTCAGTGGTACCTAGAGATTTTTTAAAGACGGAGTCTTAAGTTATAGATATGGTAAATTTTAGAAGTGATAACGAAGCGCCCGTAGCTGCAGAAATCATGTCGGCTATCAACAATATCAATCACGATATGGCCCAATCTTACGGTTCGGATGTGGTTACCTCAGAATTGCGAATACAATTTTGTAAACTCTTTGAGAGAGATGTGCTCGTGTTTCCTGTGGTAACTGGCACCGCTGCTAATGCTCTTGCTTTGGGTCATGTGACTCCACCCTATGGATCGATTTATTGCGGCGAAGAGTCCCACGTCCTAGTCGACGAATGTGGTGCAGCCGGTTTTTATGCCGGTGGTGCATTAATACGGGCCTTACCGAGCGTAAACGGCAAGATAGAACCAGATGAATTAGCTAACGTTTTGGATGGTTTTGGCGCACATGGAGATCATGAGGCCCGTCCAGCGGCTTTAACTGTGGCACAAGCGACAGAGTGTGGAACGCTGTATACGTTTGAAGAACTCAGCGCTTTATCCGAAATCACGAAACGGCACGCTATGACATTTCACATGGACGGAGCCCGATTTGCTAACGCAGTTAGTGCTCTCAACTGTCAACCGGCGGATATTACCTGGAAGGCGGGAGTAGATATTCTCTCTTTTGGTGCAACTAAGAACGGAGCATTAGCAGCTGAAGCCGTCATTATTTTTGATGAGAGTTTGGCTAATGAGTTTGGTCGGCAACGTATGCGTGGGGGCCATTTGTTAAGTAAAATGCGTTACCTTTCTGTCCAGTTGTCGAGATACATACAAAATGACTTGTGGTTAACATTGGCGGGGCAGTCAAACCGTGCCGCTCGACAAATCGCCATTGGCCTGTCTGATTTACCTATGGTGGAAATCTGCCATCCAGTGGAGGTCAATGCATTATTTGTGCGATTTCCAGAGCCGATGATTGAAGGATTGATTGCAGATGGATTTTTGTTCCACCGTTGGCCTACGCAAACTGGGATGGTAAGGCTAATGTGTTCTTATATGATCTCTGATACTGATGTGGAACATTTTCTGGAATCTGCTAGGCGTCACGCGCTTCATCTAGGATAAATAGGCGGTGTGGTATGCTGCTGAGGCTTAAACCAATCATCATATTGATCCAACGTCTTGACGCAGCTTTGTTCTTTAATATCCTTGCTAGTGCTCTATGTTGTGATTAGACATGGCCTTAGGTCCCCATCGTCTAGTGGCCTAGGACATCGGCCTCTCACGCCGAAAACGGGGGTTCGAGTCCCCCTGGGGACGCCAGTAACTTGAAGGGATATAAGAGCGTGTTCGTTGGCGCTTTTTAGGCCTCTTATTTTTGCTTTGAGGCACAGAGCTAGAAAATTTTATCAGAAAGTGTGGCACATTAAAGGTACCACTCATTCTTATTTGTGGGCCGCCCAAGCCTGAGACAGTGGCCGAGAGGGTGCTCGCACGCTCCTTCGTCAACGGGAGTGTACCGTCAAATCTATCTTAAAAAACTCATGGAATTTGGTGTTATATTCGTCGTCATCTAAAGACGACATCGCTATATAATCTTCATCCGAAATATTTGGGCGCTGCTTCACTAGAGAGTCCCCGTGACCGTGTAACCACCGGAGTCGAGGCCTTTTACTGTCTATAGCCTGGCGCACGGTATCTGCTAACTCCTCGACCGGTGTAGCTTGAGGTATAGAGGCGCGATAAAAACGACCACCTTGTCTCATAGCTTGTCGGTATGGTGAGGCCTTGTCATAGTGAACAGGTGTCTTTTCGAAAATTGGAGTGGCAATTACTCCGGGTTCTAGAATGATCACACGGATTCCTAGTGGCGCGACTTCAAGAGCTAGTGATTCGCTGAAGGCTTCAATTGCAAATTTAGAAGCACAATAGGCTGCTTGATTAACGACAGCGACACGGCCGAGTATTGAGGACACGTTCACAATTGTGCCCGTGCCGCACTTACGCATATGAGGAAGAACGGCTTGAGTGACATAAACGGGTCCCCAGTAATTGGTTTCAAATAGTGACCTGTGCTCCTCCTCCGGGTAAATTTCTACCGGACAAGCGTTAGAGAGGCCCGCATTGTTTATAACAACGTCAATGTGATCGTCAGAGTTGATAATCTTGGCTATCACTCGTCCAATGGAACTGCGATCGGTTACATCAAGTTTATGGATCGTAATGGGCAGCTTCTCACTTTGAACAACCTCTTGCAGGTGGTTGCTTCTATTTAGATCTCGCATAGTAGCATGTACATGATAGTCGTTCCGTGCCAAGTTGAGAGTGGTCGCGAGACCGATCCCCGTGCTAGATCCAGTAATTAAGCAATTTTTCATTTTATTCCTCGTTGGTTTAACGGCGGCACTATGTTTACCAGCTCTCGATATCGGGTCTCAGTTCTACGAGAAACGACCATGCGGAACGATCTTGGTGAGCTACGTGGTAGGCTTCTTCAGCAATAGCGGAAGGTTTACAGAAATATTCGTCTGGTTTTTCTGGAGCAAAAATTGGTCGGGTCCTTGGAGTATCTATGGCAGCGTCAACAAGCAAATAGGCTACGTGCACACCTTTGGGCCCTAGGTCTCGTGCCATGGCCTCAGCCAAAATCCTTTGAGCGGCTTTGGTAGGGGCAAAGTAGGCAAAATTGGCGCTTCCCCTGAGAGAAGAGGTATTTCCGGTAACAATGATTGCTCCTTGCCCAGCTTTGATCATGCCAGGGGCAGTTGTTCGTGCTAAGTACAAAAGAGAAGTGGTATTTACGCGGAAATTTTTTTCAAGTCTTGTGGGGTCGCTCTCCATAAATTTGCTGGCTCCTCCCCCATCAATGTTTCCAGCAACGGCATTGTGGATAACTACGGACGGATCGCCTAATTCGGAAGCAACTTTTTTTGCTGTAGCTACTAATTGATCTAAGTTTGACACGTCGCACTCATAACCGCGTGCATTTTCTACATCTTTCTCAAGTGAATTCAGGCGTTCTTTATTACGCGCTAGCATAGCAATTTGATACCCACCCTTTGCGAAGCGGATTGCACATTCCGTTCCGGTTCCTGGACCAACACCGGCTATAAGACAGACTTTTTTTCCCATCGATGTTCTACCCCTAAACTTTTATAACGTTTACTCTCCATTATATTCCTACAATGACCCCAAAGAATTTGTCAGTTTGCCTTTATTGATCAAGTCGGAACCGCTCGAGTAGCTCCCAATTAAACTGCATGCCGTGACCAGGACGATCAGGAGCAGTTGCATAACCATCGTGGATCTCGAGGGTATTTTCAATAAACTCATTTAAGCCAAAGCCATGAATTTCTAGATATGCATTATTTGATGAAGCAGCTAGTAAATGAATATGGATGTCGTGGGCTCCATGGGAAGTGACAGGGAGGCCATGCGCATCTGCGAGATGGGCAATTTTCATCCATGGAGTAATGCCGCCACATGTGGTTAAGTCGGGTTCTGGAAAATCAACGCCTCCCGCTGAAATAAGGCCTGCAAACTCTGCTACTGTATGAAGATTTTCTCCAGCGGAAAGAGGTATACCCCCATTCGCTCGTAGATGTGCGTAACCAGAAAAATTATCAGGCTGGATTGGTTCCTCGACCCATATTAGATCAAACTCGCGAAGCGCCCGAAGGGCTCGAAGTGCTTGGTCTGGTCGCCACGCTTCATTGGCATCGGCCATCAGCTCAATGTCAGGGCCTATATGCTGACGCATCGCGGCTACGCGAGCCAAATCCTCCGAAAGCATCGGTTTTCCTAGACGCATTTTAATGGAGCGAAATCCTGCATCCAGGCTCTTGCTAGCTCCAGCTAATAGCTTCTCCACGGGAAAGTTCAGATCAATATTACCGGCATATGCACGAACGGTAGGATTGTATCCACCAAGGAGACGCCACAGTGGCTCACCAAGAGTATTACCACGTAAGTCCCAGAGAGCTGTATCCACTGCGGCCATCGCAAAAGTCAAAGGTGCACCGCGACCCGCATAATGGTGCAATCTCCATATACTCGACCATATCCATTCAATTTGACGTGGGTCTGATGATTCGACTATATCCGCGCAAATGTTCTCAATAATTTTTGCAACAGATGCTCCTTGGTTGACCATCAATCCTGTATAACCGCAGCCTTGGTTGCCGTCCGTGTCTGTGATACGAACCATTACCATTTCAAATTCACTCATGACGCCTGTTGCAGCGGCTTCTACTGGTTCTGGAAGAGGTAGACGATATAAAATTGTCTCAAGGTTTTTTATTTTTGTCATACAGTAGATCTCCCGAACGTTTGATTTAAGTGATATGCTGAACTAAGTGCACGGAGAAGAGGTACATGTCCCAGATCAGAATTTTTTGCTATATGCCAAGTCCTAGAGTTTGGAAATCGATCATAGCAGCGCGATTGGCTAAAGTAGAGTTGGAAATTCGAAGTGCAGCTCCTGCAGATTTAAAGGATTGGTTATGGGATTTTGATGCGCGTCTGCTAACGAAAGAGGAGAAAACGGCCGGTCGCCATGAGCTTAAGGGGCATACGGGATTTAAAGGAAGTACACTATACAAAACAGAAGCATTTATGAAAGCTCATCCGTTCGGTACCGTGCCCGCAGCTTTTAGTGGTGATGGTCAAATTGGAGTGTTTGAGTCCAATAGCATAATGAGGGCCGTTGCGCGGGTTGGGGACGAGAGTGCTGGTCTTTACGGAGATAATCCCTACCTAACCTCTCGTATAGATAGTTTTCTTGACGCAAGCCTTGTTTTTGCAAGAGAATCTCAGGTTTACCTACTTTCACTCGCGAGTACGGAAATCACCCAGGAAACATACGAACGAACAAGTTCAGCCTTTACAGGTTATATGTCCGCAATTGAGCGAGCATTGGACCCTGACGAACGATATCTTGTAGGTGACCAGTTGTCGTTAGCAGACATTTGTTTTGCCTGTGAATACGCTATGTTTGCCAGGGAGTCGGAACGTCGTGAAGTTCTAGAAATTATTGGCGCGTTGCCAATATCGCATGACTCATTAGAGCGGTTTCCACGTAGTCTAAACCATTTTAATAATCTGTGTCGCCTCGAAGCGTTTTGTCCGGAGCTAGGCACTTACTGTGTGGAATAGACTACTGTTGAGAATAAGAGCAGTACTATGGGCTATAGTATTCATGCGTTTGTGCTAGGCCGTTTGCTAAATTCCTGGTGCCAGCGGTGAGTGTTGGGATACTTATTTTCGATGCCCATTTCAAATGTGTTCGCCATATTCAAAACGAAATAGCATGTAATATCTGCAATGCTAATGTTGGAACCCGCAATGAACTCATTAGTTGCCATGTGTACCTCTAACCGGCCAAGAAAAATATCTAACATTTCCTTGCCGCGTTTAACCATTGCCGGAAGTTGTGGCAGGTCATTCCGTGTTCCAGGGACAACCTTGCCTTCGAACGTGGGGACATGATTACGAAGTGCATGCAGTGCGGGCATGAACCCATCGAGTTCCACGCGTCGATTCCACATGTCAATGATTCCGCGTTCTTCTGCAGTGTCACCAAAGAGCGATGGCTCTGGATATAATTCTTCAAGATATCTGCAAATACTAATCGATTCGGCAATAACCTCGCCACTATCTGTCTCTAGAAATGGAACACAATGAAACGGGTTCATAGTGTTGAAGGGTTCTTTAAACTGGTCGTCAGCTCGGACATTGCATTCGACGATAGGAACCTCAATCCCTTTCTCTGCAATGAACATTCGGACTCGCTTAGCATTTGCGGCTGGCTCAAAATCATAAAGTTTCATCAATCAGGTCTCCTGTGGCTAATTAGCCCCTGCTATAAAGCCAAGTCGCCGCTTAGAGCAAGTTGTTTAATAAAATTAATTATTTTTTCGGTGATGCGGGAGCAGGTGTCTCCATTTTGACTAGGGTCGAATATTATTAGTATCTTACTAATACTGTGTTCTAATGGAGAAAATATGACGTTGTGATATGCTTGTGGGAAGAGTATCAGAACGTTGTTGTGCCTGAGGGTGAATTATGCGGGAACTCATAAAATTTGATGGTATGGTTGAAGAATTGGTCCAATTTGTGGAGCAGACCAAACCGGATGACGTTGTTCGTGCCACGTATACGAAACTAAATAACGGAATTTCATCTTCTGCATTGTTGGAAGCTGTTGCCTTGGCAGTGAGCCGGTCAACTGACCTACCTCATTCACACCATGGTGGGCCTGTTCATCCTGTATCGGGGTTGTACGCTATCTCACATTTGTCTGAGCGGAATACTGGCGCAAAGTCGTTTTTACCCATTATCCAAAGCGTAGCGCTAGCGAATAAACACATTCATTCTCCTGATATGAGCTCCACTGCGATGACTCGATTGAGATCGACCGACCTGGAGAGTATGGGGAAGGAGGTGTTGTTAGAGGGATTTCGAATAGCTTTAGAGAAGCGTATGGCCCCCTCGGCTGAGCGGCATTTGGCGGTGCTTCTCAAGATAGCAAGCCGTGACGAAATTTTGGAAGCGATGCTGGCAATTGCTATACCAAGGAACGCCCTTGATGATCATTACTTCCTCTACGCTGTCTATGCGTTTCGGGCTCTTGATGTTGTCGGTTGGGCGCACGCAGAAATTATCTTAAGGCCCCCGGTACGCTTCCTTTGTCGCCATCCGATGATGGAGTTTGGGGAGGGGGAGCGTGGGCAAATAATAGAGGAAGGAATTAATCTTTATAGAACGTTCTCGGACCTTGATAAATTGATTGAGACGCACTCGCTAGCTAAGAGAGAGCTCATAATAGAGACTTCTGTTAAGGAGACCGAAGCCATCCAAGATCTGGCGTTACAAATTGCGAAAATCAGAAAAATTTCTGAAACACCTAAAATCGTGGCAGAGCAATTGGCCAAAGGACTCTCTATGATGGGGGCTTTGGAGGCTATGTCAGTAGGTGGCGCCATGCGTTTTATTCGATCCAACACTGGGAACCCGTTTGACGTGCATATGCATACTGGTATTAGTGCGCGTCGCTACTTACTATCGCTATCAGGTCTTAGTCATCACACTCGCTTACTAGTGCTCATGTCGTGGGGGCAAGGATACGAGATTAGGCACCTTGATCGCACCTTGATATGGGATTTCCAACCAGCTGTAAATGTTGAGGGCGATGAGTGCTCGGATTCCCAAGCCCAGCTCCTGAGCAACATTGTTTCAAGCATAGAGGATCAACCGGTTTTTGATTTGGCTTCGTTAACAGGCTCTATAGCAGAGGTCGTGGCTCCGATCAGTGTTTTGGAAATTACCCAGCTAGCGCAACGCTATGTGGATCTCCATTGTGACCCTGAACCATTCTTTGACTTAATGGCAGAACATGTTTGTAGGGATGACCAGTCGGAAATGCATGCATACAAAATGCAGCAGGCGGCCTATGAAGAGTACTATAAAACTCGTGCAGATTTGCGAGGTGTCCACCTAGTTGCGGCTGCAAAGCATGCGGCAACTGTCGCCCGGCTTAACCCAAGAACAATCTACCCACAGGCACAGGCTTTAATGGTCGCCTAGTGACACGTTATGGGGAAAGTATAATCAATAAATACCTGTGCTTTATGTACATATGTATACATGCCATTCTTGGTTTCAAAGCGCACAAACCAAAGTGTACAGATAAATTTCTATAACGACCTTTAAGATGAAATGAGCAGTCGTAATTTTTCGATTGCGGTATGTCTGTCGTCTTGATGGCTGATCGTTCCTTGTAACGTCCCGTCTCTTCGTACTAAAAAAACGGCCGCAGTATGATCCATTGTATAATCCCCATCATCCAAGGGGATACGTTTTGCATATACATGCCAGGATTTGATCAATTGTTCTATTTGCTGGGGTTTTCCTGTTATAGCAGTGATGTTGTTGGAGAACTGGCTTACGAAGGTTTTTAGAACGGATGGAGTGTCACGTATTGGGTCTATAGTAAAAAACAAAATCTTAAGTGTTGAGTCTTGTCCATCTTCAATTTGTTTTGACCAAACGCTAAGATTCTGGAGAGTGGTTGGGCAAATCTCAGGACAATGAGTAAAACCAAAGAATATCGCTGACGGTCCTTCCGATAAGACTCTTTCCGTTATAGGAAGACCGTTATGGTCGATTAGTTGAAACGAACTCCCGATAGTGGTTTGTGAGTCGGGACTTGGCGTAGATTTATTGTCTCCCTGTTTGTGAAGGAAGGCACCAGCCACTGCAAAACTCAGAACAGTGAGCAAAGCCCACGAGAAATACCGCAAAATCCGCAACATAAAAATGTCTACCTCATCGGTTCTAGAGTCTTATTAAAATACGGAAATAAATGTAATATGCCAAAGAAACCTTTTACTTTGTGATCGCCCCTATTGTAGCGCTTGAGACACTCTATGCATGAAATAATAACCCGATCCATTGACGCTCTTCCCTATTTAGTAAATTCGGATCATCGATTGGTAAGACGCGGCAGGTTTTTAGACAAATCATTCCTCTTTCATGTGGATGCGATAGACCACTATGTGACAGTTGATCACGGACGTATTGAAGCTATCTTCAGTGGTAAGGAGCTGTTACGCCCATGGTCTTTCGCAATAAAAGGTTCAGAGCAAGCATGGCGGCGCCATTGGGAGCCCCATCCTAAACCCGGCTGGCATGATATTTTCGCTATGGCGAAAAGTGGGCAGGCAAGTATAGATGGCGAATTACAACCTTTGATGGCAAACCTTCGTTTTATTAAGGATGTGTTGGCCAAACCGCGCATCTTACAGTTGGAGAGATAAGTCTATGTGCTCGCAATATAATGATAATAGCTATGTCGAACCAATAGTGGGGAGGTATGTGCACGTAGAGTTGGGAGGTCGCAATAATCGGATCTATTTTGAAGAAAATGAGGGAGCGGATCGAAACGGAATCCCACTGGTATGTCTGCATACAGCGGGCTCAGATGGGCAGCAGTTTCGCCATCTCATGACGGATAGTGAGGTGACCGATAATTTCCGCGTTATCGCTTTTGACCTGCCATGGCATGGTAAAAGTTTGCCCCCTGTTGGATATCATGATGAGGAATACCGACTGACTACCGAATCTTATGTAGAGATTGTTATCAAGTTCTGCCAAAGTCTAGGTTTGGACCGGCCGGTGGTGATGGGATGTTCAATGGGGGGACGACTGGTCTTGGAACTGGCTTTGAAACATCCTTCGGTGCTCAGGGCTGTAATCGGGTTAGAAGCTTCAGACTACCAGGAAGCGTGGTATGACACCGATTGGCTTCATCGACCGGATGTTCATGGGGGGGAAGTCTGTGCCGCTCTAATTTCTGGCCTCATTGCCCCCCAAAGCCCAGAGGAATTTCGCTGGGAAACACTTTGGGGTTACCTATCTTCAGGGCCAGGCATATTTAAGGGTGACCTGTATTTTTATCGGCAGGACAGTGATTATCGTGATCGCTCACCCAAAATTGATACCAGCGTTTGCCCAATGTATCTCCTTACGGGAGAGTATGATTTTTCTTGTACACCAAAAGATACTATAAGAACGGGCCATTCAATAGTTGGTTCCGAGGTTACCATCATGGAAAAGCTTGGGCACTTCCCGATGTCCGAGAATCCAAACCTTTTTCGTACATATTTGCTTCCGGTCCTTAAAAAGATTAGAGCAGCTGCCTGACAAATTAAACGATGATCAAATATGATCGCTTATCCGAATGCTTGTCCGTCATCTCGTTCAATTGCGATCACAGAGGAACGTGGCACACTGTTGCCTCCGTCTGGAAAATGGCTATTTCCCCTCTCTCCAGGGTGTTGAATGCCCACAAAAAGAGTTGTCTTGTCGGTGCTCCAGGTGATTCCAGTAACTTCGCATTCCTTGGGCCCAACTAAGAATCGCTTTATTTCGCCCGTTTCAGTGTTAGCAACAAGCATCTGGTTGTTTCCCATTCCGGAAAAATCACCTTCATTTTTATAATTTCCGTCTGTTTGTATCCAGAGGTTTCCGGCCGTATCAAAAGCGAGACCATCAGGACAATTAAATAAGTTGTCTTTATTCATGTTGGCAGATCCGGCATTTAAATCGGAGTGGACTGTTGGATTACCTGCAAGGAGAAATAGGTCCCATGAAAAATTTAGGTTGCGATGGTCATTGCCATCCGGCGTCCAGCGAATAATCTGTCCGTATTTGTTCCCCCGGCGAGGGTTTGGGCCATCGATTGGAGTTGCATCCCCGCCAGCATTTGGTTCTTTCCCACGGTCTTTGTTATTTGTAAGACAACAGTATACATCGGAGGTATTGGGATCGACAGAGATCCACTCAGGCCGGTCCATGGTAGTCGCTCCGACCGAAGAACCCGCGAGTCTCGTATGAATACAGATTTCCGCTTGAGATCGCATTCCGGTGGTTTCACTTGTCAATTCTATCCATTGGCCCCGCATGTTATCCAAGAACTTTGCGACATACAGTCTTCCACTTTCCAAGAGGTCGGTATTTTTCTGCTTTGAGTTATATGGTTTGCTGCTTACGAATCGGTAGATAAATTCGCCCCGTTCATCGTCTCCCATGTAAACCACGAGGTGATTATCTAGATTCAATACTACTGCGGCATTTTCGTGTTTGAATCTTCCAAGAGCAGAATGTTTCTTTGGGGATGAGGAGGGATCGAGTGGATTGATTTCAACGAGATATCCGAATCTATTAGCTTCATTAGGATGTTTGGATATATCGAAACGTTCATCGTGATTCTCCCATCCATATTTCTCTCGCTGGTGTAAGCGTTTTGTTTGTATTCCATATCTCCGCATTTCTTTTGTTGGCACGTATCCCGGGTTGCTGGAAGCAAAGTAGTGGTTGAAGTTTTCTTCACAGGTCAAATAAGTCCCCCAGGGGGTACGGCCACTTCCGCAGTTAGCCCAAGTGCCTAACGGTGTTGTTCCCCTTGGGTCAATATTCGTTTTGACAAGGTCGTGCCCCCTAGCAGGACCTGTTATCTGGGTTGGTGTATCTGCAGTTATTCTTCGATTAAATTCGGAGTCTTTCACAATGAACCATCGGTTGCCTTGTCGAAGGATTTCCATGATGGATACGCCTACCGCCGCTTTTCCTTTCGCCAAATCGTCAAACGTTTCGGGTCCTTTTGAGGTGCGGTTGCCATACATTATCTCAATATTTGTATATTCATTATTGACGGCCAATATAGTGTGAGCATCTTTACTAAATAATTCCATCCCATCGTTGTTGTCCCCGAAGGCAAGTTTTTGGCTCTCAGCTGATCCTCTTGTTTGGCGATTAAACTCACTCCCATTTGACCATAAAGGGTCGCCCCAGCTAGCGACCACATGCCAGTGAAATCCCTTCGGGACCAAAACTGTATCGTTAGTATTGGCGGGCACGTCTTCGAATTGGAAAGAGCGGTGGTGAGGTTTGTCTTCTTTCGCCGTACTAATCAGAGATGTTAGTCCTGTCAAAAGGGTCATCGTGCTAAACGTGGCTCCACCAACGACAAACTTTCTCCGGTTGATGATAGTATTGGCAATAAGAGAAAATTCCGATTGCATGGTGTGGCGTTTGATCATGAACTAGTCGGTCCTTTAAGTGTTATCAGTCTACCGAATCCGGATAAATCATTTATGTAGCATTTCTTTTTAGAGCGTATCTATTAAGAAATGGTCTAAAGTTACATCAGGGTTGCTAGAATTTATTGGGGGCTACGCGCCCTGATGGTATTTTTTACTTTTTTTGGTCATAGCATGGATGTTCAACAGTTTAATTATTTCTGTGCTTCTCTTCGAGCCTCTATGCATACAGTACAGTGGCGAGGGGCCCATGTATGGAAAGTTGGAGGAAAGGTGTTTTCTATTGGTCGGTGGAACCGGAGCAAGCACTCGGGAATAACTTTTAAAGTTTCACCCCTTTCATACGACATTCTTAAGAATGAACCAGGCTTGCGACCAGCGCCCTATTTTGCATCTCGAGGCATGAAGTGGATTCAGTATTATGGCTCAACCGATTTTTCCCTTGATGATTTAAAGTTGTACTTACAGGAATCACACTTCATAGTAGCTAAAAGTTTGACAAAAAAGAAACGAGATAAATTAGGGTTATCTGGCCTACAAAAGTAATATGCGGCATAACCCGTGCCAAACAGATCGGGATATAGACGCCATTATACACTATGCGGAGTGGTCACGCCTCTAATGATAGAGAAGAAATACCGAGCTTGTTGCCCATGCACGAACATTAATTTTCTTTTTACAACATCACTTCCTTCGACGGAGTGGCGAGTACGTACATGCGACTGTTCGTTTTGCAGTAACCGAACAGGACATATTCATTGCGCCGACCCAAATGGCGAAGTTTCCTTTGAGTTCCAAAATTCAGAAAAAGTTCGATGGCATCGACATGGTACAAATACAGCAATTTTCATAGAGTGCAGCAGTTGCCGCGCTTACCTGGGTGCTATTAGTCTTGTTGGTGAATCTCGGATAGCGGTTTTAAATATTCAGTACCTCGTCCACAGAGTTAGACTTGCAAAATCATACATCGTCCCTTGGCACAGCGAAAATATTGAGGAACGCCTTGCTCGCAGACTTAAAACTTGGACTCCGGTGGTTGATTGGATTTCCGATCCCAGGTTTCTGTTGCCAGACCATATGACTTTGCCAAAAAACGTTTAAAATTGACTGCTGGCGGAGGGGGTGGGATTCGAACCCACGG